>CAMVGR010000001.1 GCA_947167075.1 uncultured Bacteroidales bacterium
TATATCGTCTGTGAGACGGTATCACTATATGGGAATCCATAGAAAGTACCGGCAACTGTGCCATAAATATTTCTATAGATATCCCTGGCATCGACAATAGAATCAATAATCCACTGTGGCCAAGAATAGCTAACGGTATCCCAATGCCCGTATTCTTTAGTACCTTTACATTTAGTTACCATCTTCCCCACTTTGCTGTCCAGTGGCTCGACCCATATCCACGAATCGCCATAGTGTGTCGTATCGGTCTGGGCCTGTAGCTGCAATTGCCCCAAGCCATAGATCACTGCTATCGCTATTAATGCTAACTTTTTCATAGAGAATAGGATTAGGTTAATACGTCAATAAATATATTTTTTATGTCGAGCAGGTGTACTTTTGACACTACTTCGACGATGCAAAAATACACATATTTTTGAAACTGACAAAATATTTTTTCAACCAACGACACTTTTTTCGTTGCCCTACAAGGCAGGATCCGAAGTATATACAGGGTGGATACTCCGCCAAAGGTCCGTGTCGGCACACGGCAATCACGGTGCATCTACGGTGCATGTACGGTGCATGTACGGATGAAGTACGGTGTAGGTAGGTGGAAGGGGTTGGATTAGAGGTGTTTATGTATGCCGTATGGTCTCACTGTGTTGTATGTGAGTGAATTATGAGTAAATAAATGTTGTTTTGTTTTACTCTGGCGACTTGGGCAGCAGAAGGTATTGGGGCTTGGGGGGAGATGTGTTGTCTAGGCGTTTGATGCCTGGTGTCCGGGTAGGAAATTGGACACTGGACCGAAGTCGTAGCCGTCGACCAGTATTCGGCCTTTGGTGGTGCGTCCGAGAAAGCAGCAGTTGAGTCGTGCTTCGGTGAGTTTTAGCAGAAAGAGGTCGTCCTCTTTTTCGGGCAGGGCGACAAGGTAGCGTCCGGGTTCCTCACCGAATAGAAAGGCATCGAGGCGCACTTCGCGAGGGGTGAGTATGTCGTAGCCGCGTGGCACGGTGAGCGATAGCAGCGAGCAGAAGAGTCCGCCGGCGGCGACAGGGGTGTAGATGTGAAGGGTGGAATGCTGTTGGAGGGCGTTGAGGATGAGTTCGATGTATTGCCGCTCCTCGTCGTTTTGTCCGGTGGACATGGGCTGTTCGACCATGTGAAGGCATTGCCGAGCATATTCAGAGTCGGCGAATTCGGAGCTGATGTTGCCCACCATGTAGAGGAGTTGCCCTGTGTCGAGGGGCGAGGGTGGGAGAGAGAGTGGGGTGTGGGTGCATAGATGGGTGGCTATGGCGAGGCATTCTTTCACCTTTGGTTCGCGAATGGAGCGATGGTCGGCAGAGCCGGTGTAGAGATAGTCGTTGCGCTGCACGGTGTGGTGTTGCCCACGAAGCCATCCGTAGAGGCTTTGTTGTCTGCCGTTGCTTTCCCACATGGCGAGCAGGGTCGAGAGCTCGTCGACGGAGGGAATGTGTCCCACGATGTCGAGTACTTGGTCGTAGGCTTCGTGCGAGATGCCCAGTGCCTCGGCCTGTTCGTAGTCTATCTGCTGGTCGGGCATGGGGTTAGTCGGCAGTGTCGTGGGCGGCACTGGAGGCGAGATCGGCTTTGGCCTGTGGCAGCAGGCTATCGAAGACTGCTTTCACCCCGGCATAGATGTCCTTCCATGCAGCTCTGAAATCGCGTGTGTACCATGGGTCGGCGATATCGTGCGGACGGTCGGTGTGGTCGAGCAGGAGGCTGATTTTGTTATCAGGGTCGCTGTCGATTATCTGCATCAGACTGTTGATGTTGGATTGCTCCATGCACAGAATCATGTCGTACTTTTGGTAGTCGTCGGGTGTGAACTGCCTGGATGTCTTGCCCATGCAGCCGATGCCGTGCTCGGCCAGTTCGAGCCGTGCCATGGGGTAGACAGGGTTGCCGGCCTCTTCGTTGCTGGTGGCAGCCGAGGCGATGTCGAACCATTCGGTCACGCCTTCGGTGCGGGCCATTTTCTTCATTATGAATTCGGCCATAGGGCTACGGCAGATGTTGCCATGGCATACAAAAAGGATGTGTTTCATTTTGTTGGTGTTTTGTAAATAAAAAGGGTGCCGTTCAGACACCCTTTTATCGATTCCAAACCGTATCGCCAAAGGGGGTCGACTAGTGTCTCTTCTCTTTGATACGTGCTTTCTTTCCGGTGAGGTTGCGCAGGTAGAAGATGCGAGCACGACGGACGGCGCCGTGTTTGTTCACATCGATCTGCTCGATAAACGGACTGGCAAAGGGGAATATACGTTCCACTCCCACTCCGTTGGCAATCTTGCGGACAGTAAAGGTTTCAGTGGCTCCGCTTCCACTACGTTGCAGGACAACGCCCTGGAAGTTCTGGATACGTTCTTTGTTACCTTCCTTGATTTTGTAATGGACGGTGATGGTGTCGCCAGCTTTGAATTCGGGGAAATCCTTGCGCTCGACAAGGTTTTCGACATACTGCATTATTTCGTTCTTACCCATGACTGTAGTTTCTTTTAGTGGTTAAACTCTTTATTTCTTTACCATCTTGACGACAGCGGTGAAAGCCTCGGGATGATTCATAGCGAGGTCGGCCAGCACTTTGCGGTTCAGCTCGATGCTGTTCTTGTGAAGTTCACCCATGAAGACGGAGTACGAGATGCCGTTCATGCGGCAACCGGCGTTGATACGGTTGATCCACAGCGAGCGGAATTCGCGCTTCTTGTTCTTACGGTCGCGGTAGGCGTAGGTCTGTCCTTTTTCCCATTTATTCTTGGCGACGGTCCAAACGTTTTTACCTCTGCCCCAATAACCTTTGGTGCGATTGAGGATTTTTTTTCTGCGTGCCCTCGAGGCAACTGCATTTACTGATCTTGGCATAATTCAATTGTTTTTTTATCTGGGCGGTAGCACGGTGCTTGTGTGCTTTTGTTTGTTTTACCGTCTACACTTGTCGGCTCCAGACAATGGTTAATAACTCCGTTATTGTTCGGCTTTTAGCCAGCTTAAGCAAGAAGCATTCTTTTTACACGGGCCTCGTCGTCGCGGCTTACAAGAGCGGTGTGGTCGAGGTTGCGTTTCTGAGTCGTCTCCTTTTTGGTCAGGATGTGACTGTGGTAAGCATGCTTACGCTTGATTTTTCCGGTGCCGGTAAACGTGAAACGCTTTTTGGCAGCGGCTTTGGTTTTCATTCTTGGCATTACTTTACTGTTTTAAGTTAGACTATATGTTGATACGGTTTGGAATCATTGTTTTTTGGGTGCAATCACCATGAGCATTCGCTTCCCTTCCAGGCGTGGCAGCTGTTCGGGTTTGCCGTATTCCAACAGTGCTTCTGCGAATTTCAGAAGTTGGGCTTCGCCTTGCTCTTTGTATACGATGCTTCGTCCACGGAAGAAGACATCGACCTTCACTTTGTTGCCTTCCTTCAAGAATCGGATGGCGTGGTTTAGCTTGAATTCGAAGTCGTGATCGTCGGTTTGGGGAGACAGGCGGATCTCTTTGATGACAATTTTCTGCGAGTTGGCCTTTCTCTCTTTCTCACGTTTCTTTTGTTCGTAAAGGAACTTCTGGTATTCGATTATTTTGCACACAGGCGGATTGGCTGTGGGCGAAATCATGACCAGGTCCTGTCCCTGATCGTAGGCTCGGCGAAGGGCTTCTTTGGTGTTGAGGATGACAGGCTCAATTCCCTCGCCTACGACACGTACCATGGGTGCGTCGATGCGTTCGTTGATCAGATGATCGGGATCCTTTTTGGCGGGGCCACGGCCTTTGGGTTGGTTGCCGTTGCCGGAGTTGAATGGTGTTGCTATAACTTGGGTCTCCTATTTTTGGTTTATTATTTCATCACTTCTGCTATTTCCTCCTCGATTATCTTGGCGAATGCCTCGGGTGTCATCGTTCCGAGGTCGCCAGCTCCTTGACGGCGAACACTGATGGTGCCGTCTGCTATCTCTTTCTCTCCTAGGATGAGCATAAAAGGCACTTTGGCAAGTTCGGCATCACGTATCTTGCGACCGATTTTCTCGCTGCGTTCATCGATGGTTCCACGTAGGTTCAGGCTTTCGAGGGTCTGTTTCATGGTTCGTGCCTGTTCGATGTACTTCTCGCTGACAGGCAGGATGATGAATTGGTCGGGTGTGAGCCACAGTGGGAATTTGCCACCGGTGTGTTCGATCAGCACTGCACAGAAGCGTTCCATCGAACCGAAGGGGGCACGGTGAATCATTACTGGACGGTGCTTTTGTCCGTCGCTGCCGATGTACTCCAGTCCAAAGCGTTCGGGCAGGTTGTAGTCGACTTGTATGGTACCCAGTTGCCAGCGGCGTCCGATGGCATCCTTGACCATGAAGTCGAGTTTGGGACCGTAGAAGGCGGCTTCGCCGAGTTCTACTTTGGCCTTCAGCCCTTTCTCCTGGCATGCTTCGACGATGGCCTGTTCTGCCTTGGCCCAGTTTTCGTCCGTGCCTACATACTTGGTGGTGTTTGCAGGGTCGCGGAGTGATATTTGTGCTTCAAAGGTTTCAAAACTGAGGGCTTTGAAGATGATTTCAATAATCTCCATCACCTTGATGAACTCTTCCTTCACTTGGTCGGGGCGGCAGAAGATATGTGCGTCGTCTTGTGTGAATGAGCGCACACGTGTAAGGCCGTGCAGTTCACCGCTTTGCTCGTAACGATATACGGTGCCAAATTCAGCGATACGGAGAGGTAGCTCTTTGTAGCTGACAGGTTCATTCTTGTATATCATGCAGTGGTGGGGGCAGTTCATGGGTTTGAGCAGGTATTCCTCGCCCTCTTCAGGGGTGGTGATGGGGCGGAACGAGTCCTCGCCGTAGTGGTCCCAGTGGCCGCTGGTGACGTAGAGCTGTTTGCCGCCGATATGTGGCGTAATGACCTGTTTGTAGCCGTAGCGTTTCTGAATCTTGCTCAAGAAGTCCTGCAGGCGCAGACGCAGGTCTGTACCTTTGGGTAGCCAGATGGGAAGACCTTTGCCAACCATGTCGTTGAACATGAATAGGCCCATTTCCTTGCCGATTTTGCGGTGGTCGCGCTTCTTGGCTTCCTCCATCAGGGTGAGGTATTCGTCTAGTTCTTTCTTCTTGGGGAAGCTGATGGCATAGACGCGAGTTAGCTGCTTGCGGTGTTCGTCGCCACGCCAATAGGCTCCAGCGAGACTGATAATCTTAACAGCCTTGATGGGGCTGAAGTCGACAAGGTGCGGACCACGGCAGAGGTCGGTGAATGCTCCACTGTCGTAGAAACTGATCTCGCCGTCGTTGAGTTCGCTGATGCGCTCCAGTTTGTATTCGTCACCTTTCTTGGTGAAGAAGTCGATGGCTTCGGCTTTACTCACCTCGCGGCGCGTGATGGGGGTCTTGGCCTGCACCAGCTCCATCATCTTCTTCTCGATTTTCGGGAAATCTTCACTCGACACTTGGTAGTCCATGAAGTCGATGTCGTAGTAGAATCCGTTCTCGATGGCGGGGCCGAAACCGAATTTCACACCAGGGTAGAGTAGCTCGATGGCCGAGGCCAGCAAGTGTGCAGAGGTGTGCCAGAAGGTGTCTTTTCCTTCTTCGTCATTCCATGTAAGGAGTTGAACTGTGGCATCTTCGTTGATGGGACGATAAAGTTCCATCACTTTATTGTTCACTTTGGCGGCAAGCACGTTGCGTGCAAGCCCCTCAGAAATGCTTTTTGCTATATCAAGGGGAGTGATACCACTCTCATATTGGTGTATAGAACCGTCTGGTAATGTTATGTTTATCATCACTATAGTGTGCTATTATTCAGTCTAAATTGAAGTGCAAAAATACACATTTTTTATATACTGACAAAAATTATTTTACTTTCGCCTTTTGTCATTAGGCGATGTTCAATAACAATCCCAGGGCAGAGGCGAATAGCGAGTTGTAAAAAGTGGTCAATGGCAGCTTTAGATCAATAGCTAATACTGCTAGTTCGACTGCCGGAACTGTGGTAATCGTTCTTGTATATGACTGATAATCGGTATTCTGCGCGATTCACCAATATTGGTTATTGTGGGGGTGGGGAAATGGTTGTACTTTTGCACTCGGAAAATGGAATAATACATGTCGCAAAAAGAACTGTCCATTTTTTATTGTTTTAGGATTAATGACATAGAGGTCGCTCAGGTACAGCGGCCTCTTTGTTTATCGTATACATCCGACACACACCGAGTGTGAGCTGTTGATGACGGCAATTATGAGTTCTGAATGGTGAGCGTTGAATGATGTCGAGGAAGTCTTTCCCCTTTGGAAAGCGCTCGATGCTCAGAGGCAGATAGGTATATGCCTCACGGTTGCCAGCGATGAGGTTGCCAAGCCAGGGGATGATTCTCCTTGTATAGAGATTGTACAAGGGTCGAACGATAGCGCTGTCGGGTGTGGCCAGTTCCAGTATCACCATGCGTCCACCAGGCTTCAGCACCCGCAGCATCTCATTTAGTCCCCTCTCGAGGTGCACAAAGTTGCGAACCCCGAAGGCACAAGTGACGGCATCGAAGCTCTCGTCCCCGAAGGGCAGGCGCTCGACATCGGCAAGCATATATTCTGCCTGATGGGTTTTCTGCTTGGCAATGGCCAGCATTTCTTCGCTGAGGTCAACGCCAGTCACAGTGCAGCCCTGCCGCAGCAGTTCCACCACCATGTCGCCCGTGCCGCAAGCCACATCGAGGACTTCTCCACCAGCCATCTCCCTCACCGCATGGCGACGCCAAAGACGGTCTAGGCCGAAGGTCATCAGCCTGTTCATGCGGTCGTAGTGGGCTGCTATGGTATCGAAATCGTAGGCCATAGGAGGCTATCGTAAGGGATTGTATGCGGCATAGAAGCTGTAGAGAACAGCCAATGCAAACGTAGTCAAAACCAACAGAGGTAAAGCGGCATCGAGCTTCCGGCCTCGGCCACGCCACACAATCAGCAAGTGCCACACAAAAAATGGCACCGTGATGAGCATCGGGTACGGACGCAAGGGGGCCAAATAGAAGCATCCCACGCCGACAACCACCAGCACGGTCTGGTACACCTTCGCACGGCGTTCACCTATACGAAGCGGTATAGTCATGCGTATTCCCTTGTCGCTCTCCATGTCGCGTATATTGTTCACGTTGAGCACCGCCACGCTGAGCAGTCCCATACCTACGGCGGGCGCTACAAGCCAAAGTTCCGAACTGATGGTATGAGCCATCACAAAGAAGGCACCCAGTACGCTCACCAGGCCGAAGAAGATGAAGACGAAGAGGTCGCCGAGGCCACGGTAGCCGTAAGGCCTCTTGCCGAGAGTGTAGTGGGTGGCAGCCCAGATGGCGGCGGCACCCAGCAGGAGTACCCACCAGGGGCTGCCGGTGGCTATCACCATTGCCAGCCCCACCACGCAGCACACCACCACCATGGCATTGATGGCGCGCCACATCTGCTTGACAGTGAGACCGCCGTCGGTCATGCTATAGTTGGGGCCTTCCCTACCCTCGCCGTCCACACCGCTCAGGTGGTCGCCCATCTCGTTGCTGAGGTTGCTGAGCACCTGCAGAGCACAGGCAGTTAGCAATACAATAGCAAAAGCCCACCAGTTGTTGCCATGCTCGCCCTGGGCCAAAAGGCCTCCGCACACCACTCCTGCCAGCGACAGGGGCAATGTGCGGAGGCGCATAGACTTTATCAGTGCCTTCATATCAGCCCTTGAGGTCGACCTTTATCTGCAGCTCATCTAGCTGCTCCTGGCTGATGGGCGAGGGCGACTGACTCATCACATCGCGGCCCGAATTGTTCTTCGGGAAGGCGATGAAGTCGCGGATAGAGTCGGCACCGGCGAAGATGGAGCACAGACGGTCGAAACCGAAGGCCAGGCCAGCGTGAGGCGGTGCACCGTAGGTAAAGGCATCCATTAGGAAGCCGAACTGTGCGGCGGCACTCTCGTCGGTGAAGCCGAGGGTGTGGAACATCTTGTTCTGCAGCGTGCGGTCGTGGATACGGATGCTGCCGCCACCCACCTCGGTGCCGTTCATCACGATGTCGTAGGCGTTGGCACGGATGTCGCCCCACTTCGAGGGGTCGTCCAGCAGGGGTTCGTCCTCGGGCTTGGGAGCGGTAAATGGGTGGTGCATGGCGTAGTAGCGCTGCGTCTCGTCGTCCCACTCCAGCAGCGGGAAGTCGATGACCCATAGGGGTGCGAACTTCTGTGGGTCGCGCAGGCCGAGTTGCTGGCCCATCTCTAGGCGCAGGGCACACAGCTGGGTGCGTGTCTTCATGGCGGGACCACAGAGCAGCAGCATCAGGTCGCCGGGCTTGGAACCCATGCGGTCGGCAATGTCCTTCAGTGCTGCGGCATCGTAGAACTTGTCCACAGAGCTCTTGAACGAGCCATCGGCGTTGTATTTGATATATACCATTCCGCCGGCACCCACCTGCGGACGCTTGACGAAGTCGGTCAGTGCGTCGAGCTGCTTGCGGGTGTATTCGGCACACCCTTCGGCCACGATGCCCACCACAAGCTCGCTATTGTCGAAGAGGCCGAAGCCATGACCCTTGACCACGTCGGTCACTTCCTTAAATTCCATGCCAAAGCGGATGTCGGGCTTGTCGCTTCCGTAGAGGCGCATGGCATCGTGCCACGTCATGCGGGGGAACTGGTCGAACTCCAGACCCTTCATCTCCTTGAAGAGGTGTTTGGCCAGGCCCTCGAACATATTGAGCACATCCTCCTGATGCACGAAGCTCATCTCGCAGTCGATCTGTGTGAACTCCGGCTGGCGGTCGGCACGCAGATCCTCGTCGCGGAAGCAGCGCACTATCTGGAAGTAGCGATCCATGCCGGCCACCATTAGCAGTTGCTTGTACTGCTGGGGCGATTGCGGCAGGGCGTAGAACTCGCCTGGATTCATGCGGCTGGGCACCACAAAGTCGCGGGCACCCTCGGGGGTGCTCTTAATGAGCATGGGAGTCTCTATCTCGAGGAAGTCACGGTCGCTAAGATAGTTGCGCACCAGCATAGCCATCTTGTGGCGCATCTCTAGGTTGCGGCGCACGGGGTTGCGACGGATGTCGAGGTAGCGATACTTCATGCGCAGGTCGTCGCCGCCGTCGCTTTGGTCCTCGATGGTGAACGGGGGAGTCTTGGCCTCGTTTAGCACCACAAGCTCGGCCACCTCTATTTCTATCTCTCCGGTGGGTATCTTGGTGTTCTTCGAGCTGCGCTCGATCACCTTGCCGGTCACCTGTATCACATATTCGCGCCCAAGCTTGCGAGCCTGCTCGCAAAGCGGTGCGTTGGTCTCCATGTTGAAAGCCAGCTGCGTGATGCCGTAGCGGTCGCGCAGGTCGATAAATGTCATGCCGCCCAGGTCGCGCGAGCGCTGCACCCATCCGGCGAGGGTCACCGTCTGACCCACATTGGCAAGCCGTAGCTCGCCGCAAGTATTAGTCCTATACATATCTCGTTCTATTTTTCTTTGCTCTAAAAATGATATAACTGCAATTCTGACAAAAAAGTATTTCACTATAAAAAAAAGTACGCTTGTAGTTTCAACATCGAAATGCAACTTTTTCTGCCGCAGGCATACTATGGCCATTCTTGTCGCGTTATTACACATTATTACACCTTTGTTACATAAAACAACAACATTATGTTTAAGAAAGAGACCTATATTGCCCGCCGCGAGCAGCTTCGCAAGGATGTTGGCCACGGGCTGATTATCATTCCGGGCAATCACGAAGCCCCCTGCAATTACAAAGACAACACCTATTGGTTCCGCCAGGATAGCACCTTCCTCTACTTCTTCGGCCTGCAGCGCGAAGACTTGGTGGGTGTGCTCGACTGCGAGACGGGCAAGGACTACATCTTCGCCAACGACTACGACATCGACGACATCATCTGGACCGGCCCGCTGCCCAGCGTCAAAGAGCTGGCAGCCAGTGTGGGTGTGGAGAATACAGGCACCCCCAAGGCCCTCCACGACATGATTGCCGCCATGAAATCGCCCGTCAACGGCAAGCCGATGCCCCACTATCTTCCTCCCTACCGTGCCGACATTCGTGCCGACCTCTCCGAACTGCTAGGTGTCTCCTACGCTTCGGTAAACCGTCATGCCTCGATGGATCTTATCTTGGCGTGCGTCAAGCAACGTATGGTGAAGAGTGCCGAAGAGATTGAGGAAATCGAACGTGCCATCGCCACTGCCTACAACATGCACGTCGGTGCCATGAAGCTAGCCATGCCGGGACGCTACGAGTACGAGCTGGCCGGATTCATGGAAGGCGAAGCCTGGAAGGGCAATGGCCCTGTCAGCTTCCCCATCATTATGACTGTCCACGGCGAGACTCTCCACAACCACGGCCACAACAATCGCCTCGAGGTGGGGCGCATGCTGGTGATGGATGCCGGCTGCGAGACCCCCATGAACTATTGCTCCGACATTACCCGTTCGGTGCCTGTGGGTGGACGCTTCGACGACCGTCAGAAGACCATCTACGAGATAGTGCTCAGCGCCCAGCTCGAAGCCGCTCGCGTCACCCGTCCGGGCATCACCTACAAGGAGGTGCACCAGGCCGCTAGCCGCAAGTTGGCCGAAGGCTACCGTTCTATCGGCATACTGAAAGGCTCGGTCGACGACATCGTGGCCTCCGGTGCCCATTCGCTGCTCATGCCTCACGGTCTCGGCCACATGATGGGCCTCGACGTGCACGACATGGAGAACTATGGCCAGATCAACGTCGGCTACGACGACGAGACTCGCCCCAGCGAGCAGTTCGGCCTCGGTAGCCTCCGTTGCGGTCGCCGACTGCAACCCGGCTTCGTCATCACCGACGAGCCCGGTTGCTACTTCATCCCCGCCCTTATCGACAAGTGGCAGGCCGAAGGCACCTGCAAGGACTTCATCGATTTCGACGAGCTCAACAAGTGGCGCGACTTCGGCGGTATCCGTATCGAGGACGATGTGCTGGTCACCGACACCGGTGCCCGCATCCTCGGCAAGCCAATCCCCAAGACCGTTAAGGAGATCGAAGAGACTATGGCCTCCTAATCCATAGTTCCTCTAGTTATTTAAGTCATCACCCGAAGTCCCCAAACGATAGCAGCACTGTTCTGCCATCCTTTTGGGGCTTCTTTCTTTGTATATGTCACATACAGAGGCTCGTACGTGCATTGAAGAGCCTCTGTTTTTTCTTTTGCCAAAAAAACGAAAAAAGGGCAAAAATGAGCCAAAAATGGCTTTTTGTAACCCATTGTAATTCAGTCATGAAGATGGACCAAGTCTTACTCATCTCTTACTCATGTCTTACCCATCTCCTACCCAACCTCTACTCGAGTAAGAGTTAAGTAGGCAAAGACTAGCCCATCGTATGGAATAGACTTGAATAAAGTCCGGACGCTTCTTTGCCAAACCTCGGCTGGCTTCGATTAGCAGTCTGCTATTATAGAGTGGCACACCTTCACTCGGCAGGTGCGATGTTCGCTTGGGATATACCATCATGTTTCGTTTTCTGCATCACGATGGCCCAACAGAATACATTTTTTGTCCGCTCGGCAATATATCGCTCCTTGTCGCGTTAATAGAGCAAACTGTATTTTTTCGATGGAAGACCAAATGACGATGATTGAAATCCTGCTTGCCGACACAGGCGAACGCATGCAGGTGCCGCAGTGCTCGACGGTGAGCATGCTGGCCGAGGAATACACACGGCGCCGCGCCGCCGAGGGCAAGCCGCTGCGATGGCCCATCCTGGGGGCTTTGGTGAACAATAGGGTGGAGGCCCTTCAGTTTCGTATCTATAACCCCAAGGTGATTCGTTTCCTCGACATCACCAGCGGACAGGGTTTTCGTCTCTATCGCAACTCGCTCTGCTTCATGCTCTACAAGGCAGTGCTCGACTGCTATCCCGAAGCCTCGCTCTGCATCGACCACTCGCTGCAGAACGGCTTCTACTGCCGCATCGAGAGTGCCGTGGAGGGCTACGAGTTGCCCGACCAGATGACCGTGTGCCGCACCGTGCGCGAGCGCATGATAGCCCTGCAGGAGCAGGACCTGCCCTTTGTGAGCCGCACCATGCTGCTCGACGATGCTCGTACCCTTGTGGCCGACCAGCGTATACCACGCACCAAGGATGTGCTGCGTGGCCTGCGTCAGCTCTATATCGAGATGAACTTCCTCGACGGCACAGTGCATAAGGTGAACGGCAAGCTGGCCCCCTCCACAGGATGCATCACCTGTTGGGACTTCCGCACCTTCGAGGACGGCTATCTGCTGCAGTGTGCCGACACCGACCACCCCGACAAGCTGTCGCTCTTCACCGCCACACCCAAGCTCTTTGCCATCTTCCGCGAGCACCATCGCTGGGTGGACCTTTTGCACACACCCACCGTGGCCGACTACAACCGCATCGTACGCGCTGGCGGAGCCAACCACCTCATCCACCTGGCCGAGGCCCTGCACGAGAAGAAATATGCCGAAATTGCCGAGCAGGTGCACGAGAGCGGTGCCCGCATGGTGCTGCTGGCAGGCCCCAGCAGCAGTGGCAAGACCACCTCGTGTCGCCGACTCAGTGTGCAGCTCAGCGTGCTGGGCCACGACGTGCAGCAACTCTCGCTCGACGACTACTTCCTCGGGCGCGAACGTACCCCCAAGCAGCCCAATGGCGAGTATGACTTCGAGTGTGTCGAGGCCCTCGACATACCGCTTCTCAACGAGCAGCTCCTCGCCCTCTTCCGTGGCGAGGAGGTGAAAGTGCCTACCTACGACTTCAAGAGTGGCGAGCCTTTCTACAGCGGACGCACCATGCAGCTCGGCCCCCGCAGCATTCTGGTGGTAGAAGGCATCCATGCCCTCAACCCCAAGCTCACGGCCCAGATCGACGACGCGCTGAAGTTCAAAGTCTACGTCAGTGCCCTCACCCAGCTCTCCATTGACGACTTGAATATTATCCATGGCACCGACAATCGCCTGGTGCGCCGCCTAGTGCGCGACAACAACTTCCGCGGGTGGGATGCCCGCGAAACCCTTCGCCGTTGGCCCGACGTGGTGCGTGGCGAGCGTATGCACATCTTCCCCTATCAGGAGAATGCAGATGTCATGTTCAATAGTGCCTTGCTCTACGAGATGGGTGTGCTGAAGGTCTATGCCGAGCCCCTGCTGAAACAGGTGCCCGAGAATTGCGAGGAGTATGCTGCTGCCCAGCAGTTGCTCGACTTCAGCGAGCTCATCGAGCCCATCGATGCCAAGTATATCCCCTACAACTCCATCATGCGCGAATTCCTTGGTGGTAGCTCGTTCGAGTATTGATCCCATGGAGTCCGAATAGCGATTGTCGCAGCAAAAGAAAACAAGAGGGGAAGAAGCATCAGTGTGCTTCTTCCCCCTTTTGTATGTAGTTCGGAAAGGAACCAATTATAGCTGCATAAGCCTTTCTCGTTAATGGATCAGAGTGAATAGAGTAATCGGCTGTTAGTGTGCTCACGTTTTATCCACATGGTCAGTTACGGAGGCATTCCGCAGCGCAAGCCGTCGTACTATGCCGACCTTCTAGGGGTGACTAAGGGCTACTTGAGCCAGTGCGTAAAGAATAACAGCGATATGACTGTCATGGAATGGATTAACGAGAAGACGATGCTCGAGGCGAAGATACTGTTGGGAAGCACTGATAAAAAGCTCGATGACATTGCTGAATCCCTACACCTTAACTCGTCGTCGCAGTTTGTAAAGTTCTTCAAAAAGCAATCTGGCGAGACCCCTCACGACTATCGAAAGCATCGGCACAATAGGGTCGATATGGATTAGCAGGGCAGTTGTGGAGCGACACCATCGAGGATGATGTGTGCGCGGAGGTAGATGCTTTCGCGTTCGGCCAGACCGCGGGTGATTTTCTCGTGCATTTCCGGCTCCGACAGACCGCGCATGGCAGGACGCGGACGGTGGCTGCGCAGGGCACGTTGCACCAATTGGTCCACCGTGAGCTGAAGGTAGATGGCGGTGCCGTGGGTGAGGATGAAGTCCATATTGCCGCTGTGACAGGGAGTGCCGCCACCAGTGGAGACAACCACATTGTCGAGGTCGGCGGTAGTATGAAGCAGTTGGGTTTCGAGTTGGCGGAAGGCTTGTTCGCCGAAGCGGTCGAAGAAGTCGCGCACGGTGTAGTGGTAGCGTTGCTCGAAGGCTTGGTCGAGGTCGAGGAAGTCCATCCCTTTGTCGGCAGCCAGCCGCCAACCGAAGGTGGTCTTACCACTATACATATAGCCTACTAGGTAGTATTTCATTGCATTAGTTCGCGTGCGGTTTGCATGGCGGCCTCGGAGGGGGAGCCACTACTGAGCATGGATGCTAGCTCGACGATGCGTTCGCTAGGTGTGAGCTCGCGTATGAGACTCACGGTGCTTTCTCCCTCTACGTGCTTATATACTTTGAGGTGCTGCTCGGCGCGGGCTGCAATTTGTGGCAGGTGGGTGATGGCAACCACCTGCATGTGTTCGGCCATGCGGCACATGATGCGTCCTACAGCCCCTGCTATATCGCCGCTGACACCAGTGTCGATCTCGTCGAAGATAATAGTGGGCAGTAGCGAATGTGATGTGAGCATGCTTTTGATGGCGAGCATTAGGCGCGACAGTTCGCCACCCGATGCCACTTGGCTTACGTCGTGCATCTCCATGCCTCGGTTGGCGTTGAAGAGCAGCTGCACGGTGTCGTGCCCCTGCGGGGTGTAGTTGGATGATGGGTCGACCTGCACGGCGAAACGTGCATCGGGCATGCCTAGTTCGTGCAGTGTGGGAAGGATGGCTTCGGAGAGTGCTTTGCCGGCTGCAATGCGCTGTTGTGTAAGAAGGTCGGCAGCTTGCTGCAGGGCAGCGTAGGCTTGGTCTACCTGCTCCATAAGGTCGTGGATACGGTCGTCGAGAGTGCTGATGGTTTGCAGTTTGCTCTTGAACTCTTCGCGCAGGGCAATCAGTTCGCTTACAGTATTCACGCTATGCTTTTTCTGTAGACGATAGAGCAGGGATAGGCGGTCGTCGACCTCCTGTTGTCGTTCGGAACTGTAGTTGATGCGATTGGCTGTGTGCTGTAGTTCGGTGGCGATGTCGTCGGCTTCGATCAGTACCGAGTCGATTCGGTTGCACAGTGCCTCGGCATCGGGATGATAGGAAGAGATGTGCGACAGTGCATTTTTGGCAGTTCGTAGACGTGACAATACCGAGCTGTCGCTCTCGTCGTCGATGGCGATGGCGGCAGAGGTGAGCCCCTCCTTTATGGCTTCGGCATGGGACAAGAGTTGCGACTCCTGTTCGAGTTGTTGCTGTTCGTCCTCGGTAAGTCTGGCGGCAGTGAGCTCGTCGAATTGGAACTGCAGATAGTCCTGCTCACGACGGCTTTCTGTTTCGGTGGCCACAAGGGTCTCTAGGTCGTGCTTCAGCGAGGTGTATTTCCGATAGGTCCTTTGGTAATCGGGCAAAGCACTGTGGGCAACGAGCGAGTCGAGCAGTGATAGTCGGAAGTTGCGGTCGGCAAGGGTGAGTGTCTGATGTTGAGAATGAATGTCGATAATATGAGGGCCGAGTTGTTGCAGGAAGGCGAGCTGTACAGGCGTGTCGTTGGCAAATGCACGGCTTTTACCTGAAGGGAGGACTTCGCGTCGCAGGATGAGAAGGTTGTCGTAATCGATATCGGCTTCGTCGAATAGGGATTCTAGGTGAAGCTCTGAGATGTCGAAGTGGGCTTCGACTACGCATTTGTGTTCATGGTCGGCTAGTGTGGCAACACTGGCACGCTGGCCAAGCAATAGCCCTAACGCCCCTAAGATGATACTTTTGCCAGCACCTGTCTCGCCGGTGATGGCTGTAAAACCTTGCCCGAATGCAATGTCGGTTTCGCGGATGAGGGCATAGTTTTCAATATGGAGAGTCTGGAGCATGTTTTCAATTACTGGATTACGTTAAGACAACATAGGGATCACTCTTTCTAAAGCGGCAATGAAGGCATCTACATCGGCAGTGGAGTTGTAGGCGGCGAAAGAGGCACGGACAGTGCCAGGAATGGCGTAGCGGTCCATGACGGGTTGGGTGCAGTGGTGGCCGGTGCGGACAGCGATTCCCAATTGGTCGAGCAGGGTGCCCACATCATAAGGGTGTGTCTCTCCAACCAGAAAAGAGATGACAGCCGCCTTGCTAGGTGCTGTGCCGAAGATGCGCAGGGAGGATATCTGTTGCATGCGTGTGGTGGCATAGTGTAGTAGCGATTCTTCATGCTCGGCGATGCAATGCACGCCTACTGATTGTATGAAATCGATCGCTTGGCCGAGAGCTACCACATCACCCACCGAAGGTGTGCCTGCCTCAAACTTATAGGGAAGGACATTGTATGTGGTGTTGTCGAAGGTGACGTTCTCGATCATTTCTCCTCCGCCTTGATATGGAGGCATCTGTTCGAGTAGCTCTTCGCGGCCATACATGACCCCTACTCCCATTGGACCGTACATTTTGTGGCCAGAGAAACAATAGAAGTCGCATCCCAATGCCTGCACATCGACGGAGGTGTGTGCCACAGCCTGTGCTCCATCGACCAATACCGGAACGCCATGGGCATGGGCAGTGGCGACGATAGAGGCTATAGGATTGACTGTGCCAAGAGTGTTACTAACATGACAGACAGTCACAAGACGGGTTCGTTCGGTGAAGAGAGACTCATAGGCCTCAAGGTCGAGCACACCCTCGTCGGTGAATGGAATAGGCCGTATGTGGGCTCCTGCCAGCTGCCACGGAACGATATTAGAGTGGTGCTCCATACCAGTGCAAATCACCTCATCGTCGCCTGTAAAGAATTGTTTGGCAAATGACGATGCCACTAGATTGATGGCCTCGGTAGTGCCACGGGTGAATACAATCTCTTCAGGCTTGCGGGCATGGATGAACTGGCAGACTTGCCTACGCACTTTTTCATACTGTTCGGTGGCAGCGGCTGCCAGATGATAAGTGCCTCGGTGGATGTTGGCGTTGCTGTACCGATAGTAGTTGTCGAGTGCTTCAATAACAGCAAGTGGCTTTTGGGTAGTGGCTGCATTGTCGAGATAGACAAGTGGATGTCCATGCACTTGCTGGTCGAGTATAGGGAATTGAAAGCGTATGTTGTCGATGTTCATAGTGTATCTCCTAATAAGCTTTATTGTTTTTCGACCTTTCGGTGTTTCAGTATATGTCGAACCACGAAGAAAAGCACTACTGCGGCAAACAGGGCTATGATTATGATACTCAACTGATGGCTATATTTCTCGATGACTGATGGGTCGGCGGCTTTATAGGCCAGCCATCCCAAAAGGGCGAGTATACAATTCCATGCTAAAGCTCCAATGGTGGTAAAGAGACAGAAAGCACCGAGATTCATTTTACTGAGGCCTGCCGGTATGCTAATGAGCTGGCGAATGACCGGAATGAATCGTCCAACAAGAGTGGAGACATTGCCATGGTCGTTGAAGTAAACTTCGGCACGCTGTACCTTTTCCTTGGAGAGCTGTAATACGTGACCCAACTTGCTTTCGGCAAAGGCATATACGATAGGACGCCCGAGCCAAAGTGACAGAAAGTAGTTGATTAATGCACCCAATAATGCACCTAACGTGCCGAAAAGGACAACAAGCCAGATTTTCATACCACCGGCACTGTTGGGATTGGCGGCGACATAAACGGCAGGGGGGATGACCACCTCGGAAGGAAAAGGGATGAACGAACTTTCCAAGGTCATTAGTCCGGCGACAGCTACATAGTTCATGTGAGCGTCGTACCAATGTAGCACCGTAGCTACCCATCCTGAACCTGTCGAGTCACCACGTACGGATTCGGCAATGCCAGATGGCTGTTGGGCATTTAATGTTCCTACTGTCAGTATCAATAAAGTGGAAAAAAGGATAAAGTGTTTCTTTTTCATGTGTATTATTGATGTAATGTGTTTATTTATGCTGTTGAGGATCGGCAGTGGATGGAAATAGTGTTGAAAAAAGAGGATTCCCGGGCATTTCTGGACAAAGTATAGAAAGAAGAGGTAGATCAGCATTGTCTAGATGTTGGCGGGCGCTGTTGTAGCGATTGGTATGATAATAGGCTGCTACTAGATATGCCGAGTAGAATCCATCTTTTGGCAAAATGTTGAGCGATTCTTGCGCAAAATCAATTACTTCATTGTAGAATTGATTACGGTAGAGAAAATCGATATACTGTTGGCACATGTCCTCACTGCACCCATCTGTGTCGAGCATCCGTTCGTAGTAGTCGCGTGCCATGTCGATATTACCTATTTGGTCGTAGATCTTTGCTGCCACATTGAAGACAAGGGCATTGGTATTTTCTTGCTTAAGTGCTCGTTTGATGGTTGCAAGTGCTTGTTGGGTGTCGTTGCTATGAAGTAGACAGAGTGCCAGGGCAGACATAATGTTGGGGTCATCGGGTGAAAGGTCGAGGGCTTTTTGGAAGTAGGCTAGGGCTGTAGCGTGGTTGTTGTGGCGATCGTAGATATAGGCTATGCTGCTGTATATAGGAGCTGGATTGTCTACAATCTCGGCTTGCTGTATAAGTGTGGTAACAGCTTCTCCGGTGCGTCCCATCTCTTCTTGAGCACAGGCTTTGTCTGTGTATGCCATGAGCAAGGTTTTGTCAATGACTAGTGCAAAGTCATAGGAATCAATTGCTTTTTCATATAGAGTAAGGTAGTAATAGCAATTGCCTAAACAATGCCACCCTTCGGCACTGTATGGATGTTCGTCGAGGAAAGATCGGATATATGTAGCAGTTTCTTCAACCATGTTGCACTCGAAAGCAGTGTCTACATAGTTGTATAGAGTGGATTCGTCGTAGCTGTCAGTGTCAAGAGCTAGTTGATAATAACGAATAGCGTTATTATAATCGTGCAGTGTGAAGTATTCTTCTGCTATGTTGGCGTAAATTCGTCCTAGCTGCCACCCATCCTTGGCTGCTTCGAGAAAGTAAGTGATAGCTTTCTCACTTTGTTTCATTGCACTGTAAACAACGCCTAGAGAGTAGGCTATGTCGGTATTGTCTGGTTCTTCTTGGCGGAGCTCCTGTATAATACGAAGAGCCGAATGGTAGTGTTGTTTCACAATGAGCAGGTGGGCACGGCGTAGACGTATTTCGGTACTGTTGGGATAGAGATGTTCGGCATACTCAACTGCACGTTCGAGTGGTATTATATCGCTGACTTCGAGGTAGTAGTCAATGATGATTTCTAACTCGTCGACATCGAAAAACTGATCTCGTCCTTTAAGTACAGTATTCTCAAAGTCAAGTATTATCTTAATTTCCTCGTCATCGAAGTCTTTAAATCGGTCTTTGCTCATATTGGTAGTATCTCTATGTTTCAGAATGATAATCTTAACATCAGCCCGCCTTTTGTTGTAGAGTTGGGGTATGTGTTGAAAATATAAGGATTGTTAATATTGGTTTGGAAAAAGGCTCGCACAGAGATTTTGGAGGTGAGTGCATACTCGGCACTGAGGTCAATCATCCACATTTCACCTCCAGCACTGATTTGACCGCCAGTTTCGCGATTGTATGTGTTTATTTTGCGTATAATGTTGCGGTTGCTGTTGCGAGTAAGGTTAAGTTGTAGAACGACATCACTCTTCAGATCGTGGTTTTTACCAGCAAACTGCACTGTGAAAGCTACATCTTTTATTCGATAGCCGGCTCCGATCGTGATACCATTGCGGGTTGATTCTGTTAATTGATTGTTAGAGAAAGAGAGCTGTATCTGTCTGCTCTTCTGAATAGAGAAGTTAAAAGAGAAACTATTCACCATACTTACATTGACACGAATTAGGGGATTGAATTGTTCGTTTAGGACAACCCCGTCCATGCTTAGAGGCGGTATGTAGTCACCAGTGGTATTGATGAGGGTTTCTGTGCCATAAGTGTAATTGGCTTGTCCAGATAGGGCTGGATCTGTATAGAAGTTGCCAACGGTATAGGTGGCCGAATAGCGATGAGAAACTGCAATATTTGTAAACCATTTCTTTAGAGCCTGTACCTTGTTGAGGCCATTGTAGTTGATTGTCCAATTTGGTAAAGGTAAGCCTAAGAATGGACTATGTTTACTTGTTGCAGGGTCTTTGCCCAAATAGGTAGCCAGGAAGGAGGAAAGCAGTACCGTTTGAGAATTACCGCTGTAACCAGCGGGATAGTATTGCCCATTCATGGTATCCAGTACTTGCTGAGAGTTGTATGGGTCTGGATTGGAACTGGCTAATTGGTCGGCAACGATGCTCCTGTTATCAAGAAATTGCTCAAACAACACGTCACTATTAGTGAAAGCAGTGGCAAAAGCCCAGGTAGAGGTGGTATAATTGCCAGTCAAAGTATAAGAAAGAGGACCTGTGACTGCGTCAACCAATGACTGGTATTTGTAATAGTAGTTCTCACGAGAGGAATAATTCTGTGTGGCCGTTACATTGATCTTAAAATCGCGTAATGGCTCCAATTGTGCAGTGAGCGAGAGTGTTCGATTCTCTGTAGCTTCATGAGCTGTATTGAAGAGGGTGTCTCGACTTAATAGATCATAAACAAGAAGTTGGTCTACAACGTCTTGATTGTATCCAAAGACGTAACCTAGCCCAGGTGTCCACAAGTTCTCAGGATCCATTCCAAGTATACGTGTTTCTCCCATATATCCTGGCAAACGTGAGCCGCTTGTGACAGAGTACTGGATATTTACACTTTTTACCATGCTAATCATTCTTAATCCAAAATATCCTACTTCACGGAGTGTCTCTTTGGTCTTTTCTCGTTTAAGGCTATCGGCTACTCTTATAGAATCGGCTTTTGCTTGTTTCTTGTTAGCATTCTGCGACGGGATAGGAGGTGTCTGTTTGGGAGATTTATTTGTGGAATTTGATGCCCATGCTTTCTTTAGAAGAGGAATTTTATTATATAAGGATTGGAAATTAGCCTGTGCCGATGCTTGTTTTGTGGTAGAGCTTTGCAGAATAGAACCCATTGATGCCAGTGCTTGTGTAGTGCCTTGTTGAGTGAAATTAGTCCGATAACTGATTGGCATTTTTATAAAGTCGAGATATGGCAATTTGTTTATAGGCAACTCATAAGATAAAGATAACGACTGTTGGAAATTTTGCATTGTACCTCCTCGGGCGATAGAGTGCCAAACAGAATCGATTGCCGATTGAGTTTCAAGTCGTCCAATAGGTTCATCGATACGTGCGTTCGCATTCGCAGAATACTGTAGTTTAAGTGATTTGGACAAATCGAACTGGAGCCCATAATCACGCTGCCATGTGAACTGCTTGAAGTATGTGGGTCGTAGAATGACTTGTGCTGCGCTTTTGTTCCGAAGCATGGTCTCTTCAAAGTCACGGTAAACTTCGGTCGAAAAACTGAGACTTTTGGGTAGATAATAGAAATTGAAGTCGTTGATTATTTTCCAGTTTTTCCCCTGTAGTGGCTTTATCTTTTCAAATGGCTTTACTAATTTTGGTTGCAAAGAATAAGAGTAGTTGATTGAGCCACGGTGTTGTTCTTTGTCGTAATACTCAATCTCATCGTCAGACGATTTTTCATTACTGTATGCGTAGCTAAATGAAAAGTTTTCAATGTCATAGATGTGTGGTTTGAGAGCTGTTTTACCCACTCTGTTCTTTTTTACATTTGAAAGTGTGATGTTTGTGGCACTCTTGCGTCGTTGTGTCATCTGTCGTACACTGTCTCGTTCTTCCTCTGTTTGGAATGTTTGCAGGTCTTTGTATAGAAGAACGTCAGGATTGTAAGGGTTGTACTCTGGACTGCCAATATCACGACTATGGTCAATATATAATGGGATATGTAGCCCCCAATCTTCAGGTAAAAATTTGCTGAGTTCTATGTCGAGTGTACTTTGAAAATTGAAATTGTTAATAAGCTCTTCCTTGATTAGAGGATCTTCAAGGTTCCCGAAATTTGCGGTTGTATATGACCCATAGAGCGAGAGGTTTCCCAGGTCAGCCAAGCTGGTTTTTGCGAGGGCCATTGCAGACCATCCTCCTTTATTGGTATAGTCAGTTAGTCGAAGTTCGTTTATCCACACAATAGCCGATTTGGGCAGCATGTCGTTTTGGTCGGAGATCTCTTCTTTCTTAGGATTGCGAATTCCGATCATAATTACTTTTGTTTTTCCAAGGTTGGGGTTGCCAAGTATGGTGTATTTCCTATTTCCGATGCGTTCGGAATATAATAGGGTGGGGGAGTATCCTGATTCCCCGGAACGAATATGAATGTTACGCCGTGTTTTTATTTCAGTAAGAAGTTGGAGATCGATGTCGACATTGTTGTCTTCGGGCCAAATAGAGTAGATGTCATCATAAGTAGTTCCCCATGGGGTTAGTTTTAGGGGGAGTTCGTATTCGTAGTAATTATTTGTATAGTCACTTCCAAGTCGAACGAAGAGTGAGAGATCATCGTCAGCCATGAGATCGGTAGCGTATTTCTGTTCGGCGTGGACAAACATCTTAAGATGGCCATAGAAACGGAGGTCGTAGCTTGTCGAACGGTAAATGGCTCGTGCATCGCCAGATGAGAGTTGGTCTACATCCAAAGAAATGGATTGCTCGTTTAATCGAGTGGAACTGCTGCTGGTTGTGTACCAATTCTCTCGTTCAATTCCTGGTGGGAGTACATAAGGTACTGGTTGACGAGAACCATTTTCTTCGATATTGACTGTGGAGATGTTGAACGATGTCTCGTCACTGTTTCCGGTGACGTAGTCTCCAGGTTGAAGAAGATCTTCACTATATTTCCGCCATGTGGAATATACAAGGTCGAGGGTGGCAAAACGAAGTATAATGGGTTCCTCAAATTGACTGAGGAACATTCTCATAAATCGAATGGACTGAAATCCATTTATAGACCCTATTTTCTGATCGGGTTCTCTAATGGGGATGCGGAATTGGTACCATTTACATGTGGTGTATTCTCCGTTGACCAACTCTATATTTGTGGCTTCTTGTATGTCAACGATGTGGTTTTCTCCAATGTTCATGTGTGCTGGATCAAGTTCAACCACATATTGATAGTAGTTCTCTGCTTCGCTCAGGGTATTGTCCTTGTTGATGTCCTCAACATTGGGGTAGGAGGAGGCACTTGTCATGTACGTTTCTTCCATGTCTTGGTCAACAGGAGAGTTTCCTTCCGGATTGTTGTAGAACTTATAGCGGTCGGTTATCTTCACATCGTTTTCGTCGTAGTATGTGCTCCGGAAATACATGAAATCGTCGCTCGATGGATCCGCTAGAGCTTTTATATATGCCTCACTACCTACCCCAAAACGTTGTGCGATTGACTGCAGGTAGTCGTTAAAAAAAGTTTGCTCGTCTTCAATATTGTGTGTTGAGCTAAGTCCATCGTATCCCACATCCTGGTATTTGCGCGAGTTTTCATCGTTGTCGAATGCTGTAACGATAGGTTGTGTCGAGGGAACTCTGCCCCAGATTGTAGTGTCGACATCGACCACGGTTAGGCTGGTGGGCAATCCATTCTCAAAGCTCTTTCGTCCATCGCGCAAGATGTCTTCACTTATATCACCAAGGTTGATATATAACTTACCACCACTATGAGTGGGATTTTCAATGAAAGGATCCATCAGCCAGAACTCAATGGTTTCGATGTTTTGAGTCTCAAAGTCCGTATAATCCATCTTACGCATTATACCGCCCCAGCGAGACGCAGGTCTGAGCAAGTTTCCGTTCTCGTCGATACCGGCGCTGTAGGCAGTCGGAGATACATCATAGTTGTAAGGCCCTTTCTCTGATGGATAGAAAGCAAGGTTGAGTTCGTATATATAAGTGGCACGCCCTACGGTGATGTCTTTGTTTGGAAACACTTCTTGCTCCATGATTCTGCGTGCATAAGGGCGTGATAAGTCGTCTTTGGTAATATTGGAAGGTCGATTGCCCCGTTCGTCATAGAAGTCGTCGCTGATTCTATACCATGCCAGTTTTGCCCGATTATATCCATAGGCTAGACCTGTAGTGGGATGTGTTTCAGGAAACATCGCCATGGGTGACAGATAGTCCTGCGGGGTGCTTGCAAGATACCATGATACAGGCGAGGTCATGCTGATGCTACTTTCTGCTCCCTCAAAATCATCGACATAACTTATACTACCCTCTTTCGAGCCTACGGAGCTCATGTTGGGGATAAAATGTGCAAATTCGGCGGTAAGGCTGAGGTTGGAAGCCGCTTTTGTACTGATGCCAGGCAGCAGATCGACCAATTTGGTGATGAATGGCACTTCATGACTATAGTTGAGATCCAGTCCCCAAATGCTGTTGCTTGTGGGTTCATCGCCGAAGTTGTTCTTCTGAGTCATGGGCTTCTCGTGAAGGTTCATGAAGGTGGCACCTAGATTGAAATTAGGCTCGAACTCGTAGTTGATGTGGGCTCCCATCATCCGTTTGGTAGTCATGCTGAAACTGTTATTCTCACTGCTAACGCTGATCGGAGTATTCGAGGAGAGGATGCTTTCGTTGATGATTCGAACGGTTCCCATCGTATAATCGACGGTATAATCCACATTTTCTATCAAAGGCATGCCACCGGCTGTTACTTTCACACTGCCGGGGCTGACGCTATAACCTAGCGATATTTCGCCACTTACCGATGAGGTATAGTATCCCTCCAGATAGAATCTGTTGCGGTCGGCATATTGTTGAGCCAGTGCCTGGGTCATGGTGTAGAGCGAGTCGAAACAATACCTATTCGCCATCTCATTATCGTTCAGTAACGCACGCAGATCCTTGCCAAAAGGCTCCACATAGGGGAAGTAAATGCGGCCTGTTGAGGCTTGGATAGTTCCTCCCTTATAGGCAGCCGAGTCGAACCAGTCGAATACACCATCTGCGTAATAGTAGCTTTGTGTGGCATCCATGCGGTCCAAACCAAACACCTCCACAAGGGGCTTACCCTGTTGCGACCCCTCAGTGAAAAAGCCAATGCCGACACCACCCTCCGGACTCTCGTAGAGTACATTCAGTCTGAAATTATCACGACTGAGTTGGCTGCTGCGGAGGAAGTAGACATTTTTCATCATCAGTCGCCATAGTGGACCATGTGTGTCGGTGGCTGTTCCTTTGATGAGTTTCACGACGAGCGTGTTAGGATCGTTTATACCATCTGTGGTCAGCTCTCCCACCTGATATACAGTAGTGTCGCCCACCACCTGATATTGGTAGGCAACGGCCAGCACTTGGTCGTTGCTTAGGGGTTGGTTAAGGGTGATGAATCCTAGTTGTGAGTTGAATGTGTACTCGTTCGTGTTCAGCAGGCGGGCACTCTCCACCTTCTCGAAGTCTACTCCTGCCACCATCCCCAATCCTTGCATGTAGCCGGAGATGCTGTTATTGTTTCGTATTGCCTGTGGATTAATCAAGGTGAGCAAGTCGTTCGCCCTGTTGTCTGGCAGTTGCATACCTGTTCCACTTACTCTGGAATTGTGCGGATTGTTTTCGCCTAAATCCGTCATGGCCAGGATGTTCCTGTTCTGCGTCACTGCGGCCCCCACATTAGTCCGCCATACCTCTATTCGCAGTATTTTGATGTTCGAATTGACTATAGGCAATGTCTTCATCGCCTCGTTGTAGTGCTCGTAGAAGTATTGCGATATAAAGTAGTGTCGGTTCTCCTCGTATTCGTCTGCTCTGATTTCGAATTCGTGACTGCTGGCACCGCCTTTCACCTGCATATTCTCGGTACTGGTCTTCTTCTCGCTAAGCACTGCATCTACTGTCAGTTTGCCAAACTTTAGTTTGGTGTGGAAACCGAACAACTGTTGGCTGCCGGTGATGAGCTTGGTAGGCAAGGGAAAAGATATATCTGCAGCCTCGAACAGCTGTAGTATGTCGTCCTCTTTGCCCTCGTATTTCAGTTTTATCTTATTCTCGAAGTCGAATGTGGCTTTGGTGTTCTCGTTGATGTCGAAATCGAAAAGGTCACCGATTTTTGCATTCAGATTGATCTGTATATTTTCGTCGAAGTTGAAGTTGGTGTGGCTGCGGTTGCGTTCGTCGAGTGCAGGGTCTTTTCTGAAATTGTTTAAGAATCCGAAACTCAACTCTGCACTGCCGCTGGGCGATATTTGGGGAGTTAGGTCTATTCCGTCCAGTTTCTGACTGATCTGGCTGAATCCCGGTATCTTGCTAAGCAAGCCTTCTTCTACATTGTCCAGCACCGACCCCTCTGCTTTCTCGTTCCAGTACTTGCTGATGAGTTCGTCCATCTTCCACTGCTGGTACTGCTCGAATGTCAAATATTCGCGGTCTATGATCATATCTCCCACTTTGGTGAGCTTCACATAGTCGCCGGTGGCAGGACGGTATTCGACGACAGTGGTCATTCCCTGTGGTGTATAGCCCGACCCCATGGGAACATACGAGCCACTGTCTTCTTGCGACCATGCCTGCAGGCTTATCAGCATTAGTAGCGGGAGTATGATTCTATATATTTTCAATACGTAGTATCGCTTGTTATAATATATAATATATAAAACGAAAAAGTGCAAGGCATATTGCACTTTTGTATAAAAAATGTCTTTTGGTCGGTAGAATGTTATAGTTTCTGAAGGGCAATCTTGATGATTTCCTCCACTGTCATTGCGCTGCCATCGGGGTTCAGCCAATCGGTCGAGGTGAGCAGTTTCTCTACTGCCGGTTTCGCAAAACCCAACATTATCAGGGCCGACATGGCCTCGTCGCGCGATTGTGTGGCTGCCGTTGGCATCGAGGACGGCGTTGCCATGGCTCCGCCCACCTTGTCGGCCAGTTCCATCACTATGCGCTGGGCGGTTTTGGCTCCTATCCCTTTGGCCCGTTGCACCTTCTTTACATCCTGAGTCGTGATAGCATTCCTCAGTTCATCTACGGTCAGTGTCGACAGTATCATGCGTGCTGTCTGGTTTCCCACGCCGTTGACCGAAATCAGCAGCCTAAACATTTCGCGTTCGGCCATGTCGTAGAAGCCATATAGTTGATGTGCGTCTTCGCGCACCACATGGTGAGCGTAGAGTTTCACATGCGATGTGTCGGCATGCTGCAGGGCTTCGTATGTATTGATGGAGATTTCGAGCAGGTAGCCTACTCCGCCGCAGTCTATCACAGCCTGTGTGGGCTCCAGATTGGTCAGCTCTCCTTTAAAGTATTCGTACATGTTCTATTCGTTTTCAAATAAATATCCTAATCCTTCGGCGGGCGATCCGTCTTGTAGGTGGTAGTCGTCGTTGTCGGGATCGACAAAGAGGGGGTCTTCTGCCGCGTCGTTTCCTTTCACATGGCAATGGGCAAAGGTGATGTCGAAGCGATGGGTGCTGTCGTCGAGCAGAAGCACTTCGCTGTCGGAATAGTAGCCCCAGATAATGCATTCCGAGAAGTGTGCTTCCAGATCGTCGGCCTGCACTTCTTCTGTGGTGTTCAGATAGTTGCTCAAGATAACGCTTTCCAGCTTGCGGCTGCTGTAGCGCCAATAGTCGGCCATGGTGCAGTGCTGGAATATGTATTTGCCCCCACGAAGCACTGTGAGCGATGCCAAGCAGTCGTAGACGAGCAGGTTGATGCCGGTGATGCTTCCCCCTTGTCCGATGAGGGCGCAGTCGCTCATGTTGCGTATGGTGGAGTTGCGTATGGTGAATTCTGCCCCTGGATAGGCTCGTAGTCCGCCTGTGCCATTCTCCACCACGGCGTGGTCGATCACACTACCTCTACTGCCACCGGTAAATAGCAGGCATTGCCACTGCCCAGGCAGATAGTCGTACCACCCATCGTGGCGCAGCGAACTGAATATGACGGGCTGTTCGGTGGTGCCGGTGGCCACTATGCTAGCGTTGGTGTCGAAGATAAGCATGGCATCGTTGCCGAAGTAGATTTCGTCGCCTGCCACCAGCTGTAGGGTGTGGCCATCGAGCACTGCAGCCGTGCCGAGTATGACATGGGGGCGTGTGTGGTCCCAGTTTTCGCAGTCGATCACACTATACCATGTGGTGTCGGTGGGCTGCAACTTGTGATACACTGCGTTTCTACCCCATGCCAACAGGGGGAGCCTCTGTCCGTTGCTAAACAGGATGGCATCCTCCTCCACAAAGGGCGACGTTTGGTCGTTGGGGCGTATGTTGACCTGCACAAAGATGAACAGGCTGTCGCCAGCCAGCAACTCTACATGGCGTGCAGTCATCGATGTGTCGCCATCCACATTCAGTCTGAATCGGCTCTCGCCGCCTTTGGCAAGGGTGATGCTGCTGAGTATCACATCATGGCTGCTGCGGTTATACACCTTCACTGCTCGGGTGGTGCTACCCACGGTGGTGAAAACGGTGTCGAAGCTCAACGTGTCGGTCGAGAATTGCAGCATTACCTCGCCCTCGTCGACATATCCCATACGTTCGCACGAGGAGGTGAGCGGGAGCAACAGCGAGGCGGCAATCGCCGTCAGCATGATGTAGAGCCAACGTCTCATTCGGTATACAGCTTGAATATCTGCTCCAATCGTTTGTGGCACACCGGACAGAAAGGAGCGTAGTCGCGCATCATGCAGCGCATGGTGGGGCGGTATACCCCTTTGCGGCTATATCCTGCACCCTCGTAGGCTCCGATGGGTCCACACTGGCTTCGCAGTACGGCATTGCTCGGCGGGGTGGGGATGGGTGTGCCTTTGGGAATCAGCTGTTTCCATTTCGACTCGAAGTCGACCATGTTGGTGATGTTCGGCTCGAGGGGTTCATAGTGGGTACGGTGCAGGTCGGCGTAGCTCAGGTCTTCGTCTACATATTCGTCGGCCAGGCCTCCGATGCCATGGCCCAATTCGTGAGGTAGCACAAACTCGGCCATCGAGTGCAGCGAGCTTACGGAGTAGAAGTTGTATATTGCACCACCCCCGTAGGTGTCGTTGTTGACCATGATGATGATGTAGTCGGCTGGAGTCGAGCCCAGTGCATCGTGGAGCTGCCATAGGTGGAATGTCATTAGGTAGCGGTCGATGCCGAAGGTGTTGTATTCGGCTCCTACTTCGGCCCTCACTCCACGCACGTTGAAGTCGCTGCGATGGCTGGCGAAGGGCTCTTTGCCGAACAGGATGTTCTTCATCCGGTCGAGGTCGTTGTACATTTTGTCGATCGAGGTGTCGGCATAGCCTTGTGCTACAATGACGACATCGATCTTTTCATTCACCGGACCATTGATTTCTAGCTCTATGGCAGGACGAGCACCCCGCACCCGTTCCAATCTGATGCTGTCGGGATTGAACCGCACCACGGTCTGGTCCTCCAGCCGCATCGCTTTGTTGCGTCGCTGCAGTACTATCTGCACCGCATGGCGTGGCATGGGCAGTAGCAGGGTCTCCTCGAACCGGCCTACGTTGCGTTGCCCTTCGGGAGTGTCTTTATACTCGCGGAAGAGATTGTTGTAGCAGCGCGAATACAGGTCGCGTCCTGTTTCGGCATCGCGCATCACCACCCGATAGTCGCCATTGTCGAAGGGGTCGAGCAGGTGTGTCCTCGAACCGTGCCATTCGGCTCTTCGGTCGAGCCATTGCTGAATCCACACGGTGTCGCCCAGCGACGATCCTTCGCGCATACAATCGACGCGGAGTGTCCCTCCGCTAAACCACCGGTCGAAACCGTCGGTTTGCCCTAGTGTGGCCATGCAGGGCATGGCAAGCAGCACTGTCAATATCAGTCTTTTTCCTGTCATAGTGTTCCCTTAACGGACATACCGTGGTTTTATTGCTCCAAGTGTATAAAAAGTGCTCGATGGATGACAACGGCGAAAATGGGCCGTACCCGCATCGTGAATCAGTGAGGATGGTACGGTGCATGTACGGTGCATGTACGGTGCATGTACGGTTCAAGTACGGTGCAGATGGGGCGTTAGGCTGAATTACAGGTGTTTATAATTGTGTTTTTCTGTATCTTGTTGTCAGTTAGTATGGTATGGATGGTGTGCCTGCTAGGATAGAGTCTATAGTTTGTGATTGAGCTTGTGCAAAGGTGCCGCGGATGTATTTATTTTTTGTATGTTTGCTTTTTTTTGTACTTTTGCAGTTTTAAAATTGGGTTGTTTTATGTTGATAAAACTGTATAATGAGAATCCTAACGTGCGGGAAGTGAGGCATGTGGCCGATGCTTTGCGATCGGGCGAGGTGGTGGTGATGCCCACCGACACGCTTTATTCTTTTGTCTGCTCGATGGAGCATAAGCGTGCTGTAGAGCAGATCGCCACACTGAAAGGATTCAAGGTGAAGCAGGCCAAGTATTCGATGCTCTGCTCAGACCTGAGCATGGCGAGCGAATATGTGAGGGCGATGGATCGCGATGTGTTCTCGCTGCTCAAACGTTGCCTCCCAGGGCCGTTCACGTTCATTATGGAAGCCAGTGGTGCTGTGCCTCGTGGCTACCAGAATGCCAACCATACCATTGGTATCCGTGTGCCCGACTGCGGCATTGCCCGTGCCGTGATCGAAGAGGTGGGAGCCCCTCTGATAGGCACTTCGGTGCGTCCGCTCGACGATGTAGACGACGAGCCGGAAAACTATACCGACCCCGAGCTGATACACGACCGCTTTGGCCACCGTGTATGGGCTGTGATCGACGGTGGTATGGTAGCCCCCGAACCCTCCACCGTCGTCGACTGCTCCGACGGCATCGAGATTGTTCGTCAGGGGAAGGGCTACGTTGAAATATAGAAATCAGAATCAACCATTAGGAATGAAACAGATACAGAAATCCGCCGACCTGCAGCAGGCCGTGCACGAAGCCAAAGAGAAAGGCCTGCAGATAGGCCTGGTGCCCACCATGGGCGCCTTACATGAAGGTCACCTCTCGCTCATCGAGAGGGCATTGAAGGAAAACGACCTTGTCGTCGTCTCCCTCTTTGTCAATCCCATCCAGTTCAACAATAAGGAGGACCTCGAGAAGTATCCCCGCACCATCGAAGCCGACCTGGAACTCATCCAAGGACTCATAGGCCGTGTTAAGGCCAAAGCCACCGAACTGCTGGCCTTCACGCCCTCGGTCGAGGAAATGTACCCCGACGGCGAGCCGACCGAGATCGTTTACCACTTCGGCCCTGTCGAGGAGGTGATGGAAGGTCCGCGACGTCCGGGCCACTTCAATGGGGTGGCCGTCGTGGTGCGACGCCTGTTCGACCTCGCACAGCCCACCCGTGCCTACTTCGGCGAGAAGGACTACCAGCAGATTGCTATCATCCGTGCCCTGTTAGAACAAATCAAGTATCCCATCGAGCTCGTCGCATGCCCTATCGTGCGTGCCGACGACGGCCTAGCCTTGAGCAGCCGCAACAAGCGCCTCTCTCCTGCCGCTCGCCAAATGGCTCCTGCCATCAATGCCACCCTCGAGCAGGCTGCAGAGATGGCCGAATATGAGGAGGTGGACGATGTGAAGGAGTGGGTGCTCGATACCCTCAGCTCGTGGCACGAGGTGAACGACTGCGGCGAGGGGCTGAAGTTCGAGCCCGAATACTTCGAGATTGTCGATGCCCGTACCCTGCAGCCCATCGCCGACTGGGACGAGGCAGGCGACCTCGGTGCCGTGGGTTGCATCGCCGTCTGGCTCGATGGCGTGCGCCTGATAGACATCGTCAAGTTCTAGGATATCCCTTGCGGATACCGATGTAAATGTCTAAGGGGCGACAGGAACCGTTGACCGGTTGTCTTGTCGCCCCTTTAGCGTTGAAAAAAAAGGAGAAGGGCCTATCTGATCATCCATTTCAGACCTACCGAGGTGTAGGTCTCCATCATGCCCAGGTTGGAGTGTGAGCCGCCAGCCAGGCCTGCGCGAAGCTGCATCTGCAGGGCATCGGTGGCCTGCCAGTTCATCTCGGCACGGCCCCAGCCGTCTTCCATGCCGATGCTCACCATCATCCTACGTGTGGGCAACCAGCGGGCAAAGAGGCTGTATTGGATGCCTCGGCTCCTCTTGACGATGCCCAGCGGCGGTGGAAATGAGGAGAATCCTAGCGAGTAGTCCAGCACCCAGTGTTGGCCCAGGCGGTTGCGTAATTCCAGCCCCTCGTAGTGCATTGTTGAACCTGCTGAATACCGTTTTCTATTGTCGATTATCTGTATGGGTTGCCACAGTTCGACGCGCAGCGCCATCTGTGGTATCCACCCTTTTCCTTCGAAGAAACAGTATTTAGCACCCATCTTGGGGGCAAAACTCCTGTATGTTTGTTTGTCTTCGAGGTTCTTCAATCGAAAACGGTCATGTATGGATTCGGCTTCGATGCCTAGAGCCAGCTCGAATCTCTTACCTATGCCGTAACGCAGCATCTCGTCGGCCTCCAGCAGGTGCGAAATGATGATGCCGTTTGTGTAACTGCAGTCGGCGGCATACACGGCAATGTTATCGATGCTATGTCTCCATCCCAGCTGGAATTCGAGCAGCATATGGCGTGCCCCAAGGGTGCCCGGGCCGGTGGTGTTGAGCATTGGGTTGGTGTCGGGTTGGGAGGATTGGTGCAACAGGTCGATCTGTGCATGGGCCGGGGTGGTTGCACACAGGATGGCGAGTCCCAGGGCTAGGAGGGTTTGTTTGGTGTTTGCTTTCATTGTAATGGTAATATATATTGTTAATTAAAGAAAGATGGTCATTCCGGCGGTGTACACGGGCTCGTCGATGAGTGGGTCGCGGTAGGTGGGCAGCAGGTCTACGAAGAAACGCACCCCGTGAATAAGGCCCAGGACGTCGGTCGAGAGCGTAAGGCCCAGCTCCAGTTTCCACGGCAACAGGGTGGGGTCGTTGTCGGCTGTCTCGTCATTACCTACATAGATGCCGATGCTTTCCGAGTGTGGACCAATGACGGTGCGTTCCACCTCTGTCGTCTCGACAAAGATCCTGCTGGAGATCGAGTAGCCTGCATAGAGGTCGATGGTGATGCCCAATTGGCGTGGTTCGCGCGGCCAGGGGTACCAGGTGGCCTCCAGCGGTATGCCGATATAGTTGCGCCAGGAATAGGCTTTTGTGTTTCCCGCGAGGGGGATAGGGGCGAAGTCGATGCCGTGGATAATAGGGGTGTTTATCTGCACGGCATGGTATAGGGGGTCGAAGTGCAGGTCGTAGCGCAGGCCTGTCCCCAATCGCCAGTGCGGCGACACGCGGTAGTGCAGCACCAGGGGCACCTGCACCAGCAGTCCGTAGCGGCTGAAGTAGGGCGATTCGAAGTAGTCGGTGGTGTACAGGTTTCCCCCTGCGGAAATGCCCAAGTCCAAACTCCAGCGGGGCTGGTTGTCCCACCATTGCTTGTTGGCGGCAGCGATGCTGTCGGACGTGGCATGTGCCCCGGTCAACTCCACCGAGCGTTGCAGCATCATCTGTGCCTCACCGGTGGCTGTCAAGGCAAGCAAGGCTATTGTGCAAAGAATCCGTTTCATGTTTATCTTCTTTTTATAGGTTTATAATAGGTTGAAAGATAGTACCACGCCGTTCATTTGGCTGGGTTCTGCGCGTTGGAAAATGCTCGCAATGAAGCTACGCTTATGTTCCTGTGGCTCGAGCGGTTCGGAACTTGCGTTGTCGGTTACCAGCGTTTTCCCCTCCAGGAGCCCTTCTTCAGTCACGGGTAGGATGGGCTCTGTCTCCACGCTGTCGTTCGCTTGTGGCGCGGTTTCTTCCGCCAAAAGCACTGTCGTCACCTGTTCCTCGGGCTGTTCCTCAGGCTGTTCCTCAGGCAGGGACTCTTCTACGAGGGGTTCCTCCATGGGCGCCACTGCTTTCACTACACGCTTTGCATCGCTGCGGTGGACGCTGGGTTTGGCGACGGGAATCGTGGTGTCGATGGCCTCAGGTGTCAGGGTCGGCACCTTGGCCTCGGCCACCATCGGCTGCGGTTCCGCGGTGGGGAGGAGCCAGAGGCGTGCGGCTGTGCCGGCGAAGAAGAGTAGACAGGCGGCCGCTGCCGCGCGGGCACCCCACCACCAGAAGCTGTGCTGCTTGCTCTCGGTGGCGGCCATGCGGTCGATCATGTCGCCCAGCTCCTGCTGGCGGCGCTCGTCGCGGCCGGCGTGCTCGAGGGCTTCGAGTAGATGCTCCAGATCCATGTTATGTTTATCGGTTTTCATATTCCAGTATAATTTGTTTCAGTGTACTATAGGCTCGCGAGAGGAGGGTGTAGACGTTGCCCGAAGTAATGTGCAACTCCTGGGCGATTCGGTCGGTGTCGGCATTCTCGAGGTGCTTCAGGCGGATGACTTGGGCCTGTCGCTCGGGCAGGCGACCGACCATCTGCAGGGCCAGCCGCAGGCGCTCCTCGCCGGCGTCAGCCTCCTCCTCGGCCAGAGCCAGGGTGCGCTCGTCGATCTCGACGGTGGGCTTGCGCTTGCGCAGCAGGTCCACACAGCGGCGTTTGACCAGCGTGATGCACCACGCCTCGCGGTTGACCACTCGCCGCAGCTTCTCTCGCTCGTTCCACAGGGTGACGAAGCAGTCCTGCACCACATCGGCAGCGTCGTCCTCGTTGCCCAGCAGGGCTTCGGCCATGCGCTGCATGGCGGGCTGCAAGGGCAGATAGTCGAGTTTGAACTGTTCCGTTTCCTGTTTCATACCTAGTAGTCGAAGCAGGTGGCGAAATCTTACACGGAGGAAAGAGAAAAAGTTTTAGAGCAGCGTCCTCAGGGCCATCTCGTAACCCTGAAGGCCGAGGCCGCATATCATGCCTCGGCAGGCATTGGTGACGAGCGAGTGGTGGCGGTAGTCTTCGCGGGCGAAGATGTTGCTTAGGTGCACCTCCACCTTCTGGGCGGGTACTGCCAGCAGTGCATCGTGCAGGGCCACCGAGGTGTGGCTGTAGCCTCCGAGATTCACTATCAGACCATCGGCAGCGAAGCCCTCGCGCTGAATGATGTCTATCAGTTCGCCCTCTATATTGCTTTGGAAATAGGCGATTTGTACTTCTGGAAAAGACTCCTGCAGGTGGGAAATGCACTCTTCCATGGTGATGCTGCCATAGACCTCGGGCTCGCGTTTGCCTGTGAGGTTGAGGTTGGGACCGTTGATGATACAGATTTTTTTCATACAAATAAAAACGCGATTTGTCTCTAGATATTGTGCTTTGGTGTTGTTTTACAGCAAACTATTGCTGTCCGACAAGCAATGGCTGCCCTTCTGCCCAATGTGGGCGACCACACATACCATCATGGTCGGGTAGCCACCGCCGTCGTCAGCCGGTCTGCACCCCCGCTGGTTGCCGATGCCGCACCTGCATCCTTGGTATGTCCTCGTCTTGCCGATCTGTCTTTTCCTAACCATATCTTTGCTTCCGCCTACTCATCTCTTACTCGAATAATAGATGAGTAAAAGATGACTAGGAGATGAGTAAGAGATGAGTAAGACTTGGTCTATCCTTATGTTTGTTTTACAGATAGTTAAGAAAACGGAAAAATGGCCCATTTTTGCCCCTTTTTTTCGTTCGGCCTGGCAAAAAGATATATCGGCTTCGCGATGCAATAAATGGATGGTTCGCCACGTTATAACAACGTATGAGAATTCTGCATTTTGTTCTCCTTGGGGTGCTTTTTGCACTCGTCGGCTGGTTTCTGTGGATAATCAGCAAGCCTGGCCGCTACCGGCTGACAGGCAGCATGCAGGAGGAGCAGTTGGATGCCATGCTCTCAGCCGACTCGGTAGGAGGAAATCATATCACAATATTTACGGATGGTGTCCCGCTTCGCGATGCTGTGGTTGCCGACATGCAGAACGTAAGCAGTAGTATCCACCTGCAGTTCTTTAAGCTGGAAGACGATGTGTCGGGCCGCCACCTGGCATCGCTCATGGCAGAGAAGGTGGCTGCCGGTGCAGAAGCCCGTGTGCTGTACGACGACTTCATGTGCTATCGCTGGAGGAGCTTCTACCGTAGAATGCGTGCCACCGGTGTGCAGACAGCAGGATTCAACCCCGTACACTGGCCGATACCCACCAAGCGGGACTACTACCGCAATCATCGCAAGTGTATTGTCCTCGACGGCAAGGTGGCATACCTCGGTGGATACAACTTGGCCGACCGCTATGTACATGGTCTTGAGTGGGGTCGATGGCGCGACACCATGATCAGGATCGAGGGGCCGGCTGTGGCACAGGTGCAGCGTATGTTCTTGGCCGACTGGTGTTTTGCCACAGGCTGCCTGCCCTCGTTGCCCCGACTGTTCCCACTGCTAGTGCCTGTGGGACAGATGCCTATCAGGGTGGTGGCTTCGGGGCCTATTGGCGACGGACCCACGCTGCTCGATGCCTACTGTCGATTGCTCGACGATGCCCAGCAGTATGTGTGGTTCGAGTCGCCCTACTTCATCCCTCCCTCATCCCTGCTCGACTCCATCATAAAGGCAGCCGAAAGGGGAGTGGACGTGCGCGTGCTGCAGCCCCCACGCGGCGATAATGGTGAGACGACACAGTGGGCTTCGAAGAGATACTATGCCGAAGCGATGCGCAGTGGGGTGAAGATAGGGGTATACGCTCCAGGGTTCCTCCATTCTAAAATCATCGTCAGCGACGACCGCGTGGGAGTGGTCGGCTCGTGCAATATCGACTACCGCAGTCTCCTACTCTGCGAGGAGGTGGCGGCAGTGGTGGCGGACAGCGAGTTTGCCTGCCAGCTGCGCGATGTCTTCCTCGCCGACGAGTCGGAGTCGCACTATATCGATCCTGCCGAGTGGAACCAGAGGCCGATAGGCCACCGCCTCGCCGAAGTGTCGGCAGGTATCATCGCCAAACTACTCTAATTCATGACAAAGATGACTGAAATGCACGAAATAAAACAGGCCGAACGGATCCAGACTTCGTTCATCAATGCTCTCGAACATAAAGCCCTCGTCTGGCTGGCACGCCGGCAACCGCGCTGGGTCACCTCCGACCTCCTTACCGTTGTTGGCACCGTTGGAGCCTTTCTTACGGGTCTGGGATTCTACCTCACACGCTTCGATATAGAGTGGCTGTGGCTCAGTGTGGTAGGCCTTGGTATCAACTGGTATGGCGATTCGCTCGATGGCACATTGGCCAGGGTACGCAATCGCCAACGCCCCCTCTATGGCTACTACCTCGACCACACGGTCGACTGCATCAACGAGGCACTGATGTTTGTCGGTGCTGGCCTCTCGCCGCTGGTCCATCTCGACATGGCCCTGGCTGTATTCATCCTCTATCTGGTGATGACAATCAACGTCAGTATCAATGCTCACCTGAAGAGCGAGTTCCGCCTCACCTATGCCAAGCTTGGCCCTACCGAATTCCGCATACTCATCGCCTTGGGATGTCTGACGGTCATTCTCTTCCCATCGCTGGCCGAATACAGGATGACGATCAGCGTGGCTGGGCATGGCGGTGAGTTTACCATGCTTGATATGCTGACCTTCGTTATCATCGCACTCCTCACGGCTATCTATATCAGCAGTGTGGTGTCGGATGCCCGCCACTATTCCCGCATCGATCCTCCAAAGAAGAATTGACTTCGAAGTAACTAGACCGACCGATACAAAACAGTAAGGGTGTCTCATAGGTGTATTGTGCCCCGATAGTTTTTTATGTACAACTTTTTGGGGACACATCCAACCAATGAGACACCCTCCTTCTCCTGGCTGCGGCAGTGCTAGTGCACTGCGGTTAGCAGAATCAGCTGCCCCAGAAGGTGTTGCTGCCGTCGTCGGTCCAGCCGGAGCGGTTGTTGTAGTCTTCTATCTGCTCGCTGCCCCAGCATGCCTCCAAAGCAGAGGCTCGATTGAATCTCTCCACCATCATAGTACATGTTGAAGTTGGTAACGCGGCAGTTCGTCATCGTGATTCCACGGCACGTTCCAACCATGCCGCCCATTCTGTGTGTGCTGCTGGTAAGGTTAGTCTTGTTTTCCACCGTGGGGCTGGTAATTGTGCAGTTGCTGATGATCAGATCCATATTATATGCCGAGACAAGGGGTCCGATGTAGAATGCATCGGTGTTGACCAACAGTTTCGGATTGTACAGGGTAAGATTCTTGATATTGCCCGTAGACCGGAACATGCCGCAGTAGGCACCGGCGCTGTTGATGCGCAGATTGCTTATGGTGTGGTCCTGCCTGTCGAATTCTTGGCAGCTATAGATTCTCGTGAAGTCGCTATACGTAGATGAGGAGGCATCGAAATCTCTTACGACCTTGAATTTGGCGGAGTACAACTCGCTGTAGCTACTCGTGGTGTGGGTCGCGCTGCTAGTGGTGAGGGCGCTGCTGCAGATGCTGGCGGGGTAGATGGCGCGGATGGGCGTGGTGAACGTGCCCGATGCCGAGGCCGACGTGCCGCCGCTGTAGCTGATGGTCACATCGCTGTTGTCGTTGATGTACACCTTCTCGCCATCGACCCAATACGAGGCAAGGCCGTCGACGGCCAGCTTGGTGGCTTTGTTGTTTTGGAATCCCTCGGCGATGAGGTTGAGCCGAGTCAGTTCTTGTTGTTCTTTTTGGCACGAGCCGAAGAGCGCACTAACAGATATTAGCGCAACCACCCCAAGAATGGGTGTGTAATAATTTGATTTTTATTACTTTAATAAAAGTTGGTTAATGGTTTCCTCTTCTGCAAAGATACATATATTATTTATAATAGCCAAATTAATTATAAAAAAGAGGGTGTCCCAAAACATATGGGACACCCTCCTATGTAGGATATGTCTGAATCGGAGATTAGATAATACCCTGAGCCATCATAGCGTGAGCAACGCGCATGAAGCCAGCGATGTTAGCACCCTTCACGTAGTTGATGCTGCCATCGGCCTGCTTACCATATTTAACGCACTGGTCGTAGATGTCGCTCATGATCTTCTTCAGTTTCTCGTCCACTTCCTGAGCGGTCCAGTTGATGTGACCGGCATTCTGGCAGATTTCGAGACCGCTGGTGGCAACACCACCGGCGTTGACAGCCTTACCGGGGCCGAAGGGCACGCCAGCAGCCTGGATAGCTGCAATGGCACCGGGTTGGCAACCCATGTTGGAGACCTCAGCCACATACTTCACGCCATTGGCGAGCAGCATCTTGGCATCTTCCTCGGCGAGCTCGTTCTGGAAGGCGCAAGGCATAGCGATGTCGCACTTCACGGTCCAAGCCTTCTTGCCAGCAGTGAATTTGGCTTTGCCAGGGAACTTGTCGGCCATATCCTGGACGCGGTTGCGGTTAGAAGCACGCATCTCGAGCATATAGTCGATCATCTCTTTGTTGATACCGTCGGGAAGCTCGCAGACACCGTCGGGACCGCTGATGGCGACCACCTTGGCACCAAATTCGCAAGCTTTCTGAGCAGCACCCCATGCCACATTGCCGAAGCCGGAGAGGGCGATCTTCTTGCCCTGCAGGGTGTCACCCTTCTCTTCGACCATGTGTTTCACATAGTAGACAGCGCCGAAACCAGTGGCTTCGGGACGCATCAAGCTACCACCCCAGCCGTAGCTCTTGCCGGTCAGTGCGCCGGTCGAGTGCTCGCGGGCCAGTTTCTTGTACATACCGTACATGTAGCCGATTTCGCGACCGCCAACTCCCACGTCGCCAGCAGGGCTGTCCTGGTCGGGACCGATGTTGCGCCACAGCTCATATACGAAGGCCTGGCAGAAACGCATGATTTCAGCGTCGCTCTTTCCTGTGGGGTCGAAGTCGGCACCACCTTTACCACCGCCGAGAGGCAGGTTGGTCAGGCTGTTCTTGAAGATCTGCTCGAAGCCGAGGAACTTCAGCATGCTCTCGTTCACCTTCGGGTGGAAACGGAGACCGCCCTTGTATGCACCGAGGGCAGCGTTGAACTGCACGCGATAGCCGAGGTTCACCTGGGTCTGACCCTTATCGTCGACCCACACCACGCGGAATTTGAAGATACGGTCGGGCTCCACAATACGCTCGACGATCTTGGCTGCCTCGAACTCGGGGTGTTTGTTGTATTCCTCTTCGATGGTCTCGAGGACCTCACGAACGGCTTGCAAGTACTCGTTTTCGCCCGGATGTTTGGCCTCCAGGTTGGCCATAATTTCATTTACCTTCATGATATATAATACTTTAAATGAATAAATTGTTTTTGTTTATGCCTGCAAATATACAACTTTTTTTTATATGGTAGAATTATTTTTATTTAAATTTTCTTTTTGTCTTTTTTCGTGCGGTTCTTTCTACGTTGCGAGTGGACATGGTCTGTCTATTCGCTCGGTGCTCACATTTTACAACCATTTCCTTCGCCGGAAACTGCCGGCATGGTATTGATGATTTTTTTATCATTACTATGTATTCATCTACTCATCTCTTACCTGTCTAATAGTTGAGTAATGGATGAGTAGGAGATGAGTAAGAGATGAGTAAGAGTTGGTCTGTCTTTATCCTTGTTTTACAGGGTGTTACAAATTCGGTTTTTGGGGCCTTTTTTGCCACTTTTTTCAAATTTGTAAAAAAAAGTGCGGGCAGCAATTATGCTGCCCGCACTATGTTGAATTACAGTATGTTATTATTCTATCGTTAAGAATAAGCCGCTCCGAGACTTGTTTTTGGCAAATGTGGATTATCGATTTCTTTATTCCGGATTGACGAGGTCGAGCGAGTAGTGCAGGCCGACGTTTTGGCGTCGGGCGCGAGCCATTTTGATGATGAGGTAGGCACAGGCGATGAGGTTGCGCAGCTCGCTGAGGGGCTCGGTGAGGACAGAGCGGTTGTAGAGGTCTTCGGTCTCGCGGAAGATGAGGTTCAGGCGGTCGAAGGCACGTTGTAGGCGCAGGTCGCTACGCACGATACCCACATAGTTCCACATGATTTCCTGCAGCTCGCGCTTGGTCTGTGTGATGAGCACCATCTCCTCGTTGAGCACCATGCCTTCGGCGTTCCAGTCGGGCACTTCGGTTTTGAAGCTGATGTGTTTCACCTGCTCGATGGCATCCATGGCGGCGTTGTGGGCATAGACGACGGCTTCGAGCAGCGAGTTGCTGGCCAGGCGATTGCCGCCGTGTAGACCGGTGCAGGAGCACTCGCCGGCAGCGTAGAGGTGGCGTATGGACGACTCGCCCCGACGGTCTACTTTGATGCCGCCACACTGGTAGTGTGCTGCCGGACGGATGGGGATCATGTCGCGTGTGATGTCGATGCCTATGGAGAGGCACTTGGCGTAGATGGTGGGAAAGCCCTCGATGAGGTGCTTTTTGCCGATGCCGCGGGCGTCGAGGTAGAGGTAGTCCTTGCCGGAGAGCTTCATCTCGTTGTCGATGGCGCGGGCCACTATGTCGCGCGGAGCCAGCGAGAGGCGGCTGTCGTACTTCTGCATGAACTCCTTGCCATCGCGGTCTTTGAGCACAGCGCCGGCACCACGCATGGCCTCGGTGATGAGGAAAGCGGGCTTCTCGGCGGGGTTGTAGAGCGAGGTGGGGTGGAACTGCATGAACTCCAAGTCGCTCAGCACACCACGAGCACGATGCACCATGGCCACACCGTCGCCGGTGGAGATGACGGGGGTGGTGGTGGTGCTGTATACGTTGCCCATGCCGCCGGTGGCCAGCAGGGTGACGCGAGCCAGGTAGGTGTCGATGCGGTTGGTGTCGCAGTCGAGGGCGTAGACCCCGTAGCATTCTATGCCAGGGGTGTGCTTGGTGACACGCTGGCCTAGGTGGTGCTGGGTGATGATGTCGATGGCGAACTGGCGCTCTTTGATGGTGATGTTGGGGTGGCTGCGGGCTGCTTCGAGCAGTCCACGCTCTATTTCCTCGCCGGTATTGTCCTTGTGGTGGAGGATACGGAACTCGGAGTGCCCACCCTCGCGGTGCAGGTCGAATTTGTCTCCCTTTCGGTCGAGGTCGAAGTTCACGCCGTATTTCACCAGCTCGCGAATGCGTTCGGGAGCCTCGCGGATGGTCATCTCCACCACTTCGCGGTCGCAGATGCCGTCGCCGGCCACGAGGGTGTCTTGTATATGTTTGTCGAACGAGTCGCTGTCGTACATCACTGCCGCTATGCCACCCTGTGCATAGCGTGTGCTACCTTCGGCGGCATCACCTTTGGTGAGGATGCACACCTTGCCGTATTCGGCCACTTTCAGTGCGAAGCTGAGGCCGGCAATACCGGACCCTACTACTAGAAAATCGACTTCGTGTCTCATGTCTCTTTATACAATGGTAAATGTTGTCAGTTGTCTTCTACGGCACCTTTGATCTGTACCTTGATGCCTTCGTCGATAATGGGTTGCACCAGCGCCTTCATCTCCTGTGGGGTGAACTTTGTGAGGCCTTGCATGGGGGTGGGGCGATCGATGGTGTATACCATCCATTCGCGTGGACGCAGCGCGCGCACAATGGCCAGCATGCCGTCGATAACCTCGGGGCTGGCAGAGTCGAAGTTGTTGCCGCGAAGCATACAGGTCTGCAGGATGAAGTTGCCCTCGAAGGCTTCGAGCGCCTTCACCACACGCTGCACGTCGTAGCCAGGAGCTGGCTGGTTGATGAGGGCGGCAAGGGCGTTGGTGGGGGCATCGATCTTCATGATGGGATTGTCGACACGACGCAAGGCTGCTAGAACTGTGGGCATATGCACCCGCGTGGCGTTGCTGAGCACCGACACCTTGGCTTGTGGATAGTATAGGTCGCGCAAGCGAAGGGTGTCGTCGATGATCTGTGGGAATTCGGGATTGAGCGTGGGCTCGCCATCGCCGCTGAAGGTGATGCTATCGACAGGAGTGTGCTCTTTCTGCAGTCGCAGCAGCATGTGTTCGAGGTCGGTACGCACCTTGCTGGCAGTGGGTAGCACGCTGTCGCCACGTCCGTCGGCATTCCATCCACATTCGCAGTAGATGCAGTCGAAGTTGCATATCTTACCTTTTTCGGGTAGCAGGTTGATGCCTAGCGAGCTGCCTAGTCGTCGGCTAAAGATAGGGCCAAATACAGTTTCTTCGCGTATCATAGTTGTTGTTTTTCTTTGTTGTGTCCAGGACCTTCGGGAAACCATCCGCGGTCGACCCGCTTACGCTGCTTTATCAGCTCGAGGATAGACCACAGGCTGCTGAAGCCCACCACTCCGAGTAGGATGCTCCAAATGCCAGTGGTGAGGAGAGAGCCGACGATGCAGGCCAGGCCTACCAGCAGAAATATCCACCAGCATCCTGCTCCAAGATGGTATTCGGCCTTGATCACGATGGGATGAAAGAGTCCGATGGTGACAAAGGTGGCGGCACCGATGATAATCCCTTCCAGTGCCATCTCGTCAGAATACCAGTGCCAGCAATACCCACAGCCAGTGGGCTGCAATGCCCGCGCAGAGGCCACCCACAGTGTGAGCTCCAATGGCCTTGCCTATGAGTTTGCGGTATCCGAGGCTGTCGAGCATGGCGGTGTGGGTGCTGAGGTAGCCGCTCCAGCACATACCCATGGCGGTGAAGACGGCAATGGCGTTGCCGTTGATGATACCCTCGCTGACAAAGCGGGGCACTAGTCCAATGGCGGCTCCAACTGCTCCAAGTGCGGTGATGGGGAACGATACCAAGGCACCGCTCTCAAATCCGAATAGCCAGTAGAAAACGACATTGATTTTGTCGGCTAGCCATGTGATGACAGGTACGCCCTCGTAGGCCACGCCGGTGTATTCTCCATTGGCACCTGCGGGTCCGAAGGTGAGCATCATAACGATGGTAGAGATGCAGAGCACGCCGGGGATAATGGCTACACCAATACCCACGCCGCTCTTTCCTCCATCGAGCATGGCATTGAGAAAGCGTTGGAAGATGGAACCTTCGCTTTTGAAGGAGATGTTCTGCTCGGTACCGGCCTCGTCGGTGACCGGACTGTCCATTTCGGGGTAGCTTTTTAGTGTGGAGCGCTGCATGATGCGGGTGCTGACAATGCTGCCTATGACTGCACCTAGCAGTCCCACGATGGCCCCTTTGCCGAAGCCAAGGCCGGTCATGAAGGCAATAACAACCAGTCCCATACCGAAGGCGGTTCCGAAATTGGTGAGCGATACCAATTGGTATTTCTTGAAGTAGCGAGCGAAGTTATTATCCTTGGCCAGCGATATGATGGCGGGGTTGTCGGAAAGGAAGGTCATTACGGCACCAAGAGCTGCCACACCCGGCAGGTTGTAGAGGGGTTTCATCAGCGGACGCAGGATGTTCTCCATCAGTCGCACCACACCGAACTCGGTGAGCAACTTCGAGATGGCACCCATCAGCACACAGATGGCCATGATGTAGAACACTGTCTCGAGCAGCAGATGGTAGGCGGTCTGCATAAATGTGTTCAGCATGTTGGGCAGTGTCATGCGGTAGGCGAGGAAACCGAAGAATCCGAAGAAGCAGACCAGGAAGATGAGTGCCTCGACGCTACGGCTGGTGGTGAACTTCAGTCGGCGGGGCTTGCCGTTCGACTTGTTGGGGTCGGTCTCGTGGTGGCGAAATACCTCGAACGGATTGAGCACGCTCAATAGGTTGTGACGCGACTGCTTGTTGTTATTGTTGTTGTCCATTTGTCAATCAATGTTCGTTACTTAAATAATTGATAGAAATCCACATTCCACGTGGCACCGATGTTGAAGTTCCAGGTTTCGTCGGTCACATCCCGACCTGTGGTGGCATCGGTGTAGCTGTCGGTCATGCGGCAACCATAGATGTGCAGACGTACATTTTTCTGTGCTGTGGGGAAGTATTCGAAGCCCAGTCCGTAGCGTGCTGTGGCGTGGCCGGCTGCCAGTTGGTGGTCCATCGATACCGACGATGCCAGTGTTTCGCTCGACTTGTTCTGTTCGTACATGCCTTTGATGAAGATATTGAAGCGGTCGGTGAAGTAGTAGTTGGCACAGCTTACGAATCCAAAGTTCTTACCCCAGTCGTCGATGGCAAGTGCATGGTGCATGAAGTCGATATAGAGGTCCCATTTGTCGAAGACCAGTTTGTTGCCAATCATAGTCATGTTCAAGTAGTTGTTCCACTTATACTCCACCATGCTGGTGCTCCACAAGGTTTGCCAATGGCCTATCTTGCCAGCCCAATAGAGATTGTACGATACCAGTCCGGCATCGTAGTTTAGGTTGTTGTAGTTGACGTAGGGCGAGTTAGACACCTGTACGATGAAGGTGTGGTTGCCGTCGTCGGAGATGTACGCACCGCTGGCCGCCAGTTGGAAGCAGTAGATGTTGCGCCAAAGGTTGGTGGGGAAGTAGACATCGATGGGCGAGGCATCGTATTCGAAGCCACCAAGGGCCATGGCATCTTTACCAAAACGCAGGCGCCAGTTGGCAGTGGGCCGATAGTCGAGATAGAGAAAATCTGTATTGTCGAAAAACGTCACTGTGCCGGGGTTAGCCACGATGCGTTGCTTAAAGTAGTAGCTGAATCCGCCGCCCAGCTCGCCACCAAGCATCAGATTGAAGTATTTGCCATGGAATCCTAGGTTGGGAGTGGTGTCGGTGGTCGTGTATTCTCCATCGGCACGGACTTCCATTTTGAATTTATTGAAGACTTGGCTCCAATTGGTCTGGGCATTGCTCGTCGATGGAATAAAACATGCCGCCATCGCGAATGCTACAAGTATTGCTTTTGTTTTCAACTTTTTGTGTGTTATTTAGCGTTTCATAATTCGATGCAAAGATACATCTTTTTTTTTATATGGAATCAATAGTGTCCGACAAAAATGTATGCTTTCGTTCGTAGATGCTACAAAATATTGGTTTAGAGCTATGACAGGTGAATACAGAAAGCAGCATGTATCAGTATTCCTCCTCGAATGGGTGCTCTTCCTGCCCCATCGGTGATAGATGTGGGTTGTTTTGTGATTGGTTTGCTCAATGTTTGGTCTTGAAATCGAACGATATACGTTCCCATAGTTGTAGCATCGCTGCTCTGGGTGCTACTATGGTAAGACAAGCCTTTTGCCCGTTAAACTCCTTAACCACAATCTTTCTCCTTTTTGTTTCATATTTGCTATCCACTTATCTTCATCTACACATCTCTTACCTTTCTAAAAGATGATAAAGGGAAGACTAGGAGATGAGTAGGAGATGAGTAAGAGTTGGTCTGTCTTTATGCTTGTCTTTCAGGATATTACGAAAGTGCCTTTTTGACGTGTTTTTTGCCTTTTTTTGCATTTTGCACAAGGGTAGGTATGGAGCCGTCGTACGGTATTCATTTTCAATCGATAGGGTGCATTTTGCAGTGGTTAGTACACGGTAAGTATGTAAATGTCTGTGAGTGGACATCGAGATGATGTAAACCGACAGATTTTGAAGGCATAAACAGAAATTGTTAGCGGTTGATTTACATCAAGATAGCGTGAGATAGAGTATCTTTTTATTGCTATCTGAAAAAATATTCGTAATTTTGCTCGATTTTTCTGTCGCAATGGAAATACTGTTAGGCATAGTAAGTGGCTTGGTATTGTCGCTGTTCTTCAGTTTCGGCCCAGCATTTTTTGGGCTGATACAGAATAGTATACAGTACGGATTCCGAAAAGGAATCGCCTTCGAGGTGGGTGTGAACGCAAGCGATATTCTGATTGTCTTGTTGATGCTCACCCTGCTCAAGTCGGTCGATATGTCTACGATCATGCACAATCCCTATGTGTCGTTCATTGGGGGATCGGTGATTATCGCGATGGGTATCATCATTTTCCTGCGCAAACCCACACGGCGCGAGGGGAACAAGATTGTGTTTGAGTCGGTGCCACGTGGTCGAGAATTGGCCATGCATGGATTTGCCCTCAACGCTTTGAATCCGTCTGTCTGGCTGTACTGGATCACCCTCATCACATTCCTGTCGGCAGAAGTGGGCTTGACTTCGGGCGAGCGCTACCTGTTCTTCCTCAGTCTCTTGGTGACAGAACTTGGAGTGGGAATACTGAAGTGTCGCCTAGCCTCTATGTTGCAGAATTTCATCTCCAACAAGCTGCTGATGGTGGTGAACAAGGTGCTTGGTTGTGTGTTGGTGGGAATTGGGGCATACCTAATCATATCGATGATTGTGAGGCTGAATCACCCCGACATACCGAAAAAGGATGCTGCAGAGAGTGCTACACAGCTGATACAGCGTATCCACAATGTGGCCTACGATAGTAATGCGCGACGTAGCGACACGCTCTATCTCAGATAGGAAATCTTGATTGATTGTTTGTTGTCGACCACTAGGACGTAGATGCCCGAACGGGGTAGGTCGATGTGCTGTTGGTCCTGTGCCTGCCGGATGGTGGATATGGGTTGCCCAAGCATATTGTACAGAATCAATGTCTTGTTCAGTGCCCCATATACGACTATGCCCTGTGGATGGGTTCCGACAGATATTTTGCCATCAGCTACGTCCTCGATACCTATCACCGGATGCCCGGGCCATGGATTGATGGGGATGATGCTATCGTTGGTGGTACCGTGCGAGTTACTGTCGTAGGGCATCTCGACAATGGTCATGGTATTCCAAATGGTTGCAGTATCGTACGTGGCCGCTGCTCCGTAGGGGACAAGTATCACGACAGATTCCAACCCTTCGAAGGTGCTGGTGCTTACAGCGGGTGGGATGGGGTTCAGTATTTGTACGGTGTCGAGTTCGTAGCATTCGTGGAAAGTTCCCTCGCCTAAATACTTGATAGTGCTCGGAAACACCACTTTAGGTATTTTGCCACAGCTGAGGAAAGCACTGTTGGCCACTCCCACGATACCCTCCACAATGCGTACTGTGTCTTCGTATAGGTTACCCTCCTTGATGACCCACTGGCCGAGAGTGAGGGTGTAGTGGCTGTTCCAGTTGTCGGAATCCAGATAGTAGGCCGTGCTCTCGAAGGCGGAGATGGCAATGCGTGTGATGGAAGAGGGAAGGCTGATGTTGTTGAGCGAGCTGCAACCGCTGAAGGCCATCATGTCTATTCGTTGCACCCCTTCCTGCAGAGTAAGGGTGGTGAGGGCTGTATCGTTTGCAAAAGCTCGCAGTCCGATGGTGCTGACGCTGCCTGGTATGGTGACAGAGGTGAGTTGATAGCATTGCTGGAATGCCATCTTATCTATCTCTTTCACCGTGAAGGTGTTTCCATCGTGGCTCACCGACGAGGGGATGGTGAGTGTGCCTGCGGGGGTGTCGTAGTTGCCCCAGCTGTTGGATGATGGAGCCACTACCTTCACCTGATTGGCATCTAGTTTGGTGAAATAGATACGCTGCCCCGTGGGTGCCAACGCACTGAAGTCGAATGCTTCGACTGCGTTGGCTGCCACGAGGCAGACGAGGATTGTGAGTATGTGTTTATACATTATTGTTCACGTGCGGCCAACAATAACTCCATCATCTTGATGGCACTCTCGCTGATGACAGTACCAGGGCCGAATATGGCTGCTACTCCTGCTTTGAAGAGGAAGTCGTAATCCTGTGGAGGAATGACTCCGCCTGCCACCACCATGATGTCGTCACGCCCTAGTTTCTTCAATTCTTCGATTACCTGAGGAAGCAGGGTCTTATGGCCGGCGGCAAGTGAGCTGGCACCTAAGATATGCACGTCGTTTTCGACAGCTTGTTTGGCTGCTTCGGCAGGCGTCTGGAAGAGAGGACCCATGTCTACATCGAATCCCAAGTCGGCGTATCCGGTGGCCACTACTTTGGCACCGCGGTCGTGACCGTCTTGTCCCATTTTGGCAATCATGATGCGAGGACGACGGCCTTCGAGCTTGGCAAAACGATCGGTTAGCTCTTGGGCTTTCTTGAAGCTTTCGCTGTTCTTTGTTTGACTGCTATACACGTTGCTGATAAGGTTTATTTTAGCTTTGTAACGTCCGTATACTTTCTCCAAGGCATAGCTGATCTCACCAAGCGAGGCGCGCTTGCGTGCAGCATCGATGCTGAGGTCTAGCAGGTTGCCCTCGCCGGTTTCTGCACACCGAGTCAGGGCATTCAGGGCCTGCTCGACGGCTGTATTGTCGCGTTCGGCACGCAGTTTGTGCAGGCGCTCGATTTGGGCTTGGCGGACGGCGGTGTTGTCGATCTCGAGTGTTTCGATTGGATCTTCGTGGTCGAGACGATATTTATTGATTCCGACGATTGTGTCTACATTGCTATCTATGCGGCTCTGTTTGCGGGCAGAGGCCTCTTCGATGCGCATCTTAGGCACTCCGCTCTCGATTGCTTTAGCCATACCACCCAGTTTCTCTACTTCCTGGATATGTGCCCATGCACGGTGTGCAATTTCGTGTGTGAGGCTTTCTACATAGTAGCTTCCGGCCCATGGGTCGACGACACGGCAGATGTTGGTCTCCTCTTGCAGGTATATCTGTGTGTTGCGGGCAATGCGGGCGCTAAAGTCGGTGGGGAGTGCTATGGCTTCGTCCAGTGCATTAGTGTGGAGGCTTTGGGTGTGTCCGAGGGCGGCTCCCATGGCTTCGATACATGTACGGGCCACGTTGTTGAAGGGGTCTTGCTCGGTTAGGCTCCATCCGCTGGTCTGGCTATGGGTGCGGAGGGCCAGCGATTTGGGATTCTTGGGGTTGAATTGGTTCACTATTTTTGCCCAAAGCATACGTGCGGCACGCATCTTGGCAATCTCCATGAAATGGTTCATGCCCACACCCCAGAAGAACGACAGGCGGGGTGCGAAGTCGTCCACACTCATGCCGGCTTTGACACCTGCACGCAGGTATTCAAGTCCATCGGCGAGTGTGTATGCCAATTCGATGTCGGCAGTGGCTCCAGCTTCCTGCATGTGGTAGCCTGAGATGGAGATACTGTTGAATTTGGGCATGTGTTTTGACGTGTACTCAAAGATGTCGGCAATGATTTTCATGGAGGGCAGGGGAGGATAGATATAGGTGTTGCGAACCATGAACTCCTTGAGAATATCGTTCTGTATGGTGCCCTGCAGCTGTTCTTGGGGCACTCCCTGCTCTTCGGCGGCAATGATATAGAAGGCCAAAATGGGTAGCACGGCACCGTTCATGGTCATGGATACCGACATCTTGCCAAGGTCGATCTGATCGAAGAGTATCTTCATGTCGAGTATGCTATCGATGGCAACACCTGCTTTTCCCACGTCTCCCACCACGCGCTCATGGTCCGAGTCGTAGCCTCGGTGAGTGGCAAGGTCGAATGCACAACTCAATCCTTTCTGGCCTGCGGCGATGTTGCGACGATAGAAAGCATTGCTCTCTTCTGCTGTCGAGAAACCTGCGTATTGGCGGATTGTCCATGGACGCATCACGTACATGGTGGAGTAGGGACCGCGGAGGAAGGGTGCCAAGCCGGCAGCATAGTTCAGATGCTCCATTCCCTCAAGGTCTTTCTTGCCGTAGGCGGGTTTTACATCGATTTGTTCCGGTGTTTTCCAGTTTTTTTCATTGTGGTTCTCTTTCTCCCACTGTGCGAAGTTTTCGTGGTTTCTGTCCAACTTCCGGAAGTCAACATTTTGAAAATCTGGTCTCATTATCAATATATTATGTTGTTATCGTTTCGTGTGTTTGAATTGCAAATATATACTTTTTTTTTGATACCGTGAAATATATTTAAATATAAGACTTCAAATAATAATGTTCTCTAGCGCTAAGGCATTGGTACTGAGGTTCTATAAGATGCTCCAGATACCGATGTCGATAGCCTCACCCCTTCTACAAGTTGCCTTTCCTGCAAGCCAAAGTCTGATTCAACATTCCTCGACTAACTTATTTTTTCCTGCTCTTAATCTTATCTTAACCTACTTATCACTTACTCGAGTAAGTCATAACAAATAGATGACTAAAGGATGAGTAGGAGATGAGTAAGAGATGAGTAAGACTTGGTCTATCTTCATGCCTGTATTTCAATGGGTTGCAAAATTGGCAAAAAGCCTCTTTTTTTGTCCTTTTTTCGGATTTTCGAAATAATAAGAATGACCCTCCGAAGCCGAAGGGTCATCCTTGTCTTTCTCATTGATTATGAATCTGGTAGAGTGCTTTCTCTTTTGCAGTAAGGATGGATACTATTAGGAGAGGTACTTTAGAAAGGGAGTTACATAGGTGTCACGCATTTTTCTACATCTTGCTTCTGCGCTTGTAACAAAAATCCTCAGATAGTTTCTTGACCATTCTTCCATAGTGGCCTTCCAATTTTGATCCAAGTCGCACACATGAAACTGTATCTGCATTGCCGCAGCCCAATTGATATACAGCGTATCGGGATTTGCAAGAAACAGATTCCCATGGTGGGCATCCGTACATTTCAGGATGTCGCCCTGCTCTTTCCAGTCTATTTCAACGTAGTCGATATTGATGTTATCAAACTCCTCATTGTCTATCATCAGAGCACACATCTTTGCTAGCTTATATGCTGATATGATGTTGGGAGGTTGTGCGGTTTTGCTTGTGTTTCTTGTTTTTACATCAATGATATCATAAAACCCCTTATCACAGAATAGAATGTCTGCGGTATCGTTCTGTTTCTCCTCGAAAATACTCTCTGGAGTCCACTCTTTCGTAGCCTTGTCACCTCTGCTTAATAAAAACAAAGCCGTAGGAGAATCGAGCAAGGCATACCTCTGTTCTACAGTAATGTGTTTAGGATGACGAAGATAAAGGTCGTTTAAGTATTCATATTGCTTAAATATATTGGCAGGATACAGCTCTTTGAGCTTATGATATACATTCTTCTCGAAAGGCTCCCCTGCGGCGTGGCCAGATAGTGTCCCTGAAGATTCTTTATTCGGTCGGTCGACCGTTTGATTCCTCATGCTGGCAACCAACGTGTCAAAATCAACCCTACTCATTGAATAATGCTTTAAAAAGATTATTAATCGTCGGCAAATGATGTGAATCCCTATCAGATATGTATCTTTTAACTTCCTCTGTTATAGAATTATGTATGTTCACTTCTTTGTCCGATTCCCATCTAATTGGCCGAAATGGAATGCTTGCTATTGGGGCTTCTGAAAACTCTACTATTGCTCCCTTGATAATACCGTTAAATCTCAACCAGTTGAAGACTCGTTCGTTGTTCAAGTATGCTAGAATATATTCCAAGGATTCCTTGCAGTTTTTGTTTTTGAATATAGCGGTTACATCCTGTGTGGGGTAACAACCGGATGGAGCATAACAGAACCGAAAATAATCCTTATTGGAGATTCTCTCCTTGCAAGGAACGAAGATTCTAGGCTCAGTACGTTCAAACATAGTCTGGTTCCGAGGAAATACAAATTGCCAATAGGGTATCGTTCGGTTGTAACTATATCTTTTGGACAGTTCTTCTCGATATGGCTTGAAATGCTCCGCTAGATGAGGATATTTGAGAGTGAAAGCATCGTCGGACATATCCTCCTGAATAAATATGTATTTGGTTACACCTTTGGATAAATAAGCATCCAGATTCCTTGCTTTGTATACATCTATAAGTACATTCTTTTCGCTATCATTTAGCCATTGGGTATCATTTATTTGGAAAGCCAAATCTAGTCCAGAAACCATACCGTTTCCTATATCACAGTAGTGTCCAATACGGTACAGATCGCTCTGATCCTGAAAAAGCGTTGTGTTTGGTCTAGTACACTCATTCTCAAATCTGATAAGATGGTTTTGTACATCTTCTGTGGCAAGAATCCACCGACTGTTTTCTTTAAAATGAGGTATCGTTAGTATGTCGAAACAGCTCCTTGTAGATAATTCTTCTTTAGAAGGTAAGCCTTTCGGTTTATTATACTGAAACAGATTCATGGCATCTTTCTTTTCTTTGGATTTTACATATCTAAAGATGATGAAAGAAGCTGTTACCTTTTCAAATAATGGTGTCTCCTTAAAATGATATATATCTGTAAAATAACCATTCTGACACATATAGTTTCTTAGCGTCACAGAATGGGTGGTGTTAAGCCAATACTCCGTACAAATAAAAATCAGTTCTCCGTTTACTTCTAAGTGTTCAATGCTTTTCAAAATAAAGATGAACAGATAGTCGCACAAGCTATTAAAGTATTTATTCCATAATAGATTTGTTTCTAGTTCTTTCTTCAATTCAGACTCAAGATTCTTCCATCTGATGTATGGTGGATTACCGATTACTACGTCATACTTTTCTGAAGTTGGAACCTCGAGGAAACTCTGATATTTGATAAAGTCGAAATCTGTCCCCAAAGTGGTATCTATTTCATACGCAGCCAGATTTGTGAATCCGTGGTTAAGTAGGTTTTTAAGAAACACTCCTTTCCCGCAAGAGGGTTCGACCACTTTGCTACTCTTTGGATGGGAAATCAATGATACCATAAAATCTGCGATAAGATCTATGGTAAAATACTGTCCATATTTATTTTTGCTTACCATCTTTGCGATGTTTAATTCATTGCATCTTGCCCTTCAAAACATCACAAAAACAGTAACCGTGAACTTTTGTCTAATGCTGAGGCTCTGGACTGCCTATAGTACCAACAGAAAGCTCACGGTATGTCCGTGAGCGTTTCTTGCTTCCTGTGGTACTAATTTGAAATTGTCCAGATTCCAGCATTAGTTGAAAAGCAAAAACGCTTATTAATTATTTCGTTATTCTATTCTCTTTTTATACTATATCGTTGTTTTTGTATTAGTTATTACTATGATTTCGAGATGCAAATATACACATTTTTCTGATACTGACAGCTCTTTTTTGATGAGTTTGTTTTAAATGTGCAGATAATCAGAAATGTGAGGGCCTGTTTTTTGTGACGATTTGCACATTAGTTCATAGCATCGAGTGACGCAGGTATGCTGTTTGGGAGAATTGATGGTATCGCCAATATATAATCGAGTTTTGAGGATATAACATGCCGACCGGTAGGGAATCCAACCATATCACTCATTGTCGTGTAATGGCCGAAGTCGTAGCAGCAACGGGAGGTGGTCGCTGATTCCACCTTCGTAGAGGGGACCCTGGTAGGTTCTCTTCGGGCGTTGGCCAGGTCTTGCGACTTCGTCGACTACCAGATATTCATTATGTATGAGTTTGAGTTTTACCACATTCCAGTGTTCGTTGGCGAGTAGCAATACCTGATCGATGTAGCGCCATTCGCCTTGATATTTGTGGCTACCCCAGTCGCGAGGTAGGCGATGGGTGAGCAATCGGATACCGTCGGGGTTTATACTGTCGTTGCCGAATGCCAAGCCTTCGGCTAGGGGAGGTTCTTTGTCCGTGCTATTTAGGTCTCCCATCGCGACGATGGCAGCTGACGGGGTTTCTTTATGTGCTTGCTGCATAATGCTCCGCAGTTTACGAGCTGCCATAATGCGGTGTTCTTCAGCCTCTTCGCCGCCACGTTTAGATGGCCAATGGTTTAGAAGCAGTACAATGGTATCACCCTCGTGGGTATGTCCCTTAACGTACAAAATGTCGCGAGTGAAGAAGTGCGTGGTACTGTCGCTGAGGCTGATTTTCTGGCTTGAATCGACTGTGAATCGGGATGTCCGGTAGATGAGTGCTACGTCAATTCCGCGACGGTCGGGCGAATCATAGTGTACATAACGGTAGTCAGCTTGTTTGAGTGGGGTTCCCTCGCATAGACTTCGTAATACATATTTGTTTTCCACCTCGGCAAAACCGATTACATCAGGTAGATTCATCGCTACGATAGTCTTGTATATATCGTTCAGCTTCTTCCACATCTTGCGTTGTGTCCAATGCAGGTCGCCGCTTGGGGTGAACTCGTCATCATTGGTGTTTGGGTCGTTGCGGGTGTCGAAAAGGTTTTCTACATTCCACCATGCTGCGGTGAAAATAGGAGCGTCTTCTTGTGCCATGACGTAAGGAGAGAAAAGAAAAAGAGAGATTATGAAAGGTATGGCTTGTCTTTTCATAATCTCTCTGTTTAAGGATTCGAAAATGTGATTATTCAGCGACGGGCACTTCTTCCTCTATGGCCTCAGTAGCGGCCTCTGTAGGAGTGTCAGGTACCACTTCCTCCACCACTTCTACCTCGGGTTTGGGTTGCCACGGCATGCGTTTCTGCGTTAGGTAGAATATTCCAAAGAAGAGGATGGCAAGGATAATTAGCCAGTAGATGCATTTTTGCCACCACGGTGTCTTTTTGTCGGCAAATGGATCTTTCGACACAATCTTTGGATATTTTGCCATCTTTGTAAGCGTTTGCCCAAAAGTGGTGTTGATGAGAATCTTGGAGTTGATGGCCCAGCCGTTGGCGTTGAGGACGGGACCTAAGTTGCGTTTGCGTAGCTTTAGCCATGCCAGCAGCATCGAGGGTCCACTAATGACAATGACCACCAAGGCAATGAGTAGTATGATGTTATACCATTTTGCGAAGATGAACCCACCCAATGCACCTAAAGCAGCTCCAATAGCACCTAAAGCTAGGCCGATAGCGGCGAATATGCCGGCGAATTTGGCGATGTCGAACATTTGAGCTTTCTTGTCGGCAGCCACGGCTTCGGCTCCTTCTGTCTTTACGGTGAGGTTTGTGCTAGCAGTGTCGGCTTTGGCAGTCATTTGGTCGAACTGCTTGCTTTCTTTCTCTGTGGCGCTCTTTGTGATTTTGTCAGTCACCCATTTCCCGAATTTGCGATACGGGCTGAAGAATGCCTGCCGTACGCTAATAGGGTTGTCGATGATTTTCGTTATGGTGGCATCGTAGTCGTTGCCGTCACGGTCATAGAACAGGGCATTCTTTCCTTCGGTAAGACCTGTGATATCGCCGTCGGTCATGGCAGCCGCAATATCCAGCTGAGCCCCGCCTGATTTGGCTACACAGTGACAGTATATGAGGTATATACCGCTGGTGCCTGCAGAAGCAATCTGTTTTCCCATGTCGCTTACACGAATACATAGGTCGCATTGCCGTTGGTCGATGTACAGTTTGCCGGCTTGGAACACAGCCAAGCACTTCTCGTCACGTTTGTAGAAATCCTTTAAGACAACATAGTTGTGGATTAACTTCATGAAGTCGCGACTATATCTCACCAGGCGTTCGACAGGTGCAATGGCGGCGGAGTGTGTGGCCAGCTGTTCGGCTATGGCCTCATTCATTGCTGTCTCGCTTGCTGTTTTCCAATCGGTATGGCTGTCTACTTTTGCCAGTACGGATTTCCATTCCTCTTCGGTGATACTCTTCTTTCCGTCGAATACAAGCGCATGCATGGTGGCTATTTGTGCTTGCCAGGCCGGATTGATTCCTTTGGTAAGTGGAAGCAGCGCCTCTTTGTTGGGACGGGCCAATGGGTATGTGGCTATCTCATCGTACTTGGTGATTAGGTCGTCGCCACTGATGGCTGCAATCTTATCTACCTGCACATCGAGTGCGGCAGCGGCATCTTCGTCGAACTGAACCAGTTTGCAACGCATAAACCAATCGGCTATCTTTTCTCTTACGGCGTTCACAGCTTCGGCTACAGCATCGCTCTGCTCGCCGAAGGGGGGCTCGTAGGGCTCAGTTTTGGCAGCGGTGTATTCTTCCTTGCACTTCTCTTCATACACAGCCATATAGTCGAGCACATCCTGCAGTGCTATCTCTTGTTTGTCAAGCCCCAATTTGTTGAGGATCAAATGTGCGGCCTCCAGCACTTGTTTACCCTCATCGGTGTCGTCTTTTACCTGGTCGAAGGCTACCGTATCTTTGCCATCGACAAGTATCTCCATGTCTCGTAGCACTTTCTGGAGCCACTGCGATGCGGCCACCACCTCGCCGACACGTATTTTTCCATCGGCATCGGTGTCCATCAGCGAGAGTGTCTTCTCGTCGAACTCCAGTCCTTTTACGGGACAACTCAGCACCGTCCATAGCTTTTGGTCTAATTCTGGCAGATGGGCGATGTCTTCTCCGGTTTCAATGTTCACGCGGGTCACTCCGCCCACTGTGCTGAATTTCCAATTGTAACCTTGGTTTGCAAGCATGTTGTTGATTTTTGCCATATCTTATTAATATATTGATTGCACCCTATAAAGATTTTGCAAAGTTACGAACAAAAACCGGATTGGCAAAATTTTTTTACACTCTCTTCTGCAATTTGTGCCGGACAAGTGCTTCTAAAGTAGTGCATTCTATGCCTAGTTGGACAACAAAAGAGGGCGACCATCATCGAAATGGTCACCCTCTTTTTGGTTAAGCTCAAGTCGTACTTGGTGTTTACTCTTCGCCGCCGTGTTCGATGGCGAGTTTTCCGCGGTAGTAGCCGCACTCGGGGCAAACATGGTGATACATGACTTGTGCACCGCAGTTGCTGCATGTAGTCAACTGCGCTTTCTCCAACGCATCGTGCGTTCTTCTCTTGGCCGTACGGGTCTGCGAGAATCTGTGTTTTGGATGTGGCATATTACTATATTTTTTTATTTATTTATTTCAAGTCCTTTAGTGCTTCCCATCGTGGATCCACATAGTCGTCGGGGTGTTGATTCTCTTCGTCTGACAGGAATCTCACGGTGTCTGGGTCGCATTCTCCTTCGGGGTGCGAGTGTTGCAGGGGCATTCGAACAGCGACATATTCGTAGAGCCAGGGGCTTAGATCCAGTTCGTGTGCATCTTCTGGTAGTACCACTGTTTCTTCGTCGTCGCTCTCTTCGGTGTCGCTGAAACGCACATTCAGTCGCTCCTCACCGCTCACTTTCACCTCCAGCTCACCTAGACAGCGGTCGCACCGTGTTGTCAGTGTGCCTTCGAACGAAAAAGTGAGCATCGTTACACGCTCCGAGCGCTCCATTTTGACCTCAAAATCCACTTTCCCATCCTCGATTTCTTCGTTTTTGTACTCATTGAAGAAGTCGTTGTCAAGCATAATCCGGTATGTGTAAGTACCTGGTTTTATGCCAGAAAAGCGCACTATTCGGTCTTCATTTCTGCTCATTTTCGCACTCCTATTGAGTTTGCAAAAATACTAAATGTTTTTAAACTGGCAAAAAATATTTTCTAAAAGCAGAAAAAAGTGTTCACAGAGCCATGCCTGCGGCGTGTGCGGTGGAGAAGGCTAGCTGTAGGTTGTAGCCGCCGGTGTCGGCATCAAGGTCGAGCAGTTCTCCTATTATGTATAGTCCCTTCATCAGGCGGCTTTCCATGGTTTTGGGGTTTACTTCGGCCAGGCTTACACCGCCCTGGGTGACAATGGCTTCGTTCCAATCGTGTGTGCCGATAAGGGTGAATGGCACAGCCTTTAGCCAGCGCCCCAGTCGGCGACGTTCCTCGCCGGTCACTTGATTCAGGCGCTTGTAGTATTCGATGTGCAGTTGTGGCAGTGCCAGGGGTATCAATTCTGCTGGCAGCCACATGCGTAGTGCGTCGTTGAAGATACGACGTCCGTTCTGGTCAAGGTCGGTCTGCAGGCGACGGTCCAGTTGGTCGGGGCTTAGGGCTGGTTTTAGATCGAGCGTAGCGTGCAGTGTTTTGCCCTCATGCAGTGGGCGTGTGGCAATACGGCTGGCACTGAGCCCAATAGGTCCAGCTATCCCGTCGTGGCAGAATGTCATCTCGCCCAGGGGCGACCGATAGAGGATGTGGCCTTCGTCGTCGGTGATATTGAGTTGCACATTGCGCAGTACGAAGCCTACCAGTTCGTCGTGGATATGTTCGGCACACTTCAAGGGGACAAGGGCGGGGACAGTATCTACCACAGTGTGTCCCACTTCCATTGCCATTCGCAGCCCAGCACCAGTGGATCCTGTGGTGGGGTAGGAGAGGCCGCCGGTGGCCAACACCACCTGACGGCATCCGATACGCTCGCCGTTTTGCAGCACCACTCCCGTCGTTTGCCCATCGAGGGTCTCCACTCGTTTTACGGTGGTATTTTTGCGAATGGTCACTAGGGGGTTGTTTTCCAGAGGGCCAATCAGCGACAAAAAGACATCGAGTGCCTTGCCGCTGGTGGGATAGACCCGATTGCCGCGTTCCACCGTCAAGGGCAGACCTCGGCTTTCGAAGAAATCCATTAGCTCGCGGTTAAAGAAGCGCCCATAGGCATTGCGAATCCAGCGCGGGTCGGACCCTATATGGCTCAATGTGTCGCGCAGGGGGTTGGTGTTAGTGAGGTTGCAGCGTCCTTTACCGGTGATGCGGAGCTTGCGTCCGGCCTGGTCCATCTTTTCGAGGAGCAATACCCTACGCCCTCGTTCGGACGCTACGGTTGCGCACATCAGTCCGGCTGCACCAGCTCCAACAATCGCCACGTCGTAGTCCATCACACACGCGATGCTACATTAATATAGTCTTCTGGGTGGATGCAGAGCACGGGCAGCTGCGATTTGTGTACTATCTGTTGTGCATTGGTGCCGAGGAAGAACTGCGATATGATTGCATCCTGTTCGGTATTGATCACCACTAGGTCGGCCTTCACCTCGTCGGCATAGCCGAGCACGGTGTCGCTATAGGTGGAGTAGGAACGGATTTCGGAGTGGTACGACACCCCCTCCCGTTCCAGGAAGTCGATGCTCTGTCCTATATATGTGCGTAGCTGTCCCTCTTCTTCTTTCAGGTCGCGCAGTCCAAGAATATACACTTCCGAACCGAATATGCGTGCCATCGTAGCTGCTGGTGGCACTTTCTGGCGCGATTTGGTGTTGACGCGAAGTGGCACCACGATGCGTTCCAGCTGTTTATGGAAGTCGTATCCCTGTCGCATGGTGAGTACTGGGCATGGAGCATCCTGCACAATGCGGGTTGCCTGGCTCCCGATCACATATTTCTCAAATCCGGAGGCTCCGTTGGTACCGATTACTATCATCGGCGACACCTCGGTGCGAGCCACATTTGCAATAGCCGACGACACCTTCCCCTGTACAATTCTACTCTCTATCTTGCCATATTTCATAGCGGGCTGATACCTGCTACACAGTTCTTTCAGTTTGTCGCTGGCCAAATTGGTCATCATATCCAGTTGTTCGCCAGTGAACAGCAGTTTCTCCCTTTTTACCCATACCAGTATGATACCTGTATGCATTCGGTTGGCAATGTCTATTGCCAGTTCAAGTGCCACATACGACCCTTCGGAGAAGTCGGTTCCTACTATCAGAGATTTCATTCGTATCCTTCTTTGTAATATTAGTTTATCTTTTAATAAACGACAGTGTGTATTATTTATTGTATTTGAGTATAAAAACTTTTTCTTGTAGATTCAACATCGAGTAGCAACCTTATGTTGCACGGCCAAAGTCTGTTTACAGACGAGGCTCTGCCGTTCATCCCTTATTCTAGCCTAGCTTGTGGCTTCATCGGGTATTGGAAACAGGCAGATATTTTCCTGCTGGCAAGTCCTCTTCTCCCCGTCTTATTGCCAAGACATTTATTTATTAAAAATTGCTCATCTCTTACTTTTTTAATAGTTGAGTAATGGATGGGTAGGAGATGAGTAAGAGATGAGTAAGAGTTGGTCTGTCTTTAATACTGATATTCAGTCGGTTGGAAAAGTGCGATTTTTGCCTGTTTTTCCCCTTTTTTGCGAGTTTTGTAAAAGTAAGATACAGGAATGCTTTTTCGAGGCTAAATAGATGATAGCGTGTGCTTTGGTGGTTTATGATACGAAAAAAGTGACGAATCCGCATGCTCTCGGATTCGTCACCTTGTATTGGGTTCGAAGATTGGCTTTTTGCCAATCGGTGAGGTGCTACATCACTACCACTCGGCGGGCAGGCAACCCGTCGACCTGCAGCAGGTAGATACCTGCCGACAGGTGCTGGTGGCGGTCGGCTATGCGGCGTCCCACGGCATCGTATAGGTACACCTCCATGCCTTCGGCACCTTGCACCACGATGTGTCCGTCCTGCACCCTCACGCTGATGCCAGCTTCGTTGTATACGTCGGCGATGCCTTCAGGCTCGTTGGCCTCGAAGTAGGCGGTGAAGACGGTGTCGGAGTTGACGGTGATGGTGCGCGGATTGTCGCTGTTGCCATCCTGCCAGTGGTCGAAGTGGTAGCCCGACTTGGCTGTGGCGGTGAGGAGTGCCTCCTCGCCATAGTTCACCTTGCCGCCACCGTTGGCGGTGCCCATCGAGGGATCGGCACTGGTGACGGTCACGGTGTATTGGTCGAGGGCGAAGGTGGCCTCGAGCGAGAGGTCGGCTGTCACCACCACTAGGCGTGGGTTGTGCTTGTCGCCATCGCTCCACTGCACGAAGTGCCAGTGCTCGGCTGCCGTGGCGGTGAGGGTGGCGGTGTCGCCATAGAGGTAGGTGTTGGAGCCGGTCACCTCGCCCTGCTCGCTCTCGCAACTGACGCTGACAGAGTAGCTGTTGCGTTCGAAGATGGCAACGAATTGGGTGTCGCAGACAATGGTGGCGGTGCGGGGATTGTCGGTGTTGCCATCCTGCCAGAGGCTGAAGTGGTGTCCCTCGTCGGCAGTGGCGGTGAGGGTGATGGTGGTGCCATAGTCGGCACTATCGGACGAGGCAACAGCACTGCCGCCGTCGCCTGCTATCACGTCGATGGCATAGCGGTTGGGTGCAAATGTGGCGCTGATGCTGAGGTCGGCAGTGAGGGTGATGGTGTGGGGGTTGTCGGTCGAACCGTCGCTCCACTGGCTGAAGTGGTAACCCTCGTCGGGCGTGGCGGTGAGGGTTACCTCGGTGCCGTGCTCATAGTCGCCGCCGTCGCTCACCGAGCCGTGCTCGCCGGCAGTAACGGTGAGGGTGTAGACGTTGATGTCGAAGAGGGCGGTGAAGGTGGTGTCCTGTGTGAGGGTGACGCTGCGGGGATTGTCGGTGTTGCCGTCGCTCCAATGGGTGAAGTGGTAGCCCTCAGCGGGGGTGGCACTGATGCTGTGCGAGGTGTTGTAGTCGTAGCTGCCGTCGCCGCTGACGGTGCCCTGCTCGTCGTCGCATTCGACCTCGAGAGTGTACTGGTTGGGCAGGAAGGTGGCGGTGAGGGTGGTGTTGTCGAGGACGGTCAGATAGCGAGGATTGTCGCTATTACCATCGCTCCACTGCGAGAAGTGGTAGCCATAGTTGGCAGTGGCGGTGAGGGTATCGATGCTCTCCTGGATGAATGAGCCGCTGCCGGTGACGCTACCGTGGCTGCTATTGCTCGAGCTGACAGATACCGTGTAGATGACACCCCAAGCGAACTGAGCCTCGAGAGCCGTATCGCTCACTAGGCTAATGGTGCGGGGGTTGTCGGTGCTGCCGTCGCTCCATTGTAGGAATCGGTGACTCGGGGCGGGGGTGGCAGTCAGTTGCACGCCGCCGGTGGAGCACTCCCATTCGGCAGTGCCCATGGTGTCCACGTTCACCGTGAGCACCACTTTGTAGGGTGTCTGCTCCTCGATATGCTGGAAGTCGGCCCATGTGGGGTGTGCATCCTCCCATGTATATTCGTAGTAATAATTTTTACCTTTCAATGTGTAGAATCCTCCACTAGGGTCTGGCTTGGGTTTTAACTGCGAATAGTTTTCGTAGTTTGATTTAGCACCACATGGCACCATGAGAACGGCATTGGAGAAGACGCTGTCGTCGAAGACATTCATAGGCGATATGTACCACACCTCGTCGGCCAGATTAGTTGACATTGCCCATACTCCCATTGTGGAGGGTTCTGTTCCACGACACACGATGGTATCGAGATGGCTGCCAATATTTACACCGAAGGCGTATTGACCAATGTTTTGTAGCGTGGTGGGAAGCGAGACGTAGTGAAGGCTGGCGGTGTCGACTTTGCCAGAAATGAAACCGCTGATGATAATCACAACATTAAGAGGCTCGGGTTCGGCAACCGACAGGTCGGTCGGAATACTGCTGTCGCCCCCAGTATTTTGGGGGGTATCAGATACTTTCATGTAGAAGCAGTAGTTTCCGATTTCCAGCAGACCTTCGGGCAGTTCGAGGCGTTCCAGGCCTTCGGCATTGTAGAAAATGCCTTCGGTGAGGTAGCGCACGTTAGGTCCGAAGTCGATGGAGTGTAGGTTCACGGTGTTGCCAAAGGGGGTACAGCTGGAGGGCTCTACGTGGTCGATGCCAAGACTGTCGCAATCGTAGTAGAGATAACTGAGCGACGAGTCGAGCAGGAAAGCATCTGTTCCAATCCACTGTAGCGTGCTGGGCATCCACAGGCTATCGAGGTCCTGGCAGTTGCGGAAAGCACCGGCTCCGATGTACTGGCATCCTTCGGGCAGACGTACGTTGTGCAGGCCGGAGGTGTTCATAAAGGCTGCCTGGTCGATATACTGCAGTGAGTCGGAAAAGAGCGACTCTGCATTCTCGAGCACCATGTTGGCAAAGGCTCCGTTGCCGATAGTCTGCAAGGAGGTACTCTGGTTGTTAATGTACACTGTGCGGTCGAAGGCGTTGGTGTCGAGCAATTGGTTCCATGGGAAACCAAAGAAACATGGAGGTATGTTGCGTACGCCGGGGCCGATGGTGATGGTGTCCACTGGCGGCAGCAGGTCGGCGAGGGCTACTTTTGATTTACGGGCGTTGAATTTTGCTACATTGTTGTACGTTAGGGCACTATTGGGTGTGTAGCTGCGGTCAAGGTTCGGCAATGAGAGGTCGCCGTAGTATACCGACTCTGTGGCATTGTAGGTGATCTTCTTCAGTTTCTTGCAGCCGAGGAAAGGCGAGGCCCCCACTTCGGTGAGGCCTTGCGGGATGACGGCAGACTTGATCTGTGTGCATCCCTCGAAAGCACCGCTGCCGAGAGAGATGAGTGTGGCGGGAAGTGGCAGGGTGTCGAATTCGCGTACCTGGTCGCACCCGTAGAAGCAGTAGGTAGGGATAGTCAGCACCGAGTCGCCAAACACCACATGGCGCAGGTTGCCGCTCTTGCCAAAGAGCGAGATGTAGCTGATGCTGTCGGGGGTATAGTAGTCGTAGACGAGGCGCAGGTCGCTACAATTGTAGTAGACTTGGCGCAGGTTGCCGGCGAATTTGATGTCGCTACGCCTCGGCATTATCACCGTGTCGAGCGTGGAGGGGAGGGTGAGAGTGTCGACAGCGTAGACCCAAACGGGCAACATGCTCTTCACACCTTCGCCCACTATCAGGTGGTCTATTTCGATGTCGATAGAGGCGTTTTTATTATAGGCAACTGTCGCGAACAAGTCATAATTACTCGGCGACGTATAACGTACCGAGGTGCCGGCATTATTGGTGTCGATGATCCATGTGCAGGCGACGGCATTATAGTAGATTCTCTTCAATCCGGAGCAATTGCCAAACACCGATTTCCCAATTGTGCGCACAGCGGGAGGGATGGTGATCTCGGCGAGCGAGGAGCAGCCGTGGAAGGCGGAATGGCCTATGCTTTGCAGCGAGTCGGGCAGAACGATGCTGTCCAGCAGAGTGCAGCCGGAGAAAGCGGCAGTGCGGATGTCTCGAACAGAAGATGGAATATCTATTCTAGCCAGCATGGGGCAGTCGCCTAAAGTGGCGGTGCCGATGGTGGTCAAGCCGTCGGGCAACTGGACTTCGTAGAGAGATTTATTATGGCATAATAGGGCATCAGGTAGTACCTTCACACCGTCGCCTACTATCACCACTTGTAGACTGTCGCTTTGGAACACCGAGCTGCTATAGACAATGCCATACATTTTGATAAGTGTAGAGTCGTCGCGACAGATGACATTGGGGGTGTTATAATACAACGTGTCGAGAAAGTTCCCGTAAAAAGCAAACAAGCCAAGTGTGTCGAGCGTAGCAGGAATGGTGAGGGTATGTATTCCAGTGCAGTGGGCGAATGCTCCATCGGCTTTATCAAATCTTGTGGTGCTGCCGATATAGGAGACATCAGAGAGGTCGAGAGAGGTGATTTGACGGCAGAAGGCAAAGGCTTTTTTCTCCACGCGAGTGAGACCGTCGGGGAACGAGAATGCTCCTTCGCGTCCAACAGGGCAACGCAACACGGTGTTGCCCGCCTCGTTCACCAGTAGTCCATTATTCGAGTAGTATTTCCAGTTGTCAGTGCTTACGTTGATGTGCTTCACGCCTGGCAGCGAGGTGATGGTGTAGTAGAGCGTGTCCACATCTTCGCCCACTTCGAGCACGTTGAAGTGGGTTAGATCGTTAAAGATGCCGCTGGTGTAGCTTGGATAGTATGTGTAAATAGGATTATTGTACGTGCCTATATTATTTTTGAGCATTTGGAACTTGGGAACTTGGCCTGACGGCACGCAAGCCGATGCGTTGAAGAAGAGGGTGTCGATCAGACTACATCCGTTGAAGGCTTTTTGTGCGATAGAGGTGACGCCTACTCCAATACTGAGATTACCACTGCGGGCGGCAGGCACCCGCAGCAACTCTTTCTTGTTCTTACTGTAGAGCACCCCGTCGACAGAAGAGAATGTGCTGTTGGCGGCATCTACCTCGATGGCACTGAGTTGGTCGATATCGTACACTTTTACCCCTGAACTGTAGTCGGGGAACGAACTGACACTGCTGCCCACATGGAGTGTCCATGTGCTGTCGTCGTTGACAGTGTAGTAAAGACCGTCGGCAATTGCCCCGTTAAGGTATTGGGCACCCCATGGTGCACCGGTTGCCGAACCATTATAGTACAGTATTATTACACCGCTGAAGGCGTTGTTCCCGATGCTTTCCACTCCGTCGGGCACGGTGAGGATGGTTTGATTGCAACCATAGAATGCGTATGTACCGATAGAAGTAACGGTGGCAGGAAGTGTCGAAATGGAAAGAGGACATCCTCGGAATGCATAGTCGGAGATGGTGGTGCAGTTGGACAGGACGACCGAGGAGAGGCTACTACAATTTTTGAATGCACTGCTGCCAATGGTGATGCAGTTGGATAGGTCGGCCGAGGTGAGGCTACTACAGTAACTGAATGCACTGCTGCCGATGGTGGTGCAGCTGGACAGGTTGGCTGAGGTGAGGTTACTACAGAAACCGAATGCGCCTTCGCTGATGGTGGTGCAGTTGGGAAGATCGACCAATGCGAGTTTGCATTGGTAAAATGCATACTCTCCTACAGAAGTGCAGGCGGAGAGGTCGACCGAGGTGAGGCTATAGCACTGGTAGAACATGCTGTTGCCGATGGTGGTGCAGCTGGACAGGTCGACTGAGGTGAGGCTGCTGCAATTGGAGAAGGCGCTTGTGCCAAGAGAGGTGCAGCTGGGCAGGCTGGCCTCGGTGAGGGCGGTGCAGTTGGAGAAAGCGTTGTCGCCGATGGTAGTGCATACGGGCAGGTCGACCGAGGTGAGGCTTGTGCAGCCGTAGAATGCTTCTTCCCCGATGGTGGTGCAGTTGGGCAGGTCGACCGAGGTGAGGCTTGTGCAGCCGTAGAATGCTTCTTCCCCGATGGTGGTGCAGTTGGGCAGGTCGACCGAGGTGAGGCTGGTGCAGCCGTAAAATGCTCTTTTGTTTAAGACTACAGCACCTAACATGCTGACGGATGTTAAACCAGTGCAGTCTTCGAAGGCGTCATTTCCAATATCAGACACACTATCGCCAAGTGTGACAGAGGTCAGCCCAGACATGTTTTCGAATGCTGCATATAGTTTAGTGCCGATAACGGTGTAGGTGGTGCCTTCGTGTTCGACGGTGGAAGGTATCACTAGGTCGCCGGTGTAGGTGACATCGCTGGCCGCACTTACACGTACGGTACCCGTAGGTTCTCCGTACTGGTGCACGTATTGGACGGTGTGGCCACTGGGTGTGACCGCGTTGAACTGCTGTGCCGTTGCCGGCAGAGAAAGGAATGCTGCAGCGAGAATACATATCAGCGTGGATAATGATACTTTTTTCATATTTCTGTAGTCTATTTTGTTTTCTTTATTTAATGATTTTGTTTGATAATCAGTGTTTAAACTGATTATTAATGTGTCGATTGTAAGATACAAAAGTACTAATTTTTTAAATATGTAGCACTTATTTTTCTGTTGAATTGGAAAAATGTCGTACATTTGCATTTTGAAAAGCATGCTGCAAACACTTGCTAAATAGTAAAATAACAGTGAATAACGAGAATCTCGATAGCCGTAACATCTCAGCGAAGGAGCGAGAAATAGAACGGGCGTTGCGCCCGTCCGGGTTCGACAGTTTTGCCGGTCAGCAGCAGGTGGTGGAGAATCTGAAAGTGTTCGTCAGAGCTGCCAAGGAGCGCCGTGAGCCGTTGGATCACGTGTTGCTATATGGACCTCCGGGCTTGGGCAAGACAACGTTGAGCAATATTATCGCCAACGAGTTGGGTGTGAACATCAAGACCACCTCCGGACCTGTGCTCGACAAGCCCGGCGACCTAGCCGGATTGCTCACCTCGCTGCAGCCCAACGACGTGCTTTTCATCGACGAGATACATCGTCTCTCGCCTGTGGTGGAGGAATATCTCTACTCCGCCATGGAGGACTTCCGCATCGACATTATGATTGAGAGTGGCCCTGCAGCCCGCAGCGTACAGCTGAACCTCAAGCCCTTCACTCTCATTGGTGCCACCACCCGCAGTGGTATGCTCACCGCCCCGCTGCGTGCCCGATTCGGCATTAATTGTCGTTTGGAATACTATGATGCCGATACGCTTACCCGCATTGTCAATCGCTCGGCATCGCTCTTGCAGGTAAAGATTACAAGCGAAAGTGCCATCGAGATAGCACGGCGTAGCCGCGGCACCCCCCGTATTGCTAACCGCCTGCTGCGCCGTGTGCGCGACTTTGCCCAGGTGAAAGGTGACGGCACCATCACCCTCGACATTGCCCGCTATGCCCTCCAAGCCCTCAATGTGGATCGCAATGGCTTGGACGACATGGATATTCGTATCCTCTCCACCATCATCGACAAGTTCAAGGGTGGTCCTGTGGGATTGGGTACTATTGCCACTGCTGTAGGTGAGGATGCCGGCACCGTGGAGGAGGTCTATGAGCCCTACTTAATCCAGGAGGGCTACCTCATGCGCACCCCCCGTGGCCGCGAAGCTACCATGCTTGCTTACCAGCACTTGGGCAAAATTAAGCAGGGTACTCAACAGACTCTTGATCTATAATATAAATTATAATGAAAAGGATTATTCTGATATTGACCACCTGTTTGCTGTTCTTCGTCGGCTGTCAGAGTGACGAAGAGGTGGGCTCGGCCACACATTACTACACAATCGCTACCGACGACATGTCGTGGGGCAAGGCCGATATGGATTATATTGCCGGTTTCTTTGCCGACGATGTGAGGATGTTCACCGTTGACGGAACGACCGCTGCTGCCGACCGTGAGGCATTGGCACGATACAACGGCATACTGTCGCAGATCGACGACGAGACCGTATGTGCCCAGTTCCCGTGCGAGTATGACGAAAATCTCGAGGAGTACCTCTACTATCAAGTGCACCTGCTGCGCACAGAGGGTATACCCGATACTTTGGCAGGCAAGCGCTGGAGTCACGACGGCACCACAGTCAGATAGTGAAGTTACAGTTAACACTTTTTTGTCGACATCTCTCATAATGGTGGTGGCAACGATGCTTTCTGCTTCGCGCTTCTTTGTCATTTCAGTAGGCTGCTCGACACGGTAGTCTTCGGCGACTATATGGGATACCGAGCGTGGACCGCCCGACAAGCCTGGCGAGTGTCGCTTCCGCCGCCATCTCGTTGGCCAACATCGCCAAACAGTACCGGCTGGGCACATTCTTCGGCGAAGAAACCGGTGGTCTCACTTCCACCTATATCAGACTCAACGGCTGCCGCTTGCCAAATTCCAAGCTCGCCTTATATGTTTCAGACAAATACGAGGCGCTACTTTGGCACCACTGGTCTACATGGAGTGATGCCTGACGTACCTTTCGACATTGGATACCGTTATTTCTTCCGCAGCTTCACTGTGGAGGAATTGCAGCAAATGGCGAGCATGGTAAAATAAATATTTTGCCATATAAAATATTTGTCGTATTTTTGCAGCAAAATTGTTGTAAAGATATGCAGACACTTATCAAGAATATCAAGGAACTGGTGCAGGTGGAGACTGGTCGACAGAAACTTCGCACCCAGGGCCAGGAGATGGCACAGATGGAGACCATTAAGGATGCCTACCTCCTTGTGGAGGACGGCAAGATAAAGGCCTTCGGGCAAATGTGCGAGTGGAATGAGAAAAGTGAAAAATGGAAGGTGGAGAAGGAAGTAGATGCCACGGGACGGCTCGTCTTTCCCACGTTCTGCGACTCGCATACGCACCTGGTCTACGCCAACTCGCGTGAGCATGAGTTTGTCGATAAAATTCGCGGTCTCAGCTATGAAGAAATCGCCAAGAGAGGAGGAGGCATTCTCAACTCGGCCAAGGCGACGGCTGCTGCATCGGAGGAAGAACTGTATGATATGGCATGGCAACGCCTCGAGGGGGTGATGCGCCTCGGTACGGGTGCTATTGAGATAAAGAGCGGCTACGGCCTCTCCACCGAGAGTGAACTGAAGCTATTACGTGTGATACGCCGCCTGAAGGAGAATTCACCCCTGACCATTAAGTCCAACTTCCTCGGAGCCCATGGAATACCGATGGAGTATAGAGGACATCAGGAAGACTATGTTGATTTGGTTATCAACGAAATGATACCGCGGGTGGCCGACGAGGGTCTGGCTGATTTTATCGACGTGTTCTGCGACCAGGGTTTCTTCACTGTCGATGACACCGCCCGTATTCTTGAAGCAGGTATCAAGCACGGTATGCGACCTAAAATCCACGCCAATGAGATGGCTATCTCGGGCGGCGTGCAGGTGGGTGTGAAATACAATGCTATTTCGGTGGATCACCTGGAGCAGATGGGCGATGCCGAAATCGAGTGCCTAAAGGGTACCGACACTATGCCCACCATCCTCCCTGGCTGTGCCTTCTTCCTCAATCTGCCACTTTCGCCGGCACGTGGAATGATAGAGGCTGGACTGCCAGTGGCTATGGCTTCCGACTACAATCCAGGCACTTCGCCATCGGGCAATATGCAGCTTGTTCTCTCAATGGCGTGTATTCGTTACCGACTCACACCTGAGGAGGCGCTGAATGCTACCACACTCAACACTGCCTACGCCATGGGGGTAAGCGGCGAACTCGGTACCATCGCCGTTGGAAAACGTGCCAACTTCTATATCACCAAACCCATTCCCAGCTACGAATATATGCCATATGCCTATGGAGAAAACAATGTGGATCGTATATTCTTGAACGGTGTGGAAATATGATACATGTAATAGGTATAAATAAAAGCTATGGGCAACTGCATGTGTTGAGAGACATCAACCTGACTATCGATAAGGGTGAGATCGTCTCCATCGTCGGTGCAAGCGGAGCAGGTAAAACCACTTTACTGCAGATTATGGGAACGCTTGACCGTGCTGATAGCGGAGTGTTGAAATACGATGATTTGGACGTTACGACCCTTAAAGAGAAAGAACTGGCGGCATTTCGTAACCGACAAATTGGATTCGTATTCCAGTCACATCATCTGTTGCCGGAGTTTACAGCAGTGGAGAATGTGATGATACCTGCCCTTATTAGAGGCGATAGGGAAAAAACTGCAAGAAATCGTGCCATGGAAATGCTTGAACATCTAGGACTAGCGGATAGATTCCACCACAAGCCATCCGCATTGAGTGGTGGTGAACAACAGCGGGTGGCAGTGGCTCGTGCATTGATTAACAGCCCGATGGTTGTATTGGCTGACGAGCCATCGGGCAATTTAGATTCACAGCATGCAAAAGAGCTGCACGAGCTATTTTTCCGACTAAGGGACGAGATGGGTCAAACCTTTGTAATAGTCACACATAACGAATTGTTGGCGGAAATGGCGGATAGAAAAATAACAATAAAAGATGGAAAGAACACAGAATAAACAACAGGTGATTTATGGTATGCGTCCGGTGATCGAGGCACTGGATGGGAATATCCAGGTGGAACGTGTACTGCTGCAAAACGGATTGAATGGGTCGCTACTAACAGAATTGCGAGCAAAGTTGAGAGAAAAAAGTGTCCCATGCCAATACGTGCCGGTGGAAAAACTGAACAAGATGACCACTGGGACCCACCAAGGGGTGGTGGCTTTGATTGCTGCGGTGAAATACTGTAGTTTTATGGATATGGTCGAGGAACTGGACGACAAGTCGTTGGTGGTGATGTTGGATCATATAACTGATGTACGTAATATGGGTGCTATTGCTCGTACGGCGGAATGTACGGGTGTGAAGGCCTTGATAGTTCCCGACCACGGTAGTGCCGCAATGAACGACGATGCCGTTAAGACAAGCAGTGGAGCTTTGCTTAGATTGCCTGTATGCAGGGAACAGAATCTAAAAACCGTAGTGAATCTAGCTAAACAGTACGGATATCAAATTGTTGCAGCGACCGAAAAGGGAGCAACTCATTATCGAGAAGTGGACTTCAAGAGACCTACTCTTCTGATAATGGGGAATGAGGAAAGTGGTATTAGTCAGGATTTGTTGAAAATGAGCGATAAGCGAGTGTGTCTGCCAATGGTAGGGCATGTGGCTTCGCTCAATGTGAGTGTGGCGGCAGGAGTGTTGATGTACGAGGCTTTGGAACAGCAAAGAGGCTGATAGTCTCTTTTGTTTTTATAAGTAATTATTTTTACTTAAAATTATTTCTGTAAGATGCTCACATTCTTGCAGAAATGTTTTTTTTTGTTTTTTTTAATATAATAATTAGCAACAATCCTTTTTTTTTATGTATCTTTGTATTTGGAAAATAATACCCAAAAGGGTGTATTATGTCCATAAATGATATTATAATAGATTGAAAAATAGAAAAATATAAATTGCTTATATGAAAACTAAGTATTTGCTTCTAGGTGCAATTTTTGCATTTTTGAGTCTTGGTGTTCGTGCACAGATTAGCCAGATGCTCTATCAAGGCTTTGAATCGGACGAGACGGTGAAATACAGTGGTAATTCTACCGATGGTGTTCGTATGTCATCGTCGATTGTGATGAGTGGTAGTCGGGCATTGAAGCTTGTTCAGCAATCGGACCAGGATGTCGAAATAGTGTTCGATACCATGGATTTTACCAAGGATTTGACGCTGAAATACATCGCACTCGAATTTGATCATATTTGCCTAGTTAAGACAAATGGTTCGCTGGATATTAACATGGGTACGATTTATTGGAAGCGTACAAACCAGACATCATGGACAAAACTCTCCGGTCAAGAGTACGATCTGCAGGATTATACGGCAAGTTCACAGTTTAGCTCGACAGGTTGTTTCAATGAGAACTCGTACCTTGATGCATGGAAGAATGGAGGAGATGCTAGTAACGAAATGTGGAAGCACGAACGTTTCAATCTGAACAATATGCTTCCGGCGACGTTGGCTGCATCGGACCGTAAGTTGCAGATTAAGTTCGTTCTAAAAAAACGCACATTGACCACACCTTTGGATACATTGAATTGTGCTTGGTGGATTGATAATATTCGTGTTAGCTCAAGTGCGGAACAAATGATCAATCCAAAGATAAAAATGTGGCTATATCCTCATGCTGAGGCTTATGCCAATAGCCGTGGAGCAAGGGTGCAACTGGATGCCACTACAGTGGTTTCCGCTGGTATCAATCCGGATTCGGTCTATCTATGCTATAAGGTTGGAAGTGATCCCTCGGTGAACAAGGTTATCATGGATCATATTTCAGGTACGAGATACGGGGCATTCATTCCATTCTTTGGCTATGATACGGCCATGTCTTTCTACTGTGTGGTGCGTGATGCAACTGGAAATGAAAATACAGCCACATTCCCTCCTGCCATCAATTCATGGTGCGATTATCACTATGTGCGCGGCATAAACCAGCTTGGAGTAAAGGGAGAAGGGTTCGATGGAACTAAATCATATAGTGGATTTATCTTTTCAAGCGAATCTGACCATCGATGCCAATTTGTATACGATTCAGCATTATTGGCAGGTGCTGGATATGGGGTTGGCTCTATAACGAAATTGAAGTTTGTATCGGCAGCAGCCACCACAGCAACAGATACTCGTAAAAACTTCCAAATCCGAATGAAGAATGTCCCCACGACGTATATTTCTGGCGACGACGATGCGGGTAGCTACTATTTTGACAATTCGGACATGACTGTAGTGTATAACGATAGTTACACATTGCCGATACTAAATGTCGATGATACCTTCACTATAGATTTGCAGGATACATTTTTCTATGCAGGTAAGAATATCATGATGCAGGTATGGTATGACGACGACACGGATCACAAAGGACTCGGCCTGCGAATGATTCCGGCACAGAAGAACAACTACTCGAGCTTTACGACGGGACATGATGCTGCAATGGGTAGCAATGCATTTACTTCGAGTGATTTTATTAGTGAAAATGCGTCGAATACCCACGAAGAACGTCCTGTTATTATTTTCTATGAGGAGCAAAATCAGCCCTTGTACTATGATGCAGGTATTAGTGAACTGACTACCCCCAACTACTATGTGGCTATGGAAAAGAGCGTTGGTCTGGTGAGAGTGAAGCTGAATAACTTTGGAGCAAATTCATTCGACAGTGTAAGAGTGTCCTATATGATTGATGACACAATCTTTGGGCATTCAGATTATCTCAAGACTCTGAATGGATTGTCCAGCACATCGTTCGATATCGCTTCAGGTATCGATATACCAGCAGGATTTCATAAGTTAACTGTCTGGGTAGAGGATTCTGTAAAGGCGAATGGGGTGAATATTAGAGACCATGAACCATTTAATGACACAATGTTCAGTGAGTTTATCGTGTGTGATGGACCGATGAACGGGGTGAAAAACATTGGTGGTAGTAATCCTCACTTTAACGACATAGAAGAATTCCTATTCTCATTAAGCCGATGTGGTATAGATGATAGTCTAATCGTCAGATTATCACCAGGAAACTATCCTCCGTTTGTTATGCCATCGGTGACAGGCCTTTCGGAGGATCACTACATCGTCTTTGAGTCGATGGATAGTATTCATGCAACTTTGTATTCCGATGAAAGCACAGCGAACGGGTCTATTGTGAATATAGAGTCGGTTGCAAATATGAAGTTTAGGAATTTGAATTTCGTTCGTCGTGGTGGTTTGCTTGACAATATGGTCAAGATGAGTTCAACAAGTGTTAATTGTACATTCGAAGGTTGCTCGTTTATCGATAGTGTAGATAATCCAGCAGGTGCAATGCGTATCGCTGCTATGATTGACAACTATACGGCACAAAACCTATATGTTGATAAGTGTACTTTCATTGGTGGTCGTATGGGCGTGAGTATCAATGGTGAAAGCAGTTTGAATCATTCAAAAAACGCATACGTTAAGAATTGTCTATTCCGTGACCAAAACGAGAATGCTGTCCGTGTTGAAAATATGACTGATGTATATGTGGAAGAGAACGAAATGTATAATGTCTCAACCAATGCATCTAGTGTCCTCCTTGTGAACAGTATTGATGGTAATATCAGTATTCAACGCAACAAAATGTACACTACACACGGGGCCGGTGCCTTGACGGTTAGCTCTGCAAAAGGTACTGCAGATAACCATATAATAATTGCCAACAATATGATGGTTGGAGATGATGATGGTAATTCAGCCCAAATGAATAGTTTGGTTAGCATCATCAATGCAACGTATACTGATTTTGTATATAATTCAACAAAACTGACTGCGTACATGCGATTGAATGTGCCTGCAATTAGTTTTGGTAGCAATGTAAATTACTGCCGTTTTATTAATAATGTTGTGGCCTCAATGGACTCGACAAACTATGCTTTAGGATATACTCCGGGTACTGTGACCACTAATACGTTGGGCCACAATGTCTATTATTCAGGTGGAACTGTTCTGAATCGTTATAATGGTGCTTCGTATAATACGATTGAGGACTGGAAAAAATACGCTGTTTCAGAGGACACCACATCGCTTTCTGTGGCACCGAATTTTTTAAATGCAAGTTTGGTTGATTTGCGTACTTTCAATCGCCAAATGAAAGACAAAGGTGTGCCTTTGGATGAGGTATTGATTGATATGTTTGGTAATGAGCGCGGAACAGAAACGACATGCCCTGGTGCTTTTGAATTCTCAGCATTACCATTTGACTTTGAACTAACGGCACTACTCAACCCCGTTGATAATTGCTATATGCCAGAACAGGCCGAAATGGTATTTATTTTACAAAACAATGGTGTGAGTTCACTCCCTGCTGATACTACTGTGAAAGTGTCTATATCATGGACAATTAATGGCAAGTCAGAGGAGAGTTATGAGGTTTCTACCATGATTCCGGCAGAAGATACGGTTGCTATCTACACTGGACATTATGTACAGATGCCATCAAATGGTACAATGGATTCACATTATGTGGTTCATGCATGGACATCATTTGATGCAGATTTAAACAATACAAACGACACTACTGATTTCCGAGTGGTGAGCCGTTATCACGCCTCGGCACCAGACAGCACTCACCATGTGATAGAATATGCTACCAAAGATACTATTGTACCACAAGGAATCAATATGTGGAGTGTGTATGAGAACAGCAGTGCTCCAAAGCGCCGTTCGCAAATTTATTGGTATATTGATTCTAACTCAATAGAACCGTTCTATATAGGTGATACTTTGATTACCGGAGAGATACGTAATGACACGGCATTTTACGTGAAACAGCGACGTGACATGCCAATGGTAAGATTTACACAAGTTGAACTTGTTCAAACTTCTAATGCTTTAGGACTGACCTCTCCAATGCCATATTGGATGGATGGATTAAGAAAAGTTGCCATTCAAATTACAAATGTCGGTGACTATCCAGCAAATCTCAAAGGTGATAGTTTGATAATGGTTGCCACAACGACCGCATTTAACAATAAGATTTATGTATTTACTGATGATTTGATAATTCAACCAGGACGTTCGCTTGTTATTCAATATGTAAAAGCAGCTACGACTGATACTAATTGGACAATAAAGAATGGAATAACATTCTCGGGTTCTCTCCCAATAAAACCACACATTGGCTTTATATATAAACGAGGAGGTGTCGTTGAGGATGCTATTCCTTTTAATGATGTGGCTAACTCTGAACTTGCCACTAGTTGGACATCCTTGAATGTTCCTAATTATGTATGGAATGGTGAATCTATATCGTTTGAGGGAAATGTTGCCGGTGTTGTCCGTACTGGATTCTCAGGAACTATTAATGACTGGAACCTTTCTTCAGATATACCGATGTCTATTGGTACAACAAATAAAGAGTGGATTAGATTTGAGAATGGAAACTGTGAAGGAGAAGTGTCTGTTCAGAAGATTACGGTTATAGATCCACCAACGGTTGAACTTGAAGTGGGAGAACCTATCGTACCGGATGGAGGATGCGGATTGTCAGATGAAATTATCTCAGTAAAGGTTCGAAACTATGGGGTGGAAAATGTGTCGAATGTAAAGTTGAATTATACAATAGGAAATGATACAATTTCGGAAACCTTAACATCGCCAATCGTTGGATTGTCTGATACATTGTACACTTTTGTTAATACACCAAATTTAGCTTTTGACAAAGATTCTTTGGTGACAGTAAAGGTTTGGGTATCTGCTATTGAAGAAGATCCAATGAGAATTAATGATACCAATAAATCGCAGATACTGAGTCTGTATACACCCAAAGCACCTGATACTACATTTACACGGTATGTTCAATATGCAACACAGGATACAATTTCCATTGACGTGCCAAGTGGAGTCGTCCCTGTATGGTACGATTATAATATGGATGCAATAGACACAGGGAACATTCATATCACAGAACGAATCTATTTAGATGGTACATGTGGTGTTGGATACATGGTAATGGATAGTATGAATGTGTTGGTTGGAGATACTGTGGAAACGAATTCAAGTAATGGTTTCCCTGGCCCATATCAGACGATTAATAAATATAATAAGCAGCAATATTTGTATACGGCGAGTGACCTTGCTTCGTATGGACTCCGAAAAGGAGAAATACTCAGTATGGCATTCAGTGCTGTCACGATGCCTAATTCTCTGACAGAAATAAATTATTTGAACTATACAATTGCTATCGCACAGGTGCCAGATACACTTTTCGAAACCGTTTCTTCATGGATTCCTACGACGAAAACCGTGTTCTTTAGAGACACTCTTGTCGTTAAGAATGAAAATACACCCATTTGGATTAGTCATGATTTTGATAAACCCGTTCTATGGGATGGTGAATCGTCACTTTTGGTACAAGTATCTTATGAATTGGAAAAAACCAATACTGGCGGTGTGAAGTCGTACTGGAGAGTTAAGAATAATTCTGCTTTATATAAAAATAGTAATGCAGCATTGTTGCCCTCCACATTTGAGTTTACTTCAGCAGGTACAAAGGCCAACTATATTCCAGTTGTTCAATTTAGGAATGTTGCCTTTGGATGCCTTGGATATACATCACCATATAATGTTGTGGTGGAGGGAATTCCTAATGTTGATGTGTCTATTGCATGGCCACAGGGTTTTGATACACTTCGATTTAGCTCGTGTGAAAATGTTTCTTTACCGATTGAGATATGTAATCAAGGCCTGGAAACTATATCCGAGGTTAAGTTATATTATGAAATAGACGGTATGGAAGTAGACTCTACTGTTTTGACTGATACATATTCACATGGTGACGTAAAGAATTCTGTTTTATTTGACCGTCCGTTAACTCCGGGAATACATTCTGTCAAGGTGATTGTTAATGTAGATGCAGATAGCATCACAAGCAATGACACATTATGCGGAAATGTAATTGTAAGATTCTGTGGGGGAGAGTATTCTATTAATAGCGATGGGTCTGGAGATTATATTTCACTAAAAGAAGCTGTGGATAAGCTTAATGAAGTTGGTTTAAATGGTGCTGTAACGTTCAATGTTCATCAAGGTGAGTATAATGAAGCTGTTGCTATTCATGATTTCTATGGATCTTCTGCGTCCAACACGTTGACCATTATGGGGCAAGTAGGATCACAGATAATGGCAACTCCAAATGAACTAGATAATTATGTTCTTCTGATCGATGGGGCCTCTCATGTGATATTGAAAAATATGCACATGTTGTCTATCCCGGAAAACAAAAAGACAAAAGGTAATGTGGTCGTCTTGAATAAAACAAGTGACGTTACCATCGATAGCTGTACTTTGACCGTTATGGGAAATATTACAGATACAGCCGCATCATGCATAGTGGTTCGCAGGGATGTGAACAATTTAAGGGTTTTGAATTCGGAGATGGATAGCGGGGGATATTCAATCAATTGTGGATCGGAAAGTGCAGGGAACAGTGCTATTACAATTCAGAAGAATCAAATGTTGGATTTTGCAAGAGGTGGAATAAGATTATGTGGTGTGGAGAGATTAAATTTATCTCAAAATATCTTAAAATCTGGCAATTCTGGGAATGGCACTGCAGCCAATGCAAGAGGACTAATAGGAATATTCGTTGCAAGTACGAAAGACTCTGTAAGAATAGTAAAGAATACAATCAATCTAATAGATGAGAATAACACTGCAAAACGAGGAATACATGTTGAGAGGGTATCCTCAACTATGCTTAATCCAGCATATATTGCGAATAATATGATAAGTACATATGGAACCAATACAAATGGATTAACGCCGTCTCGAGCAGCGGGCATTTGGGTTGATTCGATAAGTAGTTATGTGAATGTCTTTTTCAATACTGTACAGGTGTACACTACTAGTGCAAAAAATGCTAATGCCAACGCTGCATCATACTCGTTTTATGCTGGTCCATCTGTGGATCACCTTCAAGTGATGAACAATATCTTTTCAAATACTAGTTATGGATATGCTTACTATGTTTCAGAAAAGGGCACTGTAGTCTCGTCGAACTTTAATGCATACTATACTCTCGCTGAAAAGAAATATGCATGGAGCAATACGGAAATTACATCTTTATCAGAACTTCAAGTAGAAAATGCAGATGATGGTAACTCATTAGAGGAAGAACCGTTCTTTGTTTCTAATGAGGATTTGCATCTTTTGAAATCAAATTTTGTAGAGAAAGGTCAATATAATGCTGAGGTCTTCGATGATATAGACGGAAATATGCGTCAACAAATGCCGGCTCCTACAATAGGTGCACAGGAGATGTCTCGTGCAATGCATGATATGGCTATAATTAGAGTTATCGAGCCGAAACTTCCTTCTAATGTTAATTCCCCATATAATATTGAAACGGACTCTGTACGTGTAATTGCCACAATATGCAATAATGGTATGATGACGGAGACAGGTGTGGTATGGTATGCATATGTAGAAGGATATGAGGAAGAGACTCGTTCGATAAGTAAAAACATCGGCACTTTTTCACCTATGCAGGTAAAAACAGACACGCTCATGATGCCTACAAAGGTTGGAATTCTGTACTATCAGAAGGTTAATGTAGTGGTCGAATCATCTTTGGATACAATCAACGATAATGATACAAATAATGCCCCAGTATATTTAAGCCCAGCCTATAATGTCGCGGCAAAGAAAGTAAAGTTTGATGGTGGATGTAATCTAAAGAAGGTACCCATAACGCTGGAAATAAAGAATGAAGGAGTGAAGGCAATCCCAAGCGGATCCAAGTTAACAATAGGATATCACGCAGAGGTTTCATCTCCCAAGAGCGTTGTTATATCTACTCTGCCGGATACTGTTGAAGAAGAAGTTACACTTTCTTCTGCATTAGCATCTGGTTCTTCTCTTGAGTTGAATTTCTCAACAAATGCAAACCTATATCCAACAGATACTGCAATTGATATATCTGTAAAAGTGGTAGGATGGTGTAAGTACCGAAACGATATATTGGTAAACAATGATACGACTTCGGGATCGGGAAGTGCTGTTAAGGACTCATATTTCACTCCGACAGCTCCCAAAGGACATGATACCACATTCTCATACGGAACGTGGGGATCATTGACTGCAGAACAAGAGAATTCGCTTCCTATTCGTTGGTATAGAGATACAACCCAGAATCCATTCCATAAACCTGCTCAATATACTCCCTCGACAATATGGTCACCAACACCACAGTATTTTAATGATTCAGTATACTATCTTAATTGCATTAGTTCAAAGAAATGTACTAGTGAGTATTCTCAATTCAAGGTTAAGGTGGCTTCACGCATAGCTCGAGATATGGCAATGGAGTCAGTGATAACACCAACTGGAAAGCGGGTATATATGGAAAACGATACTGTTCGAATAAAAGTGTCGAACTATGGTACATCTGCACAGGGGACTATTCCTGTCACATATGAATTGAAGAAAAATGGAACCACAATTCAGACTGTGACAGAATATATACCTTCGGTTGGAGCGGGACAGACTGTGGATTATACTTTCAGTACATTGTTAGATTTGCCAGATCCAACCGTTGCACAGAATTTCAATCTGAATGTTTATACGGACTTGACTAATGATGGAAGCCGTAAAAACGATACACTTCGTACAGCATACACATTCTCTACCTACGCACAAGATCGTTATAATAATTTTAGTGAACATCCGTCCACAGATAAAACGACAAGGTTTGATATTACTCGTTTCTCATTTAGTGATATAGATTTAGAAATGCCAGCATTGGACCGAGACTATACCAATCTTGCTGAATATACAAACATAGATTATCCAACACTTCACGTACGTCGAGGCATGACGGATTCAGTTTTACTAGAGGTCTCTACTGTTACTGCAAATGCACCAAGGGTAAAGTGCCGTGCTAGTATTTCGATTGACTATAATAGAGATGGATATTTTAATGATCTTTCGAGCCCATGTGTTGAAAATGTTATAGTCGATGTACCATTCTATAGTGACTCGGTTTTCCGTTCAGCAATAACAATTCCTATGAACGCAGAATTGGGACACATGCGTATGCGCGTAAAGGTAATGGGAATTGATTCTTCTTCTGTGGAAGGCCATATAATTGATTTCATGCTTTTTGTTGATGCAGATGCACTTTCAAAGGATTTGGCATTTACACAGCTAGCTTCACCTCGTAGTCCTTTGGTTTATACTGATGATTCGGTTTCGGTTGCTTTCCGTATGGACAATCGTGGAAAGAATGTGATAGACAGTGTGACAATCTTCTATAAATTCTTTGATAAGGACTTCCATTATAATGGCGCTCCAATCATTGATACAATAGTAACAGATAGTACTGTCTATTATGATACTGTGGGTTATGATTCGACAGGAATAGGAGTTTACCATTGGGTTGGACCATTGGCATCAGGACAAAGTACTGTTGTTAAACTACCTGGCCGAGTATTTGCCGTCGGTAATACCATGTTTAGTGTTTGGCATAATTTGAATGGAGATTTAAAACGAAATAACGATACATTGAATTTTGAATACCACAAATTCCCGGAGATTACCCTTACATATAAGGACGATTTTGAGAGTTTGGATTATTGGTATGCTCCACAAGGTAAAACAGAATATGACTATAACTATTGGCAACTTGGAAAGCCAAACAAGACTCGTATTAATACTGTTTATTCTGGTAATAATGCATGGGTGACTGATTTGAATAATACAGTTGTAACTGGACGTCGAGGTAATGTCAGTTATTTATATAGCCCAGTTATAGATTTGTCTCAAACTTTGTCGGATACTATCAGATTCCGCATGCTGCGTAATATAACAGGTGGTTCTACTGTGCATGTAGAAATATATAACTATCTTAATCAGTGGCAAAAACTGGATAGAGACTCTGTACTTACATGGTATAATGACGAAGAAAACCATGCATTTACAGGTACTTCACCTTCAGGAGATGGATATGCATCATACGTGTTAAGCACGACGGGTACAAACGGACCTGCGGGTAACTTCAATTCAGACCGTTTCCAGATACGATTTGTATACACTACCCCAATAGGTTCAAACAGTGGTGCTGCGTTTGGAGAAGGCTGTGCGGTTGATGATTTTGAAGTAATCAGAGCACGAATTGCACAAGATGGAGGTGTGGTAGCCATCAGTTATCCGGAATCACCACGATATGGAAATGAAGTCTATCCCAAATTAATAGTGAAGAACTTCGGAACAGATACGCTACGCAACTTCAAGGTAGGATACACATACTATGGTTCACCTCTAGCAAAAATATCTGATGTGTCTGCTGTTATTCCTCCAGATATGTCAGCCGAAATATCTTGTTCAAATCCGTTTATTGTCACTAGTGACTTCCCGGAAGTCTTCTCAATGACTGCTTTCACAATCATTGACAATGATAAATATAAAGACAATGACACCACGGCGAAAATGGTGCCTATTATGCCCTTGGACGATGATATTAGTGCTGATTCGATACTTGCGCCCCTAGAAAAAGTGGTGGCAGGCGACTCAACTGTGCTTGTGACCTTGCGAATTCATAATTTCGGATTTAATGATATTCATGAAGTTCGAACGGGTTATTTTGTGAATGATGTGCTGTTTACTGAAGAGATTGTTAATTTCGATTCTGTGCTTGGCCGTCCATTGTCATCTTTAGAGTACTACAACTACACGTACAAACAGTGCATGACACCTTCCTTGGGTACAAACAGTATTAAGTGTTATGTGAAGATAAACAGCGACTCGGTCCATACTTACGAGTATAATGATACGGTAACCAAGCGTATTCAAGGTCAAATGTCAGTTGTCGACCTTGCTGCCACAGGCATTATCTTAGACCGCTCACATGTTGGAGAAGTGAGGGTTGTAGTCACGATCGAAAACAAAGGTACAGTGGCAGCCAACAACTTTAAGTTAGGTTATATGATAGATGGAGATACTTCGACTACTATTATTGAGACCTTTAAGCAAGCTGAGCCCATTAAGGCGTTGAGTACAGGTACCCACTCCTTCGACTATGTATTACTGGATAGACCTAAACCATACGATTCTATTATTGCCTTTGTAATGATAAATGATGATAACGACCCGTCTAATGACACGACGAGCACTATCATCACTGCAGTACCGGATATTGAAGTGATAAAACTGGTTGTTGAAGAGAATTCTGCAAGCACATGTCGCGTCTTTATGCAAATCAAAAATGTGGGACAGGCTCCATTGTCCAAACAGATGATCAGAATGCATGCTGTAATCAATGGGGACAGTATTATGAGTCAGGCGACACCAGAGTCCGTTTTGCCTGGACAAACAATGCACCTCTTGTTCTTCGACCGTGTGCCGAAATCACCTCAACGTATATACGAAGGCGAAGGATTTGTCGATGCCATCAATGGGGATACCAATCATACAAATGAACAAACCTCTATCGTGGAGTTGGTTAATTATGTAGATGGTATAGAAGAAGTTGCGGAAGCATTGTTCTCACTTGGACAAAACTATCCCAATCCATTTACAGGACAAACCATGGTTCCATTCTCTTTGGCGGAAGCATCTGATGTTAAGATTGTCGTTATGAATACTCTTGGGCGATATGTCCTAAATACCCAGAAATTCTTCCCACAAGGCGACCATGTATTCTTGTTAGATATGATAGGTTATCCAAGCGGCATCTATTATTATGGCATTGAAGTGAATGGAATACGACAAATTAAGAAGATGATTCTTAAGTGATGTTTCAGCAATTCTTAAGAAATATCAAGGAGCAGCACCTCTTTTCTCCAGAACAAGAGGTGCTGCTTGCTGTTAGTGGGGGGCGCGACTCTGTTGCACTGGTTCATCTAATGAAGATGCTGGGAAATCCTTTTGCCATTGCTCATTGCAATTTCAAACTTCGGGGAGAGGAGAGCGATAGAGATGAAGCCTTTGTCTACAACTTGGCAAACAGCCTGTCTGTTATGTGTCATACAGTCAGCTTTGATACGACAGCCTATGCAAAGACACATGGCGAAAGTATCGAAGAGGCTGCCCGACATCTTCGCTATGAGTGGTTTGCTGAGTTGTGTTCTACTCATTACTATTCATGTTTGGTGACTGCACATCATCTTGATGATTCAATTGAGACCGTCTTTCTCAATTTACTTCGTGGCACAGGTCTTCAAGGAATGCATGGTATCCTCCCTATTTCTGAAATGCATTTTCGACATGGCAATCTTCGAGTTGTAAGACCTTTGTTGAGCTTCTCGAGAGACGAGATTGATACTTTCGTCTCAAAGAACTCGCTGCAATTTGTGGAAGACAGTACAAATGATGAGTTAAATGCACGCCGCAATATCCTTAGATTAAGAGTTTTTCCTATCCTGAAAGATGAGTTCCCAACGTTTCGATCGGTTATGCAATCCAATATCGAACGTTTCCTTGCGACAGAACACCTATATTCTGAGTATATCAATAACTTGAAGACAAGACTGTTCTCTACATATCAAAGTCGAGTGATAGGGAATATGCACGAATATCTTGCACTTCAGATTGACCGTATTGAGCAGTACTGTGAACCCGAAACACTCCTTTACGAACTATTGCGTCCATACGGATTTGACTTTAGTACAGTTTGCGACCTTCTAAGAAAACCCCATCGCAGTGGTGCTTTGTTTATTTCGGCAACCCATGAGGCTACATTCAATCAGGATATACTGTATATTGGCGAGCGAGATGACGCTGCTCCAAAGCTGACGATTCGTATCGACAGTATGGATGGCATACCCTCTGTCGAGCTACTTAAAAGGCTCCCTGCCAACGAAATTATCATTGATGAGTCAAAGGTATCGCTACCTCTAAAAACCCGTACATGGAACGCCGGAGACCGATTCTACCCATTTGGAATGAATCAGGCCAAACTGGTAAGCGACTTCCTTAAGGACCAAAAGCTAATTCTACTAGAGAAAAAGAAAGTAGAAGTACTTGTGGATTCATTAGACAGAATTATATGGGTCGTTGGCCTACGTCTCGACAATCGCTTCTGTATCGATGCCAACTCGACATCTTCAATCAAGATTACTGTCCGTTGAAAGACCTTCTGTGGGAGCTCTATGGCTGTATTGTAGAGGTATGGAGCAATCTGTCTGCTATATCGTTCGGGGCATGCTGATATACCTCCACTTTGTACTTGTTATGGCTTTCCCAATGGTCGCCTTCCAGTCCTGCTGTTTTTGACTGTTTCCGATCGACAAGTAGTTGGTAGCTATAATAGCCCTGTTTCAAGAGCATCATCTTAATATAGGCACGCTTTTCCTTATTATATTCCATTCTGCTCACGTCGTCGATGTGCCAATTGGTGATTTCTCCAACTATGTGAATACTTCCATCCAGCAAAGGCTGCTCCATTGGCAGGCTGAACACCACCCACACATAGTCAGCTTCCTGTTTGGGATTGTTGCGATCCCATACATTGGTTTTCCACCCTCCATTCAACGATGCGTCCTGGATAAACTGTTTTCTTGAGCGATTCTCTTCCGGGCGGAGAATGACATACATTAAGCCTCCGTATTCTTCAACCTTCATCACATTGTACATTGTGGCGTACATATTGCTACAGTCGAAGTATCTAAAAGTATTCCCGGCCCAAAATATGTTGTTCAGGCGATTGCTATAGGACATCCATTCTCTTTCGTACCCGCTGTGTTGTAGTTCTTGACGCAAGTCCAGTCTGCCATTTTGCTGAACATATATATTTATCCAGGCGTTGTTCACGTTCTTAGCCTCAACCCATACATCCACCTCTTGTTTCCTTTCTCGATCTATTCCGTCGTAGGGGAATGTGACCTTTGCTTTCGTTTTGAGGCTTTGTTCAGTCACCTGGAAACGTCGTGTGACCAGTGTGTTTCTACTGTCGTCCAATACTGAAATGACATAATTTCCCGAGTGGATGAATACGCTGAAGGCATCGGGCAGAACGGCCTTGTAGTGGACATAATCCATGCGAGTATTGAACGAATAATCATACTCGTCGACCATGCCTTCTGCTAATCCTGTCATGAATTCAGTAGGCGACAAAGAATCGAGATTCCACAGTCTGTCGCAATGACGAATGGTCCAGTATAGTTGCTCGGCTTCAGGCTTTAGTATGTCGAATTCCAGATGTAGCCGTTCGGGTTTGTTTAGATACAGTATTGGGAACTCCAATTCCGCACCTTCTTTATATAGTTGCACACTCTTTATATCCTCCCGCCATTCTGTGTTGGTGATGGTTTGCCCGCAAAGTGGGGTGGAAAGCAACAACAGCAGAAGCAGTGTGTGTGACCTCCTCATCTTCTTCTGGCTTACCTTACGAGCGTTACATTGCCCTGAATTTGGCTGATGGTGTAGGTGCCGGGTCTGCGGTAGCGGAGCATATATATGTAGGTGCCCTGAGGCAGTGGCTTACCATTGTAGGTGCCATTCCATTCAAAGGCTGGGTCGTCCGAGTCGAAGACGAGGGCACCCATGCGGTTGTAGATATAGATGTGGAAGTGGTCGTAGTTGTTGATGGTGTAGAGTCGGAACACACCGTTCTCGTCCTCGGAGCCCGGGGTGAAGAGGTTGGGTAGCCATGCGGTGAAGAGGTTGACGGGTATGTAGAAGGGATATACGGTCTGGCAGTTGAGTTCGTTGGCATTGGTGAGTGTGACCATCACGGAGTCCACGCCTGTGGCTTCCTGGAAGGTGTGTGTTACTTCGCGACCTGCCATTTCCTCACCACCGTGGAAGGTCCACATCGAGGAGGTGGCGTAGGGGGAGTCGTCGCGCAGTGTGATGGTGGGATTCTCTGAGTCCACGATGCCTGGGTCGAGGTGTACTTTAGGGACAGGGTAGGGGTAGACCGTCACGGTGGCCGTGAGGGGAGAGGCATCGCATCGGTTGTCGCCCGACCCGCCGTGGCCTATCAGCGTGTACACAGTGTTCTCTTGCGGAGTGACGTGGATCACATCCAAGGTGTCTTGACCGGCCAGCGAGGGGTCTTCTGGCGAGGCAGACCATGTGTAGCTCATGGCTTCCGATCCGGTCAGTGTCACCACGTCGCCCGGGCAGATGCGCCCGTCGGAGGGTTGCATAGTGAGCTTGGGGACCACGAGGAAGCAGTGTATGCTGTCCCAGGCCACACACCCTTGAGGACTTGTCACCTTCACATAGTAGGTGCTCACTTGAGCATAGGGAGAGACGGCCAGATGGTTGCCAGCAGGTATGTCGCCGCTGATGCTACCGAGGGTGGTAGACCACTCGTAGGTGCATCCGTCTACACCCACGGCATTCACCGTGGCATCGGTCAACGTGCCGTTGCAGACAATGGTGTCGCCCAGCACTTCCAGCTCGGGATGCAGGAATACGAAGACGGAGTCTCTCACGGTGTTCTCGCACCAGATGGTGTCCACCCCGTTGGAGGGGTCGAGATAGAAGAGTCCGTTTCGGACAGTCATCTCGATGGGCTCGATGGCATGTGTGAAACCGCGGGTATATGTTTTGTCGTCGCCTTGTTTGTACACAGTGTCTGTGAGGTCCATAGGGCTATCCTCGCCCGCAGCGCGGAACATCCAGCGTCTGGCCACCGACACATCCGTGACATCCACCATGGTGGTCTGGTCGTCGTCGCAGAGCACATCCTTCGAGAGGGTCATCTGTGCCTTGGGGTTGGGCAGGGGGCGGATGGGGTAGATGGCTTCGGAGTAGCACTCGTTGGTGTCGCCGGTGATGGCATCGGTTCTGACACGCACGCCCTTCAACTTGCCGTCCTCGTACTTCACGGTCACGCTTTCGCCCTCTAAGGTCGAGTCGCTGGCACCGAGGCAAGCCGGATTGTTGTAGAACATCCATTTGGTGTGTGCTACGTCGGCCATATTGTCGTCGCCTGGCACATAGCTATAGTTGGTCAGTTTCACTTCGCCGCCACAGATGCTCAGTGTGTCGATCATCATGGTGGGCTTGGTGTTCTGCACGTTGGTGTAGAGGTGCGATTCGAAGGGTTTCTTTGGGTCGAGAGCGGAGGTCATGGTGCAGCGGAAGGTCTGCCAGTTGCCAACCGAATCGATGTCGACTACTGCCCCAGCAGGGCCGTGTTTGGTGATATGGAAGTCGTCGGCCTTCACGTGGTAGATGTAGGCGCTATCGGCTTCGGTACCTATGCTATCGGTGAGCTGTCGGAAGGTGAAGTGTGCACTGGGGCCACCTGGGTTGAAGTCCTGAGCGTCTTGAGCATAGCCGAATTCCGAAGCATGCCACACATAGTTGTCCAGACCGCGAGGGGCGGCAAGGGTGGTTACATCGGTCGACATGCCTGGCGGACATCCGCTAGCCTGGATTCGCATGGGTCGACACTCGCCGCAGAGGTAGGCATAGGCTAGGTGCGCAGTGTAGACACAGTCGCGTATCAACACTTCGATGCGGACATCGGAATAGATGAGGTTCGATAGATTGAGCGATACTTTCACCCAGTCTTTGTAGTAATAGGTACCCGATTTGTCTTTGTGCCATCCATCCTCGCCGATCACCACCGATCCGCCGTTGGATTTAGGCGTGGAGGTGACCACATAGGCCAGCGTGTCGCTCACCTGTTTCCATTCGCCATCGTCGTCTTTCCTCATGACACGGATAATGAAGGCGGGATCCTCCGAAACGCCATGGCCGGGAGCCTCGATGACGCAGGCATAGTAGATGAACATCATGGCATTGTCGGCTGTGACATTCATGTTGTAATACAGTCCTGTGCCTTGTCCACCGCCACAAGCATCGCCGATTCGGATGCTTTTGCTGAGGTTGGTGTTGATAGATAGGCCTGATGTGTCTTTGGTGTTGAATTGTGTGGGTACAAACGGCAGATTGCCATCGGTCAGAGGCTCTTCGTTCGTTCCAAAAGTACTCACTTTAGTGCTTGAATCGATAATGGCGAAAATAGAGGTCTGTGTGCCAGATGGGTAATAGGATGCATAGCAATACGACGAATTGGAAGAGGCAGTGCCCATCGACGATGCACCGATAACGCTTCCCGACCAGGTGATGCCTATTTTGCCCGTTAGTGCACTGGGTGTTTCTGTTTTGGCCGATCCGTTGCGTCCGGAGTAGAAGAATGTAGTCGAACCTGTGGTGAATTTGGAGGGATTGTTCCATCCTGGACAGGCTGTGCTTTGCGACCATGTGCCTTGTGCGCGCAGGCCGACAGGGAAAAGTAAGAGCAGTGCAATACAAGAGGTTGCCAAGTGCAGAATTCTGTTTTTCATATATTTTTCTTTTATAATCTTATTGATAGTGTGAGGTAATTTATAATTATCTATACAATAAGATACATGATGATGCTAAAATGTTGTCACCGGAGTAAGAAAAAATATGCCCCTCCCCAACGAGGTAGATTCGACGTGAATGATGCGGTTTCGAACCGTACGGTCACGGTGCATCTACGGTGCATGTACGGTGCATGTACGGATGAAGTACGGTGGAAGGGCGGCTTTGTGTTGAAATAGAGTGCTTTATAAATGTTAAAATGGATTATTGGTTGATGATTAGTAAGTTACCGGATGGTGCTGCAATACGACATAATAAAAGAGGGTATCCGATTATGTGGGATACCCTCTTGAGTGTAATGCTGAAATGAGGTTTATTTGTTCTCTTTCAGTTTCTGGAAGATGTCGAGGTCGCCAAGGGTGGTTTTCTCAAGATTGTCATTGATCTGCTTCACGGTTTTCTTGGTGGCACGCTCGCGGTTTTCGCTCTCGTTGCGAGTGTTCTCGCTGCTTTCTTGGTAGGTGCGAGTGTGGCTGACAATGATTTTCTTGCTATCCTTGTTGAATTCGATAACCTTGAAGTCGAGGGTTTCGCCCTGGTGGGGTTTGCTCTTGTCGGCTTTCTCCAAATGACGCATAGGAGCAAATGCTTCAACGTCGTAAGGCAGAATGACGGTAGCTCCCTTGTCGTTCAGGTTAGCAATCTTGCCCTGATGGATGCTTCCGACGGTGAAGAGGCTTTCGTATACATCCCAAGGATTGTCCTCGAGTTGCTTGTGGCCCAAGCTGAGACGACGGTTTTCGGCATCGACTTCGAGCACAACAACATCGATCTTTTCGCCGATCTTGGTGAACTCGGCGGGGTGTTTCACCTTCTTGCTCCAGCTGAGGTCGCTGATGTGGATGAGACCATCGACGCCTTCTTCCAGCTCGACAAAGATGCCGAAGTTGGTGAAGTTGCGGACGGTGGCAGTGTGTTTGCTACCCACAGGATATTTGGCGGTGATGTCGGCCCAGGGGTCGGGCATGAGCTGGCGGATGCCGAGGCTCATCTTGCGGTTTTCGCGGTCGAGGCTGAGGATGACGGCTTCGACTTCGTCGCCCACTTTCAAGAAGTCTTGGGCACTGCGCAGGTGCTGGCTCCAGCTCATTTCGCTGACGTGGATCAAGCCTTCCACACCGGGAAGCACTTCCACGAAGGCACCGTAGTCGGCAATGACGACGACTTTGCCCTTGATGTGGTCGCCCTCTTTGAGGTTAGGATCGAGAGCATCCCAGGGATGAGGAGTGAGCTGCTTGAGACCCAGTGCGATGCGACGTTTGGTCTCGTCGAAGTCGAGGATGACAACGTTGATCTTCTGGTCGAGCTGAACCACCTCGTTGGGATGGCTGATGCGGCCCCAGCTCAGATCGGTGATGTGGATAAGACCATCGACACCACCCAGGTCTACGAACACACCATAGCTGGTAATGTTCTTTACGACGCCTTCGAGCACCTGGCCTTTTTCGAGATGGCTGATGATCTCGGCTTTCTGGGCTTCGATCTCGTCCTCGATGAGGGCTTTGTGGCTTACCACAACATTCTTGTACTCGTGGTTGATCTTTACAACTTTGAATTCCATCTGTTTGCCGACATATACGTCGTAGTCGCGGATGGGCTTGACATCGATTTGGCTGCCGGGAAGGAAGGCCTCGATGTTCTCGAACACGTTGACAATCAAGCCACCTTTGGTGCGGCTCTTGACAAAGCCGGTGATGATTTCCTGGTTGTCGTAGGCTTCGTTGACGCGCTCCCAGCTTTTCAGAATGCGAGCTTTCTTGTGGCTAAGCATCAGTTGGCCGTTGGAGTCTTCTTGGCTCTCGACGTACACTTCGATTTCGTCGCCAGGTTTCAGGTCGGGGTTGTAGCGGATCTCGTTGATGGGGATAACACCATCGCTCTTGGCTCCAACATTGACCACGGCTTCGCGCTCGTTGATGGCAACGATGACACCTTTAATTACTTCTTGTTCGGTGAAAGCATTGAAGCTTTTTTCGTAGGCGTCGTTCTTCTCGCTTGTCTCTTGTTGTTTGATTTTGCCAGCTTTCTCATCGACTGCATCCCAGTCGAAATCGGCTAGCGGTTGTACATTTTTATAGTCCATTATAATGGATTAGTTGTTTTTTTTGTGTGCTCCTGCCGTGCACGGTTAAACTTTTTGTTGTGTTATTGCTTTGATATACAGCATGTTGGCAGGTACCATGGGGTATACAAAGTAAGTGCAAAGATACGAACATTTTATGAAGTGGCAAAAAATATTTTTATCTGTAAATCATATAGGTCCGGTTAGTTATAAAAAAAAATCGCCATATCCTATTTTTTGTGTATTTTTGCATTTTTATATTGACAATGATAATGAGTGAAACGATATATATAGAGACGTATGGATGTCAGATGAATTTTGCGGACAGCGAGGTGGTGGCTTCCATCCTTTCGGAGGCAGGATACACCATTGGCAAGTCGCTCGACGAGGCCGACTACGTGCTGATAAATACCTGTGCCATACGCGATAATGCCGAACAACGAGTGCGGCACAGGGTACGTGAACTGAGGGCACAGCAGAACAGGCGACGGATGAGGATAGGAATACTGGGTTGCATGGCAGAGCGATTGCAGAGCCGCTTGATGGAAGAGGAGGATAATGTCTCGTTTGTGTGTGGCCCCGATGCCTATCGTCGCCTGCCGGTCCTGTTGCAACAAGTCAAAGAGGGCATGCAGGCTGCCGATGTCGAGTTGAGTTCGAGCGAAACGTATGATGATATAGAGCCAGTACGCCTAGCTAGCAATGGCATTTCTGCCTATATCAGCATTATGCGTGGATGTCAGAACTATTGTTCCTATTGCGTGGTGCCATATACTAGAGGCCGCGAACGCTCCCGCAACCCACTCACTATTGTGTCTGAAGCCACTGCATTGTTCGAAAAGGGATACCGTGAGGTAACCTTGTTGGGACAAAATGTCAATTCCTACACTTGGCCCGACACCACCTTCCCTCAGCTGATGATGAAGGTGGCTGACATCAGCCCTCTGCTACGTGTCCGCTTCGCCACTTCGCACCCTAAGGATTTGAGTGACGACCTTCTGTACGCCATGGCTTCCTATCCTAACATTTGCAAGTGCATCCATTTGCCAGTACAGAGCGGGAGCAACCGTATGCTTAAGGCGATGAACAGAAAGTACACTGTTGAGTGGTACCTCGACAGGGTGGCTGCCATAAGAAGAATACTGCCCGAGTGCTCCATCACCACTGATGTGATTGCTGGTTTCTCAGGAGAAACATTGGAAGATCATCAGGCCACGCTCGACCTGTTCTCCTCGGTTCGATACGACTATGCTTATATGTTCAAGTACTCACAACGCGAGGGCACTTATGCTGCACGGCATCTACCGGACGATATAGCAGATGAAGAAAAGACGCGCCGTCTGAACGAGATTATCGCCCTTCAGGGTAAAATAGCACTGGAGAATAACACGCATGAGATTGGAAGAGAGTACGAGGTATTGGTGGAAGGCGAGAGTCATCGTTCCCCTAAGCAGCTTTTTGGCCGCAATAGCCAAAACAAGGTGGTGGTGTTCGACCGTCTGGATGCTACCCCAGGAAGCTATAGAAATGTAAAGATTAAAGACTGCACTGCCGCTACTTTGCTTGGCGAATTGGTTTAACTACAATAGGAATCCAACATTATGACAACAAGAAAACAAGAATCATTCCTAAAAAAACACCCGTGGGTGCTTCATCTCTTGATAATGCTAGGTATCAGTATTGTGTTGCTGATACTGGTATTTCAGTTTATTAGAATCTATGCTCGACAGGGAGAAGAATACGAACTACCGGAAATGATAGGCCGTAATATTAGTGATCTTCAGGCTGACAATCCTATTGAACTCGATGTGGTGATTGTGGATTCCATATATAGGCCGGGAGAGGAAGGGGGTACGATTCTCACCCAATCCCCTAAAGGTGGTACTATGATTAAGAAGGGTCGCAAGGTGTACTTTACCATTACGGCCTATACCCCCGAGGATGCCGTTCTCCCAGAACTGGCTGGACTAACGGTGAGACAGGCTGTGAGCGAACTCATCAACAATGGCCTTCAGGTGGGTAAACTGAAGTTTGTGGACGATCCCTATAAGAACAATGTCATCGATCAGAGCAGCAAAGGCAAAACCATCTATGCAGGCCAACAAATAGAACGCGGCACGGTGGTCGACCTCGTCGTGGGACTCGGCGACGGAACAGGACGTAGCATCGTCCCCTTTGTGATCGGCAAAACTCCTGACCGAGCTCGACGCGACATCTTGTCGGCCTCGCTCAATGTTGGTCGCGAGCATTTCAGCGGCGTGAAGAACAGGCAGTCTGCTGTGGTATATCGCCAAGAGCCCGACTATACAGGTGCCTTACAATACCCCTACGGCACATCTGTAGACTTGTGGTATGCAGACCCCGAGTCGATCGACGTGGAGAAGATGGTACGTGAGTTCAAGGTGGACTCCTCGAAGATAGACGACCCCAACCTTATCGATGATGGCCGTCCATCGCCCGAACAAATAGAAGAGAACGACGATTGGGCATGGTAAAAAAGACATTCATAGTAATCATTCTCCTAGCACAGTGGGTGGCATCCGCCCAGGAGATATTACTGCCTCTCGAATGCATGCCGAACAAGAAACAACTCCTCGTCAAGCAAAGCGAGGCATCGGTTGCCATTCCCTTTTTTGACGATTTCGCCTCGCTGGGACTTTCTTCCACATTGTGGTGCACTACGGGTGGTGTCACTGTCGGGCAGGATGTCAGCCCCCTTGCCCCCACTATAGGTGTGGCCACCCTCGATGCAATCGGCAGCGACGGACTGCTCTACCCATCGGCAAACACACAAGGCTTTTATGCCGATACACTCTGCTCCAGACCGATCCGACTCGACAGCCTGAGCGTTGGCGATTCGGTGGTATTCAGTTTCTACTGGCTTCCGGGAGGCGGCTTCGGCAACCTGTGGGAGCGTGTGGGTGACACCCCAGATCAGAACGATTCTCTATACCTCGACTTCTACAGTCCGGTCGACAGTAGTTGGACTACAGTGTGGAGTGTGGGAGGCATCGACGTAGACAGCCTTATTGCACATACTGGCAACAGCTGGCAGTATGTCTCCATCGCTCTTACCAACCCTATATGGTTCGACAGCACTTTCCGCTTTCGATTCCGCAATACGGCTTCGCTTGAGGACTCCCCCAAGGCGGGTAAGTCTGGCAACTGCGACTATTGGCATCTGGACTATATTGTGCTTGATAAAAACCGCAATACTACCACCTCTGGCCTGTCCCACGATGTGGCGTTTGCCGCCCCAGCCCCGTCAATGCTAAACCATTATCGTGCTATGCCTTTTCGCCAGTATTCTGCCGACGATATGGCGGCCAATCTGAGCCTTTCCATCACCAATCTGTACAATTCAACCCTGGCATCGCACTATACTTATCAGGTCATCGATTCGGAGGGAACCCCTGTGTCGTCCTACGACGGGGGATTTGAGAATATCGACCCGCACTATCCCGACGGTGGTTATCAGACCGTATCGACGCACGCTACTCCCCCCGTCGAGTCGGCTTTTCCAGAGATGAATGCAAGCACTACATACACTGTGCTGCACATCGTGAAAGAAGGCACCTCGGGCGACGAATTCCCCAACAACGACACTGTACGATACACCCAGGTGTTCGACAACTATTATGCTTACGACGACGGTACCTCGGAGAATGGCTATGGACTCACCTCCACCGCCTCACAGCTCTATCTCGCTTACCGATTCGACCTAAATCAGACAGATACCCTCACGGCAGTGGACATCTTCTTCAACTCCACACTCGACGGACAGAACGAGACCATCCCCTTCTATATCACTGTGTGGAATCAGGAAGACGGACATCCTGGCACCGAGATCTATCGCGACGAGGCTCGCCGCTATCCTCAGGCAGGCTCGTTCCATCGCTACATATTGGAACATCCCGTCATCCTCGACAATACCATCTATGTGGGCTTCGTACAGTCGGGCAACAACTTTATCAACCTCGGTTTCGACCGCTCGCTGAATACCTCAGACCGCATCTGGTATCTCACTGGCACCGAATGGCAACACAGTATTTTGAGTGGCTCGTTGCTGCTCCGTCCTTGTTTTGGCACTGCTGCCATGGCAGGTCTCGACGACGTGCAGCACGAACATGTGCAGCTTGCTGTGTCGCCCAATCCTACCTCATCCTTGCTCTATATCGAGCATCTACAGCCTGGGTCTTTGATCGAGCTTTTCAACTCCCACGGCCACCGGTGCCTCTCCTCGAACGCCACCCCCATCGATGTTCGCCCATTGCCCAGCGGACTCTATCTTCTGCGTGTCACCACTCCGCAGGGTGAATCCAACATAATCAAGATCATTATCCAACACTGAACTATGGCAGACGACCCAGAACTGGAACAACAAGAACAAGACCTATATGAGCACCATCGTTTCGAGGTAGACCGAGGACAAGAACCCATGCGCCTCGACCAGTATCTGCAGATGAGGCTGCAGGGCATCTCTCGCAATCGGGTACAAATGGCTGTCGAGGCCGAGTGTGTCCGTGTGAACGAACAGAAAACCAAGTGTAGCTATAAGGTGAAGCCGCTCGATGTCATCACCATACTGCTCCCCGAGCCGCTACACGAATTCGAACTGGCACCAGAAAATATACCCCTTGATATTGTATACGAAGACGACGATGTGGCCGTAGTAGACAAGCCTGCTGGCTTGGTAGTGCATCCAGGCGTGGGCAACTATACTGGCACATTGCTCAATGGTCTCGTCTATCGTTATCCTACCCCTTATCTGGTGCACCGTATCGACAAAGACACCAGCGGGCTTCTGCTTGTGGCGAAAAACGAGGAGTCGCAGACCAAACTGGCACGCCAGTTCTTCTACCATACCATCGAGAGGGTATACAATGCCCTTGTATGGGGCGATTTTGAGGCCGACGACGGCACTGTCGATGCCAACCTCGCCCGCTCGCCCCACGACCGGCGCATTATGGCAGTGTGCGACAGCGACCATGGGAAAAATGCCATCACCCATTGGCATGTCCTCGAGCGGTTTGGCTATGTGACCCTGATCGAGTGTCGTCTGGAGACGGGTCGTACACATCAGATACGTGCCCACATGCGTTACCTCGGTCACCCCCTGTTCAGCGATGCCTCCTATGGCGGCAATGCTATATTGAAGGGTGTCACCTTTAGCAAATACAAGCAGTTTGTTTCCAACTGTTTCGACATTCTTCCCCGTCAGGCTCTGCATGCACGGGTGCTCGGCTTCGAGCATCCTCAAAGCGGAAAGCATCTGCACTTCGAGAGTCCACTCCCCCCCGATTTCTCCATGTGCCTCGACAAGTGGCGCTCCTACGCCTCCAATCGCACTATGTAGCCTGTGTTTCTGCCTGCTGCTCGGGCAGCCACGAGGGTGCACAAACTATAGATGCTCCGACATTGGTCCGTGACGACACGGTCATGTACGGTTCATGTACGGTTCATGTACGGAGGAAGTACGGTGTTGATACGAAGAAGGGGTTGACTTACAGTGTGTTGCGAACGATGTGTGACGCTGTATTGTTGATTTTCAACGAGTTGCGATTATGGTAGAATTGCCAGTGTGTCGCCGTGTTCCGTATATTTACGTCCGCACGAGCATACAAGGTCTTTACCCAGTCGGCGGCCACATTCGCACACCCATCCGATGCGTCGTGCGGGTACGCCTGCCACGAGTGCATAGTCGGGCACGTCGTGGGTTACCACGGCTCCGGCGGCTATCATGGCCGAGCGTCCGATGGTGTGTCCACACACTATTGTGGCGTTGGCTCCGATGGAGGCTCCTTCTCTGACAAGAGTGGGTGCGTAGACCCCGTGCACGGGGAAGTGAGCCCGTGGAGTGGTGACATTGGTGAAGACACACGAGGGGCCACAGAAGACATTGTCTTCGAGCGTCACACCTTCGTATATGCTCACATTGTTCTGTATGCGAACGCCATCGCCGATATGCACACGGCAACCGACATTGACATTTTGCCCAAACGAGCAGTCTTTGCCTATGCGAGCTCCGCTCTGTATGTGGCAGAAATGCCATATCTTGGTTCCATCGCCAATGGCTACATCGTCGTCGACGTAGGACGATGGATGGATGAAGTATTTATTGTTTGTGTCCATTCTTAGAGTAGAAATCGATGATGGTTTCGGCTATTGTTTGTTGCTGATCGGAGGTGAGTTCGGTGTGCATCGGCAGCGAAAGCACCTGGGTGCACAGCTGTTCGGTGACGGGGAGCGGGGTGGCTGCACGACCGACCGACAGGAATGCCTTCTGATGATGCAGCGGAAGGGGATAGTAGACCATAGAGGGGATTTGGTGGTCGGCCAGATATTGGCGCAGAGCGTCGCGTTGCCCGTCGGGGACTTGTACGGTGTATTGATGGTAGACGTGGCTACTACGCGGATGTTCGATTGGGAGAATGAGTGGTGTGGAAGCTAGCAGGCGGTTGTAGCGGCAGGCGGCCTCGCGACGAGCAGCGATGTAGGATTTGATATGGCGAAGCTTCACTTCGAGAATGGCAGCCTGCAGTGCATCGAGTCGCGAGTTGCATCCCACTATCGAATGGTGGTATTTCTCGGCTTGTCCGTGGTTGGCTATCATCCTGATGCGTGTGGCTAGGTCGGGGTCTGCAGCAAACAAGGCACCACCATCGCCGTAGCATCCAAGATTTTTGGAGGGGAAGAAGGAGGTGCATCCGATGTCGCCCATGGTGCCTGTCATTGCACGATGGCCGTCGGAGAAGAGATAGTCGGCACCGATGGCTTGTGCATTGTCTTCGACAATGTAGAGATGATGAGCTCGAGCAAGGTCGAGAATGGGCTCCATATCACAGCTTTGTCCGAACAAGTGCACGGGGATGATGGCACGAGTGCGCGGGGTGATAGCAGGGGCGATGAGCTCGGCAGTGGTGTTGAATGTGGCTGGATCGACATCGACCATAACGGGGGTGAGGCCGAGAAGTGCAATGACTTCGGCGGAGGCTACATAGGTGAAAGAGGGCACTATCACCTCGTCGCCAGGGTGCAGCTGCAGAGCCATCAGCGCTATCTGCAGTGCGTCGGTACCGTTGGCACAACTAATAGTGTGTGGGCAGGATAGGTATTCCGACAGTTGGCTTTCGAAGTGCCTGACGTGTTCGCCCCCGATGAAGGTAGTGTTGTCTAGCACATCGTGGATGGCATTGTCGATGTCTGTTTTGATCTTGTCGTATTGACCTCGAAGGTCTACCATTCTGATGGTGTCGCTCATAGGGTGGGTCGAATTGATGTTCGAAAGGGGGGGGATGGCGGTGTGGGGGTGTTAGTATTTCATATCGTCCCATCCGAAGGGATGTCTGTCTAGCGGCAGACGTGCCAGGGGATGGTAATCGCCTTGGAGACCGATGGGTGTGGAGTGACGTATGTCGCTCACTATCTGTATGCATGGGCGTGCCTCGTTGATACGGAATCCTCGACCTGCCAGTATCTCGCTGTAGCTCTTGGTGTGTAGCTCGGTGAATCCTTGGCTGAATTCAAATTCCTCGCCATCGATATTGAGTGTACGGTAGGTTTTCTTCTCGCCCTGCACGGCATTGGGGGGGAGACACTTGCTGTTGATGCTCAGAAAGTAACGCACTCGTGCTTGCCGCAGTTCGAGATAACCGGCCACACGGTCATGACTCATCACATGGACAATGTTTTTCTGCACGGGGCCAAAGATCCATTGTAGCATATCGTAGAAGTGGACTCCGATGTTGGTGGCCACTCCGCCGCTCTTGTGCACATCGCCTTTCCACGAGGCATAGTACCACTTGCCACGGGAGGTGATGTAGGTGAGGTCGACATCGTAGACTTTGTCTTTGGGGCCAGAGTCTACCTTGCGTTTCAACGCTATAATGCTGTCGTGGAGTCGCAGTTGCAGGATAGTGTAGGCTTGATGTCCGGTTTGTTGTTCTACTTCCAGAAGGTTGTCGATATTGTGCGGGTTAAGCACCAAGGGCTTCTCGCATATCACGTTGGTGCCTAGACGCAGACCGTAGCGAATGAAGGCGTCGTGGGTATAGTTGGGTGTGCAGATGGAGAACCAGTTGATTGGATCTCCGGTTTGCTGTTTCTTGGTACAATAGCGGTCGAATAGTTCGTGCTCGGTAAAAAAGTAGCAGTCTGGAAACGAGGAGTCGAGCCTTCCAACGGAGTCGAAATGGTCGTAGGCTGCCACCAGTGTGTTTCCTGTATCGGCAATTGCTTTGATGTGTCGCGGTGCGATATAGCCTGCGGCACCGACAAGTACGAAGTTTTGCATGGGGATATTGTTCAATAGTTGATGATATGTTCTGCTATGATTTCGGCTGCATGCCCATCTCCGAATAGCGGTGGATAGTGGGGCTGAGCGGCCTGGATACGTTCAAAGGCATCGATAAGACTGTCGGATTCTGTATCAGTGAGAATGGCAGCTTGCTGTTCGACGATTTCAATCCATTCGGTTTCATGCCTCAACACTAGGCAGGGTTTGTGAAAGAAGTAGGCCTCTTTCTGTACACCGCCACTGTCTGTAATGATCATACAGGCACCCTGTTCGAGGGCAAGCATCTGAAGATAGCTTGCGGGGGGGATGGCACGCAGGTGGCTGTGGGTGGACTGGATGTAGTGTTGCAGGGATTGTGATATGCGCGGGTGGGCAGGTATGATAATGGGAATGCCACTATGCTTGCTTAAGATGTCGAGCGAGGCGAAGAGGCTGTCGCGTTTATCGGTGTTGTCGGTGTTGAAATCGCGATGGATGGTAGCCAGCATATAGGGAATGCCGTCGAGTCCTAGGCTGGACAATGCAGTGCTGTGCTTTGCCTGTGCTCCGTAGTGAATTGCATTGTCGAGCATGATGTCGCCCGACAGGATGGCTTCTCGACCTTTCCTTTGCTCGCCGAATTGGGTGGGGGAGTGGATTAACCCTTCGCGGGCTAGGTTTTGCATGGCTGTTTGGGTGGGAGCAAAGCAGATGTTGGCAAAATGGTCTGCAACGATACGATTCTGCTCCTCGGGCATGGGCATATAGTGCGATCGAAGGCCCGCCTCGATATGGAATAAGGGTATCTGAAGACGGCACGTGGCAAGAGCTCCTGCCAATGTAGAATTGGTGTCGCCGTAGATGACAACTCCGTCTGGTTTTTCTTGTTTCAAGATGTCGGTGATCCCCTCGATCATATGGGCTATTTGCCATGCTTGGTCGCCCGATCCTACGTTGAGATTGAATGTGGGAATGGGTATGTTCATCTCTCCAAAGAATACGTCGCTCATTAGTGTGTCGTAGTGCTGGCCAGTGTGTAGAATACGTTCGCAGACCTCATAGGAGTAGGAGGTGCGGAGTATTCGTGAGAGAGCTGCTGCCTTAATGATTTGGGGGCGGGCTCCGATGATGGTAATGATGTTAAGCATTAGTAGTCCCAAATATCGTTTTCAATGTCATACAATTTGTCTTCGATGTTTTCCGATTCCAATATGGCATCGTCGCCCGTGGCATAATCTCGTACTTTGCGTGAATAGATGTTGCTTTCTCTTGTCACGTATGCGTTGTAGTATTGGGAAAGGAAAATCCAGTCCCATGAGGGTTGCCCGACAATGTTGTTTTCATTTATGTAGGCTGAGTAACGGGCCAAAACTCGCCTTACGGATGGATTCTGCATAGGTACCCAGAAGAGTGGTAGCAGTCCAAGGTAGATTTCCTCTTCGGTGTTGGCGAATTTGTGGTAGGTCTGTTTCAGTGGTGCTAAAGCCAATCGTCGAGATTCCATTCGGGTGTCTTGTTTCCCTATAAACCAAGCCTCACGGATAGAATACTGTAGTATTTCCGCTCCATCGAATTCGCGTGGACGAATGATGGTCTGGTATTCTTCATTATCATCGTCATCGTATCCAATTTCGAGAAGTATGGTGTCGGCTTTCGTATATCGCTTGACAAACTCTTCGTTGTCGATCGGAATTGTCAACGCATCATCTTCGTAGATAGGAATCAATCCTTCCGCCATTGCATCCCATAAGATGTAAGCTAGGCTCTTTTTTCCGGAGGGATCTGGATTCTCGATGGGAAAGTAAAAGAATTGGTTGTAGGCTTCGTGCAGGTCAATCGTTTTCCATAAGATGGTTCTCCACACTATATCAGTCTCTCGTAGGTAGGGATAGGGGAGAGGCCTACGCTGTTTTTCGATGGTATGTACTGAAAAGTCCGTGCTGGAAATGTCATTATCATCCTGAGCCCTACAGATAATTGGGGGCAAAAGAAGTAGTATGATTATGACATGTAGTATCTTCATAAAGAAAAGAGTTAGCAGGTATACCTATTTCGACAGGTATTATTACCAGCTAACTCTAATTATTGTTTTTGTATATGGGATTAGTATTCCCACATATCATTTTCAATATCAAATATCTTGTCTTCTATTTTCTCCGATTCCAAGATGGCATCCTCGCCGGTCAAATATTGTGAAATCTCACGGTTGTGTCTGTTGGATTCACGAGTAATGTAGCTGTCGAAATATCTTTGAATAAAGATGTCGTCATAGGAGCGCTCTGCCACATCGTTGTGTTCGTCGTATGCATTTGCATTCACAAGTACTTGGCGAACACGCATTCTGTCCATAGGTACCCAGAAACTCCATTCGTTTACTTCTTCGCTTTCGCCAGAACGGAGGATGTTTTTGGAGAAACGGAATGAAAGGCCGGTGATACGAACTTTTTGACGAGTGTCTTGTTTGTCAATATACCAGTACTCTTTAAGTTTGAAGAGACGTACACTGGCAGGGTCAAACTCTTCGGGAATGGTGTCGTTGAAGACTTCCTGTTCGCCGAATTCGTCCTCTTCACCGTAGCGGATCTTCAGTTGACGACCTTGTAGGTTTGCAACGGCCTTGCTCCACTCTTGTGGTACAAGCATATCATCATCTTCATAAACATCAAACTCGCCATTAGCAGCAGCTCCCATAATAAGATTGACAAGGTTAATACGTCCTTGTTCGTTCTTTCCCTGTTCTATGGGATAGTAGAAGAATTGGTTGAAGCTCTCATTAAGGTCAATCTGACGCCATACAACCATCTCCCATACTCTATCCGTCTGACGTACGGGAGCATAAGGAACCGCTTTCTTGCCTGTTGATAGTATCTTGTTATAGAATTCGTTAGGATTCTGTCCGTCTTCTGCATCAATAATGCTTTGTGCGTTGGCACTCATAAGTAGTGCTGTGACCGCGAAGATACTTAACAATACCTTTTTCATATTGATAGATTTTTTAATTTGTCAATATTTATGTTACTTGTTAATGGTTAAAATACAACTACTTGTCCGAGGCACACCATCTGGCATCATTACTTTTGCGTCGACATAAATCTTATCGCCACGGTTAGCTCGCTTAATTGCACTTAACAGGTCGGGTTCAAAGTTGTTTCCTTGCATTTGGAAAGGTTTATTGCCCACAAACACTTCCAAACTCATGACACGTATGCTACCCTTGGGTATTTTGAATGTAAATCCTTCGCCTGCTCTTGCCACAACTTGTGCTCCAGATGCAAGATTAGCACGCGATACTTTTGCACCATTGGAGAATCCTCCTACTGTGATGACAGGGTCGGGGATAGGTTTGACCTGGAATGTGGGTTGCCCCATACGTTGTGCACCCTTGTCAATAATGGCATCTACGCCGATAACCATCTTTTTACCACCTGTGGCCGGTTTGACGAGATATTTGCCTTCTCCCTCTGTTGGGGTCAGCGTTCCTTGTCCTTCAATGATGGATGCTTTGACATTACGTCCATCCACACCAGGCACAGAAACGGTGATGGGATTGTCAATGCCCGCATAGAGAACCTGCATATTGTCAAGTGAAACAACAGCTACTGGCTTTGCAACAAAGTAATTGTCGCTAATCGGATATTCTTTAATACCTCCATCAGGATTTGTGACGTAGGCAATGCCCGTAACCTTCTGTGGACCTAAGTTATTACATACTGTCCGATAGTGTACGGAACCACTATCAGTAGAGTTCAGTTGTTGGCCATTTACTGTAGCAGTAAAATGTTGCTTTGAGTCATATGCTGCTACATTAATATCAGTTTCATAAACACCACCCTGAATAATATAACTCGATTTGGGGCGAGAAATCATTGCGATTTGGTCGAACGAGAAGTCTCCCTTGCTGACGTGTTTGTATAGTGTATTAACGGCATCGAATTCAGCATTCATTGTCTCTGCCTTCAATCGTGTCAGTGTGACAAGTGAAGAACCAGAAACCACCTCGTTAAAGTTGACTACTTCCCATTCTTGTGGGTTATTGTCGGGATCAAGGACTTTGTTCTCTACGTTGAGGGCAATGTTTACACTGGAGGAGTCTTCTCCTAGTATTTCTTTAAGCCGACGTTTATATTCAATGATTTTGGCTTTCAGCTCAGGACCTTTTCCGGCTTTTTCTGCAGCAAATAAGTTTGTACTTTCATGTAGCTCATCCATCTTTAGCCAACGGAATCCAGCCAAGTCAATTGCCTTTTTTATGCTGTCGAAGTTTGGACTACCATCAGCATTGACTACGCTCATTTTATAGCTATACTTCGGATTTTCTGGATCTGGATGGATTTCAGCAGTTGCACTGACTTTTGCCATTAAGACATATTCTAGACTGTCAATGTAACTTCCCATTTCATAGGAAAGACGACGTACCTCCTGTGCTTTATCGTAATCTTCTTGAACCTTGTCTTTACTATTTGCTAATGCGGCATCGAAATTGGCGTATGTGTCGTCTAGTTTTATCTGAAGATTCTCATTGCTCTTTGTCATGGCAGATCCTACGGTTTTGAATCCGTCAACTACCTGTGCTGACACATTCAGAGCAAGCATGGCGGTGTACACAAGGTACATCATTGTTATCATTTTTTGTCTCGGGGTTTCCGGACAGTTTGTTGCACCCATTATTTAATTCCTTTCTTAAAGTTACACGTAAGTTTTAAGTTAGACGTGTGGTTTGGATTAAAGGCGGGTTTGCATGGCTGCAAGCATATTGCCATAGACATTATTAAGTTCAGCCACTTTACGAGTAAGTGCATCAACTTGTTCTTTGTATTTCATAATGCCATCGGCCGAGTCGGTGAAGTTAGAGAGCATGTTGGCCATCTTCTCTTCAAACTCCTTGTTGAGTTTCATCTGAGATGATGCATTGTTGATTTGCATCTCATACATGGCATTGATGCTACTCAAGCTGGCAGACATCTTTTTCATTTCCTCAACATAACTCACTTCACCACCCAGCGACTCAGCTGTTTCTCTATAAATGGTAGACAAGGTGGAGATTGCCTCGGGTGCTCCTTGCATACTTTCGAGTAGACGCCCTGCTTGACCTGCAACGCCATCAAGGTTGCTGACAAACTTGTCTGTGGCGGCTGTTACACCAGCCATGTTGTTCATAGAATTGGCACTTTCTGCCAGGTTTTGCATGCCTTGTCCAAGACGATCAATCAGTTCCGGACTAATGTTGGCATCTTCCAGCATTTTATCCAATTTAGCTGATAAGGGATCTTTGCTAATGGGTAGGGTTGTATCTATTGGGTTTCCGTCTTCATCAACAGCCTGTTCAACAGGATTATCCTCTATCATCCCAGCTAATTCTGGATACACCAAACTCCAGTCCCATTCTTTGTGAGGCGGTTCGAATGCAGAGAGGAAGAAGATGACGGTTTCTGTACCCATACCTGCAATCAGCATGATATTAGCACCAGGCCAGTGCATGATTTTAAACAGAGCACCAATGATAACGACTGCTGCACCCCATCCATAGAGGTAACCCATGAAAGTTTTGTAAGTCTTACTGCGAACGAGATTGTCTATGAAACTCATAATATTATATATTTATGTGTTTGCTTAAATGTGTTTACTTTTTGTTTGAAGATTTTTATCTAGCAACATTACTTGCTGTGCGCAGGTTGTCTCCCTTCACACGACCTAAATACGGCTGTACGCAACGGAATCCGATGTAGCATTTCGCTGTATCCATGAATTCGAAGTCACGTGTTTGAACTTGAATAAAGTACTTCTGGTCTTTCCAACTACCGCCACGAATCACTTTTCTCTTGGTAGTCAGTGGCTCGTCGTCTTGGGGATCATAAGTATAAACCGGTGTTACTGCATTGGAGATGACATTGCTTGACTCGCTATATGCATCAAGGCACCACTCACTTACATTTCCAGACATATCATATAGGCCATAGTCGTTAGGAGCATAGTGTCCAACCATCAGTGTCTTTACACCGCCGTCGTCGTCATAAGCACCACGTAGGGGCTCGTAGTTGGCGAGGAAGCATCCATTTGGATTACGCACATAGGGACCTCCCCAAGGATAGCTTTGTGCGGCTATACCACCGCGTGCAGCATATTCCCATTCGGCTTCAGTAGGTAGACGGAAGTCGTTCAATGTGGAATAATCGATGCTCTCCAAATAGTTGTTTAGCATGTTACTACGCCATACACAGAAGGCACGGGCCTGTCTCCAGCTGACACCTACTACGGGGTAATTGTCGTAAGCTGGCGAAGAAAAATAACTACGTGTGTAGTCCTCATTCATTGAGTATGTGTAGTCGTGCACCCAACAAAGTGTGTCAGGATAGATATTAATGTATTCGCGTTGGATTTGGCTGGCCCTGTTGTTCAATCCCTTGGGGCGTACACCAAACGATGTTCCTTTATATTCCGATTTGCCGGCAACGTTGTTCTCTTTCTTTGCCACATCGTTATAATCTATATAATAGTACTCATAATTCAACTTGGAAGCATCGACTACGCGGCGGTGGTTAATGTCGATAAGGTAGAATCCACCAGCCATCAAAGCCTCGCGCACTTCCTGGTCTTTGTAGTCTATCTTTGTTTTATAGTTCAAAATGGGGGGATCCAGCGGCTCGCCATATTCATCTTCCTCGATTAGGAATCCATCTATACCGGCTTCACCAAGAATGCGGCGTGCTACGGAGTCACGAACTGCATAAACAAATTGACGATACTCGTTGTTGGTTATTTCTGTTTCATCCATAAAGAAAGATCCAATCTGCATTTTACGTGGAGATTGTGTCTGGTTTTCGCCGTATGTCACGTTCTGAACACCAGCACCCATTGTATAGTTGCCTTGATTGATAAACACCATACCTTTGAGGTCAATATCCTCAAAATAAGGACGGTCGTTCACGCCGACAAGTTCTCCTTGATTAGAAGAACCACAGCTGTATAGAATGGCTGTTGCAGCGATCAGGATGAATGCAAATCTTTTCATATTACTATCTATTTATTTGTTTTCTAAACGTATTATCCAATTATTTGTTTCAAATTTAACATTATTTCTATACTATATTATAGTAGGAATCTTGTGGTTCGAGACGAGGTTGGCGGACGTTGTGGGCTGATGATGCGGAAGGTTCCGTTGACGAAAATCTCGAGTGAGCCAAAGCTTCGACCGGCCTTGAATGAACCTAGTTTCGATGTTGTTAGGTCGTAGGCGGCACCAATCCTTATCCAATTCAGGTTTGAAAAGTTCCAGTTTATACCGGCCAAGAATGTAAAGGCATCGTTCCAACGGTATCCCAGACCTCCCCAAAAAGCACTTTCGTAGTCGAGTATCAAAGCTGCCTCTGCTTGAAATATCGAGAAGTCGGCTGTTTTGGCTAGCACTGATGGCTTCAGTTTGAAAGAGGGGTTGTAGGGGAATGCGTATTCATATCCTGCCATTGCATATACAGTGCGTGCATTGGTGTAGGCTAGCTCGTCGCTGTGCGAAGCAAGCAGGTTCTTGACTGATAGGCTTAAATAGTATTCGCCTGGCACTTGGTAATATAGTCCTGTCGAAACATCTATCATCATCTCGCTAGCCTCTTGCCCATTCACGGTGGGGTCGATGGAGGATCCAGATGACTGACCCGGAATACCAGGAAGGTCGTCGGGTCCGCGCAGGTCGGCTGTGTTGAAGCTGAAGTTGTATAGGTTTGCTTCTATACCTGCTGCCAAATTGCCTCTACCCCAGTAGATACGGAAGGCATAGTCTAGATTGATGGTGGTATTGCTTCGGTAGCCAATGTTTTCGGAGTTGAAGGTGAGACCTAGTCCGCCATGTAGGAAATTGACGGGCAGATCGACCGAGGCTAGATAGTTGGTCGGTGTAACACCGGCTGCCAAGTCGGGGGCCGGAGCCTGCAGATCCAACCCCATCCACTGATTGTTGTAGATAAGGGTGAATGAAAGAGCACCCGAAGCACCAGCATAAGCAGGGTTATAGCTTAGCTGGTTGAACATAAAATGCGAGTACTGCCCCTCGTTTTGAGCGGTAGCTGATGCAAAAAATAGAGCCGTCATCGCAAAAAATGACGCTATTTTTCGTGCGCAACGATAGTTTATTTTCCTATGTTTTGTTGCCACAACGGCTTGTTTTTTATTCTATTACACTTCAATAATTTCAAAAATACAGGCTGCAAATCAACCTCTATTTGATTGTGCAAAGATAATAATAATTATTTATTCCGAAAAAAAAAGTTTCAATTTTTTTTCATTTTCGAAGAAAAGCACCGTTTGGTTAGTCTGCTACCACCACTCGTGCTTGAGGGAAAATATCTTTCAGCGAGCGTCGTATTTGATCCACTCTTTGACGTGATTGGTGTATCTCGAGTGTCATGCGAAGCATATTGCTTCCCTCCAGAGAATCTACGGTTACATACTCATGCAGTTCTGCTGGCAAACGTTGTGTTAGTGTGAAGGCTTCGCCGTGTGTCGCCGCGGTGCCAAGTAGCAGATTATATCTACCCATGGGTTTCGCAGGCGATTTGGCGATGGATTGGCTTATCGAGGCAGGTTGTTTGGGCGAAATGGTGGGTTGCTGACGTACTGTCTTGACGGAGTCGAAGAGGTATTCTTGCCTTCTCCATTGTCCCTCGTGTCCTGGAGGCAGGATACGTACTGTAACTGGCTGGCAACCACGTATTCCAATGGCTGTGGCGGCACGGTGGCTCATGTCGATGACTCCTCGCTTGGGGCAGCGGTCGTTGACTTTCACAATCACTTGGCGACCATTGTTGCTGTTGGTGACCATAATGTAGGTTCCCAGTTTGATTTTCCAGTGGGCTGCCGTGAACTTGTTTTGGTCAAACACTTCGCCGCTAGCAGTTTTGCGACCTACAAATCTGTCGTGGTAGAAGGTTCCCTTGTTGGGATATTCGTAAGTGGTGTCGTCGTTCGAATAGTTTTGCGCATGTAGAGTGATGGCAAACAGCAATATCCATATCGTTGTTGTCAAGCGGCGGATTACCATATTACTGCATCTTCGTGAAACCAGTTTCCGTGTAGCCGCAACACTTGCTCTATCACATCGCGTACGGCCCCGTGTCCTCCGGCATGGATGGATATGTAGTCGGCTATCTCCTTTATCTCGATGGCGGCATCGGACGGGCATGTACCCACACCGGCACGTCGCACCAATGGATAGTCTGGTAGGTCGTCGCCCATAAAGAGTACTTGGCTGTCTGTCAGGTTATTCTCTTTAAGGAATCTCTCGTAGGTCACTATTTTGTCGCCGCAGCCGGTGTAGCAATGCTCCACGCCTAGCATGTGCATCCGGTTGTCGATGCTGGCCGAGGTAGCTCCGCTGATGACGGCAACGAGATACCCTTTCTTGACTGCATATTGCACTGCGAATCCGTCCTTTATGTTCCCAGCCCGCACGGTCTCCTTGTCGGCATATACCCACACCGATCCGTCTGTCATCACGCCATCGAAGTCGAACACGAAGGCTTTTATCGGTTGCAGTTTTTCTTTGTAGTTTATCATAGAGATGTTATTATTCGCTTTGAGGATCAGCTAGGTGCAGCATTTGCTCGTATGTTTCGCGCCAACCGCTCCATCCATCTTTGTCGCTGAGGTTCTGATTGTGGACGATACAGCAGAATGTGCCATCCACCTTCCGTATCTTTTCGATAATCTGTCTGTACAGTTCCACACCCTCTGCTGGAGAGATTTTCATGTACTTTTTCATGGCGGTATCCATGGTGCAGAATGGGTGGACAACTAGGTCTGTCTCTTTGTCGCGCTCCAGGTCGTAGAAGTGGAAGGACGTGGTGATTCCGGCCCTAAAACCTATGGTGTCGCTGTAGCCCATGGTGTAGTCGTGCTGCAGTCCTGCATGGTGTAGGATACGATAGCTGCGAGGTATTTGTAGCCGCAGAAAATGGTAGCGGCTGCGTACTATGTGCCGGTGCAGGATGTTTTGAAGCCGCCGTGTCTCGGTGTCTACATTGCCGGGCTGGTCTATCGACGAGTATCCTGGATGGATTCCTATTTTGGCGTGGTCGCCAAGATGTTGTATCAGCTGACGGGTATGGGGGTTATGGTAGCTCGACGGTTTGTCGTATTGGTCGTATTCGGCCAGCAATACGAAGAAGAGCAGGTGTGCATTGGCCGAGTTGTGGTGTTTTTCGATGATGTAGTCGAATGTGTCGTAGGGGTCTTGCTCCTTATGCATCAGTACTCGTATACGCTGCTTCACTTCGCCTGGCGAGCGCCTGAGCAGCAGGTCGCGCAGTATGCCCATAGTGGTTCGGAACAGACCCTTGTGCAGATAGCACCATGCCGCGTCCACATCTATGGTCTGCACAAATTGGTAGTGTCGCGAGGGGAAAGCTGTGTTTGGATAGCGCTCCGCAATCAGGTTCTTCAGCATCAGGGCCCATTGTTCTACCACAGGTTCCATCGCAAATCCCTCGCTGACAGCCAGATGCTCGTTGGTTAGAAAGCGCCCGTGAATGTCCTCATGGTGTGGCAGGTATTCTTCGTAGCGGCTCACCATGTAGAAGGTAGCGGCAAAGGGGTCGAATGGGAGGTCGGTGCCGCGTCCGTATACGGGAAACAACATCCACTGCCCCTCCTGCTGAAAGGGGCGAGGCTCTTGGTTGTCTATCGATGTCTGAAAAAGCAGATCGCTGTTTTTAAGATAGATGCCGTCGCCTATCCGTTTGGGGCCATAGCTGATTTTGGCATCATTGTGACGAAGAAAGGCATCCTCGTCGGTAGTGATGCTGAACTCGGTGTGCAACACATCGCGGAAAATGACATTCAGCGTGTAGCCCAACCGGTTGGAGAGTCGCGGTGTGTGAATGAGCAACATTTCAGGATGCAAAGATACGACATTTTTTTGAATTGGAGACCTCGAGGGTGCATTTTAGTCCCATAGGGAGGGCTAAATTGTTGTCGCCCAGGTGTCCGAAGGGTGCTCCAAATACTACCGGATAGTGGTGTCCCTGCACCGCTTCGACCACAATTTCCTCGGCTCTGTGCCCCCACGGGGTGGTGTTGTCGTGCATGTCCGTCAGTCCGCCCACCACGAGTGCTGCCAGGTCGTCGAGCATGCCGTTGCGTTTTAGGTTCATCATCATGCGGTCGATGTGGTAGAGGTATTCGTCTAGGTCTTCGATGAGGAGTATCTTGCCGCGGGTGTCTATTTGCGACGGCGACCCCATCAGGCTGTAGAGGATCGATAGGTTGCCTCCCACCACGGGTGCCGTGGCTGAGCCGCTCCGGTTCAAGGCAGTGGGCTCCCATCCGTAGTCCACCGCTTGCTGTGGCCCATCGAACAGGCAGCGACGCAGGCTTTCCGTGGCCGGAGTGGGAGAGGAACCGAAGTTGATCGGCATGGTGGCATGTAGTGTCGGCAAGCCTAGGTGTCGGTGTATATGGCTGTGGAGCACGGTGATGTCGCTATAACCTACTATCCATTTTGGATTCTTAGCGAAGTGGCTGAAATCCAGCTGGTCGATGATGCGTACGGTGCCGTATCCACCGCGGCAACAGAAGATGGCTCTAACTCGTTCGTCGTCGAGCAGTCGTTGCATCAGTGCGGCACGATGGCTGTCGCTACCGGCCAGTTGGCCCTGCCGTTCGTAGAGGCCGTCTGGCACTTCCACCTCCAAGCCCCACGACTTCAGCATAGCGATGGCCGGTGCCATCTCGTCGGGGCTCACCGCCCGTGCCGGGGCTGCTAGGGCCACTCGGTCGCCAACACGCAGTTTGAGTCTTTGTTCCATATCAGTCTCCGTAACGTAGAAATGCCTTTTTTATTGTGTCTTGACTGTAATGTGCTGGTATTTAGTATAATATACGAATTTCGAAAAACAAGTTGCAAAACCCCTCGACGACGAAAAAAAAACAAAAAAATGTGTTTTTCTAAATCCCTGTGGTTCAGCGATGAATATCGACCATCTCTTACTCACCTCTTACTCATCTCCTACCCATCGCTTACTCTACTATTACTTTTGTAAGAGAAGAGCAATCTTTCACTATTCGAACAGTTGTAGAAGAGTAGTATAAGATACACCTTCGAATGGCTCGAACGATGTGCGTCAGCCATGGGGTTGTGAAAAAAAATTTGGTGGAACCAAAAAAAGTTCGTACATTTGCAATTTCAAAAGTATGGTAAAATAATATTAGTAAAAGGATATGACTTTACAGCAAATAGTAGACAAACTGGGCGCCACCGTGGGACTGGGCGCCGACAAACTGGACCGCGAGGTGGAGCATGCTTTTGCCTCCGACCTGATGAGTGATGTGCTGACACTCAAGGATACACCGGTGCTCATCACTGGTCTGTGCAATGTGCAGACCATCCGCACTTGCGACATGGCCAACCTCGATGTGGTCATCTTCGTGCGCGGCAAGCACCCGAGCGAGGACATGGTAGAGCTGGCCGACGAGAACGATATGGTGCTCATCTGCACCCCATATTCGATGTTCAAGACCTGCGGCCTGCTCTGGGAGCTAGGCATGAAACCGCTGTTTTAATGTCGAATATAGAAAGTCGAATTTTGAAGGCCGTCTGCCCTGATTGTCAGGTTCGTAATTCAAAGTTCATAATTCAAAATTGAAGAAGATGCATCAAGAATATATAGTAGTAGAAGGCGATTTCGTCAATGCCGGCAAGGCCTCTTCGTCGGTGAAAAAGACGTTGAAGCAGCTGAATGTCAATCCGCAGGTGGTGAAGCGCGTAGTGGTGGCACTCTACGAGGCCGAGGTGAATGCCATCGCACACGCCTACGGTGGCAAGGTGCTTGTCGACATCGACCCCGACAAGATACACATGGTGGTGGCCGACAAGGGCCCCGGCATCCCCGACATAGCCTGGGCCATGGAGGAAGGCCACAGCACCGCCCGCCCCGAGGTGCGCGACATGGGCTTCGGTGCCGGCATGGGTCTGCCCAACATGCAGAAGAATGTCGACAAGCTCAACGTAACCTCCGAGGTCGGCGTAGGCACCACCGTCGAGATGGAGGTCAACTTCCAGTAGTTAAGTAGACAGTAGTTAAGTAGTTAAAGCAGATTATGGAATTCTTCCACGCCTTAAATGTAGACGAAAAGCGCTGCATCGGCTGCTCGCGCTGCATGAAGATTTGCCCCACCGAGGCCATCCGCATCCATGGAGGCAAGGCCGCCATCCAGGAGCACCGCTGCATCGACTGTGGCCGCTGCTACGAGGTCTGCCCCGCCCAGGCCATCCGCATCAAGGACGACGACTTCGAGGCCATCCGCCGCTACCCCCACTCGGTGGCTCTGCTGCCGGCTGTCTTTATGGGCCAGTTTCCCGACGACATCAACGTCTCGAAGGTCTATGCCTCGCTCTACGAGCTCGGCTTCGCCCATGTGATGGAGGTGGAGAGCGCCGCCATGATCTACAAGGAGGCCAAAGAACGCTACGCCCGTGAGCACCCCGACGTGCGACCCCTCATCTCGTCGTTCTGCCCCGCCATCGTGCGCCTCATCCAGATCAAGTACCCCTCGCTGGCCGAGAACGTGATGCCCATCAAGGTGCCGCTCGACCTCAGCGCCATGTATGCCGTCCAGGAACTCGTCAGCCGTGGCATCCCGCGCGAGGAGATAGGCCTCTTCTACATCACTCCCTGCGCCGCCAAGGTGTCGGCTGTCAAGGCCCCCGTGGGCGAGGAGAAGAGCCTCATCGACGGCGTGATTAATATGAACTTGCTCTACAATCGAGTATATAAGCATATCAAGGACATGGGCAAGAACCACCAGTACCCGCCCCTGTCGCGCCAGCGCCTCAGCGCCGATGCCATCCTCAGCACCCTCACCAACGGCGAGCGCCGCATCTGCACCGCCAAGCGCTCCTATGCCATCGACGGCATTGAGAACGTCATGGACTTCCTCGACCGGCTGGAGAACGACGAGGTGGAAGGTGTCGAGTTCCTCGAGCTCCGTGCTTGCGACCAGTCGTGTGCCGGGGCCCTGCTTAGTGTAGACAACCGCTTCCTCTGCGGCGAGCGCATGTATGCCCGTGCTCGCAAGGCCGCTGAGCGCGAGCGCAACGGCGAGATGCCACGCGACCGCGAGATGGAGAAGTATCAAGAATACCTCATTGAGAACTCCCTTGTCGACGAGGTTCAGCCCCGCTCCATGATGGTCCTCGACCCTGACATCAGCAAGGCATTGGAGAAGATGGAGAAGATAGAGCGCATGAAGGTACACCTGCCGCAGATCGACTGCGGCGTCTGCGGTGCCCCCACCTGCGAGGCCTTCGCCACCGACGTGGTCTGCCAGCAGGCCAGCCTGCACCAGTGCGTCTTCTACCGCCTCCACCTCGAGCAGGCCGGCAAGATGACCCTCCACGAAGGCCGCACCAACATGTACGCCGTCTGGGGCGACGACCGCATCAGCGGCGAGATAGAGGTGTAGATTAGATATAGATATGTTGGATATAGTTGGAGATTTGTCAAAAAGAGATAAAGCAATCTAAATAGGATTGTTTTTGTCGAAATTTGATAGAAGGGTTCTAGGTGCCTTTGGTTTCAGTGGATTTAAGGAAGCCTTTAATGTTTTCGGATATTCTGTGGCTACTTCGCCTAATTCAATTAAGAATTACCGAGACGAATTTGACCCGTATTTCCCAAATGGAAGGAACGGGTGGCATAAGAGAGAAATTCGGGAATACTGCCGAAATATAATGCAGAAGACTAAAGACCTTTCCTTTGAGGAATTTTATGCAATAATCTGTTCTATTATCACTGAAGGAAATATGGATGTAGGGGATATCAGAGAGTCTGAAATAATAACAAAGGATAATGGTTTAGTACAAAATCGTTTGATAACAGGTAAAGCTGCGGAAGAATATTTTGTTCGGCATTATAATGCGATAGGTGTTTTCCAAAACTATGAATTGAAAGATTCGACAAATTTGGGATGTGGGTTTGATTATAAACTAACCAATGGATCAAGTAATTTTTACATCGAGGTAAAAGGAATTAATGAAAAGCAAGGGAGTATTCTTATGACTGAAAAAGAACATGCTATGGCTGGAATGTTGCAAGATAGGTACTGTCTTTTTGTAGTCAGTAATTTTAGAGAAGCTCCAACTCATCAATTATACTTTAATCCTTTGAAATGTAAAAGTTTGAATTTTCAAAGACAAGAAAGGCAGGTTGTACAGGTTTCTTATTCAACAGTAGTTCCGTTTGATAAAATGGTCAACAATATGATATTAACAGCTGACAGTTAAAGGATGAGGTGTTCTGCGAAGCAGAGGAAAGAGTATATCTTCTTGCACAGAAGATATACTCTTTCTTATTGGCACTCTTTCATGTACTCTTTGGCGTACTCGACATAGTGGGCGGCGTTGTCGGTTTGGTCGTGGCGAATTCGCTGCAGAATGGATGCTCGTTGCACAGAAAGTCTCGTTCAACGCCCGTTGGGTTTTGAAGCCGATGAACTATTGTCTTAATTTCTTTGGTAATGGAGATGTGGAAATAACAGAACGAGGTAACTTCCGTATAGGGAGAATCACAATGCAGCGGAAAGGTGGTGATGGGGGAAGGAATTCTGCAAAGGACTTACAGTTTAAAATTAATCCGGCGGAATTGTTTAACTAAACTCTATTGGAGTTAAAAAAGGAATATACCTTTTCCTTGAGAAGAGTATATCTTTTGTGCGAGAGGATATACTCCATTTTATGGTTATACGCTTGTGGCTGAATGCGTTTTAACCCCGTAGGGGTTACATCTCAATAGTATGATTCCCATCTAGAACAGATTCTATGGCAGTCCCACCGCTGTGCGGTGGGACTGCCATAGAGAAGAACAAAGAGAAGAACGGAATTCTATTAACATGAAACCCCTAATGGGGTTTTGAAGGGCTGCGGATAATGGTTGCTATCTATTAGCATGAAACCCCTGATGGGGTTTTGATGGCTGTGGATAATCGTTGCTTTCTATTAGCATGAAACCCCTAATGGGGTTTTGAAGGACTGCGGATAATGGTTGCTTTTTATTAACATGAAACCCCTGATGGGGTTTTGAGGGCTGTGGATAATGGTTGCTTTCTATTAACATGAAACCCCTGATGGGGTTTGGAGGGATGCGGATAATGGTTGCTTTTTCCTATTGGTTGTCTTTCATGTACTCCTTGGCGTACTCCACGTAGTGGGCGGCGTTGTCGGTCTGGCCGGGGCGGGTGGGCTTGATGTAGCGGGCGGGGACGCCACCCCAGATCTGATGGGGCGGGATATGTGTGCCTTGCAGCACCAGGGCGCCGGCGGCGACGATGGAGCCTTCGCCAACTTCGCAGTCGTCGAGCAGGGTGGCCCCCATGCCGATGAGGGCACCGTCGCGGATGGTGCAGGCGTGGACGGTGACGTTGTGGCCGATGGTGACATCGCTGCCGATATGGTTGGGACCCGTCTCGTGGGTCACGTGGATGCAGGAGCCGTCCTGCATGTTGGTGCGGTCGCCGATGGTGATGGGGGCCACGTCGCCACGCACCACAGCGTTGAACCAAACGGAGCATTGGTCGCCCAGCGTCACGTCGCCCACCAGGGTGGCGTTTTCGCTGAAATAACAGTCTTTGCCCCAGCGGGGCGAGAGTCCTTTGTATGATTTGATGAGGGCCATTGTGGAGTTGAGAATTGGGAATTGAAAGTTGGGAATTATGAATTTGATGATTCCTTTGGTGGCGGGAGGGGGATGAAATCACCGTGGTGGCGGATGTGTTCGGCTAGGGCACGGTAGAAGCGGTGGTGGCTGAGCGTGTGGGCATTGCCAACGATGATGAGTTTCATGCGGGCGCGTGTGATGGCGACGTTCATGCGGCGCAGATCGCGCAGGAAGCCGATGCTGCCTTTTTCATTGTCGCGTACAAGGCTGATGAGCACCACATCGCGTTCCTGTCCCTGAAAGCTATCGACGGTGCCCACTGTGATGCGCTGACGTAGTCGCCTGAAGAAGTGCTGCAGTTTCAGCAGTCGCCGAATCAGGCGTGCTTGCCCACGGTAGGGGGTGATGATGGCGAAGTCGATCTGTTCACTTTCTATCTTGGGTATGGAAATCATCTCGATGTAGTCGCGAAGGGTATGGATGACCAGTCGAGCCTCCTGAGCATTGGTGAGCGACCCTGTGCGGGTTCTTTTCTCTGAATTGTCGGAGAGGTTGGAGCGTTCGGAATATTCGGAGGTGTCGATCCAGGTGAGGGGAGTGTCTAGCGGACTCACTTGCCGATGGGCCACCTCGGGTGCTGCCTGCAGGCGTCCGTCGTAGAACCAGCGCGAGCTGAAGGCCATGATGTCCTCGTTCATACGGTACTGCACGGTGAGCAGACTGACGCACTGTGGCCATAAGCCCACCACCTTTTGCATCAAGGTATCGGCTAGACCTCCGCTGATGGATTCGAGACTCTTCACCGTGGGCGGCAGCTGCTGGTGGTCGCCACCCATCACGACTCGGTCGGCCTTGAGGATGGCTGCCCAGCAAGCCGGCTCGAGGGCTTGGGCGGCCTCGTCGATGAAGAGTGTCCCGAAATGCCTTTGCTCCATGATGTGACTGGCCGAGCCGATGAGTGTGCAACTCACCACGCGGGCCTGTTCGAAGAGGTCGGAATTGATTTTAAGTTCAAGCTCCATCTCGCGGTGCAAGAGCTTGTTTTTTCGCTCGCTCGATATATGCTGGCGCAGCTCGCGACGCAGGCTCCACAGTTCGTGGTAGTCGGGGTGTGCAGCGTAGCGGCGCTCGTAGCTGCAGTCGAGCATTTCGCTGCTCATCCTCAGCGGGTTGCCTACCCTCAGGACGTGGATGCCGCGACGCATCAACTGTTCACTGATCCAGTCGACGGCGGCATTCGAGGGGGCGCAGACGAGCACCTGCGTCTCGCGCTGAAGGGTTTCGATGATGGCCTCTACCAGGGTGGTGGTCTTGCCGGTGCCGGGAGGGCCGTGTATGATGCTTACCTCTTGTGCTTCCACCGCCCGTTGGATGGCATCCTGCTGACTGGTATTGAGCCAGGGGTAGGATAGGCGTGGCAGCTGGCGCGACGATGGATGACGAAGTCCCAACAATACGTTACGAAGATTGACAAAACGCTCGTTGTCGGAGTGTTGCACAGCGTGAAGCGATTCCCGCATTACCCGAAAGGTGGTGTCGTCGACCCCCAGTTGGATGCCCAGTCCGCCGTAGGCCGAATGGCTTTGCAGGCTCTGCAGGGCCGAATGGTTGGGCAGGCTCAGTGTCATCTGCCGGTCTGTCACCTGTTCGATATGGAACAGATGGGGCAGCTCTACAGCCATGCCGTTGCGAATGGTGAAAAATCTGACCACTTTGCCTGGTTCAAACTCCAGTTCGCTTTCGTCGTCGTGCTGTTCGTAGTGCACTTCTAGGGTCTGTTGTCCTAGGGCATTATAGGCTGTGTTGCCCAATACGACCGGATAGCGGCACGAAGGCTCACACACCACACTGCCCGTGAGCATTGTGCCTCGGTCTGCCAGGCTGCGACGGTAGCTCTCTTGCTCCTCTTTCAGTTCGAGGGCCACCAGTTCGCGTAGTCGGTCGAAGTATGCATTCGTATTGTTCACGCTCCTTATAACCGACGATCTCCCTTTTTATTGCTTGCGGATACGATTTCTACCCAGATTTGCGGTACCCCATCTCAGACAGCAGCCTCAAACGTACTTTCATTTTACGAAATCCATACCTACAATTAGTCAATTCTTACTCGAATAAGTGTTGATTAAGCTTTGACTAATGGATGAGTAGGAGATGAGTAAGAGATGGTCTGACTATATTCTTGATTTTCAAAGACTAACAAAATGGCTTTTTGAGGGTAAAAAAGCGGTGTGAATACAAATAAGTAAGTGAAATGTATTTGCTTTACAACCAGATGTTTATGGCGAAATTCGTTCCAATCGACAAGTTGGAACAGAATGTGTGCTGAAGGGAAGGAGGTGAGGAACTGATGAGGAGCGAGGAGCCGGACGTGAGGGTACAACCGGAGTATAAAAAAAGCAACCGACATGGTGCCGGTTGCGGTGTGATCTGCACAAGATTTGAACTTGTGACCTCTTGCCTGTCAAGCAAGCGCTCTAAACCAACTGAGCTAGCAGATCTCTTTTTTCGTTCGAAAAGCGAGTGCAAAAGTACACACATTTTGCGAATTGGCAAAATATTTTTAAAAAAAAGTGTAATTTTGCAGGCGGAAAGAATAGTCTGTCTGTTGTTATTATGCTGAATATTAACAATGTGTGGGTGATAAGGCAGACGGGCAATTTTTTCGCTGTAGGAACCCCCTGCACAATGTAAAACATAGAAAAGGAACCTTATAAAACAGGAAAATATGGCAGATAATTACCTTGAAAAGAGATATGAAGAGACATTAGGGTCTAACCGCCCTAAAGTGAAGAAGATAGGACATCCCGTCGACGATTTGCTACTGAAGGCACGGAGTGTAAGAGGATATAACAAAAACTATGTGGTGAGTCGCGAGGAGTTGGAGCGGATAGTAGGGGTGTGCACCCGTATCCCAAGTGGTAGAAACCAACAGGTGTTGCGCTATTTCCTCGTTACACGCGACCATGGAGCCGACGTGGTGCTTCAGAATGTCCGTATGGGTGCAGCCCTTCCTGAGCTGCATCTCCCTTTGCCGGGTACGGAGCCAGAGGCCTTCATTGTATGTTGCTCCAAAGAGAAGGAGAACAAGATTATAGACATCGACCTCGGAATAGCCCTGCAGAGCATGTCGATAAAGGCGGCGGAGATGGGGCTGAATACACTGATGATAGCTGCTTTCAACCACGACAAGCTGCGCGAGGAACTGGGCCTACCCCTCGAGCCGCTGATGGTATTGGCGGTGGGTAAAGGGGCGGAGAAGATAGAGTTGGTGCCCATTGCAGAGGACGAACCCCATGCCTACTATCGTCGCAACGGGATACATTATGTGCCGAAGGTGACACTGAAAGACCTGCTGATCAACTGACGATGCGTTGGGTGCCTCTTCTGCCGGTGGCCCTTGCCTTGGTGGTTGGCATTGCTGTGGCCCGCTTGCTCCCCCTGCCAATAGAAGTGTGGATGGGGTGCATGGGGCTGTCTGCCCTTCTTGCGGCGTGTTCCGTGCTTTTCCTACGTGGTGGGATGCGACTGGTGCGACTGTGGGCCATCCTGTTTTGCTTCGGCGTGGGAGGCACCCTCCTGTCGTCGAGCGTGCGAAACGAGTGGGTGAACGTATGCGATCGGCACACTTACGTGCAGATGAGGCTGACCGACAGCCCACAGCCGCGACCGCGGAGCTGGATGACCCATGCCCAAGTGCTGTCGGTCGATGGTAAAAAGGCTTCTGGGTCGATAGTCCTGTTTCTTCGGAAAGACAGTGTGGCAGCCAGCCTGCGCTATGGCGACTGCCTGTTGGTGCATGGCTATCCCGACACCGCCAGACGCTCGATGTACACCACTTCCGACCATTACACCATTGTGTCTCGCGACAACAAATCGCTTAGGGCACACAGTGAGTCCGTCAGAAAGAGACTGATCAGAAGGGTGGAACTTGGTCCCCTGAAGGGGAATGCCATGGCAATGGTAGAGGCACTGGTGTTGGGATGGAGAGCCAGCCTGTCGGACGAGGTACGCGCTGCCTATCGTGATGCTGGCATTGCTCACCTATTGGCGGTCAGCGGCCTGCATGTAGGCTTGCTGGCCATGCTGGTAGGGTGGCTTCTTATCCCGCTGGGAAAGGAACGTCGGGGGCGAGCAGTGCGAGGTAGTGTGCAATTGGTAGCGATATGGATGTTTGCCTTTCTGACGGGTATGTCGCCTTCGACAGTGAGAGCTTCGCTCATGTTCAGCCTCTTTGTCGTGTCGGATATTGCTGGTCGGCGCACCCCTAAGCTGAATCTCCTGGCAGCCACGGCTATTGTAACCTTGCTTGCCGATCCGCGATTGCTGTTTGATGTGGGCTGGCAGTTGTCTTATTGTGCGGTGGCCGGAATCCTGTTGGCACAACCGGTGGTTCGGACCTTCCGCACACCCCTCTGGCAGATACCTGTGGTGAGTGTGGTTGCTACCTTGGCCACATTGCCGGTTGTGGTGGTGGTATTCCATCGTCTGCCGGTGTATTTCCTAATAGCGAACTCGGTTATCGTACCTTTGGCTGGAATATTGCTTGCGTGTGCGTTGGTCTATGTGGCGATCCCCAGTGGCTTTACGGCGTGGCCTGTCGAAGTGCTGACCGATTTTGCCGATGGCATCACACGGTGGGTGTCGTCGATTCCAGGGGCAGTGATAGAGAATGTCAGCCTGTCGCATACTGGCGAGGTGCTTCTGGTTGTACTGGTAGTCCTATTATTTGCCGCAATACCAATGCTTTCGAAGTGGAAAGATAGGGCAGTGGACTAGGAGGAGATGCTCTTGCACACAGTGCGATGACAGTGGATCAGCAACCGACGAGGTGGCGTATCTGGTTGGGAGTGGCTTGTGGAAGAGCCTCGGTAAGATGCTGTATCAGTATCCCTTTGCTTTCCTCAGGACTGCAATCTACCCGTAGTCGTTCTTCGCCGAAGAAGTCCTCGGGGGTGCAATAGCGGGCTATGCTCCATCCATAGCGCCGACCATCGCGTGTGTAGCTGTATTCGAAGTTGGCACTCAATAGAAGGCACGCCATCTGGAGCCGTGTGATGGTGGAGTCATATCCCTTTCTTTGGGCTTGGGGTCGGGGCTGGTCTTTCGCGGCAAGGCGCTCGACGGGATTGGTGATCCTACGACGGGTGGGTGCAACATATCCGCACCTCTTTTTTATCTCGCTCGACAGCATCGAGCCATTCTCCTTCACGGTATCCAATATCAACTGCTCGTCAGCATTGGGCGTGTGATTGCTACGCCGCCAGTTCACAAGGTGTGGAAACCACTCCATGCTTACAAAACAGGCTTTCCCTTGGTAGAATTTGCCGTAGGCACAGTCGCCATCGATGATGATGTCGTTCTTCCATTCCCAGGCCCCTTCGAGTGCATCACCTTCGGGAAACCAAAACTCGGGTGCAATAGACTCTTCTATCGAGAAGTCTTCTATCTCTCCCGCAAAGAACGGGAAGAAGCCGATGGTATGTATCTGTCTGATTATATCGTGTGGGCAAGTGAGCATAATAGGAAGCGTATTAAACAAAAAACAGAGCGGCACCGACCACGCTGATGACAGCACCCAGCACCTCGCGTGGCCGCACCTTTTGGTGGAATAGCCATGCTGCCGGGGCAATGATGAGTACTGGAGTGAGGGCAAAGAGCGTTTGAGCAATCCCTGTCGAGGTGTATTGTGTGGCAAGTAGCGATAGGCTCACCCCGATAAATGGGCCAAACACAGTGCTACCCAGTACACACCACATGGCCTTGCGGTCTTTTATTCCGTCGCGTAGTCTCTGCAGTCCGTCTTTATTGATGATCATCAGCATGGCAAAGAATCCCAACAGGCCGATGGAGGCACGTATCATGGTGGCAGCAAAGGGGATGCTTAAGAATAGAGGGAGAGGGAGCAAAGCTCCGTCGGGTATGGCGTGATCGCTGATACCGGAGGCGAGAAGTGCCTCGTCGTAGTGTTGCAACCCCACTTTGCTCAGCACTAGGCCAACGCCCTGGCATATTCCAGCCAGAGAACCATACAAGATGCCCTTGGGTGGCAATCGTAGCCCCACCCCCTGATGGTCGCCTTTGCCAAGTATGGATATGGCGATGCCCGTAAGCGTGACCACCATCCCCACGATGGCAAGCGGACGCATGCTTTCGCCCAGCAGCAGTCGCCCTGTAATGGCAGCGGTGGGGGCGGAGAGGGTCATAAGCAGCTGTCCGAAGCGTGAACCAATGATGATATACCCCTGCATGAGGCAGTAGTCGCCGATGACATATCCCACAACCCCGCTGATAAGCAGCCATCGCCATGTGGCTCCGTCGGCATAGCGAGGCCAGGGCACTCCCATGGTGGCCCATAGGGTGAGCACCAGCAGCGATAATGAGAAGGTCATCCTCAACACATTAAAAGGCAACGAACCCAAATGTTTCGAGGCTACTTCGGCAAAGAGGGCTGTCGCTGTCCACGACAATGCGACGGCAAGGGCAATGGATTCTCCAATGAGCATATTACTACTGGTAACGCATACGCTATTGAATTATTGTGTATCTGCAACAGGGTTTTCGGCTATGGGCTTCAGCTCATCGCGTTTTAGCCTTACCACTATGCTGACGTTCATCACATCGATATTGACGCAGAAGTTGCCGTCTTTGCAGTGTTTGACCAATGTGCCCTCCATGCCTGCAAATTCGCCATCGAGGATGGTGGCACGTGCCCCTTTCACCAACTGGTTAGTCTCGTATAGATGTATCTTGCGTTGCGAGGCCTCGAACCGACGCACTGCCTCAATGTCTTTGTCCGGCACACGGATGATGCTATGACCACTGCTGACAATGAAAAGCACCCCTTTGGTGGTACGAGTCTGATAGATCTGTTTGTCGCATATCCGAGCAAAGATATAGCTTGGAAACATCGGTTTTTCGAATTGCTCTTTCCGACGAATACGTTTGTCTTTGCATGCCATCATGGGTAGATAGTATTCGATAGGAGTCGTCGATTGGGCAAAACGTTCGGCTACCTGTGTTTCGATATTGGGGCGTGTCATCACTGCCACCCATGAGGGATTGGAGTCTAGCATAGCGGGGGTAATATGTTTGGTTATGTAACGAACGGTGCTCGATATTATTGTAATACGAATAAAAAAACTAATTTTGTCGGGCAACAATGTGTCCGACTGCGGATAGATTATCCATAGCGGTCGTATACGTGTGCGGCCAGCAAATGGAGATACCCTCCGGTAGAAGCCATCCAATCCCCCTTGCATCCACTCATCATGCTTGATTCTACTTCTCATCTTTCTCTATTCATAATCCTATTATCACATGCTCATCTCCTACTCGCTTAAAAGATGATAAAGGGAAGAGTAGGAGATGAGTAAGAGATGAGTAAGACTTGGTCCCCTCTCATTGCTGGTTTACAGATAGTTGCAAAACTGCTTTTGGAGGCTTTTTTTGCCCCTTTTTCTAAAAAATGAATCAACTATTCGCCAATCGGTCCAACGCTCATAATGGTGTCTCTTCTGTTTATGCAATAATTTGGTTTTCAGTTATTCTAAGCATTGTTTCTTCCGTGTGGCTATTATAGGACACTTAGAATATAAAAAAAACTTGCCCGCTGGCTATCGTCATGCGGGCAAGAGGGTGTGTTGTGTTAGGATGTCCTTATAGATGTAGAATAAAATCGACTATGGCCTGCATCGCTTCCTCGGCCATCGTCTCTTCGATGAGCAGGTATTCCGAAGTGGAGCCAGTCGTGCAGTGCTGGAAGAGGTGGTTGAGGTTCGGCAGCTCGCGGCAGTCGGCCTGCGGGCATAGCTGCTTGATGCGTTGCAGATTGGGAGTACATACCACCTGGCAGTCTTTGCTCCCGTTCAGGGCCAGCACGGGCACCTTCACCTGCGGAAGGTAGGCGGCGGGGTCGAGAGCGAGGAAGGTCTGCATCCAGCGGCTCCCGAGCTGCTGTTTGAGGGCAGCTGCACTGCCTCGACCGAAGCCGATACTGTCTATGTCGTCCTTGCTGAGGCCGGCGGTGTGGCGGTCGATGACGGCCTTGTAGTCTTTCTGCGTGCTGCTGGCGGGCATGGCGAACAGTTCGCGCATGCAGTCCATACGGACGCTGAGCAGGCGGTTGCTCATGCCAGCCGTACGGTAGATGGCTTCGTTCTGCTGCAGCAACACGTCGAAGCCCGTGCAGCCCTGTCCGGCCAGCATCACCACATACTTCACCTCCTTGTTCCTGGCTGCCACCATGGGGGCAATGGCGCCGCCCTCGCTGTGGCCGCCGATGCCGAGGCGGGCGGGGTCTACGTGCGGGTTGCCCTTCAAGGCTCGGAGCATGGCTTCGGCATCCTCGGCAAAGAGAGGTGTGTCGGCACTGTCGAGCGGGCCGGTGCTGGCACCCACTTCGCGGTCGTCGTAGCGGAGCACTGCTATACCGCGATGGGCCAGGTAGTCGGCCAGCACCAAGAAGGGGCGGTGCTGGAATAGCTCCTCGTCGCGGTTCTGCTGGCCGCTACCGCTGACAAGCACCAGGGTGGGGAAGGGGCCGCCAGTGCGCGGGTAGGTGAGGGTGCCTTCCAGGTGCACTTTGTTCCCTTGGCTGTCGGTATATTCTGTTTTTACAGTCTCCTCGTCGTAAGGAAAGGGAGGTTGCGGTGTCTGTGGACGCTGCAGGCTGAACATCGTGTCGGCAGGGAAGAAGGATATGTCCTCTTTTAGGAACCCTTGTTTCCAGTAGCCGGATAGGATGCTGTCGTGCTGCGTGAGGTCCATCTTTAAGCCTATGCTTTTGCATTCCAGGGTAAGACGACCATTCTCGCAGGTCCATTTGCTCACCGGTATTGCACTAGAGCTCTGCAATGGACTATAGAGACTGGCGGCACTGTCGGTGAGGTGGAGGCTGAGCACGAGGCCTGTCTTTTGGCTTGTGGCGTTGTACCACTGTGCCTGGGTCGTCAGACCTAGGCACAGGAAGATGATACACAGTAGTCTTTTCATTTCTTTGTCTGTTTGGGATAGCGCTTCGCCTTTTTAAGGGCCTCGGCAATGATCCATTCTATCTGCCCGTTGGTACTGCGGAACTCGTCCGCGGCCCACCGTTCGATGGCGTCGTAGACTTCGGAGTCGATTCGCAGTGCAAAGTTCTTTTTCATCGGGCAAACATCACTTTCTCGCTATTGAACATGCGTGTGAGCACCCACACGGCGATGCCAGTATAGACTACATTGGATCCCACGGTGACGATGACGGGCATCCACTGCATCTCGTGGGCAAAGACACCCACCATCACCTCGATGGAGTTATAGAAGGGAATGAGATATACCAACAGAGAGGTGGATGCACCGTTTTGGAACATCGGAAGCAGTCCTGCCAGCATGACCACCAGCATGAACGGCGTCACCATGGTGCCGGCATTCTTCACATCTTTGGCCAGTGCCGAGAGGATACTCACGGCAGATGCCATGATGAGCACGGAGGCAAAGATGACCAAAAAGAGAGCAAAATAGTCGGCTGTAGTGTAGTGGAAGCCTAGGCTGGAGTAGTCGATGCCCTCGCCGCTGACCATCTTGGGCAGCGAGAGGGCAATGCCGATGAAACTGGAAATACCGCTCAGCAGGGCGATGCCGCTGAGGGAGATGATTTTGCCTAGGGCTAGCTCGTTGCGCCGCATGGGGGTGACCAGCAGAGTGGCTATGGTGCCACGTTCTTTCTCGCCCGCGATGGCGCTGGGAGCGATGGCCATCACACCACTGAAGAGCATCATGATGATGAGCATCGGAAGCAGTTTGCTCCATATCATGGCACCGATGTTCTCCTCGCTAGCCTGGTCGAAGCGTTGCTCTTCGCTTTGTGGCACATTGACGGTGAAGGGGCGGTTGTAGTTGGAGAGCAAAGCATTGAGTGCGTAGTAGACGCGCGACGAGGCATTGTTGGTCGAGTTGTAGTATATCTCCACGTTGGGCACTGGCTGGCCGAGGTCGGGTATGGTCAGTTGGTCGAAGTCCTTGGGGAAACGTAGCATGACGGCGTTGATGTCCTTGTCTTCAAGTTTGGCGATGTCGTCGTCGGAGATAGGCTGTTCCACCATCACCAGGCTGCTATCGAGCGTGGCCAGTATGGGTGCCATGCTTTGTGGCATGTTCTCCACCGTGAGGGCCACGGTCTCGTTTTGTCCCTCGGTGATCATTTTCTGTATGCCCACTCCCATTAGGCTGTAGACGAGGTAGATGAGCAGACCTGGCATGATGACTGTGGTGAACAGCAACTGGCGGTCGCCAAAGAAACGAGCAAACTCCTTTTTGATAATTGTTAGTGTATTGTTTTTCATTCTTCACCTCCTTTCACTTCTTTGTACATCTCAAAGAAACGGTCCTCGATCGAGAGGCCGCCGCACACGTCGGCCAGTTGGCCACAAGCTACCAGGCGCCCGTCGATGATGACACCTACGCGGTCGCACAGCCGCTCAACCAGGCTGAAGATATGCGTCGAGAGTATAATGGTCTTGCCAGCGGCACGCAGTTCCTGCAGGTAGTCGGTCACGGTGCGGGCCGTGAGCACGTCGAGTCCGTTGGTGGGCTCGTCGAAGATGATGACTTCGGGGTCGTGCACCAGCGAGATGACCAGCGAGAGCTTCTGCTTCATGCCGGTCGATAGGTTGGCCACCTTTACCTCGGCAAATTGGTCGATGCCGAAGCGTCCGAACATCTCCTTCTTGCGAGTTTCTTTCACCTCGTCGGGCACACCGTGTAGACGACTGAAGAAGTCGAACAGATAGTTCGGTGTAAAGAAATCCTCCAGCTTCAGCTCTGAGGTGAGAAAACCAATCTTTCCTCTTACCGCCTCGGGCTGGTTCACTACGCTGCATCCGTCCAGTATGGCATCGCCACTGTCGGGTCGTATGAGGGTGCTGAGCATTCGCAGGGTGGTGGTCTTACCAGCACCGTTGGGTCCTAGCAGGCCAAATATCTCTCCGCGGTAGGCCTCGAATGTGAGGTTGTCCACCGCCACCTTGCGTTTGGTGTTGGTGTGTTCTATTTTCTGCTGTTTTCGACTTAGTGTGAAGGTCTTACTTAGGCCTTCCACTTTCAGTATTTCTTCCATCTCAATTCTTAATTCTTAGTACAATTTTAGTAGATGCTACCGGTATTGATTACGGGGCTGGCACCCTCGTCGCCACAGAGCACTACCATTAGGTTGCTCACCATGGCGGCTTTGCGCTCGTTGTCCATCTCCACCACCTGCTCGGCGGTCAGTTTCTTCAGGGCCATGTCGACCATCGAGACGGCACCCTCGACTATCTTTTCGCGAGCGGCGATGATGGCTTCGGCCTGCTGACGCTTGAGCATCACGCTGGCAATCTCCTGTGCGTAGGCTAGGTAGTTGATACGAGCCTCGACCACCTCGATGCCGGCTATCTCTAGGTGCTTGCGTATCTCGCCTTCCAAGCGGCGGTTGATCTCGTCGCCACCGTTGCGCAACGTCAGTTCGTTCTTGTCTTCCAGATTGTCGTAGGCATAGAGGCTGGCCACCTTGCGCAGGGCCGAGTCGCTCTGCACGGCCACAAAGTTGTGGTACGAATTGGCCTCGATGTCGAAGCAGGCACGGTAGGTGTCCTCCACCTTCCACACCAGCACCAGGCCGATCATGATAGGGTTACCGTTGCGGTCGTTCACTTTGATGGGTGCTACGTCCATATTGTCGGCACGCAGGCTCATCTTCTTACGCATGTAGAGTGGGTTGGTCCAAAAGAATCCGTTGTCGCGTACGGTGCCTACATATTTACCGAAGAAGGTGAGTACGCGTGCATGGTTGGGCTGGATGACCATCTGCTTGAACCCTCCGACGTGCAGTCCCCATAGCACCCAGCAGATGCCGCCCAGTATAGCGCCGAGGGCGTAGCTATTTTCGCTGGCATCGATGCACAGATAGAGGGCTAGTGCCAGCAATGCAAGGTTGATGAGCAATTGCAGGAATCCATTGTTCCATGCAGTCATTTTCTTGATTTTTTCTTTTGATTCCATGTTGTTGTTTATTAATTGATTATTGTATTTTCAGTAATATCATTCTAATGTTATTCTGGTTGCAAAGTTACATCAATTATTTTATATGTGGGTGTAAAAATCACTATTTAACATTTATTTAACATTCTATACCCTATTAAATGGCAAGATATATTGCTGTAAAACAATATGTAGGACGGCCTCTCACCGTACTTCAACCGTACATGAACCGTACATGCACCGTAGATGAACCGTGATTGCACCGTGATTGCACCATGCAAATACGTCCTTGAGACGAACTATTCTCGCCGATAGTATGATTTTAGATTTTTTATGATTTATTTTTACGTCGTAATATGTTGATTTAATGATTGTATTAGTGTTGTCGATAATAGCAATAAGAAATATGTAATAAAGAGTGGACTATGTATGAAAAAATGATTGTATTTTTGCATCGTGTTTGAGAGACAAAAGGTCTCGACATAGTGAAAACCGCTATAAACTGAACAAAACTGAACTGTCTCGAAAAGAGGAGGGACACACACCACTAGAAGTGATTGCGTTCACATCTTTCTCTGAGAGTTAGAGTGAAGATGACGTAATAATGTTTGGTTAATACGGGAAAACGCGACACTGTAGTTGGATGTGTATCCACATCTTTCTTCAGGGTCGTTTTCCTCGTTTGGATAATTGAAGGAAAATGATGATACAATGGAACTGAGACAACTGAAATACTTCGCAAAGGTGGCAGAGGTGAAAAGCTTTACCGAAGCCGCGCGTTATCTTTTTGTAAGTCAGAGCACACTCTCGCAGCAGATAAAGCAATTGGAGCAGGAGATAGGAGAGAATCTTTTTGTTCGCAATTCGCACCGTGTGGAACTGACCGATGCGGGTCGGGCCTTTCTTCCACCTGTTCTGCGTACACTCAATGACTTCACGTTCAGCATCGACACAGTTCGCCGCCTAAAGGATACCAAGTCGGGCGTGTTGCGCCTAGGTGCGACCTATACTCTGTCGCTGAATATGACCAATGCAATCCGCAACTTTATGAGGCGTTTCCCAAACGTGAAGGTGGAGGTGTATAACGAGAGAATGGACGATCTGATGTTGATGCTCGACCGTTTCCAAATAGATATTGCGTTCACATACAGCCTCATTCAGTTCTATCAAAATGTGACCACTATCAACCTGTTCGAAAGTAGATTGAAGGCTGTGATGAGCCAAAATCACCCCATGGCGCGCAAGGAGAAGATATGGATGGACGACCTATACCATTGTCGGATGGCAACGCCAGTGCCAGGGTCGTCGGAATATAAGGCACTCGAAAACATACTCGGCGACAGATTTGAACGGTTGAATGTAGAGTTGGAGATAGCCAATATCAGTCTTCTTTTGAACCTGATTGCCTCTACCAATTTAGTGACAATTATTCCTGTCGATTTCACGACCAGCAGCAATGGCTTGGTGGCTTTGCCAATAGAAGATGTGACAACCACGCTGAAGGGCTGTTGCCACACCCGTAGCTCGAACGACCTCTCGGTGGTGGCAGGCGATTTTATCCGCATGCTGAAGGAAGAGGACCACTTCATCGTCTGACCGGAGACATATCCGACAGTCGAACTTCAATATCCAGCACCTTGTCGAGATGCTGGATATTATTGTATATGCTTATCCGTATTTCGGTTATGGATTGATATTTTTTTTATTTCTCTTGCAAGTAAAGGCCAAGAGAGGGTACTAAAATTTATTGTATTAATTATTATAAATCAGAAAAAAATGAAAAGAAGAGGACTGGTGGGTGTCGTAGCCCTACTGACGATGATGACTGTGTGTATAAGCTATGTGGAGGCGCAGCCGGGCGGAGGTCCAGGCGGACGGCCCCCGATGGGTGTGCGTGGAGGTCGCCCAGGGCAGCGTCCGGGAGGACAGGATTGGAACCGGATGGGAGACAGCCAGCAGGCCAGCACCGTTAAGCAGAAGAAGAAAGTGAAGGCAGGAGACACCTTCAAGGTGGTCGGGTCGTTGCGCGACTCGACGAGCGGCGAGTTTTTGGCGTTCGTCAATGTGGCGGTGCTCGACTCGGTCGATTCGTCGTTTGTAAAAGGTGGTTCCACCAATTTCGACGGATTGTTCGAAATCTCCGAGGTGCCGCAGGGAGCCTACCTGCTCCGTATCAGTGCCATCGGCTATAAGAATAAGATGATTCCGTTCAGGGTGGAGAACAATACTGCCCTTGGCACCATCCGGCTGGTGCCTGGAGCTACCACTCTGAGCGAGGTGACAATCAGTGCAGAAAAACCACTCTATGCCATGGATGGCGAAAAAATGGTCTACAATGTCAGCGAAGACCCCTCTATACAGACCGGTACCACCGAAGATGCCCTGCAAAATGCACCGGGTGTGGAGGTGGATGTAGAGGGCAATATCACACTGCGAGGGGTGAGCTCGGTGGAGATATGGATCAACGACAAGCCTTCAAAGCTCACCGAAGAGAACCTGAAGACCTATTTGCAGACCTTGCCTGCCAATGCATTGGCCCGAATCGAGACCATCACCAATCCGTCGGCAAAATATGCTACCGATGCCGAAGCTGTGATTAATATTATCACCTCGGCCCATATCAAGAGCAACCAGTTTGTGTCGTTCGGAGTCAATGGTTCCAATCAACCCTTTGTAAGTCCGTGGATAAGCTACATGTGGGCCAAGGAGAAATGGAGCCTCAATGTTTTTGCTAGTGGCCGCTACTCGTTCCGCGACAACGAGTCGGAGGGATGGTCGATGCAGCGTAAGGATAATGCTGCTGGCGATGGCTTCGACACCATTATGCAGCTGACGGACAGCGCCGAAAGCCACAATCGCTCCTACAGTGGCAACTTCTTTGCTAGCCTCAATTATGAAATCGACTCGATGAGCGAATTGTCGTTCGATGCAGGTGGCATGTACCACCAGAATCGTTCGCTATCGAAGCGTGGCGTGGAACAGATATATTGGCCTCTCAACATCGACAGTGTCCTCGACTATAGTATATATGATAGCACTGTGTCGCCATCTGGATTTGGACATTTGGGTGCCGACTATACCAAGAAGTTCGACCAAGAGGGGCATAACCTGCGAGTGGGTATCAATACCCGATTCTCGCGCGATGCTGGCAAAGAGTGGTATAGTAGAGACTATACCATCTACAACGACCTGGACGAGAATCGCTACCTGCTTTCGCATAGCAACTCTTATGGTGCCGACCTCGACGTGCGCTACAATAGGCCCTATTCGAAAGACGGAGAGATGAGCTATGGCCTGAGGGCCGACTGGTCGGACTCGAAAAGCGACTATGAGCGGTTCAACGATTGGCAGTCGTCGCAGGTCGATGCACTACGTACATATACTCAAATCGACAAGGAAACATCGGTCAATGCAGATGTAAACTGGACCCATCGTTGGGGTGGTTTTACATTGAGTAGTGGACTGGGTGCGGGACTGTCGTTCGAAGACTATGTCTTCCGCAGCACGATGTGGTTTGCAGACAGTGGCAGTCATATTTCTCCCAACTTCAGGCCTTCTGTCCATCTCACCTATCGCACAGAGGATATGCACAACTTCAAGCTCAACTACTCGATGCGTATGACCGACCCGTCGCCTAGCCAGGAGAGCAAGTTCCGTGTCTATGGCGAGGACAGTTACTCTACAGGAAACACCACTGGCATGAAGAACTCCTACACCCATAGTGTGGAAGCAGGATGGCAAAAGTTCTTTGAGCGGTTTGGTAACATTGGAATAGAAGGATACGGACGAATGAGCACCAACGAGATAAACTCGTTGACCGATGCCGAATACGATGCTTATCTCGATCGTATTGTCTCCTTCAGCGTCCCCTACAATATGGGCTCCTCGTGGCGTTATGGTGCCAGTCTGAATATGACCTACCGGCCCACAGGATTCTTCAATGTGCGACTGTATGCCAATGTGTATGACTATGGCTACCACATGGAGTACGACCGAGACGGAGTGCACCAGATAGTCGAGAAGGACAAGCTCTCGTACAGTATACGCCTCAATGCGTGGGCAAAGGTGTTCAATCAGTACCAGGTGCACCTTTCGGCCAACTACACATCGCCGACCATTGGTCTGATGAGAGAGAATAAGGCACGCTATTTCCTCAATATGGGTGTGCGTAGCGACTTCTTCAATCGCAGACTGTCGGTATTTGTCAATATACAAGACATCTTCAATTGGGGAGGCCGGTTCGGTGGCGGAAGCGAGAATACCAACCCCTATTACTTAAGTAGTAACACGTTTAAGATGCTGAATAGTAGATATATTAGTGCGGGTATCACCCTACGTTTTGGTAAAATGGAGCTCGAAAGCAACGCAAAAGACGGTTCCAGTGAGTCTGGAGATAGCCTGTAAGCAAATAAAACAGATAGTGGAAAGATGAAAATTTGATGTCACAAAATATTGATTTTCACTTTCCACTATCATGATTTGTGTTTTTTTGGAACAAAAAATTTTGCTGTATCGGAAAAAAGTTGTACTTTTGCACCCGCTTTCGACAGAAAGGAAGCTTCATTAAGGGTTTATAATTTGAGTTTGTCCTATGGTGTAACGGTAGCACATCTGACTCTGGATCAGCTTGTCTTGGTTCGAATCCAGGTAGGACAACAAAAAGAAAGAGTATCGAGTTTGGTACTCTTTCTTTGTTATAAATCAATATGAAAATCAAGCGTTGTGATATTTCTCGTGCCGAAGGATGGTGAATGCACGATAGAGTTGTTCCACGAAGAATAGACGAACCATTTGGTGGTTGAAGGTCATTTGTGAAAGAGACATCTTGGCATTGGCAATAGCATATACGCTGGGTGAAAAGCCAAAAGCTCCACCCACCACGTAGACTATAGTTCGCACTCCGGCATTCATCTGTTTTTGTATTTGTTCGGCAAAGCCAACAGAGGTGTATTCATGCCCGTGCTCGTCGAGTAGGATGACATAGTCGGTTTTGGCCAACTGTTTGATGATTGATTCTCCTTCTCGTTCTTTTAAATCGTCGGTGGAAAGATGTCCGGCATTCTTAATGGACGGTATAACGACCAACTCAAAGTCGCAGTAGTGTTTTATCCTTGATACATACTCGTCTATACCCGTTTGTAGATAAGGTATGTCGGTTTTGGATACTACAATCAACTTTATTTTCATAGGTGTAATAGTCGTTCTCCAAAAGGAATGCAGGAGCGATAAATGCAATGGTAGGGCGTTTGTGTTGTACCAAAAGAATGGTAGAAGAAGGCTAGTTTTTTATCCATACCACCCTCGAAATCGAACGATTGGGTGAGTGTGGAGAGCCTGCGAAGCATTTGCCACATGAGGTAGCTCATGGCTCCATGCGGTGCTTTTTTTCCAATGGCTAGCAATAGCGACCATGCACACTGGCTGTCATAAACGACAAACCAAGCGGCATGCAATGTGTTGTCCTTCCTGTCTCGTAGTCCCCAAAGCAGTCCATGTCCTCGAGTGCATGCGGTGTTGACTACACGTCGTAGCAGGTCTTCCTTAATGAGATCCTGCTCCCCACGTCGGTGGTAATAGTCGATATGAAAGGGCACAAACTCATCAAGCGATAGTGTTTCGTCGACTGTACATTGTTCAGCTACTGCTTTATCGTAGCGACGGCGTAGACGCGAGGCGTTGTTGTATAGGCTATCGATGTCTTTCAGTGAGTCGAATCGGTAGGTGTAGCGAGTGGACTGGCGGAAACCATGCCAGTGGAATGGTTGCCAATTGCCGATTTCGGGAGGGAAGCATTGCATGCAGAGTGCTGTGTGTTGTTCATGCAGTGCTTTGGCTAGGTATTCGAGAACACTTTGTTGGTGGTCGAAATCCATTCCATGGCGTAGCCACGGCCCGCACCATGGGGTAAGTTGTGGTTGCAGGATGAACTTTAGGCCTAGTTTCTTTCCGTAAAGGAATGGCATTGCACCCACTATTGTGTCACCTTCATGACACAATAGCACGTCCCATTGCTTACCGTGGCAGACGGTGTCCATCCACCATGCCTGTTGAAAAAGAGGTATATACTCATCCTCTTTATCACACAGGATGCGGTATTGCTCTATAGGATTCAAAGTATTTTGATGGCTACGCGGTTGTTTTTCAGACGGCCTTCCCGGGTATTGTTGTCTCCAATGGGATCGGCATCACCTCGTGCTTCCACCTCAATTCGATCTTTATCCACACCACGCATCAATAACGCTTTTTTGACTTCTGTGGCACGTTGGCGCGACAAACCAATGCAGTAGGCCTCGGTTCCTTGATTGTCTGCATATCCACTTAGCAACACGCTTTTCCGCTCATTCTCTTTAAGATATGTGGCCAAAGTGTCAATGGCAGGAATCCACGACTCAACAATGGTAGCGTCGTTGGGGAAGAACCGAATATCCTCAAATGTTCGTACGTCGTTGTCGACGGTGAAAATCGGCTTTTTCTTCGAACCAAAGTAAAGCAACAATCCAACCTTGATAAGTGGGTCGTCTATTTGCTCTTCGTAGTAGGCATTGCCTTTGAAGTACTTGTAGTCGATTTCAGCCACCTGAAGCGTGATTTTGTTACGCATCTCCTTCCGTTGCTTCCACTCGTCAAATGCTTTCAATGCTTTATAGGCATCTTGACGTCCCTGTTCAGCTAGTTCTTCTCGTGTATCGGCATCCTCAATATTGGGATTGATAGCAAATACAGCACATGCTGTCATGGTTGCACGGGTGCTTTTCTGCAGATAGTTCAGCACAGGGGTGAAATCTCCAAAATCGGGTTTGCGCATGCCACAAATAACGGGCAATTGCATATAGTCGAAGGGCAAGAAATAAATCTTGGTGTCTTTGGTGGAGAAGTTTGTGAACTTCCATATAGAGTCATAGTCGTCCTGACGTACTTTTTGGCGCCCTTCTATGAATGGTGATTGTTGTTTTTTACCACCTTTGGGTTTGCTTTGAGCCATGCCGGTGGCACAGGATAAGAGGAATGCTCCAATAGCGAAACAGATGAGGTATTTCTTCATTGTAAGTCTATTTTTTATCTTTTCAATAAGTGCTTGGTATGTTTGTTTTATTGCATTTGATTCGTTTCAGAGAGGGATTTTTCAGTATCTACCAATGTCCCACCCTCGCACAATAGTACTCGGGCAGGGAAGCGGTCGATCATCATGAAATCATGGGTAGAGACCAAAATGGTGATACCTGCATTGCGTGTTGCCTCTATCATCAGTTGCATAATCTCGGCTGAGGTGACGGGATCCAAATTCCCTGTGGGTTCATCAGCAAGGATGAGTTTAGGGTTGTTAATCAGAGCTCGTGCTATTCCTACTCGCTGTTGTTCTCCTTCACTGAGTCTTCGTGGCATTGCATCCGCTTTGTGTGTCAAGCCTACAGCTTCAAGTGTACGATCTATCTGCTCGTTTATTTCTTTCCGCTTGCGCCATCCAGTGGCCCGTAGTACGAATTCTAGATTCTGCCTGACGTTGCGGTCGTCCAAAAGTCGTGAGTTTTGGAACACAATTCCCAGTTGCCGACGTAGAGAGGGGATGCGATGTCGACGTAGGTGAACTAGATCGATGCCGCATACTTGTGCTACACCACTGTTGATTGGGTTATCGGCATAGAGTGCCCGTAGCAGTGATGTCTTTCCTGTTCCGCTTTTCCCTATTAGGTATACAAATTCTCCCTCATCAATCCGAAGGTTTACTCCGTTCAGCAGTGTCCCATCGTCATGGTTAATGATTACATTTTCAAGCAGTACGATGGGGGATGATGTGGTGCTTTTATCTTGATTCTCCATTGCTTATGCTATCCATAAAACGGTGCAAAAATACAAAAAAAGCTTGATTTGGCAGCCTTTAATCGTTAAAAAATGACATTTTTTTTTATGTTTCTGAAAAAAGACGTACTTTTGCAGCCTAAACAAAACACAATAGTATGGAGATAACACGTACTTTCGACTTGTTAGATCATCTTGTAGAGCGCTATCCCAAAGATGATATGTTGGCTGGAAAAGTCAACGGCGAATGGGTGAAATACTCATCGCATGACTACTACAAATATGCACACTATTTGGCCTATGGTCTTTGCGAAATAGGTTTAAAACAAGGCGACAGGGTGATTACTATGAGTGGTAATTGTCCTGAATGGAACTTCATCGATATGGCTCTGGCTATGTGTGGTATTATACATGTGCCGATTTACCCCACTCTGTCCACCGAAAACTATTTGTATATTCTGAAACACAGCGAGGCTCAAGCCATTTTCGTTAGCACAAAAGTGTTGCTTGGCCGTTTACGTCCTGCCATCGAGCAGTTGGAAACAAAGCCACAGGTATTTACCCTTGCCAACATAGAGAAGGAACACCGTATGTTGGAGATTTTGAAGGCAGGTATTGCTGGGCGCGACAAGTGGATGGCTGAAATCGAACGCCGCAAACGCGAAATCAAACCCGACGACTGGACTACAATGATCTACACCAGCGGCACCACCGGCATGCCAAAGGGCGTAATGCTCAGTCACCGCAACCTCTGCAGCAATTTCCTGGCCCACGCCCAGGTGAACCCCTGCGACAGCCACTCCAAATTCCTCTCTTTCCTGCCGCTCAACCATATCTATGAGCGTTCGATGAACTATCACTATCAGGCCAAGGGTATCAGCATCTATTATGCTGAAAATATGGGCACCATACAGCAGAATATGCAGGAAATCCATGCCGATGGTTTCTGTGCCGTTCCCCGTGTGCTTGAGATGGTGCACGACAAACTCTATGCCGCAGGCAAAGACTTCCACGGCTTCAAAAAGAAGATTTACGATTGGGCCTTCCGTCATGGCAAGCGATACGACTATTCTCTCGTCCGTAAGGCCAATATCTTCTACCAGATTGGCCAGTGGTTTCTCGACAAGGCCGTGTATAGCAAATGGCGTGAGAAATTCGGAGGCAAGCGACTCACCGTCATCACCGGTGGCAGCAGTATTCAGCCCAAGATGGTCAGTCTCTTTGCAGCTGCGGGTATCAATATCTATGAAGGATATGGCCTTAGCGAGACGTCGCCTGTGATTGCCGTCAACGACCCTGCTCATCATCAGGTAAAGATTGGCACCGTGGGGCCAATCCTCAGTGGTGTGGAGATGAAGTTCGATGACGATGGCGAAATCCTCACCCGAGGACCACACGTCATGCTCGGCTATTACAAAGACCCTGAATACACAGCCCATGTGATTGATTCCGATGGATGGTTCCATACAGGCGATATAGGTGAACTGCTCGGTGGCCGCTACCTTAAGATTACCGACCGCAAGAAGGACATCTTCAAGCTCTCGGCTGGCAAATATGTAGCTCCGCAACTTATCGAGAACATGCTCCGCGGTTCGGAATATATAGAACAGGTGATGGTGATCGGCGAAAATGAAAAACAAGTGGCAGCCATTATCAGTCCTAACTTCAATACGCTGCACTATTGGGCGCTGAAGTATCATTTACACTATCGCGACAATGTAGAGCTCATCTCTCTTCCACAGGTACATGACAAGATGCGCAAGGTGCTTGACGAGTACAACAAGAATCTTGCTCCTCACGAACAGATAAAACAATTCAGACTTGTCTCAGAGGATTGGACACCAAACAACGGGCTCCTCTCACCAACGTTGAAACTGCGTCGTGCTCCGCTGATGGAGAAGTATAAAGACATTGTAGCGGAGATTTATGGTAAAGAGAAACCTACGTCCACCGGTCTGTTCTCCGCTTTCAAGAGTGTTGAACTTCCCACTATGCCTTGGGGTAAAAAGCAATAGAACAACAGGCATAGGAAATAAAAATCTAATAATAGGACAGACATCTCTGAATTGTCTGTCCTATTATTGTTGTGTATTATGTCGGTGTTATATTGAGGACAATATATCCTACAAAATGCAAGACTTTTTACTGCACCATCAGCCTGCGGGATGCGGTGCCGGTGGGGGTAGATACCTTCAGCAGGTAGGCTCCGGCGGGCAGGGTGTGGATGTCGAGGTGCAGGGTGGTGGTCGGGGCGGGGATGGCCATCTGCAGCAGTTGCCCCACAAGGCAGAATCCGGAGTGTATGCACTGTGGATGCTCCGCCAAAGGTCCGTGTCGGCACACGGCAGTCACGGTTCATCTACGGTGCATGTACGGTGCATGTACGGATGAAGTACGGTTGTGGTACGAGGAAGGGACTGAAATATAGGTAGTTATGGTTTTGTGGTGCTGGTATGTCGGTGTTTGTGAGCGCTTTACGAGAAGGTGCGGCAGGTGGGGTTGGGTGCGGAGTATGGTATAAACAGGCGGAGGAGATACGGAATGGTGGTCGCTCCGTTATACTGCAGACTTGGTGTCTTTGATCAGGTTACTGATGATGTCGTCGGTGGTGATGTTTTCGGCTTCGGCGAAATAGGTTCTTACTACTCTGTGGCGAAGTACATTGTATGCAACGGCATCGATGTTTTCTATATCGGGCGAGTATTTTCCATGGACGGCAGCGTGGCAACAGGCACCGACAATGAGGTTTTGCGAGGCACGCGGACCGGCACCCCACGAAATGTATCTATTGTCGGGGTTGCGCGAGGATCTGACTAGGCGGACGGCATATTCCACAACGTTGGAAGCGACAGGCATACTGCGGATAGTGTTCTGAAAGGCGATGATGTCGTCGGCAGAAAGGACCTGTTGCACCTGGTCGATATGAGTGTGGGATGTCTGTTTGACAATCTGTATTTCCTCTTCGAACGACGGGTAGTCGAGTTTGACATTGAAAAGGAATCTGTCGAGTTGTGCTTCGGGTAGGGGGTATGTGCCCTCTTGCTCGATAGGGTTCTGTGTGGCCAGTACAAAGAAGGGGTTGGGTAGGGGGTAGGAGGTGCCATGGGCGGTGACGCGACGTTCCTGCATGGCTTCGAGGAGTGCGGCTTGGGTTTTGGGCGGGGTGCGGTTGATTTCGTCGGCCAGCACTACGCCTGCAAAGATGGGTCCACGGACGAAGCGGAATTCGCGCTCTTTGTCCAATATCTCGCTGCCGGTGATGTCTGAGGGCATGAGGTCGGGGGTGAACTGGATGCGAGAAAACTGAAGACCCAGTGTGTGCGACAGTGTGCTCACCATCAGCGTTTTCGCCAAGCCAGGTACGCCAAGCAAGAGGCAGTGGCCTCCGGCGAGAATGGTTAGGAAAAGGCTTTCGACGGCCTCTTCTTGCCCAACGATGACTTTTGCTATCTCTTGTTTTAGGTTCTTATATCGGTCGACCAGGAGATCGAGTGTTTCTTTGTCGTTCATCTACTGCAGGTTGTTGAAAATACAGTCTTGATATTCTTCGGACAGTCTGATATAGGTGTTTTTCATTTGTTTTTTTGCCCATTGCACCATTTTATCCTGTTTGGCAGCGGCCAAGGCAGCATTGTATATGGAGTCGTAGTCGTCTTTGAGATTGGCTTTGTGTGAGGGATGCTTTTTGTTGAGCATGACGATGCGATAGGCATCTTGTTGGTCTTCGGTTTTGGTGATACAGGCGTTGCTGACCTGACCTTCGTCCATGCCTTGCAGACCGACGTTGTAGTAGAGTTTGATGGCATCGTCGCGGTCGAAGCGAGGCGAGCCGTCGTTGGGGTTGATGACGACACCCCCCTGTTTGGCATTGGGAGCACTACTGTGTTGGCGTGCTGCTTCGTCGAAGCTGATGGAGCCTTTTCTGATTTCGACGGCTAGGCTGTCGAGGAATATGCGTGCATGGAGCAGGTCTTCGGCAGACACTTTGGGGGTGATTTGGATATGGCGGACGTTGATGTTGTTGCCGCGACGTTCGATGAGCTGTAGGATGTGGAAGCCTTGTTTGGTTTCGATGATTGGGCTCACTTCGCCAGGTTTCAGTGCGTAGGCTGCACTCTCGAATTCGCCTAGTTTGTCGCCACGGGTAAAGAAGCCGGTTTCGCCTCCTTTTTTGGCGGTTTCTAGATCTTGCGAGTAGAGGGTGGCGAGCATGGAGAATTTCTCTCCTTTTATTACTCGCTCGCGCAGTTCGGCCAGCTGGGTGCGGACGCGGTTGCGCTCGGATTCGGAGATGTCGGGCTGGATGACAATTTCAGATATCTCGTATCGTTCGGGAATCATGGGCAGGCTGTCGGCGGGCAGTTTGTCGAAAAACTCGCTCACTTCGCGAGGTGTGATTTGTACATCTTTGGTGAGTCCGTATTGCACATGTTGGCTCACCAGAATGTTCTTTATCATGCGTTCGTACTGCTCTTTTAGCTCTTCGTAGTTGAAGCCGGTGGCTTCGCGAAGATTCTCTTTGGTGCCATATTGCAGCAGGTCGTTGCGGAGATACATCTGTACGTACTGGTCCACATCGTCGTCCGAGATGTCCTTTACATCGACGCTGTCTATCTCGCCTTTGTGGATGAGGAGTTGGTTGAGTATCAGATTTTCCAGTATGGCACATTTGGTTTCGTGCGGGTTACTGTTGCCGGCATGAAGCCTCGATTGGGTATAGCTCCGTTCGATGTCGGAATATTTAATGATGTTGCGTCCCACGACGGCTGCCACACCATCGATGATGATTTCCTGTGCGTGGGTGGATGCGCTAAACAGCAGTAGAAGTGCTATGGGGGCAAGGGTTTTCTTCAGGTTCATATATATCTTTTTACGTTTTCGCTTTTCTCGGCTTGCTCCAGCAGGTCGGATTGCATGCGTGAGAGGATGTCGAGTTTGCGATGGTTGAGAATGATGTTGCGGATGTTGTCCTGTTGCATTTCGAGCGGCGAGGCTTCGTCGCTGACTTTATAGTCGAGGATGCGGACGATGTAGCATTTTTGATCGTCGTTGATAACGATGCTTTGGTTTTTCTTTAGGTAGAGATTTTCGTTGTAGGTGGTGATGGGGATGGCGAGCTGAAGGGTATGAAAAGGGATCCATGTGTTGATGTCATAGTAGCCCGATAGTCCATTTTTAGAGGCCAGTTCCTCGAGCAGCACCACGTCGTGCTCCTCGAATCCTTTTTTGCTTACAATATTGGTGAGTTTGCCGATGAGGGGTGAATTGGCGGGTGCTATGACGTAGGCGGTTTTTACAATAGCATGCCGAAGCAGGAATTCCTCTTTGTGGGTATTGTAGTAGTCTGAAATCTGGGATGCCGTTACAGTGGTGTCGAGCAATTGATTCACCATCTGCTGTTCGTAGGAGTAGATGATGAGGCTGTTCTTGTAGTCGCGTAGTTGGGTGCTGAAGTCGTCTTTGATGTTTTTTTCAGCCTTTGAGAGCAGGACCATCTGGCGGATCCATTGCTCGATGTAGTTTTTTGTTATCTCGATACTGTCCTCTGCACTAATCCCCTCTCCAATCAGTCCATCAAGGTCTGACCGATGCAGTTCGTACGAATACACCTTGGCGACGATGGGCGATTTGTCGGTGTAGTGTGTACATGCCGACAAAAGGAGTAGGAGAGTGGCTTCAGAAAGATATTTTGCTAAGGACATTGTTGTATATCTTCACCTTGTATTTAGCATTCAGTTCTTCTGTCAGACGTTGTTCGACCTCGTTTTGCCAGGCGTTGAGGTAGTAGCCTCGGGCTTCGTTGCGTCCTTTAAGTGTACGGGGGAGTATCTCGTCGACAACAAGTATGCGGTATCCTTTTTTATAGGGTTCTTGGTAGATACCCACTTGCCATTGGTCTTTATTCAATATCTGTTGGCGGCCTTGCTCCACTAGTTCGGTGCCGAGCTTGACAATGTTCTCATCGGAGTACTTGCGGCGGTCTATCTTGTTCAGAAGCAGTTGGCGTATTTCGCTACTGCTCATATTCTTCTTGTGTGCTTTGGTGATGATCTTCAAAGCTTTTGAGGAGGAGAGTGCATTGCTGTTGGTAATCTCGAATATCGAGACACGGGCACGAGTGTTGAAGAAAAAGATGGAGTCGGTGGGGTCGGTAAGGCTTTTCTTTTTGCTCTCTCGATCGAAAAACTCGGCGAATCCAATGCTGTCTTCCTGGGCTTTACGCCAGATCATGGCATCGTTGTAGTTGAAAATGATTAGGCCGCGGCGGTACTCGTTTACGATGTTTGCGAACTCGGGATACTCGTTTTCTAGCTGACTGTCAGCATAGTCTATGCTAACACTGTCGATAAAGTCGTTGAAATAACGTCGTACAAATACCCCCATGTTTTCATGAATACCTTTGGTCTGATGGGTGGAGATGTATTTCGCGACATCGAGCGAAGTGTAGTTTTTGGAGGGTGTGGAGACTAGTCGTGTGGTGTCGGTGAAATCGGAAGGTGTGATGACCCACTTGCCTCGGAAAACACTGTCAGGGATATTCTTCACCAGTTCGTCCAACGATGCCATCATTAAGGGCGGCGTTTTGGTGCTTTTCTTTTTCTTGGTGGTGGTGCTGGCTTTGGGAGTCTTGGTGTAGTCAATGATATTATACTTCTCGATACAGGTCTTTGCGAATGCCTTGCGAGAGGCGTTGCCACGTTGATCGCGGGCCATGCGTTGTTTGTAAATGGCTTTCATCTCATCGAAGGGGGCGAGAGTATCGTGCTGCTGAAGCATGATGATATGCCATCCGTATCGTGTGTAGAAGGGTTTGCTTATCTCCCCGTCTTTCATTTTTGCCAGCTGATGAATGTATTCTGGCGGAAGTTGGGATAGGCTAGCATCCGACAGCAGTCCTCCGGAGTTGGAAGTACTCTTGTCGTCGCTTTGCCTAGCAAGGTGAGCAAATTCGGCTCCGTCCTCCAGCTGTTTGTATATCATGTTGATGTCGCTGGCACGATGAATGCTGTCAGGGCTGCTGAGCCATATATGGGCCATGGTGACTTTTCCGAAAAGTCCTTCCACTCTATCCAGCACTTTAATGATGTGATAGCCATATCGGGTTCTAACAGGGCGGCTGACTTCACCTACTTTCAAACCGTATGCAGCATTCTCGAACGGATACACCATATCGAATACTGTAAAGTACCCCAAATCGCCTTCGTTTGGACGGGGTTGTGCTCCAGGGTTATGCTTAAGCCGATACGAGGTGGCTACATCGTTGAAATCCTCACCATCCTTAACAATGCGATTATAAAGTTCCATCGCGGTATTGTAGTATTCGATGGTGTCCTCGTCAGTGCAGCTGGGTGGAATAGTAATTAGTATATGGGCTGCATGGATGGAGTAGTGGTTTCTCTCGTAGGCCTCTGCAAGGATTCTTTTCAATTCCGAGGAGTCAATCAGGTATGGTGCTGCCAGGTCACTACGGTAGCGAGCTAACTCACGTCTCAAGCGTTTGGCGGTGTCGAATCCTTTCTCGTGTGCATCTAGGAGTTTGGCACGAAATGTAGCATACAGATCTGCATACTCTGTTAGGGCTTTTTGCTTGTCTGTCTGAGTGGTAAAACGTCCTTTCTGTATTTGGTTCCCGTAATTGTTATTGAATTCCTTCATGAATTCCGACTGACGAATCTGCGATCCTCCTACTTCGATTACTACAGGATCGTCAGATTTTTGGGCTAGAGCGTCGATAGGCAGTGCAGAGATACATAATACTGCGATTACTAAAGATGCTATCCTTTTCATTGACAAAGGGGTTGTGTTTGGAGTGTTGTTCAATTAACGAGAGTAGTTTGGTGCCTCGCGAGTGATTGCAATATCGTGGGGGTGGCTTTCTGTGCGACCGGCTGCAGTGATTCTGATGAACTTTGCTTTCTGCAGATCACTAATTGTAGCACTGCCTGTATAGCCCATGCCGGCTTTCAATCCACCGACCATTTGGTAGAGCACTTCGCTGAGGGTGCCTTTATAGGGTACGCGTCCCACGACACCTTCTGGAACAAGCTTCTTCGCATCGGTCTCTTTATCTTGGAAGTAACGGTCTTTAGAGCCACTTTGCATGGCCTCGAGCGAGCCCATGCCGCGGTAGCTTTTGAATTTACGACCTTCAAAGATGATTGTCTCGCCCGGAGCTTCATCGACACCAGCCACTAGCGATCCCACCATTACGGAGCTGGCTCCTGCTGCCAATGCCTTTACGATGTCGCCGCTGTAGCGTATGCCACCGTCGGCAATGACGGGTACATCATATCCTTTTTGCTTCAGTGCACCGCACACTTCGCAGATGGCGGTGAGCTGTGGTACGCCGATTCCGGCAACAATGCGGGTGGAACAGATGGAACCTGGTCCTATGCCCACTTTAATGGCATCGGCTCCAGCTTCGGCCAACATGAGGGCTGCCTCTCCTGTAGCGATGTTGCCAACAATGACATCGATGTTGGTATATTTCTCTTTTACCCGCCGGAGGGCATCCACCACACGCACCGAGTGTCCGTGTGCTGTGTCGATCACTATGGCATCGGCACCGGCGTGTACCAAAGCGTCTACGCGGTCCATCATGTCGGGGGTGATGCCTACACCAGCGGCCACCTGCAAACGTCCATTGCTGTCTTTGCATGCACTGGGACGTTCTTTGGTCTTCATAATGTCGCGATAGGTGATTAGTCCCATAAACTGGCCCTGCTTGTTCACCACTGGCAGCTTCTCTATCTTGTGTTGTTGAAGTATGTCTGTGGCTTCGGCGAATGTGGTACCTTCGTGTGTGGTGATCAGTTTGGTGATCATGATCTCGCTCAGGGGGCGCTCCATGTCGCGCTCGAAGCGTAGGTCCCTGTTGGTCACCATGCCAATCAGCATCTTGTTCTCGTCCACAATTGGAATGCCACCGATACCGTATTCTTCCATCAGATGGAGGGCATCTTTCACCTTGGCATCTTTGCTCAGTGTGATGGGGTCGATTATCATTCCGTTTTCGGCTCGTTTTACTTTGCGCACTTCATTGGCTTGACGTTCGATACTCATGTTCTTGTGCAACACTCCGATGCCGCCCTCTTGGGCCATTCCGATAGCCATAGCAGCTTCGGTAACGGTGTCCATGGCCGCCGATACCAGTGGTGTGTTGAGCATGATGTTCTTAGAGAAACGTGATGCCACCGATACTTCGCGCGGTAGCACTTCCGAATATGCGGGGACGAGCAGCACATCGTCGTAGGTCAGTCCCTCGCCAATGAATTTAGTCGTATCTGTATACATAATTGCGCAGTTATTATTCTTATATTAATTAAATTGCAAAGTTACAACTTTTTTCCTATCTAACCAAATAAAAATATTGTTGTCTTTCTGTACGGATTGATTATTAGTGTGTTAGTAGTGTCACGGTGTCGGCTCTCAGGTGGCGAATCTGCTTCAAGATTGTAGTCAGATAGGCAAATCCGACGGCCTCTCCTTCCTGCTTTAATTGGGTAGTGGGTGCCCAATGTGCTCCTATTTGCGGAGGGGCAGGTAGATTACTTTTTTGGTTTCGAAGTATTCTTCGTCAAAGAATTGGGCTATGTCCCACGTTCTGACCTTGTGTCTGAAGGGGAACAATTCTGCTTTTAGGTCGCCTCCTTTAAGGTAGAGGATGCCGTTGTTGAGGGGATGGAACTGTGATGTAGATATTTTGTTTTTCACCCAGGGAACGAACTCGCTAAGTGTGGTTACTGCTCTCGACACCACGAAGTCGAACTCGCCCTCCACCTGCTCTGCTCTCGATTGGATGGCATGTGCATTGGTTAGCCCGATGTGGTCTATCACATCGTTCACCACTTTGATCTTTTTGCCTATCGAATCCACAAGGGTGAACCGTGTGTCAGGGAACATGATGGCCAATGGTATGCCCGGGAAGCCTCCGCCTGTGCCCACATCAAGAATCTCGCACATGGGCTTGAACGAAATCACTTTGGCGATGGCCAGCGAGTGCAGCACATGGTGTTCGAAGAAATGATCCATGTCCTTGCGTGAGATGACATTGATTTTCGAATTCCACTCTTCGTATAAAGGTGACAGAGCGGCAAACTGTTCGCGTTGCCGCTCTGTGAGGTTCGGAAAGTATTTTGTTAGGGTGTCCATCGGTTACAGATACTGCTGCAGGTGTTTGCTCTTGCTGCTGTTCTTTAGCCTTTTCAGCCCTTTCTCTTTTATCTGGCGCACACGTTCTCTGGTGAGGTTGTATTTCATGGCGATTTCGTCCAGGCTCAGCGGGTGGGGAAGACCGATGCCAAAGTACATTTTGATCACCCCCCGTTCGTATTCGGTCAGGGTGGATAGGCAACGCTCTATCTCTTGCGACAGGCTCTCCTGCATCAGTTTGCTGTCGGTGGGCGGAGTGTCCTCGTTGGGAAGCACATCCACAAAGTTCACATCCTCGTCGCTAGCCAGTGGTGCATCGATGCTCACATGGCGACCGCTGATACCCATTATGGCCTTGATCTTGTCTTCGGGAATGTCCAGCATGTCTGCCAATTCTTCTTCTGACGGGGGGCGCTCCAGTTTCTGTTCCAGTTTGGCAATCTCTTTCTTCATTTTGTTGAGGGCTCCTAGCTGGTTCGACGGGAGGCGGACGATGCGGCTGTTTTCTGCTATGGCTTGCAGGATGCTTTGGCGAATCCACCATACGGCGTACGAGATGAATTTGAATCCACGGGTTTCGTCAAATCTTTTGGCGGCTTTGATAAGTCCAAGATTCCCTTCGTTTATTAGGTCGGGCAATGACAAACCCTGGTTTTGGTATTGTTTTGCCACCGACACAACAAACCTCAGGTTGGCCTTGGTCAGGCGTTCGAGGGCTTGTTGGTCGCCTTGTTTGATTCGCTGTGCCAGTTGCACCTCCTGCTCAGGGGTGAGCAACTCTTCGCTGCAGATGTCCTGCAGATATTTGTCCAGCGATTTTATGTCACGGTTGGTAATCGAATGGGTAATCTTCAGTTGTCTCATACGCTTTCACTTTTGTTCCACAAATTCTTACCCAATAACGCAGAAAAATATATTTTGTTACGTCCAAAAAACATTTTTTTGGAAAATTATTTTCTTTTCCCCGAAAATTATTGAAGATTAATACGTATCTTTGCATTCGGAAACGAAAGATGAATCGTTGGTCCATTTTGATGTAATAAACAAAAAAATAATAGATTATGAACAGAAAAAGATTTTTAATGCCAGTCATGGTAGCCCTTTTTGCAGCGCTGTTTGCCACTTCGTGCGGCCCTGATGCAATCATCGAGGGGAGCCAGACTCGTGTCATGCAAGCCACCGTCTATCGCAATCAGTGGAAGGATAGTGGCGTGGGCTATCTATGGTGCAGCTTCGAATGGGATGCTCTGACCCCCAACGCCTTGAAATATGGCAATATCGCTGCCTATATCTACGAGGACGAACGTCAGTGCCCACTTCCCCATGTCATTCCCGTCACCTATAATGTGAACGGCGACGATGTCGTGGTGCCGGAAAACTTCCGCTACGATGTGGAGACAGGTGTCATTACCTTCATCATGCAAGACCTCGACGGTGCTATGCCAGAGGACATCAACGAAGACTTTATCTTCCGCGCAGTGGTCACTGTTCCGCAGCAGTACTTGATCGATTAGGACAGAAGATTATCAGAATCAAGTCCGACAACTCACAGTCGAACTTTCAGAAAGGGGGAGGGTAGCGTGTGCTGCCGTCCCCCTTCTTATTGTAACCATACTGAGTGACAGCCTTTTTACAATCGGAAATCACCCTTCTGCCAGTGCTGAGTGTGAGGTTGGAATATAATACTCTGATAATAAGTCAGATATAGCCTTACCGTAAATATAATCGATTGTAATACAGGTCTTCGCCGAGTCTGCACCGTACTTCATCCGTACATGCACCGTACATGCACCGTAGATGCACCGTGACGGCTCGACCCATTGGCGGAGCATCTACGTAACATTTTGTTTGGGCGAAGGGAGTAATACTGCTGTGCAGAGGGGGTTATACCAAAAGAATAAGGGCACCAATACGGTTGGTACCCTTTCGTATATATTTGTAAAGCGGTCTACTTGTTGTTGCGCTTATAGGCCAGCAGTGTGTTCTCCAATAGCGACACGATGGTGAGCGGTCCCACACCGCCCGGAACGGGGGTTACCCAACTGCATAGTGGATCCACCTCTTGGTGTTTCACATCGCCGATGATGCGATAGCCGCTTTTTTTGCTTTCGTCGGGAATGCGGTGGATGCCCACATCGATCACCACAGCACCGGGCTTCACCATGTCGGCGGTGACGAATTCGGGTTTTCCGATGGCCACGATGAGTATGTCGGCTTGGCGGGTCAGTTCGGCAAGGTTGCGAGTGCGGCTGTGGCAGAGGGTTACCGTACAGTCGAAACCCTTACGTGAGAGCAGGTTGGCAACCGGCGTGCCCACGATATTGCTGCGCCCGATCACGACGCAGTGTTTCCCTTCGGTCTCGATGCCGTTGCGTTTCAGCAGTGTGCAGATGCCCATCGGGGTGGCCGGTACAAAACATTCTTGCCCTAGCACCATGCGTCCGACGTTGATGGGGGTGAATCCGTCTACATCCTTGTTAGGCGATATGGCATTGATGATTTTCTGTTCGTCGATATGTTTGGGGAGAGGCAGCTGCACAATGAAGCCGTCGATGTCGGGGTCTGAATTGAGAAACTCAATGCTTTCCAATAGTTGTTGCTCGGAGGTGGATTCGCTCATCCGGTAGACCGAGGAGGTGAATCCCACTTCATGGCTCGACTTCTCCTTGCTGGCGACGTAGGTTTGGCTGGCTCCGTCGTTGCCCACTATGATGGCGGCAAGGTGGGGGGCGCGATGGCCATCGGCAGTGAGTTGGCGCACTTCGTTGGCTATCTCTTCTTTGATTTGCAGGGCCAATGATTTGCCATCAAGGATTTTCACCTCTTCGCCACCTTTCTTTGCAGAGTTGGTTGGCTTGGCATCTGTATATTTTTCTTGCATAGTGTTGTTGTGATAAAAATCGTTAGGGTTTAATTCAGTTTTCGGGATAAATGGCCTATTTTTTACGACGTATGGGCATCTTGCCGCCGTTTTTGCTTACCATTTTCATCACTTTGCGGGTGTCGTCGAACTGTTTCAGAAAACGGTTCAACTCCTGAATACTACGTCCGCTACCGTTGGCGATGCGCTGTTTGCGGCTACCGTTGAGGCATTGCGGGTGCTGGCGTTCGTAGGGGGTCATGCTTCCTATCATGGCTTCGATGGGCAGGAAGGCGTCGTCGCTGATTTCCACGTTCTTGGTCACCTTGTCCATTCCTGGTATCATGCTCACCAGGTCTTTCATCGATCCCATCTTTTTTATCTGGTTCACCTGCGAGAGGAAGTCTTCGAAGTTGTATTCGTCCCGCACCAGTTTCTTCTGTATGCGGCGAGCTTCTTGTTCGTCGTATTGCTCCTGTGCACGCTCCACGAGGCTCACTACGTCACCCATGCCGAGAATACGGTTGGCCATACGGTCGGGATGGAATACGTCGAGGGCATCCATCTTCTCGCCGATGCTTACGAATTTGATGGGTTTCTGGACCGTGTAGCGGATGGTGAGCGCCGCACCACCTCGTGTGTCGCCGTCGAGTTTGGAGAGAACCACACCGTCGAAGTCGATGCGGTCGTTGAACGACTTGGCTGTGTTGACGGCATCCTGGCCGGTCATGGAGTCGACGACGAAGAGGGTTTCCTGGGGTTGTAGTTCGCGTTTGAGGGAGGCGATTTCGTTCATCATCTCCTCGTCGACAGCCAGTCGTCCGGCGGTATCGACGATAACGACGTTGATGCCGTTGCTCTTAGCGTGCTTAATGGCATTCTGTGCTATCTGCACAGGGTTCTTGTTGCCCTCCTCGGAATAGACCTGTACACCCACTTGTGCACCAAGCGTCTGCAGCTGGCTGATAGCAGCCGGTCGATACACGTCGCCTGCCACCAGCAGAACCTGCTTGCCTCGCTTGTTTTTCAGCATATTGGCAAGCTTGGCAGAGAAGGTAGTCTTACCGGAACCCTGCAGTCCAGCTACAAGTACCACAGCAGGCTGCCCCTTGACGTTGATTTCGACCGATTCCGACCCCATCAGTTCGGTCAGCTTTTCATGGACAATCTTGACCATCAGTTGGCCAGGCTCAATGCTGCTAATCACGTTGCGACCCATCGCCTCTGCTTTCACCTTGTCGGTGAATTCTTTGGCTATTGGATAGCTTACATCGGCATCGAGCAGTGCCTTACGTACTTCTTTAACGGTTTCGGCTACGTTGATATCGGTGATGCTTCCTTTGCCTCTAAGGGAGTGTAAAGCTTTCTCTATCTTGCTACTAAGGTTCTCAAACATGGCTCATGTTGTACTATTATCAGACTGCAAAGATACGAAATCTTTCTGAAAGAGAAGCAAAATTATTTTAGTAATGCATGTTGCGATGCCTAATGTATGAGCTGTGCAATAATACTCCTTGTTGTACGTTATGGAATTGTGAACAGTATGTATAATGTCCGTCATACCCAGCATGGTGAAGAGGAACGAGTGATGTCGATGTACGACCACTCTCGTTCGGTGATGCGTTCCATGGGCAATACCACACAATGGGAAGGCTACCCTACACGTGAACAGCTGGATCGTGACATCATGCTTGGCAATTCCTATGTAGTATGCAGGGACAACACGCCTGTAGGCACCTTTGCACTGGTGCCAGGAATAGAACCTACCTATGATGTCATCGTGCATGGGCGTTGGATCGACACTGTGCACCCCTATACCACCGTCCACCGGTTGGCCTGTGCAGATGGCGTTAGGGGTATTGCTAAAGCGGCTTTCGACCATGCCAAGTCGCAGTTTGCATATGTTCGTTTCGATACTCATGAGAGCAACCCTGTGATGAGACACGTGGCTGAACGGGATGGCTTTGTGTATAGCGGCATAGTCTTTATGGCCGACAGCACCGAAAGATTGGCCTACGAGTGGTGGCGATGGGACGAAGTGGATGCAGCTCTCAAGTCCTATGTGGAAGAAAGTGTATTGCCACAGTACGACCACTTTGACGCTGCACACCGTCGCGAGCATGCCAGGCGTGTGATTGCTCGCAGCATACTGCTAGGAACCAGGTTGGGATTGGAGGCGAACACACTGTATGTTGCTGCAGCCTTGCACGACGTGGGGCTGGCGTTTGGACGTGATGTGCACCACCTTGAGGGAGGCAGAATGGTGAGAGAAAACCAACTATTGCACCAATGGTTCGACCAACGGACGATAGAAATGATTGCCCAAGCGGTGGAAGACCATAGAGCTTCGGCCAACCAACCCCCGCGAAGCCTATATGGAAAGGTACTAGCAGAGGCGGACCGCGACGTGGAGCCAGAGCGCATTGTCCGTCGCACGGTGGAGTACGGTATGTCTCATTATCCCGAGTTGGACCGCGAGGGGCATTGGCAACGCACGTTGCAACATCTGCAAGAGAAGTATTCTTCACAGGGCTATATCAAGTTGTGGCTTGAGGAATCGCCCAATGCCGAGCCATTGGCCGAATTGCGACAGTTGATCAAGGACAGGGATGCCCTTCGGGTGCTGTTTGATCGAATATACGAAGCTGAACGTAAACTACAATAACTTTTGAATATGAATACAGTATTGATTATTCTAGCATTTGTATGTCTGTTGGTAGGCGTGGTGGCTGTCTTCACTCCTTTTCCACCAGCAGTACCTGTGGCTTGGTTAGGCCTGCTGTTGGCCCGTTTGGGTGGCTTACCGATAAGTACAGGCTGGCTTGTATGGGCTGCAGTGGTAGGCTCGTTACTGATGGTGTTGGACTACATTGTCCCGATCTGGACAACCAAGAAGTTTGGTGGTTCGAAATGGGGAGTGTGGGGATGCACAATAGGTCTACTGGTGGCGGTGATTGGCCTTCCCTTTGGCCCAGGGGGTCTGGTGGGTGTCTTTTTCTGGCCCTTTGTGGGTGCCTTTGTGGGAGAATATTTGAAGCAACGCGACATGCACCTGGCTCTAAAGGCTGCATGGGGTGCCTTTATGGGCATCATGACGGGCTCGTTGGCCAAGGTGGTCTATGCCATTATTCTGATAATTAAAGTGATTATAGCCCTTATTTAGCAAGGTCTGGCTAGATAAAAAAAGAGCACCCTCGGGGTGCTCTTTTTGTGTTCTGCATACAGAAGTTTAGAAGTGGAAACCGATGCGGAGGGCAAGGCTTCCGACGGTGCGGGTCTCCACATCGCCATTGTCATAGAGTCCCTGCTCGATGGGGTTGAGCCCGTTGTAGGTGGAGGAGTTGTACTCGATGGTGTGTTTGCCCATGCCGTAGTAGTAGAGGCCGGCACTGACGTGCTCTCCAAAGTAGGCACCCACGCCCAGCGAGAAGGCAAAAGCAGCATTGGTCTTATAGCCGTACTTGCCAATCTTGGTACCTAAAATGGTGAAGGGACCTTCGGCGGTAATCATCATCAGGTCTGTACCCAGGCCAAATTCGGCATAGGGGGTGATGTTGCTCCACAGCTCGTCGTAGAGATAGGTGATACCCAACTGGACGGGGATGTTGAAGTAGGTGGGTGTGGCTTCGGCACGAGCCTGTGTGTATTCGTCGCTTAGGTCACCGCTAATGGTGTTCCAGAAGAGGTCGACCTGTGCGAAGGGAGCCACCAGACCCACTCCAACGTCGAAGCGATAGCTGGCACGGTAGCCAAGTCCGAAGCCGGCGCTGGCATCCTTGCCAATTTCTGTGTAGGTGAGGGGCAGACCGTGATTGCTAGTTACATCCTGACTCCAACCACCGGTGGGGACGTTGAGATTAAGGTAAATCGACTGGCGCAGTTGTGCACTGGCACTGAAACCCAGGCTGACCATCAAAAGGGTCATGCAAATAACTTTTACAGAATTCTTCATAGTGCTATTTCTTTTTGTTTTTCTTTGTTGTGTTCGTTTCGGTCTTTGTCTTTTTGGTCGTAGAGGTTTTGGCCTTGGTCTTTTTGACTGTAGCTTTCGCCGCCTTTGTTGGTGCGGTCGGCTTTTGGGGTGCTACCATTTCTTCTTCGGGGATGGTGGCATCGAGAGGGGGATTTTCGGCTTCGAGGTATTCTGCTTCTATGTCGCGAAGATCCTCATCGGTGGGTTCGTAGTCGTCGGAGGGACCGTCGTCGTCGCCGATCTTTTCGTAGCTGTCCAGTTCGTCTGCCTCATCGTCGCCCAGTGCGGCTTTGATTTCCTCTTTATTGATTCCAAGTGTCAGTTTCTTCTTTTGGGCTTCGTCGAGCGAGGTCTCGAAGTCGCCATGGCGCAACACACGTTCGCGATGCGTTGTGGTCTCCTCTTCTTTCTCGATGGCTTCGCTTAGCGGGGCAAAATCATCCTCTTTGTCGTCGTTGTCGTCGTCGAAGAGCGCTTTGTCCAAATCGCTGCCAAGTGGATCGATTTGCACATCGAACTTCACCATATAGGCAGTGTCATCAGTTTCGAGTGGAACTACAAAAATTGGGTCACCATTAGGCTTGATAAACTTAATCAGGTGGCTATTGTATCCATCAGGATACATTTCTTTGAATAAATCTTTAATATTGTCAGGTAGGTTTTTGTAACTGACTATCAGATTTTTCTTGTGTTTTCTTGTCGATGTCATAGTATTTGAATTTGGGTGCAATAATAGCAATAAATATTTAAATGGTAAAAAAAAATTCACTTGTGTACGATAAATTGATTGATTTATTGGGTCAAAAAAGCTCCGAAGAGGTGAAGCAGTGGCACGTTGTTCTACCATACCCATACATTGCACATGGCCCGCTGTGGCAGCAATGCCCAAGAGCGATTGGCGTGTGTCGTGGCCTCGCAGCAATCGGCAGAACACCAAAACGATAAAAGATGGCCCAACTTCGCCCCTCAACCACATCCGCAACTCGCAGAAAGACAGCATTGCACACAGACCATCTCTTACTCATCTCCTACTCTTCCCTTTATCATCTTTTTATCATCTTTTAGTCGAGTAAGCAATAAGTAGGCGAAAAGTACGTTATGGTAAAAAAATGACAGTTCACTATGGCAAAGTTTGAGAATGGATATATGGGTGGCTTCAGCGGCAAGCTGGGGTCGGCTATCGGGTATATGTGGAATGGAAAATGGTGCTTGCGCAGCCGGCCTGCACAGGTAAGCAATCCACGCACCGAGGCGCAGCAGGAGCATCGGGCGGCCTTCCGCGAGCAGGTGCGTTTGGCGGCACGAATGAGGTGGGTGCTGCTGCAGTCGATGACCGAGACGGCCCGCGCCGCAGGCATGACGGCATACAACCTCTTCGTCAGCCTCAATCAGCACGCTTTCAGCACCGAAGGCGGAGAACTAAAGGTGGATTACCAGAGCCTTGTGCTCAGCCTAGGGCCTGTGGCACCGGTGCAGGCCAGCCAGGTGGTGGCCACGGGTGGCTCGCGGCTGGAGGTGGACTTCGAGCGCAATCCGCTGCACCAGCAGTGCGATGCCTACGATGCGGTGCACCTCTACGTCTACTCGCCCTCGTTGGGGCAGGGATACTTGGCGGCACCGGTCTACCGTAGGCAAAAGAAAGTCAGTGTGTTGCTGCCGGACCTCTTCGCTGGCACCGAGGTGCATATCTACCTCTACGTCAGTGACCAGCAGGGACGCTGCTCGGAGACCACGTACGGCGGTTGCCTCACCGTGGCCGACGGTGCAGTAGTATCCAACGAGATGGAGGATATGGCAGAATCGAATACAAATCAAACTGTTGAATTGCCAGTAATGGCCACAGGCGACGATACGGAGGCTGTCGGAACAGTCCACAGTCGACCACCAGAACGAACATAGAAGAAGTTCGTCGCTGAACGGCGTTCGTCGGCCATAAGCTAGCCGTGGTAGTGGTTTTGCGGAGGGGTGTTTGCCTTTGCTGCCGTGTGCTTGTGTTCGCACCTGCCAGCGTTTGGGCGCATGCGTGGTCTATTGTAGGGCGATAATAATGTAGAATCAGGCTATTACGATGCTCTCGTCGTCTTCTACCCGCAGATTGTTCATGATGAATTCGCGACGTTCGGGGGTGTTCTCGCCCATGTAGAAGCTTAACACACTGTTGGTGTCGAACTCTTTGTGAAGCAATACGGGGTCGAGCCTCATGTCTTTGCCAATAAAGTTTTTGAACTCGTCGGGACTGATTTCACCAAGACCTTTGAATCGTGTGATTTCGGCCGAGGGTGTCGATTTTATAGCTGCAATCCTTTCCTCGTCAGTATAGCAGTAGGTGCTTTTTTGCTTGTTGCGCACGCGGAAGAGGGGGGTCTGCAGTATGTATACATGTCCGGACGAGATAAGCTCCGGGTAGAAACGGAGAAAGAATGTGAGCAGCAACAGTCGGATATGCATGCCGTCGACATCGGCATCGGTGGCTATCACCACATTGTTGTAGCGTAGGTTGTCGAGCGATTCGTCGATGTCTAGGGCATTGTGTAGAAGGTTGAGCTCGTCGTTGCGATACACATCCACCTTGGCAATAGAGTAGGTGTTTTTGGGTTTTCCACGCAGCGAGAAGACCGCCTGCGTCTCCACATCGCGGCTTTTGGTGATAGAACCGGATGCAGAATCGCCCTCGGTGATGAAGATGGTGCTCTCCAAGCGTCTGGAGTGGTTGCTGTTGTAGTGCACGTGGCAATCGCGCAGTTTGCGATTGTTCAGGCTTGCCTTTTTGCCAGCTTCCCTTGCCACCTTTTTTATTCCGGCTATCTCTTTTCGCTCCTTCTCGTTTTGGTTGATTTTGTTCAGCAGAATATCTGCCGTTTCGGTGTGGATGTGCAGATAGTTGTCCAGGTTGCGTTTCAGGATGTCCAGCACATAGGTCTTAAGCAGTGGCGAGTCGTTGGTTCCATCGGCTTTGTTTGGTTCGAGGTGAGTGGAACCGAGCTTCGTCTTAGTCTGTGCCTCAAACACGGGCTCCTGTATTCGTACACAGAGGGCACATACCAGTCCTCCGCGGATCACCTCTGGCGGATAGTCCTTTTTGATAAAGTCTTTAACCACACGGGCGTAAGCTTCGCGAAAAGCACTCTGGTGTGTGCCACCCTCGGTGGTGTGCTGTCCGTTTACGAAAGAGTAGTAGTAGTCGTTGTTCTGACCGTTGATATGGGTGAATGCTGCCTCGAAGTCACCCTCCTTGATGTGTATTATCGGATAGAGTGCCTCTCCTTGCAGATTGTGTTCGAGCAGGTCGAGCAGGCCGTTTTTCGAGTAGTAGCGACGGTCGTTGTAGTACATGGTAAGCCCACGGTTCAGGTAGGCATAGTTCCATATCCTGCGTTCGACATATTCGCTAATGAAGTGATAGTTGCCAAAGAGCTTGGCATCGGGGACGAATTCAACCAGTGTGCCGCTTTCAGCAGTTCTCTCCGGTACGATACCGCTGTCCGAAGTCAGCTTCCCTTCGGAGAATTCTGCCCAACGGCTTTTCCCTTCGCGGAAACTCTGCACGCGGAAGTATGAGGATAGGGCATTGACAGCCTTGGTGCCGACTCCGTTCAGTCCGACAGATTTCTGGAACACCTTGCTGTCGTATTTTGCACCTGTGTTGAGTTTGCTCACCGCCTCCACCAGTTTGCCAAGCGGGATGCCCCTGCCATAGTCGCGGATGCTTACCTTGCGTTCGGCAAAGTCTATTCTTACTTCTATTTTTTTTCCGTAGCCGGAGGTGAATTCATCTATAGAATTGTCTATCACCTCCTTGATGAGCACATATATTCCGTCGTCGTGTGAGGATCCGTCGCCGAGCTTCCCGATATACATACCAGGGCGAAGCCGGATGTGCTCCATATCTTCTAGATGGACAATACTGTCGTCGTTGTAGTCTGTGGGGGTGAATATTTCGTTTTCTTCCATTGTTAGGCTATTCTTCTATCATCAGTTCCGAGATAATACTGTATCCGGTCCTCTCTTTGGGCGATGTGGTGGTTGAGTGGGTGATTGTCAGCTTGTCGTCACCGATTCCCTGTTCCGACATGTATTCTTGTACCTGTCTGTCCAGTCGTTGCACTGCCACACTGTCGGATGCAGCGTTGACGCGATGTTCGAAAGTGTATACCATCAGCTCGTTTTCTTTGGCGATGGAGGCTAGTTGAGACAGGATGTGGTACTGTTCGGAGGTGAGTGAATGTTGCTCTCCTGTTGTGGGGATGAAGTCGAGGTTGGAGTCCCCAAGCCCCATGGCATTGCCAAGTGCTCTGGCTGGTGATGTGGCCACCTTGACCAAGAAGTTGCCCAGGGTCTTCCATACTAGTTTCATGTAGTTGAACTCCGGACTGTCGATGTTGCCGCTGACTGGCAAGTCGATCATGATCTTCTCGTTTTTGTCTTTCAGTATATAGAGGGCTGTTTTAATGGGTATGTTCTTTTCTGGGTGTATGTTTTTATCTTTTTTGCCCACTGTCGCCTTGTAGATGTCCAGCTTGTTGTCGTTCTCAAGTGTGGAGTTGTTGATGGTGAGACGCGATGAAAGACCCAGTATGCCGTCTTCGAAGGGGCGGGCGGTATAGGCCACGATCAAGGGATTTAGCTGCTTTAAATCAAGCCCCTTGATGTTTAGTGCGACCTCCTGGTACTGCTTCCAATCTTTTAGGGTGCCGTTCCACCGGAGGCTGACAGTTCCACCACCAGGCAACACAGCACGTATACGGGTATTGTTGGGACCCTGTGTGGACAGGTTGCTAGCAGTGAGGGTGATGCCTGTCACTGGGAAGTGGAAGGGGTAGGGTAGGGTATTGTCGGTGTAGTCGAATGAGCAGTTCTTTATCTGTAGGTCGCTGATGCTTAGTGATATAGGACGGGGATTGGAGACCTGCCTGACGCTGTCGGAGGTACTCTCTTCCTGGTTCTTTGCAACGAGCAAATCGCTGAATGTGTTGTGGCCTTCCTGTTGTACGAAGTGCAGTTGCAACCCATCGAGCAGCAGGCTCTGTACGTCAAAGTTCATTCTGTCGAGGTTGATATTGTTGATGGAGACGGCCAGGCTACTGAGTTCTGCCACTTGCTCCTCGTCGGTGCTTAGGTTCATTCCTGTCAGTGTGATGTCGCCACCAATCTGACTATTCAGGAGGTGTTGTATTTCGCCTTTGGCATTGACGGATGCGTGCAGGGTTCCTTTTAGGCTTTCGATATTAATATAATCGGATACAAATTCCTGTATGTTCTCCAGTGCGAAGTTGTCTAGTCGTGCCTGCATGTCGTAGCGTTCGATGGCGGCATCGTAGTTGGCTTTGATGTTCAGGTTGCCTCCGTCGGCAAAGCCAATGGTCAGCCCGCCCTCGCTCTGCTCTTTTCCCCCTACGGTGAATCCCGGCACCTTTAGGTTGACATCGGGCAGAAAGAGTTCTTTGCGGCTCAGCATATCCTTGTATTTGATGCTGGCATGGGAGAGCCGCAGGTTGTGCAGCCGGACGGTCCAGCGGCTCGGCGTGGTGTCGGTGTCGCTATCGTCGCTTTTGAAATGGTCTAGAAGCGAGCTGAAGTTGAATCGGTCGCCCTGCTGATTGATATTGACGTGGAATCCGCTGAGGGTGATGTGCCGGAAGTTGACGCTGTGGAAGAGCAACCCCAAGAGGTGCATTCGCAGGTCGAGTGTGTCAAAATTGGCAAAGGTGGTCGTCTTGTCGTCCTCGAGAATCGAGAAATCGCGTACATACACATGTCCACTAAAGAGGTTCACCCCTACGTTCTCCACGTGTGCCTGCCGCCCTGTCAGCTTCTCGCTGTGACGATTGAGGTAGCTTTTTGCCACAGGGCCGGCTATGAGCGAGAGTACCAGCATCACTGCCGCAACAATCGCCACAACCCATATCAGTGTTTTAATCCATCTTTTCATTCGTAGAAATGCATTTCGGTGAGATACTTATATACAGGTTCGGTGAGTAGGTATCGCACGTCGTGTCGAGCTTTTATCTGTGCACGTATATAGCTTGATGAGATGTCGATCATCGGTACGTCGACGACGGTGACGTTGGGGTGCGAGGCCAAGGGGCAGTGTTCCGATCCAGGGCGTGGGTAGACCATGATATGATAGTGGTCGAGTATATATTCGTAGTTGCGCCAGCGGTGGAATGTGAGCAGATTGTCGCTACCCATGATGATGCAGAATTCGCGGTCGGGATAGCGCTCTCCCAATTCTGCCAGGGTCACTACGGTGTACGAGGGGACGGGCAGGTGCATCTCTATGTCGCATGCCCGCATGCGATAGTTGTCGTCGATGGCCTGCCTCACCATCTGCATCCTGTGGTGGTCGGCCAGCAGTGTCGAGCGTTCTTTGAGGGGATTTTGGGGGCTTACCACAAACCACACCTCATCGATGCCATCCTGCTGCAGCAGGGTGTTGGCTATGATAAGGTGCCCGACGTGTATCGGGTTGAACGAGCCGAAAAACAAGGCCGTGTGCTTCATGAATCCCCCTGCCAGACAAATCAATAGTATTTGTAGGCTGTCTCTATCTTGATATGGCGCAGGCGTTGGCCTTTGAAAGTGTATATCTCGGCCACTTCGCCAGCCCCGCTAACCACCTTCAGCACGGCGATGTCCGACGTGTACGAGCGTGGATAGCGTTTGAAGAACACCCTGAACACATCGTCCTTGGCCATGCCGACCTGCAAGCCGTTGTCCAGCTTCACATCGGGGTCGGCGATGTATCCGCCAAGCAGCTCCACCTTCTTCGTCCAAATGCTGTAATAGAGGTCGATATAGCTGTCGTCGTATCGGCGCATGCGGTTCACACTCACCTCCATCGAGTCGTAGTAGTGGCGATAGCCCTGGTCACGATACCATGACAGTTGGTTGCCGGTGATATACTGTTCCACCGATGTCCATTCGCCAAACGGATAGATCACATTGCGCGAAAGCGAAATGATGGTCATCGTGTCCGTATACACCTTGATGTCTTTGATTTGATATTCCGGACGGCTGAACGACATCATTCTGAGGGCTTTGGCCCGCGAAGCCACTTGTTGGGCAAAGGTCGTGCCAGCGAGCAGAAGCATGATGGCTATAACGAGTGTTCTTTTCATTATCCTAGTGTGTTTTCTTTTTTATTAGTCGGTAACGTACCATCGCGAAGATTATTGCGTGTCCGCTACATTTTTTTTACCATTCTTTCCCTCCGACTATCCAATCCTTCGCCGCCCCCTCTTGCACAAGTGCACAAATCGCCGAACTACCGTGATGCTGCAACTGGTTTATTTACAGCCAAGTATAATGATACTATGTTTGTAAAGGCTTGTGGCTCAGTATCTGATACGTATCAACACCGTACTTCCTCCGTACATGCACCGTACATGCACCGTGAATGCACCGTGACGCCACGGCACGCTTTCGGAGCATTCACCCCCCTTCTGCCCCGAGGCTACTGCTTTGGGTCAACCCCTCTGCAGGGTGAGGCGTAGGGTGGACTCTGACATCGCGGTGCACGGATGGAGTGGACTCGGTTTTCGACGCATCGTGGAGGGCGGTTTTCGATGATCGAAAATACCTGAATGATATGTGTTTATGGATTTGTGGCCCCCTCCAGATGTATGAGATTCGATAATTTTTTCTCAAAAAAAGTTAATTGAATTCTTGCAATAAAAAAAATATATGTATTTTTGCATCACTCAATATCAAGTTCGAAAGCGTGCTATTGATTTGAGTAGTAGATTATTAATTAAAACAAATCACATTATGAGAAAAGCGTTATTACTGCTTACCGCATTGTTTGCTACAGGAAGCCTGATGGCACAGACCCCCAAGATGGTTTCCACCGAACCCTCCAACCGCAACGTTATTCTTGAGGAATACACCGGTTACCATTGCACATGGTGCCCCGTCGGACACCAGCGTGCCAACGAGATGTGTGCTGAAAACGAAGGCCATGCCTGGGCAATCAACATCCACACAGGAAGCTTTGCTACCGGTTCGGGCTACGAGACCGAATATGGCACCGCCCTTATGAACCAGACCGGCCTCACCGGATTCCCTTCGGGCACTGTGAACCGTCACGTCTTTAGCGGCACCAAAACCATCATCGACTACAACTCATTCTCGTCGGCTGCCACCACCATCCGTGCCATGGCTTCGCCCGTCAATGTGGCTGCCAAAGCCTCTATCGATGAGACCACCCGCGAACTCAGCATCGACATCGAGGTGTACTACACCGACGACGCTACAAACGAAACCAACAAACTGAATGTCGCCCTGCTTCAGAACAACATCATGGGCAGCCAGACCGGTATGGACAAATACCCCGAAATGGTCGAGAATGGCAAATATCGCCACATGCACATGCTGCGCGACATGATCACCGGCCAATGGGGTGTTGACATTCCCGCCACCAAAGGCACCTTCTTCGACACCACCATCGTGTACACTGTGCCCGAATCTATCGGCAGTGTTGAAATCGGCGACAACTTTGCCGACCTGCAAGTCATCGTCTTCATAGCAGAAGGCAAGCAGGAGATCCTCACCGGCACCGAGGCTATCATCCTCACCGATAAAGCCCAATTCTCCAAGATCGACATGAACCAGCAGTGCGGCGTCGAGTTCGAGCCCGAAGTCACCGTCTTCAACTCCACTCTCGACACCATCAGCAAGCTCACCTTCACCTACGAAGGCACCGACTACGATTTCGAGCAGACCATCTATCCTCTGCAGGGTGCATCGTTCCAGCTCCCCACCTACACCATCGATTTTGCCACCACCGGCACAGTGAACGTTAAGACCACCAAAGAGGCTACCCTGAAGAGCTATATCAAGAATGCCGACGAGGAAGAGGTATCGGTTGACGCTACACGTTCGGTCACCTTTGCCGACTTCAACATCTACAACGTCAATGGCCCATTCAACCTCCGCTTTGGATACGACTTCTATGGCAGCGAGTGCTCGATGGAGTTCCTCAACACTGCTAGCGACTGCGAAGCCGATTGGACTGCTGGCCCCTGGAAAGACATCACCTGGATTAATCCTAACTCGATTCAGTACATCAATCAGATTCCCAACGCCACCTACGACGAGATAGATTTCAGCCCTGAGAAAGCCGGCCTCTACGTCCTGCGCCTGCACGACGGCTACGGCGATGGCTGGTCGTTCACCAACGACGACCAAGTGTCTGGCCTCTGGATGAGCAATGCCGACGGCGAATTCATCACCGAAAACTGGGGCTACACCAAAGCTCCCCAGTTCAGCACACTCGATTTCTACATCAATGTGCTCAACGATGGCGATGGCTCCTACAATCTCGGTGTCGAGGATGCTCCTTTGGCTGTCGACTTCAATGTCTATCCCAACCCCACCCATGGCCAGCTAGTCATCAATGCCAGCGAGCCCGTTCGTATGGTTGAGATTATCGACATCAACGGTCGTACCGTGATGACCCTTGGTGCCAACACCACCAAAGTCAATGCCCAAAGCCTGAACAATGGTGTCTATGTGATCCGCGTCACCACCGACAATGGCATTGGTATGCAGAAATTTGTCAAGGAATAATAGACAGTCTGTAAAAAAGAAAAACAGGAAAGTGCACCACTTTCCTGTTTTTTTTGTATTTTTGCACTTCGAATATATACACTTTAATTATATGAAAAGAGTATTTACTATCGCTTTACTGTCTGTGTCCCTGCTGTTCGCAGCCTGCACTCGCCCGCAGCAAGGGCCAAAGAATGTAATACTGATCATTGGCGACGGGACAGGTGTGCCGCAAGTCTACGCCTCGATAGTGGCGGCAGGTGCCGACAATTCGGCCTTCCTTCGCTTCCCTGTGAGTGGCTTCTCGCGCACCTATTCGCGCAATCACTACCGTACAGACTCGTCGGCAGGCGGCACTGCACTCACCACTGGTGTGAAGGTGGACAACTATCATGTCAACTGGGGCCCCGACTCGTCCCGCTACCGCACCATCTTCGACGATGCTATTGCATCGGGCAGATCGACGGGATTTGTGGTGACTAGCGACGCCATGGATGCCACTCCAGCCTCCACCTATGGCCATGTCCCTTATCGTAAGATGTACGACACACTGAGCCTACAGCTGGCACAGTGCCAGCATTCTGTCATGGTGGGTGGTGGAAGCAAGTATTTTCTTCCCCAAAACCGTAAGGATGGACTCAACCCCATCGACACCTTGTTGCAGCGTGGCTATACGGTCACCTTCAATTACGACAGCATGATGGCCTTCGAGGGCGAGAAGATGGTGGCGCTGCTCTACGAGGGAGACCCACTTGCTGCCCCTGCACGTGGGCCGATGCTCCGCGAAGCATCGCTGAAAGCCATAGACCTGCTCGGCAGAAACAAACAGGGGTTTGCACTCATGATAGAAGGCTCCCAGATAGACTGGGCTTGTCACAACAACGACTCGGCCTATATGCGTGCAGAGTTGGCCGATTTCGAACAGATGCTTCATGCCGTGCTGGACTATGCCGAAAAGGATGGTCATACCCTTGTGGTTGTCACTGCCGACCATGAAACCGGCGGACTCACCCTGCCCGATGGCGATATTGAGGCTGGCAAAAACGATGTGAGATACCTATGGGGGAGCCATACAGGATGTATGGTGCCGGTCTTTGCTTACGGCCCTGGCGCCGAACGCTTCACAGGCATCCAGCAGAATACGGACATCCCCCGCAAGATACGTGAGCTGATGAAGTGGTAGTTTGTTTTTGGTAAGATTAATACAGTATATATGTTTGAAGATATTATTAAGCACTATCCTGACTTCCCGAAGCCTGGAATCGACTTTATCGATGTGTTGCCGTTTCTGCACAACAAGCAGGCTTTCGCCGAGGCCGTAAGGCAGATAGACACGTGGACTACTACACCCAACGTGGCCACTGTTGAGGCACGCGGATTTCTGTTTGCAGCCCCTCTGCTCACAGCCAGCAGCAGGGTGCAGACGATTATTCCTTTCCGGAAGAAAGGAAAGCTGCCTCACTCCGAAAAGGACCTAGTGCGTGTGGAGATAGAGAAAGAATATGGCAGCGATGAACTGTTCTACCGTCGTAGTGATTTCGCGGCGGCGGTGGCTACAGGCGACGAGATAGAGGTCACTGTGCTCGACGACCTTTTGGCTACGGGTGGCACGGTGGCAGGCATCGTCGATTCGCTGCAGCGTCTCTCCATAGATGGAAAGCATATCCGTATTCGCGAATTCATCTTCTTGGTAGAGCTGCCTGCCCTTGGTGGGCGACGACTGCTCGAGCCGGTGGCCCCTGTGCATTCGCTGATGAGCCTAGCGGGTGTTGAGTAGGGGAAGCAGTTCGCGCTCGAATATTTCGCGTTTCACGATGCGATAGTGCGGATTGTAGGCTTTTTTGAACCGGACGCTATGGCTCATGTGAAAACGCATATCGGGTTGCTGTCCGGGCTGAACGCTGCGGAGCACTGCCGACGTGAGGGTACGTTCGTCCAATAGGCCCCGTTTCACAACAATCAGATTAATCCGCACATAATTGCTGTCGCAGAGGGTGTACTCATATATGGGGAATGCAGTCTCGCCGTCCATCTCGTCCACCTCGCGATGGATGTATTGGGCACAACTCAACGAGTCGCGGATGATGTGTCCTGGCCCGTAAAAGTCTTGGAATACAAGTTTGTATAGGTCTTGCGGCTCGCATTCTGGATATTGCTCGGCATACCTTATCATGGCATCGCCACACACGCTCTGTGCCATACCCAAGACGGGGACGCTAAGCAACAATAACAGGATCATCCTTTTTGTCATCTCTAATTTCTTTTTTTATGCTTGGTAATGAATATCTTATTGTCTATACGATGTGCAGATTATGTCGTTAGCCCATACGATGGATGCTGGGTAGTGGTGGGTATGTGTAGGCAGTACCACAGAGAGGAATCACTGCCGTACATGAACCGTACATGCACCGTAGATGAACCGTGAATGCACCGTGCGCTCGCGATGAAGGTACGAAGAGTGTCCGTAAGGGCTAGTATGCCAGGGCAGTGGGTGGGCATGAGAGGGTGGGGGATTTATACTGGCTGATGCTGTTGCTTGCATTCGGAATGTCGCACGATTAGGATGCTCAGTTCCCATAGCAGGTAGATGGGTACGCTAACTAGCGAGAGGGTGAAGGGGTCGCCGGTAGGGGTGATGATGGCTCCGAGAATGACGATGACCACGATGGCATGTCGGCGATAGTGCTTCATAAACGAGGCTTTCAGCAGTCCCACCTTGGCCAGTAGCCAGCATAGCACAGGCAGCTCGAACACAAGCCCCATCAGCAGGCTCATGATGCCGAGCATGGAGATGTAGCTGGAGAGGGTGATGGTGTTTTGCACCTGGTCGCTCACCTGATAGCCTCCCAGAAAACGAACTGTGAAGGGGAAGATGACGAAGTAGTTGAGCAGTATGCCGGCTGCAAACAAGAGATAGCCGCCCGCTACGGCTCGCAGAGCCAACTTCCGTTCGGCTCGATAGAGACCTGGGGCAACAAAGGCAAACATCTGATAGATGACGTAAGGGGAAACGATAAGCAAGCCTCCCCACAGTGCTACACGCATATGGGTGAGGAACTGTTGCGTCAGCTCCACGTTGATAAGTTGCATATCGGTAGGCTTGGGATGGAGGACGATGGCGAAGAGTTGCTCTTTGAAGCAAAAACAACCCACAGCAGCCACTATCGCCGCCAGCAATACACGCCACAGGCGGCTGCGTAGCTCGTCGAGATGGTCCCAAAAGGTCATAAGAGGGGAGAGTGCGAAGGGGAGAGCGGAAAGTTATTGAGCATCGAATTCGTCTTTCTTCTTTCCAACTTCGCCTTTCACATTTCCACTTTCATTCTCGATACCGTTCATACCGTCCTTGAAGCTCTTCACTCCTTTGCCGAGACCTTTCATCAACTCTGGAATCTTCTTGCCACCAAAGAGTAGCAGCACAATCAGTACGATGAGAATAATCTCCCATGTACCTATCATCAGTAGTTTCATACCAAGCTGTCTTTAAGTTTGTTCGTATAATCTTCTATCATGCGCATTTTGTCGGGGATGGCGATATGCTGCGGGCAGTGCTTGAGGCACTCGCCACACCCGATGCAGTGGTCGGCTTGGCGTAGCCGATCGATGCTCTTGTTATAGCTGGTGAGGAAGGCACGCCGTGCACGGCGATATTCGCGTTGCTCCACAGTGCCTTCGGTGGCGATGTTTCCTTCGCCAAGACACTTGTTGTAGTGTGCGAAGATGCCTGGGATGTCGAGCCCGTAGGGGCAGGGCATGCAGTATTGGCAGGTGGTGCATGGAATGATAGGGAAGTGTGCGTATTGGTCTGCCACACGTTCCAGCAGAGCCATCTCGTCGTCGGTCAGTGGCTCGACCGGACAGTGCGAGCGGACATTGTCTTCCACGTGCTCCATGGCACTCATGCCGCTCAGCGATGTCATGATGCGGGGATACATGCCGATGTAGCGGAATGCCCACGAAGCAAGGCTGCGGTTGGGCTCGCGCTCCTTTAGCTGGTGGGCTAGTTGGTCGTTCAGCGTCGCCAGGCGGCCACCGAGCAGAGGCTCCATTATCACGATGGGTATTTCTCTTTTGTCGAGTTCGCCATAAAGATAGTTAGCATTGACATTCTCTTCCTCTATTTCGTGTGCATAAAGCCAGTCGACATAGTTCATCTGAATCTGGGCAAAATCCCAGTGGTACTTATCGTGCATGGCCACCACCTTGTCGAATTCCTCCTGCAAGCCGTGGAACGACCATCCGAGGTTGCGGATACGTCCGGCTTCGCGCTCTTTGACTAGGAAGTCGAGCACACCATTGTCGAGGAAACGTTTTTGAAAGTCGTCTTTACCGCCAAACGAGTGAAGCAGATAGTAGTCGATATGGTCGACTTGCAGTTTCTCGAACGATTCGTAGTACATCTTCTTGCTGGCCTCCCATGTCCAATTGCGGAAGTTGCTCATCTTTGTGGCGATGAGCCACTTCTCGCGAGGATGGCGGGCCAGGGCGATGCCGGTGGCCTCTTCGGACATGCCACGTAGGTAGACCGGAGCGGTGTCGAAATAGTTGACTCCATGTTCGATGGCATAGTCGACCATTTGATTGATCTGCTCCTGGTCTAGTTTGGCATCGGGATTGTCTCTCAAGCTGCCCCCACCTTCGACGGGAAGGCGCATCATGCCGAATCCGAGCAGCGACACTTTCTCGCCGTGGGTGTCGGTGCGGTAGGTCATTTGTCCTTCGGGAACCTCACCGGCGGCATAGCCTTCTGCATGGGTGGAGTTGGGGTTCTTGCACCCCACGGCCAGTGCAGTGCCTGTTACTGTGGCACCGGCCAACCCTTTTAGGAATGTTCTTCTGTCCATGTTTATGTGTCGCTTATGGTCACGGGGGTCCGTGAGTTATCTTTTCTTGATTTGTTCTTGCATTTGTCTGCGCTTCTTGCCACCAGCCCACAATCCATATACTTCGCTCACATTGTTTGCTGTGGTGAAGGCATTGATATTCTCTTGTTTCATCCAGTTAAGCAGGGCACTGAAGTCGTCTTTGCTTAACAGTACCTCTAGTTCAATGCTCTTCTCGTTGCTGTAGCCTCCGATCACCTCATAGAGGGTGCATCCACGGTGCAGGGTGCCGATAATGTATTGGCGAATGCGGTCGTAGTCGTGCGAAACGATACAGACACGTTTGCGACGGTTGAGCGAGGCGGTGAAGTAGTCGACCACTAGGCCGTTGATCCAAGTGCCGATAAGACCAATGACAACCATGCGGAAGGGGTTGATGAAGAATGCTGTGCAGCAAATCACTGCACCGGCAATGCTGACCGAGGTGCCAATATCGAAATGGAGGTATTTGTTGACGATTTTGGCCAGGATGTCGAGTCCACCAGTGGATGCATTGATGCTGAACATCAGGGCTTGAGAAGCACTGAGTAGCAACACGAAGCAACAGAGGTCGAGCCAGGGGTCGCCCATCACCGAAGGAGTGCCTGTTACGAGGTTTTCGTTGGCAATGTTTTGCCAGGGGAACACCTTGTCCCAAAAGTCGGTCAAGGGGCCGAGGATAAGGGCAGTGTATACTGTTTTGAATCCGAACTCATGGTCAATGAGCAGAAATGCCAGGATCAGTAGTACAATGTTGATGCACAAAATCCAAGTGCCGAGGCCTTGACCATTAGTGAAGATGTTGCTCAGCACAATACTGAGACCTGAAATGGTGCCAATAATCAGTTTGCTTGGCACTAGAAAGTAATACACGGCAGCAGCAGTGACCATCATGCCTAGGGTCATTATGACGAGTTCTTTCCAGAACTTCCAGGTGCCGAGATAGCGAAGAGCGTCAGTAATCTTGTTACTCATAGATTGATTTTGTTGTTTTTGTTTTATGTTTTACGATTAAATATCAGAATGTGTTTCTTTTCCTTCGATATAGATAGCTGTCATGGGACGGGCGGGACAATAGTACTCGCAAGCTCCGCAACCGAGGCATCGTGATTCGTTTACAACAGGTGCTGGATGACCTTCGGCATTTGTGATCATGCTGATGGCAGATGATGGGCAGTGGCGTGCACAGGCACCGCACTGGTCTTTCCCTGTTGCCGATAGGCAATTCTGATGCAAAGGAATAGCGATGCCGATGCTGATGGCAGTCTTCTCCTCTTTGCTGATGGGCATGATTGCTCCTGATGGGCATACCTCACTGCAGCGGGTGCAAGCCATGCGGCAGTATCCTTCGCTGTAATTCAATTCGGGCTGGAGCAGGCTCTCTAACTTGGTAGAGGGTCGGAGTACATGCTCCGGACATTGACTGACACAGAGTTGGCACGATGTGCAACGTGTCTCAAAGTTCTTTCGGCTGCGGGCACCGAAGGGTTTCAATGGTATGCGACGGTCTGGCACTTGCTTGCCTGTGATGGCTGCCAATCCCCCATCTAGCTTTTGCTCTTGAGCTTGTATTGCGGTGGCTACACCGATGGCAGCAGTAGAGGCTATGAATTTGCGTCGAGAGGAGTCTGTCGGGATGTTTCTCTTCTTGCGAAGTCCGAGACTGATGGCTCCGACTTTGCACTGTGACATGCAATTCCAGCAGTCTACACAACGTGAGTGATCGATGCTTTTCTCATCTATATTGATGCACATGCTCTTGCATCCCTGTTCGCAACGATGGCATCCAACACATTTCTCTTGGTCGATTTGCACTCCGAAAAGGCGCCAGCGGCTTATTATGCTCAACAGGGAACCTATCGGGCATATTGTGTTGCACCACATACGTCCCATACTGAAACTCAGTATTCCAACTATAGCCAGGCTTACAATGGCAACAATCTGGGGTAGTCCGCTGGAGTGAATCTGGGTTATTATGCGTCCATACATACTATAAGGGGCAATAAGCACAGCTATACTATTGGCTCCCGTTACCATGGCAATGACAAATAGTGCAAGCAACACATAGCGTAGCCAGTTCTGTGGCTTGCGATAGTGGTACTTATGCTTAGGAAATACTAGCTTGCGTATCCACAGAAAAAGGTCTTGCATGATTCCCAACGGACATACAATGGCACAGTAAAGCCGTCCGACTAAAAATGTCATTACCAGCACTGCCAACACCATGACCACATTCAGAGCCATAATGTTAGGGAGAAGCTGCAGCTTGGGAGCCCAGCCTAAATAATGCCGAAGTACGCCTGTCGTATCGAGCAATAGTGCTGTGATGCAAAGTAGCATTAGTGTGGCAAGGACAATTCTGATGTATTTCAGTGTTTTATTCATAGGTGATTGTTCTTTCTATTCCTGTTTGGATTCTATTTCTTCAGCATGGCATAAACAGTCAATCCTGCCACGCTCTTTATTCCTGTTTTGCGTGTGATGCTTTTACGATGAGTATTGACGGTATTGACTGCGATATTCAACCGGTTGGCAATCTCCTTGCTGCTCATTCCTTGTGCCACCAGTTCCAGTACGTCTTGTTCCCTGTCGCTTAGTTGATAGTCTTCGGTTGGGGTGAGTAGTTTCTCCTCTATCACGGCGTGTTTCTCCAGGTCTCGGCTCAGCTGCATAATATCATACACCAATTCCATCATCTCTTCATTCAGGTGTTCTCCAGGAATGTATTTGAGAATGATTTGTGTGAGGTCGGAGAGCTTGTCTTTAATGCTGTCGTGACTCTTTTGATACTGTTCCCCAATGGATTTGCTGAGTGGTTGCCCATTGCGAATATTTTCCAACATGAGGGCAAGGTTTTTTTCCTCACGCCTCACATGGTCGCGAACCTCCCTGCGGTAGTCTGCAAAGTATTTCTTCAATATGGCTGCCGAACGCTCGCTCACTCCTTTGCTGATATGCTCCAAGTGTTGCTCCAGGTGGGGGAGGCGCTCGTTGGTATAGTAGCGATGACTGGCTTGTAGATGTTCTACCACCATGTGGTTTTCTATTTGCGACATTTCCTCTTCGTCGGGTTCATAGTCGTCAAAACTGTAAATATTGCAGACCGTAAGGAAGAAATTCTCATCCACTCCACGATCTCTACACACCTCACGAACGCTTTTTTCGCCGAATCCAAGAGGTATGCCAAACCGTGGCAGCATAAGGATTAGGTCGTAGTTTGAGGCCAACATGTCTGCCATCTTCATACGACCGTTAAATACACTTCTATTCATGGTGCAAAAGTACGAAAAAATAATGATGTGACAGAAATAATCTTTTCATCCCCTCTTTTTCAACAATGCTCTCTTTTAAAATTGATTTCCGGCCATGTCGGATAATTTGTGTACTTTTGCACTATGAATAAACATGACTATGGTATAATTCGGATTGCTGCAATATGCCTGACAATGATGCAGTTCGGTAGCGCATTTGGGCAGCGGTTCGCGTGGCAGGACACAAGTCTGAATCTCGATGTACGAGTGGATTGGCTTATAAAAGAACTCACCCTCGACGAGAAACTATCGTTGATGGTACATCAGAATCCTGCCATAGAGAGGGTTGGACTGCCGGCATACAGTTGGTGGAACGAGGCGTTGCATGGTGTGGCACGAGCAGGGGAAGCCACGGTGTACCCGATGCCGATCGCCCTGGCTGCCACTTTCGACACCCTTATGGTTCGCTCTCTTTTCGCTGATGTTTCGGCAGAAGCCCGCCGCAAATACCGCGAAGCACAGGATACAGGCTATTGCGGCGACTATGCAGGTCTCACATTCTTTACCCCCAATATCAACATCTTTCGCGACCCTCGATGGGGTAGAGGCATGGAGACTTATGGCGAGGATCCTTTTCTCACGGCTGTGATGGGGCTGTCCTGTGTGCAAGGTTTGCAGGGAGGACACACTGCTGCGTGCTTGAAACATTTGGCTGTGCACAGCGGACCGGAGGGTGTGCGCCACCAGTTCGATAGCAAGGTAGAGCCATACGACCTTCGTACAACCTATCTTCCAGCCTTCGAATACATCATTCGGAGAAGCAATGTGGCACAGGTGATGTGCGGATACAACCGGCTGAATGGTGTGCCGTGTTGTACCCATCGCGAGCTGCTGGTCGACATTCTGCGACACGAGTGGAACTACGATGGTATGCTGGTGACCGACTGTTGGGCATTGAACGACACATACGAGCGAGACACAGTGATTCCTCGCCATCGCACCCATGCCTCGGCAGCCTTAGCCTACGGCGATGCCTTTGGCTCAGAGGTGGATTTGGAGTGCGGCAGTGGTCTGCCTGCATTGAAGCAGGCCGTCGAATACGGCTATGTGTCGGAAGAGAAACTGAACGAGCACCTGCGTCGCATTCTTCGCACCCGCCTGTCTGTTACCGACGCAGCGGCCATGCCGGACACAGACCAACATCAGCATGTAGACCCTGTCGATGCTGCGGCACGCAGTGTGGTGATGCTTAAAAACGAAGGAGTGCTACCCCTGCAGGAGAACTATCGGGTGCGTCTGGAAGGCCCCAACGTATGGGATTCGCTGATGCCACTAGGCAACTACAACGGTACTCCCAAACACTGTGTCACCATCGGCGAGGCTTTTGCTACCCATAGTAGCCCTAGCTCGAACACTGTGATCTATGTAGGCGGCCTCAATCCGCAGCTCGAGGGCGAAGAATTACCGGTGGAAAAAGAAGGATTCTATAAGGGCGACCGTACCCGTATCGAACTGCCGGCAGAGCAGGTGGAGGCAATTCGCTCGCTACATGCCGAAGGCAACCGCGTGGTGTTGGTACTATGCACGGGTAGTGCTATCGCTTTGGAGGAGGTACTCGACTATTGCGATGCAGTGCTAGTGGCATGGTATGGTGGGCAGGAGATGGGCACGGCTCTGTGCGAACTGATCTATGGCAAACGCGACGACTTTGGTCGTCTGCCGGTGACTTTCTATCGCAGCACCCAGCAGTTGCCGCCCTTCGAAAGCTACGATATGAACGAGCGAACCTATCGCTATATGACCGAACAGCCCCTCTTCCCCTTCGGCTATGGGCTAAACTACGGACAGATAATGATGGACGAAATCTATCTCTTTAAGAAGGAATTCGAGGTACGTGGCATGTTTTTTATCGAGAATGCAGTGGCCCCGATCACACGAGTGGTGGTTCAGGTATATCTGAACAATCCGGAGTGGGGCGAGAAGAAACGGTTGGTGGGGCTTGCATCGGTCGATGTCCACTCCGACCACTCCCATGGTGGCTACAGAATCAAGTTGGATCCATTCTGGTTCCGCCAGTTCAATCCCGAAACAGGCCTGATGGAAGAGCCCGAAGATGGTACATCGATGACGCTGCAGGTCGGCCTGAGCAGCGACGACAAGGATCTATATCAAATACCAATAATATATCATAGAAAGAAATGAAGAAGACAACACTGTTAGGACTGATGTTCTTGATGGGGATGCTGGGCACGGCAAAGGCCCAACACGACTCTATCCCCGAATCGGACCCCGCTATATTGCAACGCATCGACGAGTGGCAGGATTTGAAATTTGGATTCATGATGCATTGGGGAATCTACGCCCAATGGGGGGTGGTGGAGAGCTGGAGCATCTGCAACGAGCCGTGGATAGTGCGTGAGAAGCTGGGAACAAAGGGCCCCATCAGAGGCACTTCCGGTGAGGATTATTACATCTACAAGCATGCCTACCAGTCGCTCAACACCACTTTCAATCCTACCCGCTTCGACCCGAAGGCATGGGCACAGATGGCCAAACGCGCCGGCATGAAGTACCTGGTCTTCACCACCAAGCACCACGATGGGTTTGCTATGTTCGACACCAAATACTCTTCCTATAGCAGCATGGGACGGGATTGCCCTGCAAAGCGGGACTTTACCCGCGAGGTGGTCGATGCCTTCCGTGGCGAGAATATGTGGATCGGACTCTATTTCTCCAAACCGGATTGGCACTGCGACGACTATTGGGCCCACGAGTGGGCTACACCCGACCGCAATGTGAACTACAACATTATAGACCATCCCGACCGCTGGCAGCGATATAAAGAGTTTACATACAACCAGGTGAGGGAACTGACCCACAACTATGGCCGCATCGACATACTTTGGCTCGATGGCGGATGGGTAAGACCGGCCTGGAGTGTCAACGACGAAACCCGCCCATGGCTGGGTTGTAGCGGACAAATTCAGGACATCGACATGCCTCGGCTGGCCACCATTGCCCGCGAGACGAACCCACAGATGCTGATTGTGGACCGTTCGGTCGGCGGACGCTACGAGAACTATCGCACTCCTGAGAAAGAGGTGCCCGATTCGCTTCTGCCATACCCCTGGGAAACCTGTATGACCATGGGCGACAGCTGGAGCTATGTGCCCAACGATCATTATAAAAGCACCAAGACCCTCGTCCACATGCTTTGCGATGTGGTCGCTAAGGGCGGCAATCTGCTACTCAACGTGGGACCCGATGCCGACGGAAACCTGCCCGCCGAAGCCCTGCAGCGAATGGACGAAATGGGCCAATGGCTCGACCAATATGGCTATGCTATCTACTCGACTCGACCGTTGTATCCATATTGTGAAGGTAATATCCGCTACACACAGAGCAAAGACGGCAAACACCAGTATGCCATCACCCTCGTCGAAGAGCCCCCTTATGCCATAGTTCGCGAACTGAAAGGAAAACAGCGTAAATAGCTTCGATAGCACTAGTCTACAACCCTTTACCGCACTTCGAGCGCCGCTGCGACGCTTCTACACAGTATCTCCACCGTGCAGTCACGGTTCATCTACGGTGCATGTACGGTGCATGTACGGTTGAAGTACGGTGTAGGCTCGGTATGTGCCAGTACTTTAGTCTTTTATGAAGTCAAGTGGTTTCTATGCTTCTGACAACCAGCATATTGCCGGTGCTAGATATTGTCAGGTAGAGAGTAGAGACCGTTCGACTGTGTAATCCACACGACAAAGTGCTGTAGATGAGGATGTAAGGTCAGGATGCTTGGTAGCGGCGTAGCCAGGTGAGTTGTTTGCGGGCGTAGTGCCACGTGTTGAGCTTGATGTTGGCTATGGCTTCATCCTGGGTACATTGTCCATCGAGGTACTGGAAGAGTTCCTTGTATCCCACTGTGTTGAGGGTGTTTAGATGACGATATGGGAGGAGCGATGCCACTTCGTCGAGTAGGCCGTCGTGCATCATGGCGTCGACGCGCCGGTCGATTCTGTTCCGCAGTTCGGCTCGCTCGGTCGAAAGCACACGTATGTCTATATCGAACTGTCGCTCCACTGCGGGTTGCGAGGCTATCACTTCGCTGTATGGCTGTCCGGTCATGAGGCACACTTCGAGTGCACGTTGCAAACGCACCGGATTGCGAAGGTCCACTCGAGCGTAGTAGGCAGGGTCGAGCAGTTGAAGCTGGGTGCGTTTCTCTTCGAGCGACATCTGTTGTAGACTGGTTCGCAACTCGGCAGTAGGATTGGGCATCTGGCTGATATGACCCCGAAGGGCATCGATATAGAGGCCGCTACCTCCGACGGCAACGACGGTGTCGTGTGTCTCGAACAGTGTGTCGATCACCTGCATAGCATCCTCGCTGTAGTCGTAGATGTTGTATGGCTCTGCTACGGAGCGGCAGGCGATGAAATGGTGAGGTACTGTGGCGAGCTCCTCGTCGGTAGGTCTGGCCACACCGATGCGCATCTCGCGATAGAATTGGCGCGAGTCGCAGGAGACAATTTCGGTATGCATCTCCTGTGCTAGCTTCACGGCATAGGCCGTCTTGCCGACGGCGGTGGGTCCGGCAACGATGATCAGTTGCTTCACTTGCTGTTCAGTACCTTGTCGAATTCGTCCCAAAACTCGGGGAACGACTTGTTGACGACCTCTGGGGCTTCTATCTCCAAGTCGGGAAACAGTAGCCGAAGCGGAGCAAACGCCATGGCTATGCGATGGTCGCCATAGGTTCGTACAGGCTCGGTGGGGTGCAGAGGCGAGGGGAGGATGTGCATCTCTTCCTGTGTCGCCTTCACGACGGCACCCATACGGCAGAGCTCGTTGGTGATGGCAATCATGCGGTCGCTCTCTTTCAGGGCTATATTGCTGACTCCCTTCAGCAGGGCACGTTGGCCCGAGGCGGCGGCAGCAACAGCGAAGGTGGGAACCAAGTCGGGGCAGTCGATGCAATTGAACAGCACAGTCTTTTGGCGTTCGCCGCCCCCCTGTATGGTGATGCTGCGGCCCGAAGAGCGGTAGGGGGATCGCACCTCGGTGCTTCGCACACCCAGCATGCTGAAGAAGCGGTCGGTAGCCGAGTCGCCCTGGCATGACTCTAGCTGCAGCCCCAGGAGCCGGATGCGCAAGTCGGGACGGAGCAGTGCCATGGTGTAGAAGTAGGATGCCGACGACCAGTCGCGTTCGATGGTGATGGTGGCTGCTTTGGGATGGCCTATAAAGTGCTCTACATAGTAGGTACGGCCATTCGACGAGCGGCGCACGTCGATGCCTGCTTGTCGCAGTGCATCGGCTGTCATTTCTATATATGGCCGCGACGTGGGGCGCTGTATCATGGTGAGGGAGAGTCCCTCGGGCAGCCTGGGGGCAACGAGTAGAAGTGCACTGACAAACTGGCTGCTGAGCAGCGGGTCGACGCTGACGGTGCGTCTCGTGGGTGTCCCTCCCTGTATCTGTACTGGCAGGAATCCTTCAGTCTCTGTACACTCGACACGGAATCCCAATTGCCGCAGGGCATTGATGAGTGGAGCCATCGGACGCTGACAGAGGCGGTCGTCGCCTGTAAGGATGTGATGGCCAGGAGTGAGCGCTAGTAGCGGCATCATAAAGCGGGCCACCGATCCGGCATTGTTGCAATAGAAGATGTCGGATGTGTTGCTCTCCAACTGTGTCAGAAGTTTTCTCAACAGTTTGGTGTCGTCGGACGATGACAACTTCCCAATACGGAAGTGGCTACCCATCAGATGGTTGATCATTAACCATCGGTTACTCATGCTTTTGGAAGCAGGCAGATTGATTCGTATGTCGTTGGTATTCATTTAATGTTATACACTTTCAATTTACGGTATAGTGAACGTTCGGAGATGTGCAGCTCTTCTGCGGCGAGTTTCCTATTGCCACCGGTGCGCTCCAGTGCCCGTAGGATGGCGTGTTTCTCGCGGTCTTCAAGATTGATGCTTTCATCTTCGATTATTTCTGGGGTTACAAACTCTTCTTCCTGTGGTGAGATAGGTTGATAGGTGTTGGGTGGCAGTTGCGAGGTTGGTGTGTTCGGTTCGCCGACTACAGCCCACTGTCCGGTGCCGGTGGTCATTCGGCTGACCATCTGTCGCAAATCGTTGATCTCCTGTCGCATTTCGTTTATCATCTGCCCCATGGTGAGTGCTTTGAGCAGTAGCTCGCGGTCGGTGATCTGGCTGGATTGCTGCCTTTGGTCAGAAACCACTGCTGGCATGCGTTCGCTGGTGGGAACAAAACTAAGGTAGTTTTGCAATATGGCTGGCGTGATGGTGCGTTCGGTCTCCACTACTGCGATTTGCTCGGTAATGTTTTTTAGCTCGCGTACATTGCCATACCATGGATATTCCATAATCATGTGTTTGGCTTCGTCGGTGAGGACGATGGGGGGCATGTGGTATTTCTCGGCCACGTCGGAGGAGAACTTGCGGAACAGCAGGGGTATGTCGTCCTTGCGTTCTCTCAGGGGTGGTAGATAGATGCTAATCTGGTTAAGGCGATAGTAAAGGTCTTCGCGGAAGCGACCCTGACGAATGGCATTGGCTATGTCGACGTTGGTGGCCGCCACTACTCGAACGTTGATCTTTTGTGGAGTAGAACTGCCTACAGGTATTATCTCTCCATTTTCGAGCACTCGAAGCAGCTTCACCTGCATGGCAAGGGGTAGTTCTCCTATTTCGTCGAGGAAGATAGTCCCGCCGTCGGCCTCTTCGAAGTATCCTTTCCTGCTGCGGTCGGCTCCGGTGAAGGCCCCTTTCACATGACCGAAGAGCTCGCTCTCGATGGTGCCTTCGGGAATGGCTCCACAGTTGACGCTGATGAGTCCGTGCCCTTGTTTGACATGCTTTCGTAGGCTATTCTCGTGTATGATGCGGGAGAAGACATCCTTACCGACGCCACTCTCTCCGGTGATGAGTATGGAAAGGTCGGTGGGGGCCACTTGTATGGCTTTGTTTAGGGCTAGGTCGAGACGTGGGTCGTTGCCTATTATGTCGTAGCGTAGTTTGATATTCTTGATATCCATATTCTAATATGCGTTATAGTGAGGCGATATCACGATGTTTCGTGCTTTTTGTAGTTGATGGCTCACCGAGGTGTATTCTTTGATTTGTGCCAGTAGTTCGCGCTGCTTTTCTTCGTCGGCGTTTCGCAGCTGTTCGCGACAGTCGTTTATCATCTGTGACAGTCGGTGGTTCTTGAATGCATACACGCTGTCGGTGACATCCTGCAGCAGGTTGTCGTTGGCTTTGGGCACGTAGACTCCCATCTCTTTCACTTTCCTGTCCCAGCCTGGGCATAGTGAATAGGTGTCCATCATGAGGGTGATGGCAAAAGTGCGCAGCTGTTCGTCGTCGGAGTTTAGAAAATGCTGTGTGTCGATATGATGGGTGATGTCGACCATGAGGGTGCACTGTTCGAAGATGCGTTGGCACAGTGGATGGGCAAAGGAGAGTGCATCTTGCCGCAGTTCGGTAATGATGATTTCGGCTGCAGAGTATGTCACTATCTTTTTGTCGTTGTCGTTGGTGCCAAACTCTTGCGAGATGGGTTCGTTGCCGTTGTTGAGCAGCAATTGTATGAGGTGACGCTCCACCTCGGTGGGAGGGTAGGTGCCGTGTGGCTTGCTGGCGGATGTGTAGGAGGCTTCGTCGGTAGGCTGTGCTGGTTCGGGGGCTGCGTCGGGTGTGGCCTCGGAAGCGGCTCGAGCTGTTTGCTCCTCTTTGTGCTGTTGTTCGTAGGCTTTCTGTCGGTTCGCATTGGCGGCCTTTCCCACTGCAGACGACAGTACCGCTTCGTCTACATGAAGTAGGAACGCACACTGACGGACATATTCGGCCCTCTCCAGCATGTCGCTCACGAGTGCTATGCTGTGGGCTGTGTCGGTAATGAGTTCGGCACGCCGTATGGGGTCGTCTTTGACCGATTCGAGCTGCACCCGTGTCTTGAACATGATGAAGTTTTCCTCGTGCTTGGCTAGGTATTCCTGCAGGGCCGTCGAACCATACTTCTGAGCATAGCTGTCGGGGTCTTCCCCGTCGGGAAAGAGCACTAGACGTACGTGCATGCCTTCCGAAAAGAGCAAGTCGACGGCACGTAGTGCGGCTTTGATGCCTGCCGAATCGCCGTCGTAGAGCACGGTGACGTTTGGCGTGTATCGTTTGATGAGTCGTATCTGTTCGGTGGTGAGCGATGTGCCACACGAGGCCACGGTGTTCTCCACGCCTGACTGATGCATGCTTACCACATCGACATTGCCTTCGACAAGATAGCATTTGTTGGCCTTCGAGATGGCGGTCCGTGCCTGGTAGAGTCCGTAGAGTATTCTGCTTTTGTTGTAGATGTCCGAGTCGGGCGAATTGACGTACTTGGCAGCCTGTTTCTCGCTGCTCAGTATACGCCCGCTGAATCCTAACACCCTGCCGGAAATGCTGTAGATGGGGAACATGACGCGCCCACGGAAGCGGTCGTATTTCTTGTCGCCCTCTTCTTTGATGATGGTGAGGCCGGTCTTCTCCAGCACCGTCTCGCTATATCCGTTCTGGATGGCATGGTCGGTAAAGTTCGACCATTCGTCGAGGCAATAGCCGAGTCCGAACTTGCGGATGATCTCGTCGCTCAAACCCCTTTGGTGGAAATAGCTAAGGCCTATGGCTCGCCCCATTTCGTTGTTCCAAAGCAGGTCGCTGAAGTATTTTTGTGCAAATTCGCTTACGTGGAACAGTCCGTCGCGCTCGTTTTGTCGCTGTTGCTGCTCGGGTGTGAGCTCCTCTTCGTGTATCTCGATGTTGTATTTTCTGGCCAGCCATTGCAGCGCTTCGGGATAGGTGTAGTGCTCGTGCTTTTTCAGAAAAGCCACTACATCGCCGGCTTCTCCGCATCCAAAGCATTTGTAGATTCCCTTCGAGGGTGATACATAGAAGGATGGTGTCTTTTCGTTGTGGAAAGGACAACACCCGATATGATTGGCACCTCTTTTTTTCAAACTCACGAAGTCGCCTATCACTTCCTCTATCCGGGCCGCATCCATGATGCGTTGTATAGTTTCTTGATCTATCATAGATACAAATTGCAAAGATACATTAAATTTTTCATATATATAAAAATAAGTTATAAAAAGTGTTTCCAAGGGTTGTAAAAAAGAATGATACAGGTTGTTGCAGAAGCGCAAAACATCCTTTCCGGATCCGACAGAGATGTGTGCAACCGTCTGTCGATTTGGCCAGGCGATGGTTTGGAAATACGATAGGCGAACAGCGAATGCATTCTGTAGTCGGCCTCCCCCTATAGCTGCAGGTTTAGCAGACTGGAGGCAGGCCACTCTCCTTGCTCTGTCTATGTATCTTCTCCTGCTCATCACATTGTTTTTACCTACCTATCTCTTACCCTTCTGATAGATGAGTAAGGGAAGAGTAGGAGATGAGTAAGAGATGAGTAAGACTTGGTCTATCTTAACCATTGTTTTACAGCGGTTTGCAAAATCGGTTTTTGGGGCCATTTTTGCCTCTATTTTTATTTTATGCAAAAAAGTTGATGCCCCACTTCTAATGGGGCATCTTCTCCTTGTTTATATTACCCTCGTAGGGGTTTTATCTTAATTGCAACTATCTAATCATCAAACATTAAACCCTATTTAGCCTTCGTGTAATTTCTATTTATAGAAGCAACCTTAAGAGCATACTGGTGCCAGAAGAATAGGGTGGGGGGTGTGTATAGAAAAAGAGAGCACCGGAAGCGGTAGCCTCCGGTGCTCTCTGTATGTCGGGATGGATTACCCTATCGGACTACTTCTACTGTTCCGTTGTGCTCGATGCTGCCGTTGAATCCACGGGCGGAGAAGCGGTAGTAGTAGGTGCCGCTGGGCACATTGGATGGATCCCAATAGTCGTCGGGGTTGGTAATGTTCTCTATGTGGAATACCCTGGTTCCCCATTTGTTGTATATATCTAGCGAGTTGGAGGGGAATCCCAGTCCGTCTATCAGATTGATGATTTCAAACTTGTCGTTTATTCCATCGCCGTTGGGAGTCACCACATTGGGGAACTGGAGGAAGTCGTTCACCACCAGTATGTTGTTGGTGGCTGTGTCGGGACAATATATCATATTGCCCGAAGGAGCAAGATTGTCGCTTCGTGCTATCAGTCGTACCTCGTAGTTACCAGCGGGGTTGCCGTCGGTGTACTGGGTGAAGTCGAAAGTGGGGTCGTGTTCCACCTTTGTCTCCACAGAGAACGGGTAGTTCAGATTGTATTGCATTTCCCAGAAGTAGCGGGTATTGGCATTTTCACCTGTTGTCTCGTTGTGGAATTGCACCTGTGGATTGGTGACGGAAGGATAGGTGGGCGACCATGAGAAGCCTGCCTTGGGCGATGGAAACACCGCCACAGACTTGGGACTGATGATGGAGTCGATACATCCTTCGGCAGAGGTGGCATAGTATTTAAGGTCGTAGATGCCTTCGGTGAATGTGTGGACGGGGTTTTCGGCGGTTGATGTTGTACCATCGCCAAAATCCCATAGGTGATAGTCGGCATTGATGCTCTGGTTGTCGAATTCGAGTGTGAAGGGATCGCAGCCTTCGAATACGAACGGGGTGGGGAGTACACTAGGCAGGGGCTGTTTGCGCGATCCAACCAGAATAGTGTCGCGGGTGGTGCATGTTGTTTTGCTCTTTCCTTTCACATTAGTCACCTCCACGATGTATTGGATGGGTGCACCAGGCTCTTTTATGGTGGTGATGGTGTCGGTGGTTTGGCCGTAGGGTACCCATTTGAAGCTGTAGTTCTCGTCGGGCGAGTCGGAGTGGCTGTCGCTGGCATCGAGTAGCATCTGGTTGATACCGCATAGCGAGGTGTCGGGTCCGAGGTCGGGTGCGGGGGTCCAATAGGAAGTGATGGTTGTGCTGGTATCCCATTTGCATCCGAATTCGTCATATACATGCACCAGTATGGGGAAGGTGCCGGCAGTGTCCGGTGTTAGGATATTACTCTTCAGGGGTGTTACACGGTGTACCTCTGCTCCGCGATAGTGCCCAAGGTCGTAGTCGTGATACTGAGGAGCGGGGTCGGGTTCCCATACTAAGCTGTCGATTGCCACCTGATAGTTGCAGGCATTTGCTCTGAAATCGCAGATGTCCATTGTCCAGCTGAATATCCATCCGTTATCCTTGCTCTTCGGGTCGTATACTCGTACTTTCCATGTTCCATTCAGATCGCATCCAACCAATTCGCTAAATGTGGTATAGGGGAGGTAGTAGTCGGTTTTTTCGTCATGTTTGCTTGGACGACGTGTTTCGATGGTTTTGTTCGCCAGTTTTGGAGTGGTGCCTGCATTCACAAAGCCATCGGGTATGGGTGGGAAATTGGGTGAAATGCTTACTTTGGGGGCTCCGGAACTACCGATATAGAAATTGCCAGTAGGATTGGGGTTGAGAGGTGTCCATACATCACCGGCTTTTTCATTAGTGACGAGGTAGTATCCTGTGTCTCGGCTGAAGCAATAGTCCAGTCCAATACCATAGGGATTTTGGGTCGAGTCGCATACAGCAGATTTGGAGTCTCCACCATCTTCAGAAATGTTAGTGGTCGTACTTGTGCTAATCGGCAGTCCTAACATGGTAGATGTTCCTGTTTCTCCACCAGGACTGGTGCTTTTCAGGGGGAGTGTTGGATCTTCGTATGGCGGATCAAATGCTGCAGCCGAAGAGTTATTGCCGAATTTGATGATAGCCTCTTTGTTGTTGGGGCAGACAATGGTGATGTATATGTCGCCCATAAATGAGTGCTCCATGTTGATGCATATCGAGCAAATGTCGCCAGCCTTTTCTACTTTACGGCCACTAGCAAACTCTGTGAATGTGACGGGTGCTTCAAAGAATTTTTTTCCGTCGCATTGTCCATCTGGAATAAAGGTTCGGGATTCGTAGGTTTTCGAAACTGCACTGTCGGCTAGAATCTTTGCTAGTGTCAGGGTGGCATTGTCACCATCGTAACCTACATTGACAGGCAGAGAGTCGCGCGAGCAGATATCGAGCAGACGGTATAGCGTCTTAATGGGGTTGATAGCAGTACGGACACGTATAGAGGGGCGAACACCACTATAACACCCTCTCTCGTCTTCCATTTTTAGGCGCACATCGTAGCAACCGGTCTTTTGGTAATTGTTGTATTCAATGGTGGTTAGTCCCACTCCGCCCAGGGTGTCACCATTATTATCCATATCCCAGTGGAAGTAGGATGTGGCATCGGTGGGGGTGTAGTAGGAACTGAGGTTGGAGTATTCTCCATGACCTTTTAGGACAAATCCGTCGCCAATGCATAGGTTGACACCAAGGAATTTGTCTACCTCGACCAGCTCTTTGATAGAACCGTCGGGGTTGTATACTGTGTCGTAGACATAGATCATGTGAACGGTACCAGAATCATAAACCACGCCATTTCTGGTGCGATAGAATACATCGTCGATAACGGGGACTGGGGTCGCACAGATAGAGCGGCAGTTGACCGTCAGTTTAAATCCTTTGATAGGCCCCGGATTGTTGGCATGGCAGGAAAGGGCGGTCTTTGCAGAGTCGGTGCGTGGATCGGTACGGAATCGAATGGTGATGAATCCAGTAGTGTTTGATGGACTTTCGTAGATATAGTCCCCTTCATGTACATTGCCAGTGAAGCTGTTAAACTTGACAATTGGGGTGCCAGTGGCAGTAGGACCATCATATATATATATTGTATCAAGACAGTCGACAGACAATTCTTCAACATAGACGGATATCCTCATCGGTGCATTACATCCACCTTTAACGGACAGGTGGTAGTCGGTTCCTGTCGCGTATCCGCCGTCTGACATAGTATTGTCATCGGTAAACGTTTTTGGCTCACTCTTCAACTCGACGACGGTGTCGTTGGTGTTAGCGTCGAGAGGTATGGGCTTGATTGTCTGTGCACATACTGATTGTGTGCTTAACAGCAAGACCGCTAATAGACCGAGGGAAAAGATATTCTTCATAGTGAAGTTGTTTTATTGGTGTTTTTTTCTGATTTGGTTGATAAGTGCCATGAGCAAACCTAGGGCGAGGAAGCCGCCTGGAGGAAGTATCATCATGAGCATACCATCGCTTCCGCCTATCAAAGAGTGGCCGAAGAAGCAACCTGTTCCCAACAATTCTCGAACGATACCAAGCAGTGTAAGTGCCCAAGTGAAGCCAAGCCCCATGAACAAGCCGTCGATAAACGACTGTCCAATATTGTTCTTGGAAGCAAATGCCTCAGCACGTCCAAGCACAATGCAGTTCACAACGATGAGAGAGATGAACAGGCCAAGACTGTCGTACAGTCCCGGAAGATATGCTTTCATTATCATTTCCACCATGGTGACAAATGTGGCGATAATAACGATAAATGAGGGAATGCGGACTTTGTCTGGAATGACATTCTTTAGCAGAGAGATGACCATGTTGGACATCATCAGTACGAAGGTGGTGGCCAGACCCATACTTAAACCATTGATGGCAGATGTAGTGGTGGCCAGAGTGGGGCACATACCGAGTACCAATACCCATGTTGGGTTCTCTTTGATTAGTCCGTTTTTGATTATATCTTTGGTTTTCATATCTTTCAGGCGTTTTTGTTCTATTGATTAATCTTGGTACGAATCGATGAGGCCTCGTTGATAATGTCTAGAAAAGCACGAGAGGTGATGGTGGATCCGCTGATAGCATCGATTTGTCCTCCGTCTTTCTTGACGGTGAGCTTGTTTTCGGTCGGGTTGTTTCCAATGATGTCTCCCTTACCTCCTTTTTGGAACCATTCTGAGGCTTTTGCTCCTAGGCCGGGTGTTTCGTGTGTCTCGAGTATCTGATAGCCGTAGATGGCACCGTCGGAGGAGAATCCCACCATGACTTTTAGGTGGCCACCAAATCCCTTGTCATTCTCTGACTCGATAGCCGACCCCACAATCTGATTGTTTGCGTCGTATCCAATTCGGCATAGTTGCCCGTCGATGGTCGTTTCCTCTAGGTGATCAAACTCAGGCAGAACCGCGCTTATGGCGCGTTCCACTTTGGCTTGTTGTGCTTTCTCTATGGGAGCCTTTGTAATCGCGTTGAGTGTGGCTAGGGCTGCAGCTGCTACCAGTGCGATTACTGTCAGCGAAACAAGCATATTGGGTAATGTGGATTGTGCTTTCTTTGCCATAATTAATAGTCTTTAATAGGTTTAACAGGCGAAACGTTTGGGTTTGCACCAGCGGTTGAGAAGCGGTGTAACGCTATTCATTATCAGTATTGCGAAACTGACACCCTCGGGGTAGGAGCCCCAGTTGCGGATGATAATCGTGAGCAGTCCGCATCCCAGTCCAAATATCAACTGTCCGCTTTTTGCCATTGGCGATGTCACCATATCGGTTGCCATAAAACAGGCACCCAGCATAATGCCGCCTGTGAGGATGGTGGTGAGGGGATCTAGGTATGTCTCTGGATTGATAAGCCAAAGTATTCCGCTGAAGATGAATGCTGAACCGATGAATGTAACAGGGATATGCCAGCTGATGATCTTTTTGCATAGGAGGTAAATGGCTCCGATCAAGATGGCCAATGCAGATATTTCTCCCATCGAGCCGCCGATGTGTCCGAGAAAGATTTCTGATAGCGAGGGAAGGTTGAGCGAGCTAATGCTTTGTCCATTCATTACACCCTCCTTGATGATGCCTAGGGGGGTGGCACCGCTGTTGGCATCGGTCATCAGTTGCGTGGGAAACCATTTGCCGACGGTGGGCCATGTAGTCATCTGTACGGGGAAGGAGATGAGTAGGAACACACGTCCCACAAGAGCTGGGTTGAACGGGTTTTTACCCAGGCCTCCAAAGCTCATTTTACCGATGCCGATGGCGACCAAGGCTCCAATAGCCACAATCCACAGCATGCTTGCCGTTGCTGGGACGTTGAATGCCAACAACAGTCCTGTCACTATGGCTGAACCATCCCAAATGGTGGTGGGCTGTTTAAGTATGAACTTCTCAATGAGCCATTGAAACAGTACACAGCTCACAACGGACACAAGGCTGACCAAAAGTGCGTTGACACCAAAGAAGCAGATGGCCACCAGCAGTGCCGGCACCAATGCCAGATTCACACGCCACATGATTTGTTTTGTCGACTCGTCGCTGTGCACGTGGGGCGAGCCCGAAACATTTAATAGGTTCATATTAGTATATTGTGTTTCTAGGTTAATTGTATTATTTTTTAGCGGCCATCATGGCACGTACACGGTTCTTGCCTAATCGAATTTCATCGAGCAGTGGTTTGTTGGCCGGACAGCTGAAGAAGCAGCAACCGCATTCGATGCAATCCAGTATGTTGTGCTCTTTGGCTTCTTCTGTTTTACCAGTGCGGACCAAGGCAGAGAACAAGTAAGGCTCGAGCCCCATAGGACATGCGTGCATGCACTTGCCACAGCGTATACAGTTGGTCTCGGGTGCTCTGCGTGCTTCTTTCTCTCCAATCACCAGTACGCTGGCATTTCCCTTTACAGTGGGAGCATCTAGGTTGACTACGGCTTTGCCCATCATGGTACCACCACTGATCACCTTGCCAGTGGTTTCGGGTAGCTGTCCGATGCTATGGCTGATGATTTCGTTGTATGTGGTTCCGATGCGGACTTTGTAGTTGTGCTGGCTTGGCAATTCCTTTCCGGTGACAGTGAGTATGTTCTCGATCAGCGGTTTGTTTTTCTGGATGGCTTCGTAGACGGCGAATGTGGTGCCGATGTTGCTCACCACGCACCCTACATCGATAGGTAGTTTCCCGCTAGGCACTTTGCGTCCGGTGATGGCGTTGATCAACTGTTTCTCAGCCCCCTGTGGGTATTTTACTTTTAGGGGCTCGATGACGATACCCTCAAACTGGCGTGCTGTTTCCTGCATGTGTTTGATGGCTTGGGGTTTGTTGCTCTCGATGCCGACATAGGCGTTGGGAACACCCAAAGCACGACGCAATATGCTGATTCCGATGCATATCTCTTCCGCATGCTCCATCATTACCCGATAGTCGCTGGTGAGATATGGTTCGCATTCGGCTGCATTGATAATCAGATATTCTGCTTTTTTGCCTTCGGGAATACTGTATTTGATGTGGGCGGGGAAGGTAGCTCCTCCCAAACCTACGATGCCCATCTCTTTAAGTTTCGCTACTATTTCTTTGGGCTCCAGTGTGCATTCTCGTTTGATATCGGGGGTGCGGTCGATGCTTTCCATCCATTCGTCGCCTTCGACATTTATATAGACGGCAGGTTTGCTGATGCCAAAGGCATCCTTGCAGGTATCTATCTTTAGTACCGTTCCGCTCACTGGCGAATGCACGTTGGCACACATGAATGCCTGAGCCTCACCGATCAGTTGACCTACTTTCACCTTGTCTCCCTTTTGGACCACTGGCGTGGCAGGTGCACCAAGGTGTTGGTTCATAAGCACCACCATCTGTTTGCCTACTGGCATGATTTCGATAGCGGCATCGTTCGATATCTTGTTTTCTTCGGGGTGAACACCACCCATCTTGAAAGTTTTCATCACACTACAGTTGTTTGCGGTTTGTGTTCAGTTGTTTGCCGGTATTTCCACCTTCTCGCCCACAGTGATATTCACTTTGATTGGCTCTTGGGGTGCTTCGGCGGGTGCTTCTGCTTTTTTGGCAGGGGCGGGGAATCCCACATCATGAATGGCATGTGTGGGACATTCCACTACGCATTTGCGGCATGCAATGCATTTGGTGAAATCGATATACGAAAGGTTGTCGTTGATGCTGATGGCACTAACCGGGCACACCTTTTCGCATTTTCCGCATCCGATGCAGGCGTTGTCGCACGATTTACGGGCTACAGCCCCTTTCTCTTTATTGACACAGCTGACAAAGACTCGACGCTCTTTGCGTCCTTTGTTTCTGATCTCGATGACACGGCGAGGACATGCTTTAGCACAGGCACCACATGCGGTGCATTTGTTGGCATCGACCACGGGGATTCCGGTGGATGGGTCGATATGGATGGCATCGAATTGGCATGCCTCTACGCAGTCGCCGCAGCCTAAGCATCCAAACGGACATCCGCTTTCGCCTGTGTAGAGGGTGTTCTGGAATGCGCAGGATTGCAGCCCGTCGTAGTTGCTACGGCGGTTGGCTCCTTTGCAGGAGGGATTGCAACGCACCACGGCCACCTGGGGTTCGCCTTGCTCTACGCTGCATCCGAGCAATTCGGCTACCTTGGCCATCACTGCATTGCCACCTGGTGCGCAGCGAAGGCCGTCCATATTCCCTTGTTTTACACATGCTTCAGCAAATGCACGGCATCCAGCCTTACCGCATCCGCCGCAGTTGGCTCCTGGTAGCACCTCGGCCACCTCGTCGATCAAGGGGTCTTCCAATACTTTGAACTTCTGAGCTACAATGTAGAGCACCACAGCGAAGAGGATGCCGAGCACCCCAAGTACTATCACCGCGATCAGAATGTCATTAGTCATATTTTGTTATTGTTTTAGGATTATTATTTATGTCGCTCCATACTTTTAAAAGCAACTGCAAAAATACGTAATTTATATTATATGAAAAAATTTTTTTTACAATTCTTTTTCAACCGACCTTGCTTTGGGTGTTGTTGATTGCTTCTATATTGTTGTAAAATAGGAGTTAAAGAGGGTGGTGGGTATGATGGAATGTGTTATTAAATATTTCTCCAGTTCGGAAATGAGGAGCTCTTTTGGGGGCAAGTCGTCGAAAAATTAACACTCCGCTTTCGTCATTCTGCCCCTTCGCGAAGGTGCAGGCGAATGTGAAATGTTTTTTTTGTCCCCCAAAAAGTGAGACAACGAAAATTGATACGTCGAGGTGTCGAATCAACACCGTACTTCATCCGTACATGCACCGTACATGCACCGTAGATGAACCGTGACACCACGTGGAATGTTTGTTCGATATGCTATGATGATATGCTGTATGTGTGAATGTGGTTGATTACCAGTGCGATGTTGGACTGCGTTTGAAAAAATTGCTGCGGGATGGAATAAAATGTGTATATTTGCAGCCAAATAGACTGTCGAAGCAAATAAATACTATATATCATGGAACAAGAAATGGTGCTGAATGCCCACAATAAGGAAGAGTACCCGCCGATGCACACGGCGGAGCACATTTTGAACCAGACGATGGTGCGGATTTTTGGGTGTCAGAGATCACGCAATGCACACATAGAGAGAAAGAAAAGCAAGTGTGACTATCAGTTGCCAAAGCCCCCTTCGGATGGTGAGGTGAAGGAGATAGAACGTTGTGTGAATGAGGTGATAGGAAGGTCGCTGGACGTAACATACGAGTTTGTCGACCGGCACTCGGTCCCTCCCGATGTCGATCTTGGCAAGTTGCCGGACGATGCCTCGGAGACACTGCGTTTGGTCCGGATTGGCGACTACGACGCATGTGCATGTGTGGGTAAGCATGTCGGCAATACATCCGAAATAGGCTGCTTCAAGATAATCAGCCATGAGTGGAATCCGGATACACAGACATGGCGAGTCAGATTCAAACTTGTAGAAAAATAGACTGTGCACAGGTTGAGACTCAAGGTCGGAAAAAGAGTGTACGCTAAAAAAAAATTTTGCCAGTTTCGAAAAAGTGTGTATTTTTGCACCACGATTAGTAAAACAAAATTATAAACAATCGTCTAGCAATGAACGGGTTAGACGGCAAAACAAACGAAAATGAAAAAAGGAATTCATCCAGAAAACTATCGCCTCGTGGTGTTTAAAGACATGTCGAACGACACTATGATTCTCACCAAGAGCTGCGCAAACACCAAAGAAACGGTAGTGTATACCGATGGTAAAGAATACCCCGTAGTGAAGCTTGAGATTTCGAACACATCTCACCCCTTCTTCACTGGTAAGTTGAAACTGGTCGACACCGCTGGTCGCGTCGATAAGTTCATGAACAAGTACAAGAAATACGCAAAGAAGTCCGAGTAAGCCATCGAGAAGCAATTGCTTTGAGAAGTATGGCGTAAGTGTGTAGATGAAAAGGTAATTTGTTTTAGATATTTAGACATGAAAGTTCCATCCCGATGGGTGGAGCTTTCTTTTTTTTAGCATGCTATGGGCAATAATACCGATGTGTTGCCGTTAGAGTATGAAATAATGTAACTTAAAACATGTAACGATATGATAGTGGAAAGAACGTTTACGGTCGAGGGCATGTCCGATGATGAGAGCGAGATGATGGTGGAGAAAGTATTGCTCGCCATCGACGGAGTGAAATCGGCAGAAGCAGATGGACTGTTGGAAAGGGTAGTGGTACGCTACGATTCGGACAAGGTCACAATCAGGCAGATGGCAGAGATGGTAGACCTGTGTGGCTTCGAGCTAGAGGCGTGACGGCGTGCCCGTAATGTGTCAGATCGAAATATAGGTTTCTTATCCCATTCGGGTACAGCTCCCTATGCGAATACTGCTTATCACACCTCCGCTCACACAACTGAATACCCCCTATCCGGCCACGGCTTATCTGAAAGGCCTCTTTCTATCGCAGGGGCATCAGGTAAGACAGGTGGACTTGGGTATCGAATTGGTGGATAGGGTGTTGAGTAAGGAATTCCTGTGCTCAATTGGGCAAGAGGAGAGAGGGCTCCTTATAGAACCGGTTAAGCGATTCTTAAGAGGTCGGGACGACACGATGGCTCCGAGGATAGCCAATAGAACACTCCTCCCCGAGGGGCACCGGTTTGCACAACTTGATGACCTAGAGTGGGCTTTTGGAACAGCTGGAACCACCGACCGTGCACTTTATTTGGCTACTTTATTTGTCGAAGAGACTGCCGATATTATCCGAGAAAACGTTGACTCTCACTTCGATTTGGTTAGGTACGCGGAATACCTCTCCAACGATGCTCCCACTTTCGACGCTTTATATCAAGAGTTGCAAAGCCCCCCTACGGAGATAGATCGACTGATGCTCCAACTGTTAGCTGCAGAAATAGACCGCTTCCAGCCTGATCGAGTATGCTTGACAATACCTTTTCCTGGCTGTTTGTACGGGGCCTTGCGGTGTGGTAAATGGTTGAAAGAGAATACTGGGGCAGACGTTGAGCTGGGAGGTGGCTTCCCAAATACCGAATGGCGCCAACTTGACGAGCCGCGAATCTATGAGTATTGTCACAGTATTTTGCTCGATGGGCATCCCGAGGCTTTAGACTGCTGTCCTGACTTTTCCGACTTGCCTTTGGATAAATATCTGTCGCTTGCAGAAATGGCCAACCCCATGCACCGCTTGTGGAGCATGGGACGATGGAATAAGATGGTGATGGCTCAAGGTTGCTATTGGCATCGATGTGCTTTTTGTGATACGTCTCTTCCCTATATTGGTGTGTACAAGGCTCCTAGTGCAGCAACTGTTGTAGACCGTATGGAACGTGTGATGGACCAAACGGGTAGGACAGGATTCCATTTTGTTGATGAAGCTCTGCCGCCCCGATTGCTTTCCGATGTTGCTAAAGAGATCATCCAGCGCCGGCTGACGTTGAGTTTTTGGGGCAACATCCGCTTCGAGAAGGCATATACGAAAGAGCTGTGCAATCTGCTGTCGGATGCAGGTATGGTGGCAGTGAGTGGTGGATTGGAAGTGGCATCCGACCGTTTGTTGCGTCTGATGGACAAAGGAGTCACTGTAAGACAGGCTGTTGATGCATGTCGTAACCTGCGCGATGCAGGCATAATGGTCCACACCTACCTAATGTATGGGTTCCCAACGGAGACCCTGCAGGAGACTGTGGATGCCCTGGAAACCGTGCGTCGCATGTTTGATGAGGGAATAGTGCAGAGTGCTTTCTGGCATCGCTATGCCATGACATGCCATTCGCCCTCAGGAAGAAGACCGGAGCAATACGGTGCTCGACGTACCACTATGCAGCCCAATCCGTTCTGCAACAACGAGGTGGATTGGGAACCACAGTTCCCATACGATATTGATGCCGTCGGAGCAGCCCTCCGTCTGGCTACTTTCAACTACATGAACGGCTTGGGCTTGGACCAGCCTTTGCGTTCGTGGTTCCCTATTAGAGTACCTAAACCTAGCATATAGCATGAAGAAAACCATTTTTTTAGCAGCTGGCTGCTTTTGGGGAGCACAGCATTATTTGAAGCAAATCAACGGGGTGGAGGAGACTGAAACCGGTTTTGCAAATGGCAACACAGACAATCCCTCATACAAAGAAGTGTATACCGACCGCACTGGCTATGCCGAAGCAGTGCGTGTGGTATTCGACTCCGATCTGATTTCGCTGCGCCGTCTGGTGCAGCTCTATTTCGACTGCATTGAGCCCACCAGTGTCAATCAGCAAGGCGAAGACAAAGGTACCCGCTATCGTACAGGTATCTACTTTATCGAGCCGGAAGATTATCCCGTCATCAAGGAGGTTTTCGACGAAGTCCAGCGTAACTATAGTTCGCCCCTGGCTGTCGAAGTGGAGCCTATCCGCAACTTTTATCCTGCCGACGAGAGCCATCAAGACTATCTGGAGAAGAACCCCAACGGCTATTGCCATTTGCCGAAGGCTCTGTTCGAATATGCTCGTCAGGCAAATCGAAAATAGCTAGAAGCGGTAGTTGACTCCCAGCGAGACAAGTATGGGTAGCTGGTTTATCCGTTCGAATGTGGTACGGTTAAAGTAGAAGATGTTTTGCCGACTGTATATATTGGTTGCACTGAGGCTGACATCGAGCACTGAACGTGTCCCAATGGAGAATTTATGTTTGATACCCATATCGAGACGATGGTAGGCTGGCAGGCGCCCCAAGTATATTTCGGCGTAGTGTATGCCGTATTGTCCATTCTCTGTCGTGTAGTCGCTGACGATATTGTCGTTGAAATGTAGTTGTTCATACACGCCTTGCGTCTGTGTGAAGGGGAATCCGGAGCCAAAGGTCCATCGTCCGCTGAGTTCCCAATCGTTCTGTGCACCAAATGTATAGGTAGCCAATAGATTGACCGTATGGCGGCGGTCGTAGTGGGGATGATAGGTCTGCACCTCGTTGGTGCGGGTGATAAACCCTAGCGAATAGGTGGCCCAGAGATAGAGACGGTCGAGGTCGGCTGTGAGACTGAAGTCCACACCTGTCGCCATTCCTTTTTCGATAATGTAGTCTTTCATCAGGTATTGTGGCTTCTCGAACACACCTCCGGCTTGGTAGGCTGGGTCGTCCTCGTCGAACATCTTGTTGCGGTTGGCGTTAAGCAGTTGGTCGAAATACTTCATATACACCTCGACGTTAAGGCTCACGTGGTCGAACAGGTCGTACTCTACTCCGGCTATGATGTGTTCGGCTTTCTGCACGCAGGTAGTCACTTCCCTGCCCATGAACATATCTGGTATGTTGAGGTCGGCATTGCCTGTGAGAAATCCGGTGAAGAGGTTCACAATATCGTTGTCCGAACGTGCATCGAGGAATACCTGACTGTAGAATCCACCTGCCATCTTGAAGCGTAGTTTGTCGGAGGCGTTATACTTTGCTGCTATACGGGGCTCTAGTCTGAAGTCGCGCATAGTGGCATAGTACATTAGGCGCAGTCCGGGCTCGATCAGCCAATGGCCGGGTGTGGACTTGTAGGTGGTATGGATGGCCAGGTTTGTGGTGGGGCTATGTTGCGAGATGCGTTTGTTGTAATGGTTATAGAACTGGTAGTCGGTCGAGTAGCCCTCGAGGGTAAGGCCGTAGCGCAAGCGGTCGCTGCCGATGAAGTTGGTGACTTGCAACGAGGCGTTGAAGCCGTTGATGGAGCTGTACTTGTCGTATATCGACCCGTCGTCGAGCGAGATACGGTAGTCGCTGTAGGCTATGGTTCCTTCCAGTATGGCCGAACTGCCGGTGACGAGCATGAAGTTGGTCCCCATTCCATAATTGAGCCAGTGATAGTTGGCAATGGCCTGATAGTTGCTCACCGAGTCGTCGAATCGGAAGGCAAACACGCTTGCCTTGCTACCCGATCCGGAATTGAAGGTGAGTTTTCCGTACATGTCTAGGAAGTCGAATGGCAGCCCTCCCTCGATATAGGGATAGATGAGGGGTGAGGTCTTGGAGAGGAACGAGTTTTTGGCGGTGACCAGATAGGTGACGCTCGATTTAGAAGTATTGGTCACCTTCTTCAATGGTCCTTCGAGCATCACGTTTGCTCCAAAGGTATTGAGGCCCACTTTGCCGGAGTGGTAGCGCTTGTTGCCGTCGCGTGTGGTGATGTCCATCACCGACGACAGCCGTCCACCATATTCTGCTCCGAACCCTCCGGTGTAGATGTCGGCATTGAGGATGATGTCGGTCTCGAATATGGAGTATAAACCGATCGAATGGAATGGGTTGTACACAATCATTCCATCGAGCAGCGTAAGGTTCTGAATCATGGATCCACCACGAATATACAGCTGTCCGCCTTGGTCGCCGGTCGAGTTGATACCGGGCAATACTTGCATGTATTGGGCTATATCGGCAGTGCCACCGATCGATGGCATCTGCTGTATCTGGCTAGAAGTCAGCTTCTCGACGCTCACTTGCGTCTGCATCTTCCGTTCTTCTTTCCGGCTGTCGGTGATTTCTACCGCTTTGAGCAGCTGTGCTTGGGGCTTGAGGTGAATGGTGACGGTGATGGTTCGGTGGTCGCTGACGGTGATTTTTTCGTTGTATTCCTCATATCCCACATATCGCACGTGCAGCGTGTACTCTCCTGTGGGCACTTTGTTGATGAGGAAGAAGCCGTTGAGGTCGGTGGCACATCCGTAGGCGGTGCCGTCCAGAATCACGTTGGCGAAGGGTATGGCCTCGCCGTTCGCCTCGTCGAAGAGTACACCCTTCACCGTTCCCTGTGCGAGTGCGGCATTGCCCAGGCTCGCCAGTAGTGCCCAAAGCAGGCTTGCGACGATGAAACTTTTGTGTATCAGAGAGGAATGTGTATTACGCTTGGTGGGGTATGTGGTGGGGTGTTTCATTTGCTGTTTTATATCTCTCGAAAATATGCTGGGAGTTTAATGTATAATCTTGAATACTAGTTCTTTCAATAGCTGTCCGTCGGTCACGTCCTTCGAGGCCCTGACGCCTTTGCTTCGCAGGTCGGTTTCGTGCAGATAGCCTATGCATGTGGCCAGCTTGCCGAGGGGGTAGTTGCGGGCGGCGGTGGCATAGTCTTGTACGAAGAATGGCTTCACCCCCAGTGCACTGGCCGCTTCGCTCTTGTTTTCCACCTGATGGTATATCATCACCTTCACGAAGAAGCCGTACAGAGTGGCGATAATCACCTGAATAGGATTCTCTTTGGGGTTGGAGATGACATAGTTGACTATCCTGTTGCAAGCCATCACGTCGCGCCGTCCGATGGCTTTCTGCAGTTCAAAGACGTTGTATTCCTTGCTGATTCCGATTTGCTCTTCGATCAGTTTCTCGTCGATTGCCTCCCCCTTCGACAGGAGTGGATACAGCTTGTTCAGCTCGCCGGCCACTTTCCCCAGGTCGTTACCCAGATGCCCTGCAAGCATGGCGGCAGCTGCTTGGCCGATGGTGTAGCCGTGTGCTTGCACATGGCTCATTATCCAGTCGGGTAGCTTGTCGTCGTATATCTTGGCACTCTCGAACACCACACCGCTGTTGGCAATGGCCTTGTACACTGCTGTCCGCTTGTCCATCTTCTTGTGGCGATAGCACAGCACCAGCACCGATTGTGGCGATGGCTGCTTCAGATAGTTGACCAATGCCTCCCACTGCTGCATCGGGATGGCCTGCGCCTCTTTCACCATCACCAGATGCACAGGCGACATCATGGGGTAGCGCTTGGTGGTGCTGACCACGGTCTGCATGTCCACATCGCGTCCATACACCACCGTTTGGTCGAAATCCCGTAGCGTCTCGTCGACGATATGATTCTCCATCCAGTCGGAGACCACATCGATATAGTAGTTCTCCTCGCCGGTGAGCAGATATACGGGTTTGTATTTGCCCGTTTTCAGCTCCTCAATCACTTGTTTGTCAGACAATGCCATTGTTTTTTCGCCTTTTTTGAAAAATACAAAGTTACGAAATTTTTCTTATTGGTGAATATTTTTTTCTGTTCAGCCCCTCCGATGTCGTCCAACAGACTCGGTTCACCCTCCGTGTCGCAAAGTCCCATTTCTTGATTTAACACTTTTTAACCCCTAGTTTTATGCTACTTAACTCTTACATTTCTAATACTTTAGTAGGTGTTGATAAGGAGATGAGTAAGAGATGAGTAAGACATGGTACGTAACCAGTTGGTTTTCAGTACCCATTTTTTAGATTATGTTAAATAGAAGTCTCCGACAGGGTCCGATGGCATTTTTATGTTTTTTCGACCTTTTTTTTCGGATCTTTGCACGAAATGCACCTATGAAGGGTAGAAAAAAAAGACGTTCCGGACAGGCGACTGTCCGGAACGAAGGTAAGGTGGCTATATTAAGGTTTATTTTTTGCGACGATGAGATCTGTTGGAGGAGGACTTTTTCTGGCTCTTTTGGCCTTTTTCGGCCCGATTGGGACGCTGGGAACGGCCTTGTTTCTTCCGCTCTGTGGGTGCTGTGTCTTCCTCGTCGATAAGTTCGAAGTCGATCTGTTTTTTTAGCATATCCACTTTCTTTACTCGGATATTGACGGGATAGCCGAGTTTGTAGGTGCGTCCGTGGCGGCGACCGATCACTTGGTAGTTGTCCTCGTCGAGCATGTAGTAGTCGTCTTTCAGGCTGCCTATAGGAATCATGCCCTCGCACTTGTTGCCCTCGATCTCGGCATAGATACCCCACTTGCTGACGCCGCTAATGAGGGCAGGGAAGACTTGGCCCAGTTTGTCGGCCAAGAACTCGGCCTGCTTGTACTTCACGCTGGTCCGTTCGGCATCGGCGGCCTTCTTCTCCATTACCGAACAATGCTGGCAATACTCCTCGTATTCATCCCTGCTCACCGACTTCCCGTCGTGCAGGTAGAGGTCGAGTAGGCGGTGCACCATCAGGTCGGGGTAGCGGCGAATGGGGGAGGTGAAGTGGGTGTAGTAGGGGAATGCCAGGCCATAGTGTCCGATGTTCTCGGTGCTATAGTAGGCTTTGCTCATGGTGCGGATGGCGATGGAGTCGATCATGTTCTCTTCGCCCCGTCCGGCTATGTCGCGAAAGAGGTTGTTGTAGCTCTCGGCAAGGGCTTTGCGTGACCCTACCTTCATAGAGAATCCTAGTTTGGCTACAAATTCGACGAAGGTGTTAAGCTTTTCGGGGTTGGGCTCGTCGTGGACACGGTAGACGAAGGTGCGTCCCGACTGTCCTGTTTTGCTGTTGCGGCCCTTCGGCTTGCCGATATACTCGGCAACGGTGCGGTTGGCCAATAGCATGAATTCCTCGATAAGCCAGTTCGCTTCTTTGCTCTCCTTGATGTACACACCAATGGGGTGGGCGTTTTCGTCGAGTTGGAATTTCACTTCCTGACTCTCAAAGTTGATAGCACCATTTTTGTATCTTTGGTTGCGGAGAACGGTGGCGAGGGCGTGGAGGGCGAGGATGGCAGTGCTGAGCTCTGCTTGTTGGCTCGTTGTTGTGCTGTCCTGCTGCCCTTCTATTATCTCTTGTGCCTCTTCGTAGGCCATGCGACGATTGCTTCGGATTACGGTCTTGCCCATCCACGTCTTGTGTATTTTGGCTTTGTTGTCCATCTCCATCACCACACTGAAACATAGTTTGTCTTCGTCTTGGCGGAGCGAGCAGACATCGTTGCACAGCTTCTCTGGCAGCATGGGGATAGTGCGATCGACAAGATAGACAGAGGTGCCACGTTCGTAGGCCTCGCGGTCGATAGCACTGCCTGGCTTTACGTAGTAGCTCACATCGGCGATGTGTACCCCTACCTCCACATGCCCATTGTCTAACACTCGATAGGAGAGAGCGTCGTCGAAGTCTTTGGCATCGGCGGGGTCGATGGTGAATGTGAGCACATCGCGAAAGTCGCGACGACTGGCTATCTCTTTCTTGGTGGGGCTCTTCAGTTTCTTGGCCTCGTCTTCTGCCTCTTTGGGAAAGTCGAGAGGGAAGTCGTATTCGGCCAGGATGCTTTGCATCTCCACGTTGTTGTCGCCCGGTTTGCCGAGGCGTTTGATCACCTTGCCCACAGGGTTGTTCATCCGCTCTGGCCAGTCGGTCATTTCTACGAGCACCTTTTCTCCATTTTCGGCATTTGCTAAGTCGTCGAGGTGAATGAATATGTCTACCGGCATGGTGCGACTGTCGCTGACCATGAAAGCAAAACGGTCCTGCTTTTGAATGATGCCGACGAAGCGTGTCTTGGCACGTTTGATGATTTCTACCACCTGTCCTTCGGGCTTGTGCATCTTGCGCTGTGGGAACATCAGCACGCGGACCGTGTCGCCATGCAGGGCATGGTGGGTGTTGTTTGGAGCTATTTGAATGTCCTCGCGGCCTTCTTCCTGCGGAATCACATAGGCCTTGCCTCCTTGCTTCATGTCGATTGTTCCGACAACGTAACTATTGGGCACCAACTCGTCGTCGATGTTCTTGGGGTTTATCTTGTATTTACCCTTGTGATCATCTTCTACCAGTTGTTTGCATTCGGCCAATTCCTGCATGGTACGTATCACCTCTTGGCGTTCTGCTTTGCTGCTTGCACCTATACGCGACGATATTTGCTTGTGGTTGAAGGCATCAAAGGGGTTGTTGATAAATACTTTCAGTATTTGTTTTGCTAATTCTTCGTTCATAATGTTAATCAATTATTGTTATGCTTTGGCAAGGCCCATGCGACGTAGTAGGGCCTTTGAGTCGGGGTCTCGCCCCATGAAGTTGCGGAAGAGGATGGCAGGGTGATCGGAACCTCCACGCGAGAGAATCTCCCTGCGGAAACACTCTGCTGTCTCTTTGTTGAATATACCATCGCTCTTGAATCTGCTGAATATGTCGGCATCCAAAACTTCTGCCCACTTGTATCCATAATAGCCGCTGGCATAGCCACCACCGAATATGTGGTTGAAGTTGGTGGCCGTGCAGCAACCAGGTACACGAGGAAGGAGGTTTGTCATAGCCTTGGCCTCCACATCTTCGGCTTTCTCAGAAAGGGGAGTGTTTGTGTCCATGGTGTGGAAGGCGATGTCGGTCTTACCAAGGTTTAGTTGCCGAAGGCAGAGCCAACCCGCCATGTGGTTCTGTGCAGCACGTATCTTATCCACTTGGTCTGCTGGCAGCGGGGCACCTGTTTGGTAGTGGTGAGCAAATGTGGCCAGGAACTCGGGCTCGTAGCACCAGTTCTCCATCACCTGCGAGGGCATCTCCACGAAGTCCCGTTTCACATTGGTGCCGCTCAAGCTCTCGTACTGTACCTCTGAGAGCATACCATGCATGGCATGACCCATCTCGTGCATAAAGGTCTCGACCTCGCTGAAACGTAGTAGGGAAGGAGCACTGGACGTGGGCTTGCTGAAGTTGCACACTACCTGTATCTGTGGGCGTACAGACCCATATTGACCTCTAAACTCTGTCATCCAGGCACCACTACGCTTGGAGGCACGTGGGAACATATCGAGATATAAAACACCCATAAATGTATCCCGGCGATATACGCGATATACCTTAACCTCCTCGTGATATACAGGTATGGTGCTATCTTCCTCGAGCCGAAGTCCGTAAAGCCTTCCATATAGTGAAAAGATGCCGTTGCGAACGGATTCGAGTGGGAAGTAGTATCGTAGGGACTCGCTATCAATGTTGTAGCGTTGCCTACGCAGCTTCTCGGATAGGTAGCTTATGTCCCATGGTGCTGGCTCGTAACCTGCCAATGCCTTCAGTTCGTTCAATTCCGACTGTGCAGTTGGCAACACAGCATCGGTGAGTTCCTGCATAAAGCGACGTAGATTGGTCAGGCTTTTTACCATGCGATCCTCCAACACATAGTCGCAATAGGTATGGTAGCCCAACAGTGCTGCTTGTTCGGCACGCAGTTCGACGATGCGACGTATCACCTCGTTGTTGTCGTGTTCGTTACCTCTGCCGCCGATGCTACCGTATGCTCGGTACATTCTTTCCCGCAGGTTGCGTCGGTTACTGTAGGTCATAAACGGGCCATAACTGGGATAGGAGAGTGTGAACACCCACCCCGACAAGCCACGTGCCGAGGCTTCTTCTGCGGCTGCGGTGCGTATCGTGTCGGGAAGTCCGTCGAGGTCGTCCTCGTCGGTCAGGTGCAGTGTCCAGTCGTTCATATCGGCCAGGGCATTCTGGCCAAAGCGTAGCTTCAGTTCGCTCAGCTCTTCCTCGTTCTTCTTGAACCGGACTGACGCTTCGCCATCCAGAGCCACTCCGTGACGTACAAACCCCTTCAGTGTGTTGTCGAGCAGTGTCTTCTTCTCGGGGTCGTTGGCAAGGTCTGATAGAGAGGCCACTGCTTTGACCCTCTCATACAGCCTTCTGTCTGTCATCACTTTCATGCTGAAACGGGTCATCTCCGGCTCCAACTCCATCACTATGGCCTGTAGCTGTTCGTTGGTGCAGCATTCGTTTAGGTTCATCATGATGGCACTGATCCGGTCCAGTCGTTGCGACGCGGTCTCCAGTGCCTCCACTGTGTTTTGAAAGGTGGGCGATTCAGGGTTGGTGGCGATGGCCTCTATATTGCGTTCGGCTTCAGCAATGGCCGAGCGAATGGCGGGAGCATAGTCCTCGTTGGTTATCTTGTCGAAAGGGGGAAATTCCCATTTTTGCATCAAAATGTTCATACAACAAATAACTGTCGTTTGAAAAAAATATTTTGCCACATAGTTTTTATTTAGTACTTTTGCAGCCGGTTTGGTCGCCCGAAGAGGGTGCCAAGAGGGAAGCCGGTGAGAGTCCGGCGCAGTCCCGCTGCTGTAAGCTCGTCGACTGTACCCCAATCTGTTAAGTCACTGTGTGTCGCCATAGGCACATGGGAAGACGTGGGGGAAAGAGCAAGCCAGAAGACCTGCCAAACCAGATTGATTCGGTATCACTTTCGAGGAAAAAGTACACCGAGCGACACCCGCCATCAGCAGCGCAGTGTGTTTGCCACTGGTCTATTTTCCCCCAAAGTGTTGCCACGTTGAAGTGAATTAAATTAATAATAAAATGATATTCAACATGGTAAAAAAACTATTCACACTGGCATTAGGCCTCACGCTTGCCTTTGGCCTTAATGCACAAACAACCGATTCGGCCATCGACACAGCCGACATCAAGTATTGGGTGGGCGAGGGCACAAGCCACTCCGTATTCATCTTCGACCTTCAGGGCACAACCCTTGCCTGGGGCTATCGCTACAATGCATCCGATGCGCCCACAGCTTTCGATATGGTCACCGCCATCGACCAGGCCGACCCACGTTTCGTATTGGGAGTCGACTGGGAGACCTATTCCTATGTGTACACCTATGTGGAGTGGCCGCTGAAGATTGCCGTGTCGGAGGATGACACCCGCTTCAAAGTGAATGGAGCGTTGGCCGAAGAGGGCGATATGCTCGCCGACTACGACCTCGAGGATGGCACAGTGGTGCGTATCAGCGACGACGAGGCAGACACATGGTCCAACCCGGTCAGCGCTGCCAGCGTAGCCACCCTCCCTGTCGATGCCACGATCGCTGCCGCCGATGTCAAATACTGGGTGGGCGAAGGTGCTAACCAGGCTGTAGTCGTCTACGACTGGACCTCCAATGGCCGTGCATTGGCATGGGGATTGCGCTTCGGCGACGAGGCTCCGACTGCCGACAGCGCCCTCAAGATGGTCGCTGCTGCCGATCCACGTCTGACCCTTGAGATGGATTCCAACCGTTTCTCTTTTGTCGGTCCCTTCACTATGCTGCAGTCGGCTGAAGGCTATGTGCAGTATGTACTCGACGGCAATCCCTACACCGGCCCTTACAGCCAGTTGCAGAACGGCTCGTTCCTGAAAATCGGCGAGAGCAACTATGCCACAGGTTGGGACAGCACAGAGTATGCTGGCATGTGGTTCCCCTCGGCAGTGGTGTGGACCACCCGCATCGACCCTGTCGGAGCCCCCTTCGACACGGTGAACTCCACTATCGACCCCAAAGACATCGTCTATTGGGTGGGCACTGGCGACAAGCAGGCCGTTATGGTGTTTAACTGGGCCGGACGTTCGCTGGCTTGGGGCTACCGCTTCGCTGGCGATGCCACTGTAGAGCAGGCAATGAACGACATCCAGGCTGCCGACCCTCGCTTCAGCTTCACTGCTGCTGGCGGCTACCTGAGCGACATCGTCTATGTAGAGCAAGGCAAGGATAGCCTGAAGGGTGTCGCCTATTGGGAGCAGATGATCAATGGCGGCTACGGCTGGGGCCTCACCCAACCGCTTGGCGACGGCGACCTCAACCTCTGGGCCGATGCTGCAGCAGGCACAGTGGTGGACAGCGCCTACTACGACGGATGGGGATGGAGCTACAACTACCGCTACACCATGCCTATCGAGCCCGCCAGCAACCCTGCCGGCATCGCCGAGGCTCGCAGCATCGACCTCACCATCTATCCTAACCCTGTCGCCCAGCAGCTGAATGTCGCTATTCAGCCCCTCGACTACGATTTCTTAATGCAGCTCTTCGACATCAATGGACGCTGTGTGATGAGCACCACCGTCCCAGCCGGCACTAGCCACCTGCAGGTGGCTGTCGACCACTTGGCAGCCGGGGTGTATATGCTCTCGCTTGGTGGCAGCACTGCCAAGGTTGTAGTCCGTCGATAAAAGGAAATGATAAAGATTATTGTTGTTATCGTGCTCCTGCTCCTGGCCAACGTAGTTTCGGCTCAGGGGCAGGGCCCCTTTTGTGGGGGAGTGGGCACCGCGGGGTGCGATGCCATCAAAGCCGACAGCTCGGCCATCCTTGCCTGGGCTACGGGTGTCACCATCGTGCGTGGGCCACAGAATATCAGCATGCCCGATTCCCCCCTTGTCACATTCGGCGAGGACGAGAGCGTCGTGCTCGGACCGGCCAGTAGCTACACCACCGATGCTGTCAGCCTTGGCGACGGAGGAACGGCCACACTCACTTTCGACCGTCCCATCCGCAATGGCAATGGACCCGACTTCGCAGTGTTCGAGAATGCTATGAAGAACAACCAGACAGGAGGCTACTTTCTCGAACTGGCCTTTGTCGAAGTGAGCTCCGATGGCGAGCACTTTGTCAGGTTTCCGGCCACCTCGCTTGTCCAAGATAGTGTCCAGGCAGGTCCCTTTGCCGACACCGACCCCACATTGATAAACAATCTAGCCGGCAAATACCAAGTTGGCTATGGCACCCCCTTCGACCTCGAGGAGTTGAAGGACAGTTCCGGCCTCGACATCGATGCGGTGACGCATGTCCGCATCGTCGATGTGGTCGGAGCAATCGATAGTGCCTATGCCTCGTACGATGCATTCGGCCACATCGTGAACGACCCATGGCCCACCAATTTCAATAGTGGTGGCTTCGACCTTACAGGGGTGGCAGTGATGCACCAGGTGGGCGAGGATGTGGTCGGACACGAAGCGCTTTCGGTGGTCGCCTACCCTAATCCTGTTTGCGAGATGCTCACCGTCAGTGGCCTGCTACGGGGCAGCAGGGTGAGGCTGATCGACACGATGGGCCGCACCTTGTCGGACGTTGTCGCCGAGGGCGACACAATGGCCATTGCTATGGACGACTTGCCCAAAGGTGTCTATATCCTCTCGGTCGACCAGTCGGTTCTAAGACTCGTTAAGTATTGACAAAAAACATTTAGCTAGCCAGCCGAGGCCTCCTGTATGGTTGTTCCTCGGCTGGTTTGTTGCATTCTTGTGTTTCGTCGGAGGGCAACACCCCTCCCCCTCATCCATTCTACATACTACCCGCGAATGAACTCCGTGTTTTGTGCGTGCATCAGCGATGCATGTACGGTGCATGTACGGTGCATGTACGGTGCATGTACGGTTGTGATACCTCTCTGTGCCTGTTTACCAAAGTATTGCATTTATTGAATGGATTAAATATGTGTTAAATAATGTTAAAAAAAATAGGGAGGTGAATTATTTCGTATATTTGCAAACATAAAATAAATCGAATTCTACTATGAAAAATTTTACATCTAAAAGAATTAGAGGAAATTGCATTATGTTTATAATTCTGACAATTGGTATGATATTTCCTTCTATTGCCTGTGGGCAAGAATGGATGTTAATTTGAAGTAATTCAGTATGCGATATTATTAAACTTTAAATATTTATAGTCATGAAACGTTCATTTCTTTTTCTATCAATGATACTCGCTATCGTGGCGGCTTCGGCACAAGATACCCTAGTGAACAGTCTGAAACCAGAGTATTTTTACAATCATCATTGGGTAGGAGAGGGTGGTCGCCATATTTGGATAATACCGGAGATTGGTACCCAATACCTTTTTGCCGAATTTTATGCTGCAAAACCAATGAAAGTATATGGCATGGCGGTGTTTGTTCTACCAAAAGAAAAAAACCAGTTTTGCTATACCCCGGATTCGAACAGTACCGATTTTTTTGGATTGTTTGTTAGGAATCTTGACAATCCTGTCTTTTCTGGAGAAAACTTGCTGCAGTCGGAGCATTCGCCAGTGAAATTGATTAGTGATTCGCTATTCCTGAATCCTGGCGAAGTAGAGCCAACGTGCTATTTCCGATACAATAATACTGATGTCAGTGGTAACGAAGATTGCTACGATAGGGTGTACGAACTCTACTTTGATAGTGCAATCACAGTGGATGGATATTTTATGTTGGGAAGAAGCACAACGGGATATATTGGCATTAAGGAGAATAAGTGGAGAATACCGGAAACATGCGGAAAAATGAAGGATTCCATCGTGCCCGTGTACTATATGGTTTATAATAGCGGTGGAAAGTCATCTTTTTTTCCTGAGTACAATTACGAAAAATATTATGACTATGTTTCACTTGAATACATCTACAATAATAACACAAGTCTTGATAAATGCTGTCCCATAACAGGCGGAGATCGTTTTCTATGGTTCCCAATTATCAATCCTGATGAGATAGATACTACCAGTTCGCCAGACGATACTTTATTCATTGGCAAGGAGCCGCTGATGCAGCGCTATGTGAGTGTGCAACCCAACCCTGCAGTGGGCGAGGTGACGGTGCTGTCGAGCGTCGGGATGGAAGAGGTGGAGGCCTACAATATGTCGGGCGAGAAGGTGGCCCAATGGAAGGCCACGGGCCTCAATACACAGTTGGACGTGAGCCAGTTGCCGAGCGGAGTGTACATACTGAATATAAAGACCCCTATGGGCGTGGCCAGCAAGAAGCTAGTGGTGCAATAAAGCCAACCGGCAGATACATATCAAACTGCAGGGACGGCCACCGGTGTGGCCGTCCCTGCAGCATTTATCAGCCAAACATGGAATATGTTAATTGCCAACTGTCTTTTTAACATTATTTACGACAGTAGGATAAAATAATGTAAAATTTACGTCGTTATACCTTCACCGCGATTAGGCGGAAAAGTTGAATAGAAATTAGAATAAAAGTCGATATAGTATGAAGAAAACTATCGTGGCCGTAGGCCTTATGACAATGAGTGTGGTATTCTCCGGATGCAATCAGCGGGAGTTGGATACCAGACAGATGAGAATCGATTCCTTGCAACGCATAGTCGATACAAAGGATATGGAGATTGACAGTCTGTTCACTATGCTCAATGAGATTGAGGACAATCTGTCGATGATCAACTCTAAGTATTCGACCGTACAGGAAATGCGTCGCCGTACCACAGAGGGTACTTTCGATCAGAAGAAAGAGATAGCAGCACAGCTGAGTTCCATTGAAAGCATGATGGCCGACAACAAGCAGAAGATAGCCAAGCTGAACGAACGTGTGAACAATCTGACCGGCAAGAATACTGACCTCGAGGGCTACATCACCCGACTGGAGGAGCGTGCCGCCCAGCAAGAGCAGCAAATTGCCAATTTGATGGCTGAACTGCAGAGCAGCAAAGAGATCATCGAGGGGCTGAACCGCAATGTGAATGAGCTCACTGCTACCAATATTAAGAAAGACGAGCAGATAGCCCAGCATATCGCCGATGCGAACAAGGCATACTTTGTGGTGGGTGGCTACGACGAGCTGAAAGAGGCCGGTATCGTTCTGAAGAGCGGTGGTTTCCTCGGCATAGGCCGCAAACAGGGCACGGTGTCGGACATGAATACTGAGTTGTTTACAGAGATAGACCGTTCGAAGGTGAACACCATCAGCATCAATAAAAAGAAAGCCGTGGTGGTGTCGCAGCATCCCGCCGGAAGCTACGAGTTGGTAGCAGACGAGGAGAATGCCGAGGTGACAGCCTACTTGCGTATCTTGAACCCTGTACAATTCTGGAAGTATACCGACTATTTGGTGATCTCGACCAAATAGTGACATGTATTCCGCCTTCGTTGCGTACACCACCTCGTATAGAGACTGGTGCGTATCGAAGGCGGATTGCTATTACCCTTCAAAGACATGCATAATAATCGTGTATTGATAGTTTACACTGGCGGTACCATCGGAATGGTGCAGGACGAAAACGGGTCGTTGCATCCTTTCGCCCTCGATCGTATATACGATGCAGTGCCCCAACTGCGTAGCTGCGAGTATGACATCGATTCGGTGACGCTTCCCAGTATCATCGATTCGAGCGATATGACTCCTAACTTGTGGGTCAGTATCGCCGAAATCATTGAGAACAACTATAACGATTATGACGGCTTTGTAGTGCTGCATGGCACCGACACTATGGCCTACACAGCGTCGGCGCTGAGTTTTATGTTTAAGAATCTCAGCAAGCCGATAGTGCTTACCGGAAGCCAGTTGCCGCTGGGCATGCTGCGAAGCGATGGTCGCGAAAATATCATCTGTGCCCTCGAAGTGGCCTCGACACGTTTGGCCACTATTCCAGAGGTGTGCATCTTCTTTGAGAATCATCTCTATCGTGGCAATCGCTCCACCAAACAGAGTGCGGAGAATTTTGATGCTTTCGAGTCGTACAACTACCCCTCGCTGGCCAAGGCGGGTATCAATATCACCTTCAAGGAGCATCTCTTCCTGCCCATGCCCACCGAGCCACTGCAGGTGCGTAAGCATTTCGATACCCGTGTGGCCATCCTGAAACTCTTCCCGGGCATAGGCCCCGAGGTGGTCAATGCGGTGCTGAACGCTCCGGGGTTGCAAGGAGTGGTGATAGAGACATACGGCTCGGGCAATGCTCCGACGGGCGAATGGTTTATCAATGCACTCGATGCTGCCATACGTCGCGGCATTATTGTACTTAATGTGACGCAGTGCAAGGCTGGGGCGGTGAAGATGCGCCAGTATGCTGCCAGCTGCGATATGGACCGGATAGGGGTGATAGGCGCTGGCGACATCACCATAGAGGCGGCCATCACCAAGATGATGTGTCTGCTGGGTGAATACCCCGACAATAAGGAGCATGTTAGGGTGAGGCTAAGCCAATCGCTTAGGGGCGAAATCACGGAATAGAATGAGACTGCAAATCGAAGGCTTTACTCTGCGAAGGTGGATGGGCATACCGCTGGCCATTGCAATGGTAGTGCTGCTGCATCTTCCTGCAGTGAATACTGTATGTGCCCAAGGACAGATAGGCAATCTGGGTGGCTTCGACCGTAGGTTGCTGCACTATGGCATCCAGGTGGGCTATACGCAGAGCAAGTTCGATTTGAGATTCTCCGACGACGATGTATTGCGGCAGACAATGCAGGGGGTGACGTCCTATTATGAGCGGGGATTCCATATTGCTGTTGTGGGCGATATGAGATTGGGTAACTGGTTCAATCTGCGACTGCTGCCAGGTGTCACACTGGTAACGCGCAATATTTCCTATTCGTGGGAGCATAACTATTTCGAGTCCCACCACTCGTTGGAACAGATGCGCAACGTGGAGTCGGTATATGGTGATATACCGATAGAGTTCAAGTTCAGAGCGGTGCGCTATGGCAACTTCCGCCCCTATCTGACGGCTGGGGCGAGCTATGGTTTCGATTTCGCTTCGTTTAGGAAGAACAGAAATATGACCAACCAGTCGATAGTGAAACTTCAACCGAGCGACCTCCGGTACACAATGGGAGTAGGCTTCGATGTCTTTCTGAGGTATGTGAAGTTCGCCATCGAGTTGAAGATGAACTTTGGGTTGCTCGACCTCAAGGTTGACGATATGGATATTTACACCACCTCGTTCGATTATCTCCGCACAAGAACGTTTATGCTTAGTTTCACCTTCGAAGGTTAGTGTGTTCTGTCAGATGATGATGGCCTCGGCACAGCGGATACCGTCGAGGGCAGAGCTGACGATGCCGCCGGCATAGCCTGCCCCTTCGCCACAGGGGAAAAGATTGGATAGTTGGGGATGCTGTAGGGTAATACGATCCCTTGGTATTCGCACGGGACTTGATGTTCTGCTTTCGACGGCGAGAATCGATGCCTCGTCAGTGATAAAGCCGTGCATGCGTCGGTCGAAGTCTTTGAATCCCTGCGTCAAGGCTTTTACAATGAACGGAGGCATTAATTCGTGGAGTGGGGTACTGACCACATGTCCCATGTATCCAGACTTGTTTAGATGCGACGAGGGGCGATGTTGCAGGAAGTCGACCAGGCGTTGAGTGGGGGCATTGATGGCATCGCCTGCGGCATGGAACATCTGTTGCTCCACCTGCTGCTGGAATCGGAGCAGAGAGAACACATCGTTGCCATCGACATCTTCCATCCCTACGGTGACGGCGATACCGCTGTTGGCATAAGGGGAGTTGCGTCGATGGTTGCTCATCCCATTCACCACTTGTTGCCCAAAGTCGGTGGCTGCCGGCACGATGACCCCTCCAGGGCACATGCAGAAAGAGAAGACCCCATGGGAACCTACCTGGGTGGTGAGACTATAGGCTGCAGGAGGGAGTAGGCTGGAATAATCGCGTCCATGATACTGAATCTCGTTAATAAGAGATTGAGGATGCTCGACACGTACACCTAAAGCAAAAGGTTTGGCTTCTAATATCCATCCATTGCGGTCGAACATATAGTATATGTCACGGGCAGAATGGCCAGTGGCAAGTATCACTGCTTGTCCTTCGATCTTGTTTCCGTCGGTGTCGATAACACCTGCTACGCGATTGTCCCTAGTGATAAGATTCTCGACACGTGTATTGAACAGATATTCACCACCATGATCTTCGATGGTGTGTCGCATGTTGGATATGATTCCACTCAGTCGGTCGGTTCCAATGTGGGCGTGTGCATCGAGCATGATGTCAGGGTCTGCTCCGTGAGCGACAAAGGTGGACAATACGTCGTCGATATTGCCTCGTTTTGTGGATCGTGTATAGAGCTTACCATCGCTATAGGTGCCAGCACCACCTTCGCCAAAGCACCAGTTGCTATCAGGGTTCAGTATTTGCTCCCGCCCTAGACGTGCCACATCGAATTTACGCTCCTCTACTTTCTTACCCCTTTCAACAATAATGGGCTTGATTCCTCGCTGCAGGCATCGCAGTGCAGCAAAAAGACCTGCTGGTCCAGCACCAACCACTACAACACGGGGCGAGCTGGCATTAATCGTATGGGGAAAAAATGGTTCATGATTGGCTTTTTCTATATTGCCAATGATAATATCGGTGTGGTACACTATCTTCTTCCGACGACAGTCAAGGGTGCGTCGAATAACGTGTAGCTCGTCGGGCGAATCGACGGTAATGCCGTATTGTCGTGATACTGCTTTACGCATGTTTTCTGCAACATGGTATTCCTCGGGTGTAAGGTCTATGCTGATCTTTTTCATTACAGATTGATAACGAGAGCACGACAGTTTTATTTTACAGAGTAAAGCAATATAAACGATTATTATCCGTTAATCAAATATGGATTTCGATTTGAAATCGGATTTTTCTCCAATGGGGGATCAGCCGGATGCTATCAAGCAGCTGGTGGATGGAGTATTGTCTGGAACGAGAGCCCAAGTGTTGCAGGGGGTTACGGGAAGTGGGAAGACCTTTACGGTGGCTAATGTTATAAAGCAGTTGAATCGCCCGACATTGGTGATGAGCCACAATAAGACACTAGCCGCTCAGTTGTATGGAGAGTTTAAACAGTTTTTCCCCAATAATGCTGTAGAGTATTTTGTTAGCTATTATGACTACTATCAGCCAGAAGCATATATACCGTCGACCAATACATACATAGAGAAGGACTTGGCAATCAATGACGAATTGGATAAACTACGTCTTCGTGCCAGTAGTGCATTGCTGAGTGGTAGAAGGGATGTAATAGTTGTTAGCAGTGTGAGTTGTATCTACGGAATAGGCAATCCGGAAGAATTCAAAAGGGGAACCGTTACACTCAAAGTGGGTGACAGAATCAAGAGAGACGACATGTTACTCCAGCTGCTGGAGGGTCAGTATGTACGGAATGAGATAGAGTTTACCAATGGCCGCTTCCGTGTGAAGGGAGACACCGTTGATGTGTTTCCGTCGTTTGCAGACTTCTGTTACAGAATATCATTTTGGGATGATGAAATAGAATCATTGGAGAGTTTTGACCCTATCAGTGGCCATCGTATAGAGTCGCTGACGGAAGTAGTGATATATCCTGCCTCAAACTTCTTGACAAACAAAGAGAGTATGGGAGAAGCTCTGCGTCAGATAAAGTATGATATGATAGAACGTAGGGACTATCTGTATTCTTTAGGTAAGAATTTAGAGGCAAAGAGATTGGAGGAGCGGGTGAACTACGATGTGGAAATGATACAGGAGTTGGGTTACTGTTCAGGCATTGAGAATTATAGTCGATACTTTGATGGCCGAAAACCAGGTAGCCGCCCTTTCTGTTTAATAGATTATTTCCCGGACGATTTTCTATTAGTTATAGACGAAAGCCATGTCACAGTTCCTCAGATTGGTGCCATGTATGGGGGTGATAGAAGCAGAAAGACATCTTTGGTGGAATATGGCTTTAGACTTCCATCGGCTTTGGACAACCGTCCTCTTACATACGATGAGTTCTATGCCTTGACGGGCCAGACAATCTATATTTCAGCTACACCTGCCGACTATGAATTGAGAGAAGCAGAAGGAGTGGTGGTTGAACAAGTGATTCGTCCAACAGGTTTGTTAGACCCAGTGGTGGAGGTGAGACCTGCTGTGAGTCAGGTGGATGATCTTCTGGATGAGATTGAGAATACGGTAGATAAGGGGGAACGTGTGTTGGTAACGACTTTAACCAAGAGAATGGCTGAAGAGTTGACTGGCTATTTGACAAATCTGGGAATCCGCAGCAAATATATTCACAGCGATGTGGATACCCTGGAGCGGGTGGAGATAATGAGAGATTTGCGAATGGGTGTATTTGATGTTCTTGTGGGTGTTAATCTGCTACGTGAAGGACTGGATTTGCCAGAAGTTAGCCTTGTGGCGATACTAGATGCGGACAAGGAAGGCTTTTTACGGTCAGACAGGGCACTTATCCAAACCATAGGCCGTGCTGCACGAAATGTACACAGCAAGGCTATTTTGTATGGTGATACTATTACAGGGTCAATGCAGCGTGCAATAGACATCACCAATCAGCACCGAGATAAACAGATTCGCTACAACATGGAACATGGTATTGTTCCTAAACAGATAGTTAAGAGTACGGAGGCAATTATCGGTACAACCAGTGTGATTGAGCGAGCTGCAGAAGAGTCGGACAACCAATGGGGAAGTGAAGGCGCGGCAACGGTGAAGACAAAAAAAGCACCAACTCGCCCATACGCCGATGCAGATGTTGTGGATGAATTAGGGCAGGTGGCAGAAAACTCATCGCAAAATATTGCTGAAGACAGAAGATTTCTGGCTATGAGTAAAGAACAACTGCGAAAAGAAATACGCGACAGACAAAGAAAAATGCAGATTGCCGCTAAGGAACTTGATTTCATGCTCGCAGCAACATATCGTGATGAAATAAAAGAACTACAGACTTTATTGGATTCGGCAAGATGAAACAAATGAAATGGTATGACGTTTTACAGTACATAGCAATGGTATGTACTTCATCCTTCTTGCTCGTAAATATCCATTTCGGTATTTATGCTGCTATAGCATTGGGAGGAGTCTCTTTTGTGAAGCTTCTAGCACAGTGGCGTATAGGCAATCCCGCCCTTACGTGGCCTATACGAGTTGCTTTGATGACACCAATACTATATTGGCTTTGTTATGTGCTAAGTGTGGTGTCAGGGCTACATCCGGAGAATGGCTCACAAATACTAACTAGAAAGGCCATCCTATTGATATATCCACTGTGTATTCTCTTGACGGATACTTCTTATATAAAGAGTATCCATCTCCGTATCTTGGGATATGCTTTTTTGCTTTCTTGTACGCTGTCGTTCATCTACTATTGCGGAATAGCTATCGGGAAGATGTCGTCAGGCACAGAAATATCGCAGGTAATAAATGAATCATTTGATCCACGCCATCATGCATATAGTTCGCTTTATCTGGTAGCAGCCCTCGCATTTGTATATATTGAGCTCACACGTAATTGGAAATCTAATCCCCGCTGGATTCGATATACACTGATGTCATTTGTACCGATACTGATTCTCTATACTGTTATAGTCAATTCGCGTGCAGGTATTATTGTGCTGTGGGTAGTCCTTGCCATTTGCTCAATTCTCATGTCACGACGCAAGTGGTGGCACGGAGTCCTCCTATTCCTGCTTGTGGGAGGCTATTGTGCCGGTTTGGAGACAGTGCTTCCGGGCCATACTAACAGAGTGACACAAACCATCGAAAACATGGAGGCCGACAAAGGAGATGCTCGTATAGATATTAACAATTCCACTTCCCAACTGGTCATGCAAAGTCCAGTGTTCGGCTATGGGGCGGCGGAGTATCAGGATGAGATTGTAGAGCAATATGAAAAGGATGGCTACAAAAGGGGGGTGGAAAGCCGATACAACGCACATAACCAGTATTTCGAGACTATCATCAGCACAGGAGTGATAGGTCTTCTACTGCTTTTAGTGTGGCTTCTTTCTCCAATATGGTTGAGTATTTGGCAAATGCACCGACTGTATCCTCCTGCACTATTGCTTACTGTTATCGTTGTGCTCAATCTTGCAGTGGAAAGCATGCTGGAACGACAAATGGGATTACTCTTTGTTGGATGGTTCTATCCGTATATATTCCTATGTATCTCGGTTTTGGAACGTACGAAAACAACCGACGTACACTCAAAAAAACTCTCGATATAGAAGAATAGTGTTTGTGCTATTCTGTTGAGATGTAGCGAATTGAAAAATAAATTTGCACGGATGAAAAAAAGTTAGTACTTTTGCACCCGTTTTCGACAAACGATTGTCCCATGGTGTAATGGTAGCACATCAGATTTTGGTTCTGCTTGCCAAGGTTCGAATCCTTGTGGGACAACAAGCATGGAAGCACCTCGTCGAGGTGCTTCTTTCTTTTATCCCTGGTCGGTAATTGTGGCTTTTAGCATAGTTTTTTCCATCGAATGATAGTATTTTTTCTTGTACAATGAAAAAATATTCGTACTTTTGCAAAAGTAAATGTAATGGCCAAACAAGATTATGTGTTGTGTAATCTATTGGTTTTGTGGTTTGTGATATAATTATAGTGTTTCATAAAATATGTCAAGTATGAAAAAGACCATGATTATGCTGTTGGTGGCATTTCTGATGCCTCTGACGGTGAATGCTCAGTTAGGTGGATTGTTGGAAAAAGCCGCCAAGAAGACTTTGAACAAGGCATCTGAAAAGGTGATGGACAAAGCTACCGAACGCATCAGCGATGCCGCTTCGCAAGCTTTAGAGAAAGAGGTGGATAAACGTATGCCCCAGGATAAGAAAGGCACGGCACCTAACCAAATAAATGCCGTCTCGACCTACGAATCGTTGATGCTACAGTTGCCCGAGTTGCCTACGGTCGACCAGTTGGTGAAGTATAAAGAGGCCGAACTAAACGAGAAGAACCTCAAGTTGCTCACCAGTCGTGTAACAGTGTTCTCGGCCAAAGTGCTCGACCTCTCGGCCCAATGTGCCGCCCTGCAATATGCCAACGCCGATTCCGCAGAGGTGATGGATGCTGCCTATCGTATGGCAGAGGCATCGACAGGATTGACAAAGGAGGAGATAGACCTCCTCTCGAAAATGACGGACGAGGAGCAAGAGGCTTGGTTGAAAGCTCACTATTCGCAGCAGCGTGCCCAAAACGCAACCTACAATCAGGTGGTGGATGCCAGCAAATGGCTCAAACCCCTCCAGCCCATGATCGACGATTGGACGGCTGCCGGCGAAAAGGCGGATGCTGTCTACAAAGACATGAATGTCAAGCTGAGACAAATCTATTCCAAATATTCCGTCAAGATGAAGAATGCAGATGGGCAAGAACTGAAGAATATTAAGCTGGCATACTATACCGAAATTGTGCCACACATCAGGCATGCTGTTCAGGAGGCAATGAACATCCGCATCAAAGAACAGCTACCCATCGCTGAAAAGATCGAGGATAAAATGGTGAATATCAGGAAACAGAATCCCGACATGATTAGCCAACTGCTGTGCTATCCCCAACTCACTGCCACGCAGTATTTCACCGAAACTACCCGCTTGCTCGAAATACCCGAGTTCGAGGAATAGTTTTCTGCCAATAACCCGACATATCGTCGCGATTAATAATAAGTTTCATCGAGGCCATAGGTTGCAACCTGTGGCCTTGTTGAATATTATTTTGATGCAATCATAAAAAAGAGCTATCTTTGCAAAATGTAATCTAATAGAAAGAAAGATGATAAAACACTCTAAATCATTGGCATTGGCGTTGATTATGATGGTGGCGTGCTGCTTAATGTCGTGCGAGGTGACCCCCGAACAGATGATTGTCGGCAAATGGAAGGTAACCAGCGCCGTGCAAACCCACAACGATGCCTCGGGTACAGTGTCGGAAGATTTGCCTGGTTTCGACGACTATCATTACGAGTTCGACGCCAGTGGCCTCTGCAAGATACATCAGCGGCAGAGTGTGATCACCTACGAGTGGTTCTTGACCGAAAAGAGGCAGTTGGTGCTGACCAACTATTCGAGCGACCCGTTGGTATATGATGTCCCCGACCTGCAGAAGAGACACATGACCCTCGTCTACAAATACGTATACCAATACGGACCTGATAGCTTGACCTATAAGGCCGAACATCGATTCGAGCTCGAAAAGGAATAGCCGAACTCGCTTATAAATCAAAGAAATCACTTAAGCCCTTCCACACAGAAGATTGTCCGGCATAATTGGGTGTGTGAGAGCTACTGGCGATCTGCCAAGGCTATAACAAAGCTTTGGTCGCGCCGGAGGCTGACCGTAAATCCACCGTGTTTATGCGAGGATGGTACGGTGCATGTACGGTGCATGTACGGATGAAGTACGGTGTTGATACGTGAAAAGTATTATTTTTTTAGGGGTAGTAGTGTAGTATTGTACACTTTTTTTTCGTTATTATATTTGTGAACGTTCAAGACACATTCGGCGAGCTCCTCATGCATTATCGTGGATTGCTGTTCACACTATGCCGTCGTTATAGTGGGCATGGGGTGGAAGTGGACGACCTAATGCAGGATATTGCTATCACGCTGTGGCAACAACGAGAGCGACTGCTATCGATGAATAGAGGAGCACAACAGGCTGCCTGGGTGTGGAAGGTGGCTCGAAATGCTGCTATCGACAGTCTGCGTCGGGTTCGTGCCACAGAGTCGCTGCCTGATAATTGGGAGATGGCCGACGAGGAACGAAGCCACATCGATGCCTTGCACGAACACATAGAGCAACTACCAGAGCCGGATAGAACATTGGTAAACCTGCACCTTCAGGGATACAGCTATCGGGAAATAGGCCAACAATTGATGATGACCGAAAAAAATGTCAGCGTACGACTGGTACGCATCAAGGATAAATTAAGGAAGGAGATGTCGACATGATGACAGAAGACAAGTTTGAAGAATTATGGCAACGAGCCGAATCGCAACGCTATGTGGATATGCTGGAGAAAGAATATCCAGCATGGTACCGTCGCACACGGATTCGGCAGCGTATCGCAATGGGCGTGGCCGCACTTGTACTGACGGTGGGTATCAGTCTGCCCTTGTTCCTGCATCGCAACGGTGATGACATGGAACGGATCTACTGCAACCGTGGTGGCACCACCGAATCGCAATGGGTGGAATTGGCATCCGAGCTTTTGCTGCTGTCATGAACGATCAACGAATACAGAAAAGGATATGAAACGACTACTACTCATAATGCTTTTGCTGTTGCCGATCGAAATGGTAGCCCAGAGTGCCCTCTACAAGCGCTATGCGTCGAAACCAGAATTGACCGTGGCACAGATCAATGGATTCAAGCTGAATGACTCAACGCAGATCGATGTGGTGATGGTGAAGTGCGACAATATAGGGAGCTGGCGCAAACTAATGGCTACATTCGGAATCGACGACAGTACGGGTGCTACAAGCTGGCTGGGCAAAATAGACAGGCCCGAGCGACACACCCGATGGAACGGACGGCCTGTGATGCGTGTCGTTGTGTCGCACGAGCACCGTACGGTAGGCTTTTACAGAATCGACAATAGTGCACAATACGATGCCATCGTCGAATACCAAACCCGCAACATGTCGCCTCGACACAAGTAATGGCATGGAACAATCAGCAGACAATGTATGGATTTATAAATGATAAGAAAAACACACCAGTAATGAAAGCGAGATATATTATCGTCACCCTCCTTATGTCCACAATAGGTATGGTGGCGTGTAACCCCGGAGAAAACCCATTTGAAAACCCCATCGAACAGCAGCGAACCGTTGTATACAGTGTGGGAGATAAAGAAAACAGCACACGTCTGGAGACCGATGCAGAGTGGGAAAAGCTGCTCGACAACTTCTGCGACTATGCTTTGCATGGCGAGCAGGTTCGCTTTTACAGCATCAGTACGTCTCCAGAACATCATGCCGCCAAAGATAACTCCAAGAAGAAAACCACCATATCCACCCAAAGCCGTGAAGAAATAAAAGAATGGATGAAGAAGATGGAAAAGGAGGGCAAGACGGTGAATGTCAGTTATGATGAGAAAACCGACACATGGAATGGGGTGGCTTATGCCGGAATCGGAGACCAAACCATAGAAGATGGTCAGGAACACACCGGTACCGTTGTGCTCGCAGCGTGCCCGCCAATAAGTGGTGTGGACGAGGGAAGCGAAGTATGGACACTACAAAACGACGATACAGTATTCTATCTTGCCTTTATGGGCAATCTGTTGTTTTCGGACAGTAGCGTCGAAGTGATAGGCGACGTGCAAGACGTGCCGATCACCCTCCATGGCGTGGTATCCGTACATTCAGACAATAACGGAGAAGAATACTATGTGTTGGATCTATTTGCGTTGGATAAGTCGTTGGTGGCAGGTTACTGGCAGTTGAGCGACTACTGCAAAATAGTATCCGAAAGCGGCAACACGAACAATGATGCGTCGATCTACTGGAGGGATGCTCAGAACACCGCTGTGTATTATCTTTTGAAAGAAAACGGAACGGCTATGGCCATCGAAGGTGAGAACAGTATTGAAGGAGAATGGAGCGTTTCGGACGATGGACTGCTTTGCTGCGATGTGTTCGAGAAGGCCGGCTGCTGGTTCATTAACTGGCTAAGCTCCGATCTGATGGTGCTATCGTGCGATGAATACTTATCTACAGGAGGCTATGTGTTCCATCATATGATTCTTACTTCTACAAATCAATGAAAAACGCCACAAAAACAAGACTGATGTAGTTTTTGGTCGTTTTGTTACGTTCTTATAGGTGAAGAAAAACAATAAACAATATCCAATAACTTTTAAAAACAAACAAGATGAAAACAAGAAACATTCTCCTCGTGGCAGCCGCCACAATGATTATGGGACTTGCGTCCTGTACCGACGAACCAATCATTCCTGTAGATGGACCAAATGTGGTCAACAATCCCATGGTGAAGAGTGTCGACGACCTAGTGGGAACTACATGGACATACACTCTCTTCGACGAACCCATTGTGATAGATGATCAGACAATCGACCTCAGCATGAAGTTCGGTCTTGCTTTCGACGAAACCGACGCACACCTCACTTTCCCCGACAATGTCACTGTTATTTCTGTCTCCGACGAGTATTCTACCGAGGAGATTGAAAGCATGGGATTTGCGTACACTTATAATGCAGAAACCACAAGCGGCACACTACAGGCGAACGATCTTGAGATCCCCTTCCGTTACGATGAAGCTGACGATGCCATCATGATCGATATGAGCATAGCCACCTCGTACGATGAAGAAGATTATGAGACAGTAACCATCGTTTTCCATCGCGACTGATAGTCAGTAGAACAGTAGTAATTAGCTATGTTTTTGGTGTCCGAGAATATATTTCTTGGGCACCAAATTCGTTTTTATTCTGTACGAAAAATCAGAGCAGCGGTGCTATGTTGTTTTTTTTTCGTATCTTTGCAAATCGATTCAGAATATAATAAACAATAATATCAATATACGATGAAAGTAAAAGAACTGGTTGAGAAGCTGAACCTTAAGGTGCTATCCGGAGCAAATGGGCTGGATCGCGAGATAGACGGTTGCTATGTTAGCGACTTGTTGAGCGATGTGATGGGTAATGCAGAGATGGGCAATGTATGGGTGACACTACAGACCCATAAGAATGTGATGGCAATTGCTTCGCTCAAAGAATTGGCATGTGTCATTCTCGTGAAGGGGTTAACTGCAAGCGAGGATACCGTCGAGCAAAGCAATGAAGAGGGTATACCTTTCCTGAGCACCGACATGCAGACCTACGAGACAGTGGGTAAGATATACATGCTCCTCAATTCTTGACAATAGAAAAAGGGCATCCCACCCAATTATAATATGTTGTCGCCATTTAAAGCAGACCTGCATATCCACACTGTGCTATCGCCGTGTGGCGATTTGGAAATGTCGCCCCGTGCCATTGTCGATAGGGCATTGGCTCGAGGGCTGGATATGATTGCCATAAGCGACCATAACACCACACGGCAGGTCAAGGTGACACAACGTATTGGCCGCGAGCAGGGCCTTTTTGTAATGGGCGGTGTGGAAGTAACCTCGCAGGAGGAGACGCATTGTCTATGCTATTTTGCCGATGACGAACAGTTGGATGCTTTCCAGGTCTTTCTGGATCAGCATCTGCCTCCTATACCAAACGACGAAGACCGTTTTGGGTATCAATTGATTGTAGATGAGAATGAGGAAATAGTAGGAGAAGAAGAATACCATCTACTCAACGCCATCGATGTGGATATTGACGGGATATACGACGAGGTGCACCGTATCGGTGGCCTATTTGTCCCTGCACATATCAACAAAGGCACTACCAGTCTGATGAGTCAGTTAGGCTTTGTTCCGCCGGACATTCGGGCAGATGGTCTGGAAATCAACTTCCGTACCACTCGTGACGAGATCATCAAGAAGTTCGCGTACCTAAAGAAGTTCAACTTCATTACCGACAGTGACGCACACTTCATCGACAATGTTGGCGACGTATACAACGTGGTGTACATGGAGCATCGCAATTTCGACGAGTTTGCAAAGGCACTGAAAGGGGAGGACGGAAGATGGATAGACACCATGTACTTCAGAGATCACAAGTTGCGTAGGATATGAAACGGATAGCGTTGATGGTAGGATGTATGCTGATGGTGGTGCATTACGCTGTTGCACAAGTGCCATCTGTACCACCTCCAAATACCTACTCTTTGCAATTCGATTCGCAGCATGGCGAGGCATACAGTGTATTTATCGATGGTGAACTGCAGAATCGACTTCCGCAAGGCCGTGTGATAGTGAACGAAGTAAGCGATAAGACACATGAGGTGGTGGTGGTTCTGAAAAGGCCTGCAGAGAAATGTGCCGTGCTGCAACTGCGCCCCAAAGACCGAAATGTACTTATCAATATAAACTACGACAACAGGCTGGAGCAACTCTATTTATATACAGCAGCACACAATAGGGCTGACTATGAGGCAACCACTCTGTCGCGTGCACGTATATCTGTACCAGATAAGGGTGCAGAACTGCCAGTGCCGGAACGTGTCGTAAAATCGAAAGGTGACTCTGTTCTGGCCGACGAAGATGTGCTCTCAAGTATGGTACTGCAACTGAAGTCCCAGTCATTTGAACGCGACCGTCTGTCGCTGGCAAAGGTGTTTGTAGGATCAACTATGTTGAATTGCGAGCAACTCAAGCGCCTCGCAGAGACCCTCGACTTCAGCAATACCAGAGTCGACTTCCTCAAGTATGCCTATCCCTATTGCCTCGATCCTGAAAACTATTACCGTACAGTCGATGTCCTTACTTTCACCGCCGACAAGAAAAAGGTACTCGACTATGTGGCTACCCAGAAATAGTTTTTGGTAATCCATTTTTATTTCGTATTTTTGCAATCGGTTTGGTCAACTAAACACAGTTGATAATAGGGAATTAGGTGCAAATCCTAAGCAGTCCCGCTGCTGTAAGTTTCAGTCGATTACACCCTCTAGTGCCACTGTGTCGCAAGAGCGGACATGGGAAGGCTGAGTGGAAATGGAAACAAGCCAGAAGACCTGCCAAACCAACAAGAAATACAGTTTGAAGCCCTCGAGGATAGGGACCGAAAATGATTTTGCAGAAGTGCCGCATAGAAACATTTGTGAGGAGCGAGAAATACAGTTTTCTTGCCCATATTCCTTTTTTTGTCCTTGCCTGTACACTGTGCCTGTTCTGTCCAACTACTGCATCAGCCCAAGACACTATCCAGGTGCTCGACGAGGTGGAGGTGTCGTCGCAGCGCACACCCACCACACTTCGCACCGTTGCTCCCACCCAGGTGATGGATGCACAACACATTGAGCAACAGGGAGCCCTGCAGCTGAGCGATGCGGTGCGGCAGATGGCGGGCGTGACAATAAAAGACTATGGCGGGGTTGGGGGCATGAAGACCGTCTCTGCAAGAGGGCTAGGTAGCCAGTTCAGCATGGTGACCATAGATGGCATTCCAGTCGATAATGCCCAAAACGGACAGGTGGATCTTGGTCGTTACCTGTTAGGCAATATGGCCTACGTGTCGTTGAGCCAGGGACAGGACCAACGCTCGCTCTTGGCTGCTCGAGCCTACGCTGCCGGCAATGTACTTAATCTCGAAACCTCCGAGCCTCAGTTCTTCCTTGCAGAGCGTACCAATCTGAAGCTAGGAATGGAGTTGGGGTCGTACAATATGCTTTCACCCACCGCTCTGTGGGAGCAGAAATGGAGCAGGAAGCTCAAAACCAGCTTGTGGTTCAACTACCTCAAGAGCGATGGCGACTACCCATTCACGCTCTACTACACCGCCTCGCATTCCGATAGCAGCAGTCGTGAGCGACGGCAGCATTCGGCTATGCACATGCTCACACTCGATGCCAATCTTTTCTACTCCTTCTCCAACAAGAGCCGTCTTACGACAAAGGTGCACTATATGAACGGCATGCACCAGTTGCCAGGACATGTTCGCTATTATAGGCAGGAACCATCGGGCCAACAAACCACCGAAAACCAGTTCTTTGTGCAGACCCGTTGGAACTATGTGCGCGACCAGTGGCAATGGCAAGTGCTTGGCAAGTTGCAGCATAGCCACGACATGTTCGAGGATTCCAACTACGTGCATAGCGACTCCCATTACCTGATGAATAGCTACGACCAGCAAGAAGCCTACCTGAGTTCCAGTGCTTTATGGCAGGTAGCCCCTTGGCTAGACCTCGATGCCGCCATCGATGGCGATGTGAGCCGACTGATCTCTAATCTTGGCCAACGCAACAATGTGCTCCGCAGACACCTGCTGGCAGTGTTGGCAGCCCGAGTGCATCATGGGCCGTTCGAGTTTAAGACTCACCTTTTGGCTACCTCCATAACCGACCGCGTGGCCGACTTAGACACCATGCCCACCTATCACGGTCTCTCCCCCTATGCTGCACTGATGTATACCCCATTTGTAGGGCTCACGTTGCGCTACTTCTATAAATCCACCTATCGTGTGCCAAACTTCAGCGAGCTCTACTTTTTTCAGTCGCTTCCCCGCAATTTGCGCCCCGAAAAAGCCTACCAGCACAATGTGGGCATCACCTATGCTCGGTCGGATATGAGTGCTACGGTCGATGTGTATTTCAACCGAGTGCAGGATAAGATAGTGGCAAGGCCCGGTCAGAACATGTTCTATTGGAGCATGGAAAATCTAGGCTTGGTTCACATCCTTGGAGCTGATGCAACGCTGAATATGCAGCTGAATATGGTCGAACTGCAGCTGAACTACAGCTTTGCCCACGCAGTGGACCGCACCGACCCATCGTCCGACTACTATGGACACCAGATTCGCTACACACCTCGCCACTCCGGTGGCGGCCAGCTGCGGTGGGAGAACCAATGGGTGAATCTCGGAGCCAATGCCATGATAGTGGGTCGACGCTACACCATGCCACAGAACAGCCCCGAGACAAGCCTTTCGCCCTATTGCGATGTGGGCCTTTCGGCTGACCGACGCTTCCCGCTCCGATGGGGCGACCTCAGGGTACAGGTGCAGGTACTTAACCTGTTCGATACCCAATACGAGGTGGTACAATTCTACCCAATGATGGGCCGAAACTATCGATTATCATTATTTTATACATTCTGACAGATGAACAATAAGAAACTTACTCTTAGCCTATTGGCACTCGTCGCCTGTTGCCTAACAGCCTGCACCCCGCAGGCCGGCAAACCCGACACCAACCCCACCTTCGATGCCGCTGCCTCGCCTCGCGTGGTGCTACTCAACGAGGGAATATGGGGGTCGAACAATGCGTCGCTCTCTATGATCGACAATCAGAAAGGCGAACTCGCCAACGGCTGGTTCGACGAGGCTAATGGACGTGGCCTAGGCGATGTGGCACAGGACATTGTGCTGTATGGTTCGAAGCTCTATGCCGTTGTCTCCGAATCGGGTAGCCTCGAAGTGATCGACACCGCCAGCGGTAAGTCGCAGCGTGTCGATTTAGGCAACCGCTACCCCCGCTATATCGCCACCGATGGCGGCTACCTCTACATCAGTTGCTACAATCCGCACAGTGTGATCCGTATCGACACCGCCACCCTCGCCATCGGTGCCACCTGCTTGCTAGGCGACTACCATCCCGAGGGTATGGCCATCGCTGGTGGACGGCTCTTTGTGGCCAGTTCGAACGTGAGCGATGCACAGGGCACATACAGCTACGATTCGGTTATCTACGTGGTCGAATTGAGCGAGTTCGACAATCCTCAAGCCATTGTGGTGGGACACAATCCACAGCTAGTAGCTCGCCTCGACAACAGTCACCTAGTGGTCAACTACTGGGGCGACTATGGAGAACATCCGGCAGGTTCAGCACTGGTCGATGCAAACACCCTATCTGTGGTGCAGCTCGATGCTAAGCTAAGCAATATGACTGTGCATCAGGGTCTCCTCTACGGGTACATATCCACCTACTCGTCCGACTACTCTTCGAAAACCACCGAGTATGTCACCATCGATGCCAACGCTACTGTTACCCCCATTCTTCCCGATTGTGCCGTCGATAGGCCCTACGGCATCGGCGTGGATCCACGCAACGGCGACATCCTTATAGCTACCGATGGCAACTACAGCTCGACAGGCAGTGTGTATTGCTACACACGCGATGGAGAGCTGCGGTGGAAACAGTCGGCAGGCTACTTCCCATCCAAGTTCATCTTCCTCCCGTAGCCGAAGCCAATATCTGCTGCATAGGACCTCCATTGCAACGTGTGGAATGAATGCTGTTGCAAGAGGCTGATTTAGAGTATTATAACGAGGGTCCGTGGAGCTTTTTTCGTATGCAATAGCCTGAAAGACAGCCCCTTCTACCTATCAACACCGTACTTCATCCGTACATGCACCGTACATGCACCGTAGATGAACCGTGACTGCACGATCCACCCATGCACCATCTACTTTGTTGTCAAGAACAAGCCTACGTAGTAGGGGAAACGCATGAGCGACTGTCGATTAGGCGTTAGAATTCTTTTTTGCACGAAGAAATGGTATTTGTGCACAATTTTTTGGTCGAATAGACGTTGTATATTTATGTTTTTGAAAAAGTCGCTCGTTTTCATCCTCGCCTTGTTGCCCGCACTAATGGTTCGGGCGTTCGATTTCTCTGTCACAGTGGTCAGTGGTCAGACGCTCTATTTCAACTATGTGGAGGGTGGGGTAGAGGTGACGCACCCGTCCGATGCCTCGGCCTATATCGATGCCTGGAAGGGGTACGATAAACCTACGGGAGCCCTCACCATCCCTTCCTATGTCACCACCGGCGACACCACCTATTCGGTGTTGGCAGTTGGTGCGGTGGCTTTCTATGGCTGCGCCGATCTCACCAAGGTGACAGTAGGCGAGGGGGTGACCACGGTAGACAACTATGCCTTCTCCTTCTGCACGTCGGTGACCGAGCTACACTTGCCGACTACACTACAGAGTCTTGGCAATCAGGCCTTCGCCAATATGAGCCTGCTGGCCGACATGTGGCTCACTTCGGACCTCTTGCCGCAGACCCACACCTATACCTTCTACAATACTACACTGTCGCAATGCACCCTCCATGTCGGATGCAGCCTGCTCGACTCTGCCCTCGTAAAGGCTCCGTGGAGCGGGTTCGGCTCGGTGGTGAGCACGGGCTGCAAGGCTACAATCACCGTGCTGTCGAGCAATGCCGAGTATGGAACCACGACGGGCAGTGGCAGTTACGATGTCGGGTCGAAAGTGACAATAGCGGCCATCGCTGCCGAAGGCTACCATTTCGTGAGCTGGAACGACGGCGACACGCTCAATCCCAGAATCGTAGAGGCCACGAATGACAGTACCTTCATTGCCACCTTCATGGCCAATGCAACCCAACCACCCGTACAATCCGACACGGTATACATCCACGACACCGTCACCCTGATGGATACGGTGTATGTGTATGTGCCGGTCTACGACACGGGAGATGTGCACGACACTGTGTACTATGCTGTTACTGTGCACGACACCCTCTATTCGACCGACACGGTATACCTGAGCGAAGTTGTCCACGACACACTGATGCCCACTTTCTTCAATCTGCAAGTGTCTAGCACCAACCCACAGTTGGGTGTGGGAGTCGGTTCGGCCCTGCTTCCGGCGGGTGCTGAAGTGGAGATATGTGGCCTGCCACTGGAGGGTGCACGCTTTGTGTCGTGGGAGGATGGCAGCACGGATAATCCCCGCAAAGTGACGGTGAAAGGTGCCTATACCTACACGGCTTCCTTCGAACAGCTGGGAACGACCATTGCTGAACCGGCAACGTGGACCTGTGGAACCACGGGTAGACGATTGAGTGTGAGCGGTGTGGAGGGTAGGAGCGTGAGGCTGTATGACACGTCGGGCCGCCTGCTATTGGAGCAGCACCATGCTGCAGACAGGCTGGTGGTCGACCTTCCAGCATTGGGAGTATACCTGGTGCAGGTCGACGATGGGCCAGCGCGTCGAATTGTAGCGAAATAACAGACAATCAGAGTATATAAAAATAGCGAACAATATGAAACTACAGTTTATGGGAGCCACCCGCGAGGTGACGGGAAGCAAGCACTTGATAACCACTCGTAGTGGATTGAAAATACTGCTCGATTGCGGAATGTACCAAGGCAAGGGCTTGGAGACCGATGCCATGAACCGCGATTTGGGATTCGATCCTACCGAGATAGACTACCTGATATTGAGCCATGCCCATATCGACCACAGTGGCCTCATACCGTACATCTACAAGCATGGCTTCCGTGGTACAGTGCTCTGCACCCCTGCCACACGCGACCTTTGTGCCATCATGTTGGCCGATGCAGGCCGCATACAGGAGCAGGATACAGAGACCTTCAACAAGAAACGCAAGGCCAACGGAGAAGAACCAGTGGAACCCATCTACGACGAACAGGATGCACAGGCCTGTATGAGCTGTTTTATCAGTGTGCCCTACCATAAGCTGTTCAATATCGAGGGCGAGGTGATGGTGGAATTCTTCGACGCAGGCCATATCTTGGGGTCGGCTTTTGTATATCTAGAGATAAAAGAAGGCCGCCGCAAGATACGTCTCGGCTTCACAGGCGACATCGGACGCTACGACAAGCAGATACTGAAAGACCCGGAACCATTCCCCCAGGTGGACTATCTGATCATGGAAAGCACCTATGGCGACCGGCTGCACGAGAGCCTGTCCGATGCCGAGCAGGAGTTGTTGATGGCGGTGCTCGACACCTGCACCAAGAAGAAAGGGAAACTGATCATACCCAGCTTTGCCATCGGTCGTGCTCAAGAGATAATCTATGCGCTCGATCGCTTGGAACATGCGCGACTGCTGCCCGACATCGATGTGTTTGTGGATAGTCCCCTTTCAATCAGTGCAACCAATATAATGCGTCTGCACACAGAGTGTTTCAATCATGATATCGCCGAATATTGCCAGACCGACCCCGACCCATTTGGCTTCGACCGTCTGCACTATATACAGAGCGTGATGGAGAGTAAGCAGCTCAATATCCGTCACAAGCCATGTGTGATAATCGCCGCCAGTGGCATGATGGAAGCAGGACGTGTGAAACACCACTTGGCCAACCATATCGACAATCCGGCCACCACTATTCTCTGTGTGGGCTACTGCGAGCCTTCGACGTTGGGTGCCAAGATAATGCGTGGCGACGAAGAGGTCAGCATCTTTGGTCAGCGTCACAAAGTGCGTGCCGAGTTGCGACGCATCGACTCGCTGTCGGGTCATGGTGACTACAGCGAGATGATTCGCTATATCTCATGTCAGAACAAGAACCGCGTGAAACAGCTGTTCCTTGTGCATGGCGAGGAAGCCACACAAGAGCATTTTGCTGCTACACTTGCCGAGGCCGGATGGAAGCATGTGTCGATACCAACGTTCCGTGAAGAGGTGGAACTCTGAGAAAAAGCAAAATAGAACACAATAAAAACAATATCCGCTCGTTGTAACTAAACAATGAAGTTTGGACAGACCATAGACAGAACATGTGTGACACTGCATGCAATAGTGATTGCGGCAGTGTTGCTGTCGTGCTCGTCGGGGATGCCAGGCGACCGTTTCGTAGGTCCCCAAAACGACCTGAAAGGGATTGAGATACCGCACTACGAGTGCGACGAGGATATTGTAACCCATTTGGGATACGTGGCATCGTACAATCACACCACACTGATACCCAACTGGGTGGCGTGGGAGTTGACTGCCGAGGAGATGAGCGATGCGTACGATTTCCAGTGTTCGTTCAGCCGCGATCCCATTGTCGACTACCCTAAAGCGAGCCGTGAGGACTACTCCAACACGGGATGGGACAAGGGCCATATGGCTCCGCGGGCAGATATGAAATGGAGTGGACAGGCTCTGGAAGAGAGTTATTACTTCACCAATATATGTCCACAGCATCATACGATGAACAGTGGTGCATGGCGAAAGATAGAAGAACTGACACGCCGTGTTGCCCGTCGATATGGTAATGTGTATGTGGTTTGTGGCCCTATAGTGGGAACGGGACACTACGGAACCATCGGAAAAGCTGGTGTGGTCGTCCCAGATGCTTATTTCAAGGCCTTGGCAATAGAGACGGAAACGGGTTTCCAAACGGTAGGATTCCTGGTAAGTAATGACCATCAAGACGGTTCCCCGCGAAGCTACGCGGTAAGTGTAGACAGCGTGGAGTCTGTTATAGAGCGGAATCTATTCCCCAATGTGGCAGAAGAGGCAGAGAAAGAATACGAATGGACAGTATGGAAGAATTGAACAAATACATTGCAATATGAATATTAATTACATCTTGATTGCTATCACAATTACCGCTATGCTGGCGGGGTGTAAACATGAGAATAAGGATTTTGCACCTGTAAGCGACCCACAAGAAGCTGCGGGTATAGAGCAGACAGAACCCCAAAACCAGCCAGAGCTGGTGCCGGTGCTTCGCAAAGCACAACCTGTCAAGGCCGTTTCCAATGCAAAACAGACCTCTGCTAATACACAGACGAATACAAAACAGGCACAACCGGCGAATCAGAAGGGTGAAAAATTATATGTGGAAACGGATGGTGCACAGGGTCGTGTGTGGGGATATGTGACCATGAATGGCGATCGTGGCACGGGAACAATACACGATTGGGATGAAAACACATGGGCTGTGAGTGTCACTCGGCATGGAAATGAACTCTTTGCAGTTGACCAAAACTCGCGTCTTTACGTCTTCAAAATGAAATAAGAGCATAGAATCAACAAAGTATAAACCCTCTAAAGAGGAAAGATTATAGAAAAAATGAAATATACAACAGAAGAACTTCAAAACATTGCGACACAAGTGCGTCGTGATATTCTCCGAATGACTACCAATGCAAAGAGTGGACATCCTGGAGGATCGATGGGAACAGCAGACTGGTTTGTGGCCATGCAATTCAATATTATGGACTTCGATCCGGCGAAATTTACAATGAGTGGGGAAGGAGAGGATATGCTGTTTGTTTCACAAGGCCATATCACCCCAGTTATTTATAGTACGATGGCTCGTCGTGGCTATTTCCCTGTCGAGGAGTTGAATACTTTCCGTAAGTTCGGTACACGTCTGCAGGGACACCCTTCGACGGCACACAACCTACCAGGAATACGCATGGCTAGTGGTTCGCTGGGCCAAGGATTGAGTGTTGGTGTCGGTGCCGCTCTCGGTAAGAAGATGACCGGCGACAAGCACCTTGTCTTTACCATGCATGGCGATGGCGAGCTGGAAGAGGGACAGATATGGGAGGCTGCCATGTTTGCCGGTGCCAAACATGTCGACAATCTAATAGCAACAGTGGACTATAACAACCAGCAAATTGATGCTACGGTGGACGAGGTGATGAGCTTAGGCGACCTTAAAGCCAAGTTTGAAGCCTTCATGTGGAAAGTACTCGTGATAGACAATGGCAACGATATGCAGCAGGTACTGGATGGTATGGCTAAAGCTAAGTCTATGACTGGTCAGGGGAGTCCGATATGTGTTATCTTGAAGACCAAGATGGGGTATGGTGTCGACTTCATGCAAGACACTAATAAATACCACGGTTCTGTTCTCAGTGCCGACGATCTTCCTAAGGCCCTTTCTCAATTAAAGGAGACGCTCGGAGATTTTTAAGTCTTTCGTACAAACAATAAGATACCCTCGGAAGCAGAATTGCCTTCGAGGGTATACTTTTTTAGAAGCTAATTGTTATTTCGTCTTGGGTGCAAGGCATCTGTAAGCGAGGCCAGCAAGAGCGGCACCTACGAGCGGGGCCACGATGAAGAGCCACAACTGGCTGCAAGCACTCCAGGTGGCGCAGTCGCTGAAGAGGGCCTGGCTCAACGAGCGGGCGGGGTTGACACTGGTGTTGGTCAGCGGGATGCTGATGAGGTGGATGAGCACCAGGGTGAGACCGATAGCAAGACCAGCGAACTTACCGTTGGCGTGGCGGTCGTCGGTGACACCGAGAATGACCATCAGGAAGACGAAGGTCAGCAGAGCCTCTACCAAGAAGGCACCCCACATGCTGACGCTTAAGTAATCAGTGTTGCCCGTGGCGGCGGCGAAATCGGCACCGTAACCGTTGGCAGCGAAGACACCTGTGGCACCCATGCCAGCGGCATTCCAGATGCAGAGCAGCACAGCACCGGCGATGATGGCACCGACGCACTGGCTCACCCAGTAAAGGAGCATGTCCTTAAGACTCATGCGTCCATTGATCCACACACCGAACGAGACGGCGGGATTCAGGTGGGCACCGCTGATGTGACCCACACCATAGGCCATGGCAATGACAGTGAGGCCGAAAGCGATGGCCACACCGAGGAAACCGACGTGTCCGAACAGTGCGGTTCCGCAACCGCCGAGCACTAGCACGAATGTACCTAGACATTCGGCAAACATTTTGTTGCAAATCTTCATAATGTTATTACTTTTAGTTAAACATTGAAATTTGACCTTTTAACGATTATTTAGAATAATTATTGCGCTTAAAGGACAACTATCAAAGAAAAAAATGTATTTTTGTCGCCATTATGAGACATAGGGTTTTGTATTTTATTGCCATTATTACATTGGTAAACAGTACAATAGTATGTGCACAAAAGAGTCTTACCCCACTGGCTTACGAGCCAACATGTGGAGAGGAGGAATCTGTAGTATATTTCACACGTGACATCAGTGCAGAATCGCTGGTGAATATCTTTGATGCTTTAGGTGTAGAGCCCAATGGTCGTGTGGCAGTGAAGATCAGCACTGGCGAGTCGCAGCAGAGTCACCAGCTGGCACCGGAGCTCATCATGCCGCTGGTGGAGCGCGTGCACGGCACGCTGGTGGAATGCAACACAGCCTATCCGCTCTCCTCGCGTGCTAAAACCAAAAGCCATAAGAAAGAAGTGTCGAAACGCGGTTACGGCTACGTGGATATCATGGATGCTGAGGGCACCATGCGCCTGCCGGTCAGGGACACCACCTATATCAAATACGACGAGGTGGGGAGCCATCTGGCCAACTACGACTTCATGATAGATCTGTCGCACTTCAAGGGGCACGCCATGGGCGGTTTCGGCGGAGCGTTAAAGAACCTTTCCATCGGCGTGGCTTCGCGCAGCGGCAAGTTCTACATTCACTCGGCAGGTGCCACCAGCAGCCATTGGAAGACCGCCGAGCAGGACGCCTTCCTCGAATGCATGGCCACCGCCGCCGAGGCGGTGCATCGCTATTTTAAACAGGATGGACGCAATATCGTCTACATCAACGTGATGAACAACCTCTCGGTCGACTGCGACTGCGACGGACACCCCGCCACACCGCGCATGAAGGACGTGGGCATCCTGGCCTCCACCGACCCCGTGGCCCTCGACAAGGCCTGCCTCGACCTCGTCTTCGGCCACGAGAACACAGAAGGTGACGATGCTGGCCCCTTACAGGAGCGCGTCAACAATAAGCACGGTACTCACATCATCACTCACGCCGAGCGCCTCGGCCTGGGCTGCAGTCGCTACCGCCTGGTGAAACTATAGCATCTCCCCACTCTCGGCATACTGCGACACCCGTATTCACGTCACCTATACTCCCCCCCCCGAGCGGAGCAATTTTCGAGCGGACCTGGAGCGGAGTTAGAGCGGAGTTAGAGCGGACCTGGACAATAGTGGGGGGTTGAAAGCGGAGAACGGAGAGCAACTGCCCAATACCCTCACATTAACGCATTGTCGTGTTGCCCTTATGAGATTCTTGATTCGTTAATGATTTCCCAGAGGCCTTTCTTGTCAGAGCCTATACGGCGGATGCAGTTGCAGGCTTGTAAAGTCTTTATCGTCCTTGCAATCGTGGGGCGCGAAACACCGCACACTGCCGCCAACTGTTCATAGGAATAGTCTGGATGCATGCCGATAGCCGCCAACACAGCTTGCTGTGTCTTGGAAAGCCGAGGTGTATCGACACGTTTTACAGTATCATTTACAGTATCATTTACAGTATCATCCCCGTCGCTCATCAGTCCATCCTCGATGACAACCTTGGTCTCCGACTCCGTCAGACTGTTTCCTTCCAGTGCGTTACTGGTATAGGTCAGCCCCACACGGTAGTATTCACGTAGCGAATTCAGCGTCTCTGGTGGCAGAGGCCGATAAGCAGAAAGCTTTCGGTTGTTCTCGTCAGCTTGATTGTATTTCCTTGGTAATTCCGTCATATTTAGTCCAACTATCTTTCTGTATTGTTTAATGTCCGCCTAATGATTTTTTCCGGGTGCAAAGATAAGGGTTTTAGTTCAAATGTCAAAATTACAAACTAACGCATTCATACATTGAATGTAAATTTAATAACGTAAAACAGACTTATTTATTGCCTTGATGTTTTACAAAACGGTGTGGAAACGAGGAGGTGGAACTCGGATATTACAGAGGGTGATATCAGATATTATTCGTATCTTTGCAGCGGGATATAAAATATCATGCAATGAATGCAAATACGGAATATGAACTGTTTACGCGGGAGGTGTATCGGCAACTGTCAGCTTATCACCATACATGTTTTACAAAAGTTCAGCACAACATTAAATTGAAAGGGCGTTCTGGTTGTGAGCATCAGATTGATGTCTACTGGGAATACAAGAAAGATGGGATCACGCACCGTGTGGCTATAGAGTGCAAGAACTACAAGAAACGTGTGCCAAAAGAGAAAGTGTGCGCATTTTATGGGACACTTGTCGATTTGGACGATGTCGAGGGTATTATGGTTTCAAAGAAAGGATTTCAGAAGGGTGCCAAGCAATATGCTGAGCACTATAGAATCTCGCTAAAGGAACTGCGAGAACCAGAGGGAGAGGAAACTATTCTTGGGGGAATAAATATAGGATTTCATATAGAAAGAAAGCGCCCTTTATACAAAGTAGACAAAAAGTGGGCGACAGAGCATAATATCGATGTGCCGGATGGATTTATCCACCTGACGCCAGTTGATGACAAGCTCAGAGATTCCAAAGGAATTGTCATTACGTCGTTGCGGACCGTGGAAGATGGTTCATCATTCGAAGATGTTTATTTACGGACTATTTCCTTGGGAGCCGTAAAAATTCTCGAAGTCAAATACGAATATACAAAAGAAAACCGACAACGAAATATGTATATTGATGCCGAAGGCTTTGTAAAAGCCATTCTTAAAGATGCTTTAGGCGAAAATCCAGGTGTTAAGATAATACGTCAATTGCCTTAAGTATGTAGTTTGAAAGTGTTACAAATTGTAATGCTTTCGTATCTTCTTTTCTTCAAACAATTGTATTGCTTGCCTTTTAGTCATATTTATATAATATCTTTATTCGTTTTCATTATTGCACCACACATCTCTAGACAGGACGTGTTTGGGGGTGCAAAAATACGGGTTTTATTTTTGTTACACGTTGGCTCCACATGGTCGTCGACCTCAGTTCACGCAATCGATTGTTCATGATTTACACATTCATCTATATAACGGAGAAAGACGTAAAATATTGTGCAGCAGAAAGGACCGCCAAATAAGGCGGTCCATCATTTATCCTCCTGTGGTGGAGAGTACAGTTAATTACTTTTCACATGAATATTCGGCATGCGGACGGAATATTCAGGATCAATCAACTGGCATTGCTCGATTATGATACGACGACGGTTGATGGAGAAGCCATATAACTCAATCCAGACTTTCTGCTTCTTCGGTCTTGGGATTGGATTGCTCTTTGATGGCAAAGGGAAGTATCTCGTTCAGGAAGGCGGAGTCTTTGAAGTAGCAGTTCGGATTGTTTTCGAGTTGCTCGTGCATGTGGGCGAAGCCATAGTTGGCGTATTCTTCCATCTTGTCAATTAAAATGTCGACCACTTTTGAGGGTTCAATCTCACCTTTATCAAGAGCCAAGTAGTCAATATTGGTACGAGCTACAAGTGCGGCAAATAAATACTCGCGTATCTTACCATACGAGGCGCGTCCGTTTCGGTTCTCAAGGTTGCCCCAGTATTGGATTGGCTGACCAAAGCCCTTGCGTTTGGAAGCATCTTCCACGAGCGGTTTTGTCCGGTTGGCATATAGTCCAATAAAAAAGGCAATGATATATAGTTCATATCCAGCACCAAAAGTCTTTCCACGGGCATCTTGGTATTGCGACGAACCGCGGCCATAGTCGGTGAACTGACGTAGCAGTTCTTTCTCGTATCTAGTTTCCCACTGAGGGTTACGTTTTGCCCAAAGGTCATATAGTCTTTCCATAATCTTACTTAATCTTGTTTACCATTGTTCTGATTGTTGAGAGGTTGTTCTGATCAAAACCAGCCGCTTTCTGAATACGATAGACAGAACATGTCAACCGATTGATATCATCTGTCCGCACTTTACCTTTAGTAATAAAATCTTTCGTGACTATAATACATTGTTTGTCGAGTTTATCAATAACATCATAAAAAACTGCTTCTTTTGCATCTCCAAACGAGGATGTAGCCGCGTCAAAAATCAGGGGGTAGTTTTCATCACGACGCTGCACGGTAAAGTCTGAGATTGCAAAAAGGACGGACATATACATTATTGTCAGCTGTGAACCAGAAGGATTCTTGATAGCCGTTCCATTTGAGCTCTGAAGTCGGATGGCAGCACCGCCTTCTGCGGTTTCTCTCAAATGTAAAACCCCATGGAAATCATTCACACTCAACTGGTGCATGTATTCGTTTGCTCGGTCTTCCATATCATTCAAGAACAATCTCAAATTCTGTTTCTTTGCAGAAGAGAAGGCTTCAGCGATGATACTAAAAATAGTGTTGACCTCTTTTAGCTCTCTAACTTTGATGCTATCTGGTTCGAGTGCCTGTAGTTCTTTGGTAATGTCATCTTTGCGGGCTTCTTGACTTTTTATCCTATGTTTTAAATCAGATATCTGCTGTTGTGTTTTGTTTTGTTGTACAAAAAGGCTTTTTAAATCCGCAAAATTCTTTTCTAGTAAGTCTTCACTTATATTTCCTGCCTGGATCAACAAATTGCTAATCTCTTCCCGGATTTTCTGCATTCTGTCATCCGTAATTTTGAGTTGCTCGCGATAAATCGAAACACACCTCATCTCTTCAAGAATATCCTTGCATTTTGATGCCACGTTCCGTTCTTCCTCACCACTCAAGCGAATACTTAGATTATGTAACTCTTCCACATAAGAACTGCGGAAAAGCCGATCCCCTTCTATGCGACGTCTTTCTTCGTCTACCTTTGATTTCTCTTCAATCTTTTGTTGATACTCCTCCAGTTTATGAAGCATAAACTCGTATGCTTCGCTTCCTTTGGGGGCAGGACGACCACATACCTTGCAAATCTCGTCATCGAGCATTTCCTGCATTGTGGCCTTGTCCGGGAGGTTCCATGGGAGTTTAGCACTTCCGTTAACCAGTTTCTCGATTACTGATTTTTCACCCTCAAGTTGTCCGATTCTTCGTCCTCTTTCCTGGTCAAATTGCGTCTCTTGTTGACGTTTTTCTTTACTCATTGAAGCACACTTCTCACCAAACTCCTTATATACTGGAGGATATGCACACAAAACCCACAACTTATCAAGCAAAGAGATGTCAAAGTTTGTACGATTGGCCATGGTCATTAGCCTGTCGTACTCTTTTTGTTGCTTGTCTAATCTGCCTTTCAATTCATTATACCTTTCACTGGTACCCTGGTGTTTTTCCAATTGAGCTAATTCATTCTCAAAAGTTTCAAGGGATTGTTCTTTGTCACGACACTCTCTTCTCAATTGATCCAATTCTCTGTTAGCCGTATTCAAATCAACCGTAAGGGCATTTACTTGCTTTGCAACTTTTTTGTCTTTTGCAGCTTCTGCAGTATATTGTTTATATGACTTGTCGGCAAACTCTTTTGTAAGTGCTTCTAAATTGTCGAAGGTGCGGACATCCGAGAACTTGTCAACAAGCATTTTAAGAGAAGTTGGACTATCGAAAACATTTAGCTCGCTCTCTCCTTGGAACATACTAAACCGCTGAATAAAGGCTTCAAAACACCTATCCATCAGTTGCTTTCCTGCAACCTGCACACGTTCTGCACCATTGGTTTCATAACCAATATAAGACAACTTTCCAGCAGCGAAGTTGCCATCCACTTGTCTCTCAAATGTGAATTTCTTTTCAATGCTTTTCTCGCCATCATGGTCAAACTCCATTTCAACTGACACCTCGTCAATCTCGCCAACGGCCAACTCCTGAAGTCTCATCTCTGACACATGATCTATACTATTATCATTATCCAAACGAGAGGTGTTTAAAAGCCAATGAAGCGCCTCAAACAGCGTGGATTTTCCGTCACCGTTGTCTCCGATAATGAGAGTCAGTCGATCTGACAAGACAAACTCATTAACGTCATAGTAACTGCGAAAATTCTTAATTCGAAGTTTCTTAATAATCATACTCTGTCGTTTAAATATTGATTGACCTCTTTGTATATTTCTTTTGCTTCTGCCCCCTCATCGGCTCTACGAATGATTGTGGAGATGGCTCCAATCAGATAATTCTCTGACCGAGTTCCTTCATAGATTGAAGCAGGTTCCTCAACAGGACCATAGTTCCCCAGTTGTTTTTGCAACTGTGACAAAACTGCAGCAAGCATTTTTTGTGTATTGGTGGCCATAACTTAAATTATTGGTAGTTCTATGTTGTAATAATCTAATACATCCGACAACTCCCTGATTGTGGCATCAGCATTTTCGCTTAAGCTCGCAAAATCGCGGACTCTCATCATCTCACTCTTTATCATACTTCTTTCCATTGCATAATTTGCTTCGGTTGTGTTAATTGTTGGTACAACTACAAGGTCATGTATTTCCGCCATTCGCTTGTCTGGATGAGTACGGAGAATACGTCCTCTACGTTGAATAAACTGACGTGGATTTCCTGTACTAGCGCAGAATATTGCCAACTCACTTCTTGGTACATCTACACCTTCATCAAGACATTTCATAGAAGTTAGTACATCCAACTTTCCTTCAGCAAACTCTTTTAACATTGCATCACGTTCCGTTGTTCCTGAAACGAACTTTCTGACGGTGGTGGTTGAACTTACATCACGGACAATTGCAGTATACCTATCAATCAGCCTATTGGTCTCTACCTCTTCTGGTAAAGACTCGTTATCATCAAAATAATCGTCCGTGCTTTCACCTTCAGGCACATAAATGAGAGTGTATTTCAAATTGCCACGTTCTACAAAACATCGTTGAACAATCTCACGAAGCATTTCTTCTTTATTGCGAGCCTTGTGAATGATTCTCTTGCGCTTTAAGAGTAGCAACTTTAATGGTTCACTCATCTTATCGAATCCACCGCTTTCAAAATTGAACATCTTTACTAGCTGCAATGAAATCTTCACATACTCATCCATCTCGTCTTCAGTCAAGCTTACAATATGAGGATAATACTTATAACGACATAAGAAGCCTTTTTCAATGGCCTTATCCATTGGGAAATTAAAAGTGAATTCCTTTGATGCCCCAAAGAAATCGAAAAGTTTTTGATTTACCCAGTCGTCATATTGTCTGCTTGGCGTAGCCGATAACCCAATTCTTCTGGCATAATGTATCCCTTGAAGAAGATTTGCTATACGACCACCACCCATATTGTGAGCCTCATCTGCAATAAAGAGCAATTTACCTTTGTCGAAAGCATTCAATTCGGCAAATACCGCGGGTCTTCCATAGGATGCATACGTGGCAATAATGATGTATGATACCAACGGGTTGACGTAGCGTTCGATATTCTGCAATTCGGCAACTTCTGATTTCCATTGTGTATTACTGCTACACACACGGACAATACGATCCATACCACATTTACGACAATCTTTCTCCCATTGTTCTACAAGGACAAGGGTGGGAACCAATATAATCGCCTTATAGTATTCTTTTCGTTTGTATATCTCCAGCAAGCAGTTCAATGCCGTCAATGTTTTACCCGTACCAGTGGCCATTGCGAAGAGCCCCTTTTGCCCGTTTTTTTTCCAGTTCTCGAAGGCTTCTTTCTGGTATTCGCGAGGTCCTGTTGGATAAGGGAAATGGGGAGTTTCCTTACTGCTAGACAAAAGAGTATCTTCTTTTGAGGAACGAATCTCTAGGGCCTTCAACACTCTTTTCTTAGCTCTTTCCAACGCTTTTGCCACCGTTTCGGACAAGCCATCCTCAATTATCATTTGCTCGTCAGCAATTAACTGGGACAATCCCTTCCTTTCGAAGGTGTCTGCAATTTGTGTTGAGACTTCGTCTACTTTGAGGTATTTGACAGATTGGTCATTACCCGAAAAAGTCTTCTCAAAGTCATCGGCAATGCAACTTACACGATAATTGTCCAATCCCCCATCCCATGAGCAGAAAACGGATAAGCTTTCGTTGTTCTGAAGTAATGCCGTCATTGAGAAATTACAAGACCCTTCAAATGCTACAGTGTTTGTGCCATCCGAGAAAAGGCCACATTTGGTATGTGCGATACCAACTCCGCTTTGTGGAACAACAATTTTTATTTCAATACGGTTATTCCGTATCATCCACGATAGACATTCAAAGAAATGCTTACCTCGTTTACTTAGGACATTTTTCAGCTGCTGAATATCTGAAAGGTCAAAATATGAAATTATCGTACTATTATCTTCAGCCACTTGAAAAGCATTCCAATCCTCAACGCTTAAGATATCATTAATAATCATCCGCATACGACCGCCATTGGCGATGAATGCCGCAAAACCATCCGCCAATACATTGATAGCGGTGGAGGAGAAAAAGCCCAACATCAAATCAAATCTGGATGCTTCAAGCAAACCATCACTAAAGAACCCAGCTGGTTCCCATTCGGTTCCAGACTTAAATCTGCGATGAGGAGGATATGAAACTTCTTTGAGCATCGATTATATTTTTTCTAAAATATGCGACAGCTCTTCTTTTACTTCACTGATACTTTTTATTCTTTTTTCCGTTGAGTGGTATATCATTCTTTTTATTAGACTAAATACCATTTCATTTTCATCAAAAAAATCAGAACGTTTTATGCAACCTATAGGAGCGTTCCCTTGAAAGATATACCAAAATACCATTCCTAATTGAAAAATATCAGACTGTTCATTTATTTCTGTTATAATTCTATCGTCAAATTTTTTCTCTTCATTTAAATATTTGTTCATTGCTTCTGGAGAAATCCAACCTTTCGGGCCAATCAGTCCCTTTGTGTCTTCTGTATCCTCATTTCGATAGCGGATTAATCCTAAATCACCTATTTTCAATTCTCGATTAAATAGTAAAATATTATCTGGTTTTATATCTCTATGATAACAATCAATTGTATGTAGTTCTCCTAATCCAGAAGCAATTTGATAACATATTAAAGTTTTCTCTTTTTTATCTATTTCATTATTTTCAAGGAACTGTTTCAAATCACAATCGGCACAATCCATCATATAGAAAGGGAAAAAGACATATGAGTTATTCTTGGCATTTTTGCATACAATATGCCCCCAATAATGAATTGGAATAATGTAATTCGAGCCACGCTCTTTGCATTTCCGCAAACAGTCGATTTCTCTATAAAAAGATTTATTTGCTTTACTTACAGTAAAATTACGCGGGGTCCAATTATCAAAGTTCTTTGATATCTTAACAACCAACTGAGAGTCTTCGTTAGGAGTTCCATCATTCAGAAATAGTTTTAACAACAAAGAATGGGCTCCTTTATTTCCTCTATCGCTTAATTGCTCTACTAAATAATTTACATTGTCAATTGTTAGGTTTTTGTCATTTTTTATTTTGATACACGAATTTTCATATACGAATGGAGACTCTATCGGTTTCATATCAATTTGTGAAATGATGCCAGGAACATCTGAATTTGTTATCCTTATCGTTTCAAAATGATTATTCATGATAATACTCAAAACTAGAAAAATCAACAATATAATAATCACCCACTTTCTTTAATTCCTTGTCAAGACCATATTCTTGATATAAAAATGTATTAATTTCATTTATAATCTCATTCCCTTCCTTATTCTTGTTACATAATAACGCTTCAAAAAAATTCAAGCGATTCTCTCGAGCCTTTTTTGAATTAGATTGACTGACACAATTTATTGCATAGCTTTTAAACGGCTCGCATTCTTCGTTTGACGGAGTTATGAAACCATTATCACTTATTGCAACCAACTCATTATACATATTTAATAGTACTTCTATGGATTCGCTTTTGTGACGATCTATAAAACAAAACAATGTATAGAAATCGTTTCTTTGTTTGTACCTTGTCTCATTTATTGGATGTTCTCTGTTAAAATATTCAAGAATATCCACCACCGAGGTACATTTGTTGTATAATTCGTTCTGTTCTTGTTCTGGAAGCTGCATATTAAATAATTCATCTACTGCATTACGTTTATCAGTAATCCCAAATTTTAAATATGCAACAAGTTCCTCGATCAGACTCCTGTCATTCATTCGAAGTTTCGTCTTGTCTGTAAAAATATCCAGATTAATGAGTGGCTGATAATCCATCATTTTGTATACCAATGACAAAAAGTCTGAATCGTGATATTGTGCCTGATTGACTTCTGAAGGATTTAAATGTACACCTCTTTTATTCACAAGAGAAAAGAATTCTTCAATTGATTCACCCTCAATAAAATTCTCTTTTGTTATCTCTATTACGATTAAACGATAATTAAGAAATGCTTCAGTATTTGTCTCTTTATACAACTTTCTGTCACTGTCACGAAATTCATTTCGAAAAAACTTGTGAATTGTATTTGCTCTTTGCTGTCCATCAACCATTTCATAACTATCGGCGTCCTTTTTTAAAATAAAAAAACTTGGCAAAGGGTAGCTCTTATGAATAGAATCAATTAAGAGTCTTTGATCTTTTGGGGTCCATATAAAATGCCTTTGATATGGAGGATTAAGATTCAACTTTTTACTCTCAATTAAATCAATCAAGTCTTTGATTGTAATTTCTTTGCTTTTATATTCCATAGTATTTAAATAAAACAATTAGCACACATTATTTCATCGCCAAGAATATCTGCAAGGGTTGCGCCTTTTTCTTGCTTTCGATTCTCTTCTTGGCGTTTGATTATATCAAGTTTGATTTGGCGTACACGCTCAGGTTTGCATAGTTCCTCCAAACTTTCATTTTGATTCCAAGTATAACCATCTTTTTCGAATTTCATTGCCTTTTTATATAGGTCAGGATGCTGCTCTAGGAGCCATATCCATTCTATCTTCTGTTGAAAGAAGCAGAAATAGCAGCCAGAACGACTACGACAATATGTTCCCTGTTTGCCATCCACCTCAAAAGGTATTTCTTCATAGTAGGCTGGGACTCCAACTCCGCTTTCCCTCAGTATTCTAAATATATCGTCCTTTATTAGAACATCTGAATTATCTAACAATGGGAATTCATCTAATTTACCCACGGGATAATCTGTTGTTTTCAAATATTCAAAAACCACATGATTGAATAACTTGATGTCATAATCAAGTAAGGCATTCAGCTTTTTTGAATAGAAGAATGTTTTTGAGAGAGGCTTTCTCACAATATCCATTATTTCCTCTTTTATAATTCCGTCTGGACATAGTTTGTCGTATATATCAATCAACTGTTTTATGTTGTCATTATGCAACACTTTATTGATTACATCGATACTCCATATGTTTTTTCTAAATGGAAAGATTGCTTGAATATTTGGCTTAGATGAAATATACCCATCTCGATCTTCATCTCCTCGAATACCCACATAAGAGATTGCATAATCATTACCAACAAATTCTTCAAACCGATCAAGTTTCATCTTTTTAGTACACCATCGGGCTTGTGGTGAGGGCAAAAAACCGCCCATAGCTTTCAAATAATGATGGAAAGGAGTTGGCTCTGGGCTATTTTCAACTTCTACGGCCTTTAAACGAACAATCTTTCCTAAATAAGCTTCTAGGCGATTGATTAGAGCTTCAGTTTCATCTAATTCGCATCCAGTATCTGAATTATAATATTCAATCCCTAAGTTCGGGTATTTCTGTTTCAGATAGATGGCAAGTGCTGCGCTATCTTTGCCACCAGAAATACCTAATATATGTCGTATGTTCATTTAATCGCCACCTTTCATTTTTTTGTTTAACAGGGAGAGAAGTGTACAGACATCCACATTGTTGTTGCCAGAGAGAATACGATTTATCTTATCTTCCAGTTCGGAAGACTTTATCTTGTCTTTTTCAGGCAGTATGTATGTCTGTGTGCGGATATTAGTGCCTTGGCTGGTCACCATATCAAAAGAGTAGGCGTCGCTATTGTCGGAATCTTTCATTCGGCGGGATATGTCAGAATATTTCTCACATTCTCGGAACATATAGATAAGGTCGTCGACAAGTTTGTCTTCCTGCTCGTCACGTAAAGTATCGAGGCGTTGGTCGAGGATGGTATAACAGATGGACTGATACCACTGTATGCGATTGTCGTATTCGGTCATCACGTGATGATAAAATTCCTTCTGTTTGCTGGTGAGAAGATGCGTCTTGACATTGGCCAACCGCTGACGGATTTCGGTTATGTATTCTGTGTAGTCGCCAGAATCAAGGCCCAATTCATCAACAAGGCGTTCCTCAATACGGTCAATCAGATTGGTATAACAAGTGCGTAGCTCGCGGATAGCGCGCTCGATGACCTGCCCATACTCGTTGATGGTTTGTTCGTCTTTCATCTTGGCGCGGTCAAAACCCAATGCATCTGGCAAGTCTTCGAAAAATGCTTGTTCTGGGTCTTTTGCTTTGGCAAGTACATCGCGGAAACGCATCGTGGAACGGTGGTTGAACTTGCGAGTATTTTTGGTATAGTCGTTCAGACGGACATAAAAGTGGAGGAAGGGTTTGATGGTATCAATAAAACTCTGAGTTGATATCGAGAACTCATCGCCGAGATTGACAAAACGGCGATATTGGTTAAAGAAACTGAGTTTGACACCGTCGACAGCAAACTTTTTCACCTGATAGTCACGAGGGTGTTTCTGTAACAGATCAAAGAATTCCATATTGACATTTGGGATAAAGCTGCCACGAGTAGCATCATAGAGGGCAAAATCCTGCCTACGGATAAACAGATAAGTTGGAATCCAGAAGTCAAGCAAACCCTGTTTTACCTTGTAGGGTTTGTCTGTTAGTATCCCTATCAGCTCTGAAATACGACGAGGTTTATTGACGGTACTTCGTAAAAAATCTTCGGAAGCATCCCAGAGAGGCCTGAACCCTTCTCTGATATCAGCATCAGTGAATTCGCCATTCTGGTGCAGCCCTGTATCCTTTAAAAGAGAGTAGTAGATTGTCTTTTCTGGTGGGAACTTATCTTTGAGAAAACCAAGGTCTTCTTCTGCATAGTGTTCGATAAGTGCAGATAGGTAGTTCTTCCGGGCAGACGAAATTGTCCCGCTGAGCTTGTGACGGTTGAAGAGTTCGTTGCGCAATTCGGGCGTTTTGAAATAAACTTCGTCACATACTCGAGAGAGTAGTTTATTAAAGTCGCGGTGAGAACGGATGTTTTGCTCTTTGCCGTTGTATATCCATACAACCTGGTTGTTGTATGAGAACAGACTGTCGCTCAATTCCTTGTTCAGTAGGTCTTGCTCATGTTCCATTAGTTTTTTAAACTCGCCGCGAGCTATGTTATCAGTCTCGACCACGGTGGTTTTCAAGAGATAGTCATATTTGTCGATATTGTGGAGATGGGTGATAAGATTATCCGTGTCCTTGAAGTAGGCAAAGACAAGTGCGAGTCCGGAAGAGGCACTGACAGCCTTGAGTTCTTGTATAATATTCTTCTTGGTGGAAAAAATCAGTTCGATATATCCGTCGGTGTCTCCGTCTGGGGTGATTCTCTCAGGTGCATCAAGAATCTTGTAGTCAAAGAAACGTGGGGTGCCTTTTTGGTAAAAGTGCGCCTTTACAGGCGATATCCTTTGATGAAACAGAAGACTTAGCCTCTCGATGAAATGGATGGGACGCGGGACAACAAGGCCGGCCTCATGGAACTCGCCTTCAAGATCGACATCAGTTCCCTCGAAGAGGACAAGGCGTCCGCGATAGTCGGCGAAGCGTACAATCTGCATTTTGATGAGTCGGCTGACAATAGATTCGGCATCTGGAGTGTCCATAGCCCATTTAGCGTAACGTGACAGCTGTTTTGCATCAAGACGGAAGCCTGCGTTTCCAAAGGCATTCATTAGACCTATCGATTTTATGATGCATTTTGCAGTATTTGTCTGTTTTTCGGACTCCCAAACCAAACTCTCGGCGCGTTCGATGGCACGTTGCATCGAGGCCCAGGTCATGGAGTCGGCATTGGCATCATTCAGCGTGGTCTGAAAATTATAGGTGATGTAGTCGTATACTTTTGCAAGGTTGTATGTCTGACGTTCTGCAGGGAGAAAATCCATAACAGAGTCTTCGCCCCGCATGGCAAGGAAGGAGAAAAGGGAACGTTCGTTTTGACCATATCGTTGAATGGCCGAGGTGATGGCATAAGCGGAAAAAGTGTCCAAAGGATATAGTTGTGTGGCGATTTGCTCGTCGAAATCTTTAGCCACAAAACCTGTCTCCACAGCAAGGCGATGAAGGTTCTTGGCATTTGTCAATGCAGGAGTCTTTCCCCCTTCTTGCAGTTGGACAGAGGCAAGGTGCAGTAGTTGCTCAATGGGCTCAACAAAAGTAATTTCTTTGAAACGGCCTTTCACCTTTTTCCATTCGTTACGCTGCTCCTCACTGAGGTTCTTGGCATAGGATCCGAAATTTTGGTGGAGAGTGGTGAGGAGAATAATCTGCCGAGAAGATTCGTTGACATATTCTGCCAACTTTTGCAGAAAATAGAGTTCCTTTTCGGGATTGTTCTTGGCGGCATGTTCGAGGACTTTTCCGAATTCATCTATCGCAATGACGAGAAATTTTCCTTGCTTACGGCATTTCTTATAGAAGCTGTCGAGTGCATCGAGTACGCTGTCGCCAGACTTCCCGTAGTTCAACTTGCGCTGCAAGAGGGTAACGAGGTCGCAGTAATCGCCTACAATATTTAGAATCTCAAAGTTGGCCTTGTCTGAGAGTATAGACGGGTTGAACAAAAGATTCTTCGAAGTGCCTTGTTGCATGTCGGACTCAACAGCCAGGAGAAAGCTGGATTTACCTGTGCCGTAGGTGCCAATGATGGTGAATGAATGGATGCCTGACTTGAAGCTGTCAACAATATTGCCGATGGATTTCTTTGCATTGGGTGTTACTATATAGCGAACACCTTTTGGAAAGCCATTTTCGATATTGGCCGATAAATTAAATGTTCGTTCCATAGTAATCGTTCAGTATTTTTTCAGTTGAAATATCCTTGGTGAACTGCAGCTGCCGAATGCCGGATTCGTCGCTATAGGTGATACAATCGGAATATTGATCAGAAAGTGTTTTGAGCATTTCGATGATTTCAGAGTCATTCATACAGAACGGCATGCCAACGTAGTGACGAATGTCGTCGTATGGAAGTGTGTTGTCCTTGTCTCTGTTTTTGAGTTCCACGAGGGAATAGAGAAATATCTCCTTGGGGACTTTTCGCTTGCCTTCGGTGTTGAAATAGTATTCTTTTCCATCTTCCGTGATGCGCAACAAGTCGAGGTCGATGAACAAAGAGGAAAAGTCTTCGTTGGATTGTGGCTTCCGAGGAAGGGCGTAATTATGTATGAGGACATCAATGTCCTTTTTGACAGTGTTCTCGTTGAATTGGCTTTTAAGATCCTCGTCGGCCAACTTATATTTGATATGATTCGTATATTGCTCTTTAGTAAAACGAGTACGTTCGCGTTGAAAATCACAGAAGAACATCCTGTAGATGGAGGCCTGTCCACTGAATACAAGGTTGAAATGCAGCAGATAGAGCGTTGCTAAGTCTTCAAGATAGGGGTCTTTGCCAGTATGGTCGTTGAAAAGGTAGTTTCCTATCCAAGTTATTCCTCCTTCATCGTATATATTACACACTTTAAGCCAATAACGAATAGAAGATACCATATTTTTCCCCACACCGAGATATATAACCGCATCAGGTGCGTTGAAATCGCGATTCTGCACAACAAAATCATATCCTTTCTTGAGCCATAACGACTTGCAAGCAAAGGACTCGTGACCAGAAAAGCAGTATTTTGCCATATGACTTATTCATTATAATTAAAATGCAAAGATACGAAGATTATTTAAAATAGCAAAATATAATTCGCGCGATGCGTGAAATTATAAATATACCACCAGAAGATTAACTAATGACCATAAATCTAGTTTGTTTTTAAACATTTGATTTTTGTTGATCATCTGACTATTTACATTTGAGGAGGTTGTGTGTGGCGGGGCATTCTTCAATTGCACTGTGCGGAGTGGCTATTTCCATTTTAGAGCAACCACATCCTTGTCTAGTTCGCCCGTCTCGAATTTCATCTTCTAATGCTTACTAATATCAGGCACTTATTCTTGAATGGCAAAATATATTTGAATGCGTGAATGTGGGAATGTGTTAATGCGTTAGTGGGGTTAAGAGATGTATGGTGGAGAGAGGTGAATTGTGGAATAGAAAAGGGATGTTGAGAGACCGTCGATGGATCGTCGAAAGATTGCCGAAGAGTTGGTGAGCTATCGGGTGAAAATCAGGAAGTTGCGAATGTTTATGGGTAACTTGCGTAATGTGTTGATTCTCAAGTGTTACATTATTGCGGCAAAGAAGGCACAAAGAAGAGAGAGAGAATGCGGGAATGTGTGAATTTGTTAATGCGTTATTGTAAAAAACTGTCGAGTTCAATGAATCAACATATATAGCAGGGAGTAGATGAGGGCTTCTGTGAAATGATAGGTTCAACCAAGCGGGTACTACAGGTATGTTACATGAAAACAAGTATTCTTTTGCGGCGCACTTACAGAGCTATTTATACCATATTCTTTACTTTTCGGCAAATCACGATATGGTTTCTATATGCCATGTATATCCGTTGTATATGCATTCTATATGCATTCTATATGCTTCCTATATCCTTTGTATATGCTTCCTATATGGTGGGGCTATGGTGAGGATATGGCAATATGATATGATGATATGGGTTTCGCTTTTATGTCTTGCGACTGGATTGAGTTGAAGGGTGGATATTTTTCGATGGTTTTCTGTTGTCGGTCGGCAGCCGTTCCACTGATGGTGGTCGGAAAAAAACGGAGGAACCTCGGCGCTACTACGATGTTATTACGGAGGTAGGAAGAAGATGTGCAATAGGTGAGTAAAACTAATAGGCAAACTTATGACTAAAACTAAGTCGTTAAAATATTGAAAACTAATGCTTTATCATAACATCAATATGATTGAGGTCGCGTCTCTCCGAGACGCTGATTAGTTGAGTTTTCCTTGACCCCACACTGCGTTCCTTGTGTGGGGATATTAAGATTCAGCCTCTCCGAGGCTGATGGAAAACCGGTCTTGTAATATGGCCAAAAACAAGCGACAAGTGGTATCAGCCTCTTGCCGCTTAATTCCACATAGCATAGGATGTCCCATCTATGCACTTTCGTCGTCTCCTATTGACGATCTTTCGCACTTCAAACATATTTGAGCTATAAAAAAAGGAGCCTTATAGAGGCTCCTTTTGCATTCATAAGCAAAGGCTTACCATTAGTAGCTGCGGGCGAAGACGACGCGGCGGTGGGAGGGCTTGCCGCTGTAGATGCAACGGCCTTCTTCCTCGGGGGCATCGAAGGGGATGCAGCGGATGGTGGCCTTGGTCTCTTCCTTGATGCGCTCCTCGGTCTCCTGGGTGCCGTCCCAATGGCAGAGGAGGAAGCCGTTCTTCTCGATCTCGACCTTGAAGTCGTCCCAGGTGTCGACACGGCGGGTCATGGAGGCGCGGAAGTCGGCGGCTTTCTTGAAGAGGTTCTGCTGTATTTGCTCCATGAGGTCGTAGACATGGTCGGCGATGCCCTCGATGGGCATGGTGATCTTCTCCAGTGTGTCGCGGCGGCAGACCTCGCAGGTGCCGTTCTCGAGGTCGCGTGGGCCGATGGCGAGGCGCACGGGAACGCCCTTGAACTCGTACTCGTTGAACTTCCAGCCGGGCTTGTACTCGGGGCGGTTGTCGTACTTCACCACCAGGCCTTTGGCTTCGAGTGCACGGACGATGGGGGCGATGTGCTCGTCGAGCTGGCGCTGCTGCTCGTCGCTCTTGCAGATGGGGACGATGGCCACGTGGATGGGGGCCAGATGCGGCGGCAGGACGAGGCCGTTGTCGTCGGAGTGGGTCATGATGAGGGCACCCATCAGGCGGGTTGAGACACCCCACGAGGTGGCCCATACGTATTCGAGCTTGTTCTCCTTGTTGAGGAACTGCACCTCGAAGGCCTTGGCGAAGTTCTGTCCCAGGAAGTGGCTGGTGCCGGCTTGCAGGGCCTTGCCGTCCTGCATCATAGCCTCGATGCAGAGGGTGTCGAGGGCACCTGCGAAGCGCTCGTTGGGGCTCTTGTGGCCCTTGAGCACAGGCACGGCCATATATTTCTCCACAAACTCGGCATAGACTTCGAGCATGCGGCGGGCCTCCTCCTCGGCCTCCTCGCGGGTGGCGTGGGCGGTGTGGCCTTCCTGCCAGAGGAACTCGGCGGTGCGGAGGAACATGCGGGTGCGCATCTCCCAGCGCACGACGTTGGCCCACTGGTTGCAGAGGATGGGCAGGTCGCGATAGGACTTGATCCAGTTCTTATAGGTGCTCCAGATGATGGTCTCGGAGGTGGGGCGGACGATGAGCTCTTCTTCGAGTTTGGCGCTGGGGTCGACGACGACACCGCTGCCGTCGGGGGCGTTCATCAGGCGGTGGTGGGTCACCACGGCGCACTCCTTGGCAAAGCCTTCGACGTGCTCGGCCTCACGGCTGAGGAAGCTTTTGGGGATGAAAAGGGGGAAGTAGGCGTTCTGGTGGCCGGTGGCCTTAAACATACTGTCGAGCTGGTGCTGCATCTTCTCCCAGATGGCGTAGCCATAGGGCTTGATGACCATACAGCCGCGCACAGCACTCTGCTCGGCTAGGTCGGCACGCACCACGAGTTCGTTATACCATTCGGAGTAGTTCTCACTACGTTTCGGAAAATCTTTTGCCATAGTCTGTTATGTACTTTTTATTTTTCTATTTTGTTCATTTTCAGTATCTACGATGTGTCTGCACCGTACTTCCTCCGTACATGCACCGTAGATGAACCGTAGATGCACCGTGAATGATTCGTGGCGGAACATCCTGTCGACGGATTGTCTGCGATGGAGGGCCGGCTTATTTTTTATTCAGTGAGGCACAATATAGTTGGCCTACTGACGTTAATTTTTAATTAAACGTGGAATAGATTATAATATTGCATACAGGTGAAAGAAAATAATAAAATACATAAAACCATCGTCTTACTGCTTCTGATGCTTGCATCAACTGGTACAATGGCACAGGAGAAGCTCTCGCCCGACACGCTGGAATGCCACATGGTGGGTTTCTCGGTGGGTGTGATGACTCCGTTTTCGGGCAGTAGCACAGGCCTGCCGGGAGGCACTATGCTGGATCTCTATGAGAGCCCCTATCTCGACTTCAACATCGACTGGGCCTACAAGTTTGCCGACGGATGGATGGCTACGTTCGATGCCGACCTATGGTTTGGAATGTATAGCAACAATCTGAAAGATCGTTCGATAAGATACCCCCATGTGTTCAACTTCGAAGGCGACGCAATAGGGTGGGGGGGCTATAGCGGCAATGTGAGTGCCTACAACCGTGGCCTGTCGATGAAGCCAGGCGTGGGATATATCATCCGAGTGCTACCCAAGAATCCCAATTCGGGTATCTTGCTGAAACTGAGCGGAGGATGGATGATGCAGAAGACAGTGTATTCGCAAGAATACACCGAAGCACCAGTGGCACAGTTGAACGGCGACTACAAGAAGCTATACGACCACCTGCGCAACGGGGTGATACTCACGGAGAGCGTGGGTTTTATCTATATGAGCAACTACCAGACCTATATCAATCTGAAGATAAACTTCGAACTGAGCCAATGTTGGACATGGTCGTCGCGCCCCTACCAAATCGACAATTTGATGGGTCTGAATGGCAAGGATAAGGGGAGCTATTTCGACCTTATGGGAGGAGTACGCATCACATGGATGTTCCCCTTCACCGGTAAAACGACATACGACTATTACTACTATTGATCCCATGCGAATACTCTACACTATCGGTATCTGGTTCTACACGTTGGGCATAAGGATGGCTGCCGCGATGGGTCACCCCAGGGCACGCCAGATGGTGGCCGGTTGGAAGCAGGTGGACGGGACCCTGGGCAAACTGACGGACGAGCGCCCGGTGGCGTGGTTCCATGCAGCTAGTCTGGGTGAGTTCGAGCAGGCGCGTCCAGTGCTCGAGGCCTACCGCCAGCGGCATCCGGACAGCCAGATACTGCTCACCTTCTTCTCCCCCTCGGGCTACGAGGTGCGCAAGAATTATGGCCAGGCCGATGCCGTCTGCTATCTGCCGCCCGACCTGCCCGGTAGGGTGCGTAGACTGCTCGATGCGGCACATCCCGAAGTGGCCTTCTTTGTCAAGTACGAATTTTGGTTCAACTACCTGGGCATGCTGCATCGACGTGGCATTCCCACCTACCTCTTTTCGGCCATATTCCGTCCTGGGCAGTACTTCTTCAAACCTTGGGGAGGATGGTGCCGCCGGCAGTTGAGAAGGTGCTATACGCACATTTTTGTGCAGAACGACGAGAGCTTGCACTTGCTGCAGACAAACGGAGTGGAACGGTGCAGCAAGGCGGGCGACACCCGTTTCGACCGAGTGCACCAGATAGCTGCTGCTGCCGAACCCGACGCAGTGGTGGAGCGTTTCCTGCAAGATTATGAAGGACCTGTGCTGGTGGCGGGAAGCACCTGGCCGCCCGACGAGCAATTGCTGTCTCGCATGCGTGGCGACAATAAGTGGTTCCCCGAACGCACCATCATTGCACCACACGAGATACACGAAGAACATCTGCGCAGCATCGAAGCCCTTTTCCCCGACAGCATAAGATATTCTAGACTTTCTAGTTCGACTAGTTCTGCTAGTCCGACTAGCCATATCCTCATCATCGACAACATAGGCATCCTCTCCAAGCTCTACCGATACGCTATGGTGGCCTATATTGGCGGGGGATTCGGCGTGGGTATCCACAACATTCTCGAGGCCGTGGCCTACGGCAAGCCTGTCGTCTTTGGCCCCAACTACCACAAATTCCAAGAGGCGCACGACATCATCGAACTCGGAGGCGGCATGACTGTGGACGACCATCCCGATGTGTCGCTACTACGGAAATGGTTTACCGACGACAAAGTATACCAGGCCGCTTCTGATGCTTGCCTGCAACTCATGCGCCGCAACCTCGGCAGCACCGACATCATACTGAATACCATTGAGAAATAAGACCCGAAATATAATCCTCGTCTGCGTCGCGACGCTTGCCTTCAGCTCATGCTACACCTACCGTTATGTGCCGGAAGGGGAGCATGTGCTGTACAAGAACGTACTCGATGTCGAGATGGCCGATGGCTCGGAGGTAACACCAGAGGTGAAGGAGGCACTGGAAGGAGTGAAGAGCTACTACCTACAAAAGCCCAACTCGAAGTTTCTGGGTATAGACCCGCTGCGAGTGAGTATGGCCGTCTATGGCATTGCCAATCCTAAAGACAACAGTTTTGTGGGAAAATACTTTCGGCGACTTGGGCAGGCCCCTCGGATATACGATGCTTCGAAGGCAGAGCGTACTGCCTCGCAACTGGAGAGACTGCTGCAGACGAGGGGGTGCTTTGGCAGTGTGGTTACATTCGACACCCTTAAAACCACAGCGCACAATGTTACGATTGGGTATCATGTAAGGGCTACAGGACGCTATATCATCGACGAAGTAAATTACATAACCGACAATAGTGCCGTCGGCAAACTGCTCGACGAGTGGAAAAATAGCTCTTTCCTAAAGGTCGGACACCCCTATAATCAAGACAATATAGCACAGGAAAGGGCACGATTGGTGAACAACCTGCGCGAAGCAGGATACTATCGTGCTACGAGCGATCTTGTGACCTTCGTTGTGGATACTACCTATTCATCGTCGCGACTGAGTATAGATGTGGATGTCGCGGCCTCCGATCTTAAGGTGTACCACATCAATAATATATACATTTACCCCAACAGTGCCGCCAGCATACGGCAGGCCTCCAAGGTGCACTACGACACCCTTATCTACAACTATCCCACTCCGAGGCGCAATGTAGACTTCCACTTCATCCATTCAGGGCCGATGTCCATTAGCCCCAAGACCATTAGTCGGTCGCTGATGCTCTTCCCTGGTATGACTTATAGGCCGCGCTACATCACCAATACGTACAACTCGATGTTGGAACTGCGCAACTTCAAGTATGTCAATATCGACTTTGTAGAGTCGCCATCGTCCAGCGATACCCTGCCGTTGGTCGATGCTAGGGTTCACCTAATCAGTGCTACACAGCAGAGGCTTTCGCTTTCGCTCGAGCTTACTAATGCATCCCCACTAGGAAGTAACGACAGTGTTGGCTTCATTGCAGGCGGCAATCTCGGTATTGAAACGGCGTTGGAATACCAGCATAAGAATCTCTTTGGTGGAGCTGAACAGCTAAAGGTGAAGGGATCGTTGCTGTTCGAACTCCCAAAACTAATCTTTGGTGGATCTCAGGGTGGCTTTTATAACAACTTCTCAGCATTCGAGGTGGGCCTTGACGCCTCCTTGTATATGCCAGTGCTGTTATTACCTTTTACCTCACAATTGTCCTGGCAACGCATCAAACCACACACCCTCCTCAACCTTGGGGGCAGCTACCAATACAGGTACTACTTCGAACGCATATTGGCAAACACCTCGTTTGGTTATTCTTGGAGCCACTCTCGCCGCGTTACCAACCAGCTACTCCCCATAGAATTGACCTATGTCAGAATGCTTTCGCTCGACGAGGCATTTGCCGCACGACTCCGCAGTATTAACGACTTGCGTATGAAGTACCAATACAGTAGCCACTTCATCCTTGGTGCACGTTACGACTACAACTATTCCAACCAAGAATATGGCACCCGCATAGACTTTAACAACCTGCACCTGTCAGTGGAGAGTGCCGGCAATCTTTTGTCCGGTTTGGGTCACATGGTACAGGCTCCGGTGGACAGCAATGGGGTGATACAGACCTTTGGCGTCCCATTCTCGCAGTATGTGAGATTGGGTGCCGAGTGGACACATTACCACTATTTCGGCACGCGCTCCTCCGTGGTCGCTCGAGTGATGCTTGGTGCGGGCCTACCTTATGGCAATTCGGTCGCCATGCCATACGAAAAGAGCTTCTTTGGAGGAGGTAGCACCACTATGCGGGCATGGCAATTGCGACGGTTGGGTCCTGGAAGCTATGTGAGCGGTGACAATATGCTCGAGCGGGTGGGCGACCTGCAATTGGTTGTCAATATCGAGGGGCGTTTCCCGATCGTCAATATCTTAGAGGGCGCAGTGTTTACGGATATGGGTAATGTGTGGCTACTCAACCCCTCCAGTCAGTATGCAGGTGGCGAATTGAAGTGGAATAGTATTCCGAGCGAAGTGGCTGTCGGGGTGGGTCTAGGCCTACGTCTGAACGTCCGTATAGCCACACTTCGGGTCGATTTTGGTATACCGCTCTACGACCCCGGCTACGAAGTGTCGAAGCGTTGGCGACCCTCCCACTGGAGTTTTAACCAGATAGTCACCAATTTTGGTATCAATTATCCTTTCTGATTGATGAAAAAATCATTGACCTATGTTGTGCTGATCATCAGCACCGTTTTTTGGGGAATCAGTTTTATTCTTACGAAAGAGTTGTTTCTTACAGAGCAGCACATGACTGTCTCTATCCTCATAACCCTCCGTTTGGCAATAGCTACGGCGGTCATGTTTCCTATGCTGGCACTGACGGGGAAGTTACAACGTATCAAGAAGCAGGACATCAAGTGGTTTCTGCTGCTAACCCTTTGCGAACCGTTCATATACCATCTTTGCGAGACTAGCGGTGTGCAGCTAGTGAGCGGCTCGTTGGCATCGGTGATCATTGCCACCATTCCCCTCTTCGTCCCCTTTGGCGTGTGGCTAGTGTATCGCAAGCGTATTGGGTTGCCCCTCCTTATCGGCGTGGTTCTGTCGCTGACGGGTGTGACGGTGATGATTATCGGCGACGGCCAACTGGCTGGCAATCCTACTGGTATCCTCTTCCTGGCGGGTGCTGTGCTAATAGCTATCGTGTACACTCTGCTGCTGGTGAAGGTGGTAGACCATTATCATCCCATCGTCGTCACCACGTGGCAGAATCTGATAGGCCTAATCTATTTCCTACCCTTGATGCTGATTACCGATGCAGGCAGCCTAACTCAGTTGAGTTGGAGTCCGCGAATGCTCGCCCTGTTGCTCGTGCTGGGCATTTGCTGTTCCACTCTCGCCTATGCAGGCTACAATCAGGGCGTGCGGGTGTTGGGTGCATCCAAAGCGTGCATCTTCAACAATGCCATTCCCATCTTCTCCCTGATAGCAGCTGTGCTGATCGGACAGGAGCGGTTTGGGTGGCTTAAGGTGGTAGGTGTTGTGGTGACGGTGGCGGGCGTGGTCATCTCTCAGATTCAGCCGAGGGAATCTTCGGAAACTCCATAACTTCCAGTTGCGAGGGTTGAGGGTCGAGTACGAACCTGACCAATGTGGCCACACGGTGAAACCCTTGCCGTCCGGCTGCACCGGGGTTGATATGCAGAAAGCCCATCTCCTTGTCGTACATCACCCGCAGTATGTGGCTGTGCCCACACACAAATATGTCGGGATGAGCCAACTCGAGGCTTCGACGTAGCTCGTAGGGGTAGTGTCCTGGCCATCCTCCGATGTGGGTCATGAATACTCGTTGGCCTTCGACCTCGAAAAACGCCCGCTCGTCCAATTCATAGTGTAGCGAAAAACTGTCGCAATTCCCCCACACTGCTCGCACGCTTTTCCAAGCCCTCAACTCGTTCAACACATCGGGACCAATGTCGCCGGCATGCCACACCTCGTCGCAATCTTTGAAAAACGAAAACACCTGTGGCGGCAGGTATCCATGGGTGTCCGACAGCACTCCGATGCGCTTCATTCGTTAGCGTGTATCTCTTTCAGATTCTCTTCTATCATCTCCTTCACCATCTGCATCACTCTCACATCGCCCATAGACATTCCGCCCAGTGCCTCGCGCAGTTCGTCGGTGTCTAGCACGAATTCGTCCTCATCGGTGCGATAGGTAATCACGAAGTGGATGTCTTCGTGGCCCGACAGCAACATCACCAGCGTTCCGGGCAGGTCGCCCATCGGGGGACGATCCCAATGCGAATGTCGAAACCAGAACTCCAGCCGGGTCCCTTTGCCCAGTTCGCTCTCTATCTTCATTCCTCCGTCGCAATTCTCCGTATTCATCTTAATCAGCGGAAGCCCCAGACCCACTTTGCGGGTGGTTCGGCTGGTGGTGTAGGGGTCGGTGACGCGGGCTAGAAATTCCGGACTCATCCCCTTCCCATTGTCTTCTATGGTGAAATGGAAATCGTCATTCTTCAAACTATCCACTATGGTCAGCTTGATATCCTTTGCGTTGGCTGCTGTGGAATTCTCCATCAGGTCATACACGTGCATTGCCAGTTCTTTCATATCGCGATAGCATTTACCTACAGATAACGTTTACCCTCCTTTTTTATTGCACAGTTTCCTCTCTAGTCCCCCTGTATGTTGCCCGCTATCAGCATTAGCAGTACCACGCCTTCTTCTTCATGAAAAGGCCTATCAATCAGTCATCGATGCTTTTGCAACCTGTTGAGTATTAACATTGTAGTGGGATTTTATTACTATAAAAGCTTCATATTCAGCCCCATCCACCTACCACAACCGTACTTCATCCGTACATGCACCGTACATGCACCGTAGATGAACCGTGACAGCCGTGTGCCGGCACGGACCTTTGGCGGAGCATCCTCCCTGTATACACTCCGGATTCTGCCTTGTGGGGCAACTGCTGCAGATGGCCATCCCCGCCCCGACCACCACCCTGCACCTCGACATCCACACCCTGCCCGCCGGAGCCTACCTGCTGAAGGTGTCCACTCCCACCGGCACTGCATCCCGCAGGCTGCTGGTGCAGTGAGAAATACTGACTCACTCTATATTGAAGATCGTTTTCCACCAGCCTATGAAAGAAAGACTGGTGGGACTTCCTATATCATCCACATCCCCAATCAGCATCTCCACAATCAACTATATACCTCTCTTAGACTGCATTAGAAAGCCAGAATGCCGAGGTTGAGTCTACGGTGGTGTTTTTTATTGTCAAGAAAACAATAAAAGTCATACCACTTCGTTTAATGAAATTATGAGAAATATTATTACTTCGACTGTGAAGCATCTGTCCTTGATATACAAGGTAGTGGTGATGCTGCTGACAGCGGTGCTGATAGTGGTTCTATTTCCCCATGAGCAGCACGGAGTTCATTATGATTATAAGGTAGGAGCAATATGGAGGGGTTCCGACTTGGTGGCTCCGTACGATTATGCCGTGTTGCTATCGGCTGATGAGCGGGAGGCTCAACAAGAGGCCGAGCGGCAAAAGGCAATACTCTACTACCGTGTTGATTCGACTGCACGCGAAGGGGCAATGCTGCGTGCACGAAGTATGGGCGGTACATTACAGAAAACACTACAACGGCAAGTGGACAGTGTGTATCGAATAGGCTACCTGGAAATTCCGGCTGACGTAGAGAACATTGAAGGGCGAGAGATTGTGTTGCTGCAGGGTAATGTGGGTACGATGCACCGCAGCCGCGAGTTTATCACTACGTCGGACCTGCCAGCGGGTATGCTTCGAGACAGCGTATTGAAGCCCAACTTGGTACTAGATCGCACGCGAACCGCCCTTGAAGAGGACAGCCGACTGAGTCAGTTGAGCCACAGTAGCAGAATGGTGATGGCTGGCGACCACATAGTGAGCAAAGGGGAGGAGGTGACCGAAGAGAAAGCACAGATGATAAAGAGTCTAGAGCAAGAAAACGACCGACGTTTCTCGGACCGATACAGTTTGTGGGGGCAAATGCTAGGACAAGTGCTACTGGCCATCATCGCCTTTGTCGCTTTGTATATGTTCTTGAAGAATACCCGACACCCGATATTGGACGACAATCGCAAGGTGAGCTTTGTAATGCTGATTCTGCTGCTGATGTCATCACTGGAGGCCTTGATGGTAAGGACAAATGCAGACTGGGTGCTGCTGGTGCCACTGTGCATAGTGCCTATTCTGATGCGTGTTTTCTTTGATATGCGAGTAGCACTCTATATTCATCTTACAACGGTGATTATACTGGCCAACCTTGTGCCAAATTCGTTCGAGTTTATCTTCTACCAGCTGGTGACGGGCATGATGAGTATAATAGCAGTACGCAACTTGGAACGCAGAAGCCAATTCTTCACCCTGTCACTAGTAATCTTCTTAAGCTACTCGTTTATCTATACCAGTGGTGTGCTGAGTCAAGACACTAATCTACATGCATTGAATGTACAGAAGTATCTAATATTCTTCTTGAATGCACTGCTCACCCTCTTGGCATATCCACTGATTTACTTGTTCGAGAAGCTATTTGGCATGACAACGAACTTGACCCTAATGGAGATAGCCAGTACGAACACCCCAGCCTTACGGGAACTCAGTCGTCGGGCTCCGGGAACTTTCCAACACTCGGTGCAGGTGGCAAACATAGCAGAAGACCTCGTGAGCGAGATAGGAGGCAATGCACTACTGGCCCGAGTGGGTGCGCTCTACCACGACATAGGAAAGGTGAAGAACCCCATCTATTTCACCGAGAACCAAACATCGGACTTCAACCCGCACAGTGAACTGGACTATGTCGAGAGTGCTCAAATCATTACATCGCACGTGACTGATGGCCTGGAATTGGCACGTCACTATCGTCTTCCATCCGAGGTGCAGGACTTTATCCGCACACACCATGGGACGACCTATACGGGATACTTTTATGCCAAGGAGTTGGAACGACACCCAGATGGGGATTTTGACGCGACGATGTTTCGCTATCCTGGTCCACGTCCATACAGTCGTGAGACGGCAGTGGTGATGATAGTGGACACGGTAGAAGCCGCATGCCGCAGTTTGAAACAGCATACCAAAGAAGCCACAGATAAGATGATAGACAAATTGATAGATGGAAAAATACAGGCTGGCCAGCTTAACAACTGCCCTCTGTCCTATGGCGACATCGACCGAATTAGAAAGATACTGAAAGAAAAAATGATGAGCATCTACCATGTAAGGGTAGAATACCCGACAGTGAAATAACAACAATAGAAAAACGATTGCAGATGAAGGATATGAAAAAGAAAATATTGACACATGTGGGACTCGTTGCCATCATGTTGGCAGCCGCATTGATTTATTTCTCACCCATCCTGGATGGGAAAAAACTTTACCAGGGCGATACACAGAAGTATGCCTCGATGGTTAAGGAGACCAAGGATTATCATGCCAAAACTGGCGAATACGTACACTGGAACAGTGCTATGTTCAGCGGTATGCCTGGCTATCAGGTAGGCGGGAATCCTCCGGTGAAAAGTGTCTTTACACCCATCAAAAACATTCTGACACTAAAGTGGCTGGGAATGGACGAGAACGCTGGGGTACTGTTCTTCTATCTGATAGGTTTCTATGTGGCGATGATTGCGTTGGGATGCTCTCCCTGGCTATCGTTGCTGGCTGCTTTGGCGTTCGGTTTGGGGAGCTATAATATTATCATCATAGAAGCAGGACACATCACCAAAGCTTGGTCGCTAGCAATGATGGCACCTATATTTGCAGGAATGATTCTATGTCTGCGTTACAAAAAAAACAAGGGTGACTTATTGTGGGGCGGGCTGCTATTCGTATTTGCTCTTTCGCTACAGCTACACTGCAATCATATACAAATTACATATTATACCATCATTGGAGCCATGTTGCTAGGATTGTTTCACTTTGTGTATGCTCTCAAAGACAAACGAATAGGGCAATTTGCAACAGGATTGGGAGTGCTACTGTGTGGATGTGTATTGGCTTTTGCCTGCAATTCGCGTAACTTGATGGTCAGTCAGCAATATGCCAAGCACACCATGCGTGGCGGCAACGCTATCACTGTTACTCCAGAAGACCTATACCATGATGGTGAACCGGCATCGATCGGAGGCCGGAAGAGTGGGTTGGATATCGACTACGCATTCTCGTGGAGCTATGGGGTGGGTGAAACATATACCTTGTTGGTACCTGGTGCAATGGGAGGTGGAAGTACCGAGACCGTTAGCAGAGAGAGTGCCTCCTATAAAGCTTTCCATCAAGAGCAAATGCCTCTATATTGGGGCGACCAGCCCTTTACTAGCGGTCCAGTGTATTTTGGAGCCATTGTGGTTTTCTTCTTTCTGCTAGGTCTCATCATGGTGAAAGGCCCCGAACGCTGGTGGCTACTGGCTGCCACAGTATTAGCCATTCTTATGTCGTGGGGAAGAAACTTATTACCACTGAACGAATGGCTATTTAACCACCTCCCCATGTATAACAAGTTCCGTACACCAAGCATGAGTCTAGTATTGGCCAATGTTGCAATGGTGATGATGGGGATACTTGGTCTCCGGCAAATGTTCAGTAGCAATGTGGATTCCAAGAAGAAAAGAATGGCCCTATATATATCTGCTGGGGTATCGGCAATCCTTCTGTTTGGAGGGTTGGTGATATGCGGTGGATTTAGCTATAGCGGGGCTTCAGATGCTCAAATGGCTCCTCAGTATGGGGCACAATGGCAACAGATACAGAATATCTTTATACAGGATAGAAAAGCCCTCTTTGTAAGTGATACATGGAGGTCGATTATCCTTATTGTACTGGCATTTGCTGTGATGTGGCTATATGTTCGTTTGTCAGAAAAAACAACTGCCAAACCCTGGTTGACAACGATGTTCAGTGTGATACTGGTTATACTTGTGGCTTTCGACCTTTGGGGTGTGGATCGTCGTTATCTTAACGACAGTAAATATGTCAGTGAGAATCAACTCAAACTTCGTCCCGACTCATGGGATATGGCAATAGATCAACAAGCAGCCTACTTCGGTGACGAAGACTATCGTGTCCTCAATATGGCCACCAATACATTCAATGATAGCAAGCCAGCTGCATTCCACCACCAGATAGGTGGATACAGTGCAGTCAAGATGCGTCGGTATCAAGATATTATTGATTTCTATATCTCACGTCATATCAACATGCAGATACTTAATATGCTTAATGCAAGGTATTTTGTTGACAGGACGGGTCAGGTGCAACGCAACCCTGATGCACTTGGAAATGTATGGTTTGTGAGAGAGATCAAACGGGTGGATGATGCCAACAGTGAGATAATGGCTCTCAACGATTTCGATCCATCAACCACTGCTATTGTTGACCAATCGGCAATGGGTTACATCCTGAACGATTTTACTCCTGTGCCAGATAGCATGGCTACAATTGCAATGGAACATCAGCATCCATACAACCCTGACTATGTGAAATACAATAGTCATTCTACTACCGATCAATTTGCAGTATTTAGCGAGGTCTATTATGAACCGGATTGGCGTGTTTACATTGATGGGAAACCAGCGAAATACGTCCGTGCTAATTACATTCTGCGAGCCATGGTAGTCCCAGCAGGAGACCATGTAATTGAGTTTCGCAACGAAGCACCTCTTTTCCACCGGATGGATACAGTCACCATTTTGGGATCAATCGTTCTTATACTAATCTCAGCAGGGGCAATTATACTCTATTACAGAACAAAGAAGAATGATGAAGATACTGATCATAAGATACAAAAAGACAAAAGGCGTTCCTGAAGGTGGCGAACAAGCAAGTGAAAAGAACCTTCAAGTTCTAAAAAGGATTGCTGGAGACAACAATGTGGATACTGTCTTTATCCACGACGAAAGCCAACGGCATACCTTGCTGGAATACGCTAAAGGGATATTGTTTATGCCATGGGGCTATTACTTTGGACTAACACCCCAAAGAGTGAGGACTATTGTACAAAAAGCACAGAACTATAATGTAGTATTTGTTGATCGCTCCATCTTTGGCATCATTGCAAAACATCTTAAAGAAATAAAATACCAAGGACGTATTGTTTGCTTTTTTCATAATGTGGAGAGTGTGTATTTTGCCTCCAAATACTCTTCGATACTTAACCCTGTGCGATGGTTAACAACCAATTGTGCAGACCGCAATGACTACTATTGCTGCAAATATGCTGACCAAACAATTACATTAAGCAAAAGAGATGATGACATACTTTACAGTCGATATAGTAGACATGCTGACCAGATCATACCAATCTCGTTCGTTGATACCTATCTACAAGATACATATCCATCAGATTCTATTTCATCCACTCCTCTGTGCATGTTTTTAGGTGCATATTTCCCTGCAAATATTGAGGGTATAGAATGGTTCGTACGCAACGTTTTTCCATATGTCCAAATCAAAATGCAGATAGTTGGCAAAGGAATGGATAAACTACGTAATGCCGAATGGATGTCAAAAGATATTGAACTATATAGTGATGTGCCGAACTTACGTCCACTGTTTGAAGCGGCAGATATCATGGTCTTTCCCATCTTCAAGGGAAGTGGTATGAAAGTCAAAACATGTGAGAGTCTGATGTATGGTAAGAATATTATAGGTACTCCTGAAGCATGGAGCGGATATGACTTAGACTATTCGGCTGCAGGAGCTTGCTGCCAAACAGCAAAAGAGTTCATTAATGCCATCAATGGTTTTATCCACTCCCCACGTCCTCGATTTAATACTTATTCGCGTACTGTATTTCTGGAAAAATACTCTGCAGACAGGATGGTTGACAAATACAGAGCCACTCTAACCGACTAAGTGAGGCGACGACGATACATACGCTCTCCATATGTGATAGAACGTTTCTTATGATCGGACATGGTCCAATGAGGATCTGGAGTCATAAAATGCTCGCCATACAGAGTTCGTAGCCATTCCTCCGTGTTATTTGGCATATATACCTCCACACCCATAAAAGGCTTCTTGCTGAATCCTCCAGCTGGACACATTCTGACAATAGATGGAAAACCGTCTGTTGCATTGGCTTCACGCCATGGTTTGCTTTCATGCGGCAAGCATAGGTCACATAAAAGATTCCCTTCATTATCGCGATAGAAATAGTGAACATCAATATGCACCCCCTTATAGTCATATTTGTCCTCACATATTCTGCCGCTACCTCCTATATATAACTGCCGAAGATGTTTAAAACCGTGCTTTTCCATTACTTTCACATGTTCCTCTTTACGTTCTTCAATCAGCATACCAGTATCAAGATCATAGTCAAATGGAATAAAACCATGCTCACGATAGGCTCCCAATAGCGACCCGAAAGCAAGGAACAACCGGCTATCACACTCGTTCGAAGCAGCAACCGCCTCTCTCAACGCTTCCAAGCCATATCTCACAAATGCACGGTTCTGTTTTCTTGTTTCAAGACGATTGTCTATCTTCATCGCCCATTTGTAAACACCCAAAAATGTGGCTATCTTAACTAATAGTTCTCTCATTATAGAAGTATATTATTGTACATATTCCTTATCGACGCCTCAGTTAAACGCACTGGATTATTCTTCAATCTCACAGGGTTGACAGACACTGTCAAACAGCTAATATCAGCCTCTCGAGTCTCACTTATTGGACGTTTCATGCTCATCTCTTCCAGCAAGTCTTTATATAGTAATATTGCCTCCTCCACTGTGTGGCATGACATTGCTTGAGCAATATTATCGAATACCTTTTCGAGATATGATTGCCCACGTTCATCGACACACTCATTCATGTGTTCTGTCATGTATTTCCAAACCTCTGGCAAACATATCGCTACTGCGTGACCATGTGGCAATCCATACATGGAAGTTAGCTTATAACTCATTGCATGCGGTGCAGTAGTTTGAGTGATATTGATGGCCTGGCCGGAAAGATTAGCTGCGGTCATAATTGCATCTGCCGCCTCCTCGTCATATTTAAAGAGATACCGTTTTAGATACTTGACAATTAATTCTATGGATTGTTTGCTATAATCGATACTTTTGTCATTGGAATTAATACTCCACCATGACTCTATAGCCTGACTCAAGGCATCCAGTAGTGTACATTTCTTTTGGTAAGGTGGTAGGGATCTGAGACATTCGTGTTCCAAGATAGCATAATCTGGAATAATACTGCTATGCGTCACCGACTGTTTTGTTCCTTTATAGTATATGACTGCGTAGCGAGTGCTTTCACTACCGGTTCCCGCTGTGGTAGGAATGGCCACAAGCGGTATTCTGCTGTCGAAACATTCTTGTTCCAGATAGTTGCATTTGGAATCCATTCTGCAGTACAATTTGATGCACTTTGCAACATCGATTGTCGATCCTCCGCCTACCGCCACGATAGCATCGCAGTTATTGCTATTGAATATTTCCACACCGCGACAAACGTCCTCGTAAAGAGGATTTGATGTAAAATGGTCAAATGTCACTTTCGGAGCAAACCTGCCCTTGATTGGTAAATATGGGAAAGCAGAATCGCAGACTAGCATATAGCGGGAGATGCCTGTTCGTTGAAGAATAGCATCCAACGAGTCGATTCCCTTCAGTATTTGCTGCATAGGCATTATCTTTTAAGAAAGTCCATCAGAGCCATCTTGTTTTGCTCCGGAGTGGTGGTGGGGCGACCTAAGTTTTTCCGATTACCCATGCATACTCTCACCTCTATCATCGATGGACCACTCTCCTCTTTAATGGTTTTTAGCACGCTTTCCAATTCTTCCTTGCTGCAGACTCGATAGGTATTTTTATAGCCCACTGCTTTTGCAACTCCAGTCAAATCAATATTCAATCCCACTGTCGGTTGGCCACCAACGCTGTCATGAGCTCCATTATTGAACACCACATGGATATAGTTCGATGGTGCATGTTGAGCCACTATTGCCATCGAACCCATGTGCATCAGTGTGGCTCCATCACCGTCAAAGCACCACACACGGCGTGTCTTTTGCTCTAGTGCTATTCCCAAAGCAATCTGGGAAGCATGTCCCATCGACCCAACTGTCAAAAAATCGCGCTCGTGACCTTCTCCTTTTGCACTTCGGTATTCGAAAAGCTCTCTGCTTATCATTCCTGTGGTACTCACTATCACATCCCTTTCATCTATAGCATCCGCTACCACCTGGATAGCATCTTCCCGATGCATTGTATAGGTAGAGATTACGGGATGCTGCAGTCGATACTCTTCGAAGGTGTCTTTCTCCACAACCAGGGCAAACGTCTCTCCACGCTTCAAGGCCGACACTGCCTTATCCAGCTGTTTGATTGCCTGATCCTCTTCTTTGGACAGCACTTCGTAGTTTATGCCCATCACATTGAGTAGACCTGTAGTGATCTTTCCTTGCTTCACATGTTGCGGCTCGTCGTGTACACCGGGACGGCCACGCCAGCCGATAAGCAGTAGCAATGGAATATGGTACACCTCTTTATCCGTGAGCGATGCCAGCGGATTGATGGCATTTCCCTGTCCGCTGTTCTGCATATACACGCATGCTACACGACCTGTTGCCAGATAGTGTCCAGCAGCCAAACTTATTGCTGCCCCCTCGTTGGCTGCAATAATGTGGTGACTAGCATCGAGATGGTCTGTTATATAGGCACACACATTCTTCAAGAGGCTGTCGGGCACTCCTGCATAGAAATCAATGTCGGCATTGCGAAGGGTTTCTATAAAATGTTCAGGCGATATCATTTCTTGCTTCCTGGAATAAGTGTAAGTATTTCTTTGATGGGCATACAATACTGATCGCTTGCCTCTAGACTGCGCCGATGAGTTAATATACTCTTGGCACATTCTACCATGGCCGGATATGCTGCTCTAAGCAAATGGTTGGCATAGATCACCACATTGATACCCCAACCTGCTAGCTCGTCTTCTGTGAATTGATTATAGGTGGTGGGGACGGCCACGATGGGGGTCGACACATCGGATTCACGGAAACGTTCGCAGAATTCCTTGATGTCCATACCATCTTTGTTCTTGCTGTGTATCATGATACCATCGGCTCCAGCAGACACATAGGCATGCGCACGCTCTAAAGCATCCTCTACCGGCTTACCGGCTATAAGGCTTTCCACTCGGGCAATAATCATAAAATCGTCCGTAATCTGTGCATTCTTTCCTGCCTTTATTTTGGCACAGAATCCCTCGATGGTGTCTTGCGTCTGCACAGCATCGGTACCAAACAGCGAATTCTGCTTCAGGCCCACTTTGTCCTCTATTATTACTGCCGATATTCCCAAGCGTTCCAATGTACGCACTGTAAACACGAAGTGTTCCACTTTGCCGCCTGTATCGCCATCGAAGATGATGGGCTTGGTGGTGACTTCGAGTGCATCGTTCAGATCGTGCAATCGAGTGGTGATGTCCACAGCCTCTATATCGGGCTTGCCCTTGCTGGTGCTGTCGGTTAGGCTACTTGCCCACATACCGTCAAACTCTTCTTTCTTGCCGTTTATCATCACCGACGTATTTTCTATTATCAAGCCCGTCAGTCCACTGTGACTCTCCAATATACGCACGATCTTCTTTGCCCCTATCAGTCTGCGTAGCCGTTTCATACGCACTTCGGGGGTCGTACCTATCTCTTTTAGGCGCTGGTTCATGGCGGTGCTGCTGATGCCATGCGTATAGGGAATGTCTATCACCTGTCCACCCCATTCCTTCATCACATCGATGATGCGTTGACGTGTTTTCTGCTGCACTCCTTCCTTCCAATCGTCGCCATGCACCACATAGTCTGGCCGCAATTCGAGCAAATTGGGTACATAATCGAGTGTGGTTTGTGGTACCACTCGATCCACTCCTTTTATATTGCTTACTATCTCGGCCCGTTGCTCGTAGGTGAGGTATGGCAGTCGTTTATAGCTGGCTATAGCGGCATCGGTCAGCACTCCGACTGTGACGCTTCCCAATTTCATCGCCTCGTGTATTATATTGAGATGACCCGGATGAATCATATCGGCACTCATGCCGACGTACACCTTTTTTCTTTCCATCATAAAAACAATTTAGTATGTTTTAATAACTCATCTGCTCCTCTTTTATTGTACGAAACCGATTTTGTTTTTAGCAGTAGGCTCAACCTCGGCATTTAGGCTTTCTAATGCAGTTTAAGAGAGGCATATAGGTGATTGTGGAGATGCAGAGTGAGGATGTGGATAATATAGGAAGTCCCACCAGTCTTTCTTTCATAGGCTGGTGGAACACGATCTTCAATATAGAGTGAGTCAGTATTCCTCTATTGCACCAGCAGCCTGCGGGATGCGGTGCCATTGGGGGTGGACACTTTTAGCATGTATGCTCCGGCGGGCAGGGTGTGGATGTCGAGGTGCAGGGTGGTGGTCGGAGCTGGGATGGCCATCTGCAGCACTTCGCGGCCTGCCAGGTCGGTCAGTGTCAGCCGGCCACCGTCGGGGGCATCCAGCGTCAGCTCCACCATGTCGCTGGCGGGGTTGGGCTGCAGCTCGAGGCGCAGGCTGCCGGCTAGGTGTATGCCGGTGGTATCCACGATGGTGGTGTCTACAATGGTGGTGTCGGTGGTGTCGCAGGGGGGAGTGGGATTGCCGATGGTGAACACCTCGGTCCAGTCGCTAGGCACGATGGTGTCGTAGGTGGGTGTGGCATAGCGGCATAGCTTACGCAGCCGCACGTGGTAGTAGCTGTTGCTGTCCAGCCCCTGCAGGGTGTGCTGCACAGCGTCGGGGTCGCTGATGAGGAGCACCGAGCTGTCGCACTGGGTGATGTTGTTCACCATCAGCTCGTAGCCCTCAGCCCCGTCGAAGTGCTGCCATGTCAGCACCGCCGAGTCCGCCGCCGTCGTCATGCTCCAATCCCTCGGCGTGCTGCAGCGCAACTTTATTATGGGGAAAGTTTGAGGTGTTTCTGTAGTTCCTGGGTTTCCACCATAGAGAGTATCGTCGGTAACACTTATATCGATCTCTTCACCATTTAATCCACCATACCCACTCGCCCCTACTTGTCTTTTATTCTTATACTTGCTAGTCTTTAATTTAGGATGATCTGCAACAAAGGGGAAAATAATTCTCGTTGCAAGATCGTATCCTGCAGGGTAATTATGCAAGTAGGATGCGTAGATGGTGTCTCCTGCCTTGTATTCGTAGGGCTTGTCGAAATACATTTCGAGCAGTTCCACCGTGTCGTGACGATACATTTCTGGCTCTGTGGTGTCGTAATCGTACATAAAACAGGTGCGGCGGAGTTGACCCGTTCCGCCGATGAGTTTATCTATCTCGTCGGTCAGCATCTTAGGTCCCAATCGTACCGATTCCTCAAACACATAGATTTTTTCGTTGCGTTCATTGATTGTTTTTACAGGCTTTGTTATACCTGCCCAAATGCCACTGTCGCCCTCTCTACGGCCACATACATTTTTTTCATCAATATGTTGTGTTTCTTTCCAATATTTCCAATACCAGTCGGTGTCTAGGTCATACACCAGCATCGGAATCGCTATGCCATATATCGTCTGTGAGACGGTATCACTATATGGGAATCCATAGAAAGTACCGGCAAATGTGCCATAAATATTCCAATAGATATCCCTGGCATCGACAATAGAATCAATAATCCACTGTGGCCAAGGATTGGTAACGGTATCCCAATGCCCGCATTCTTTAGTACTTTTACATTTAGTTACCATCTTACCCACTTTGCTGTCCAAGGGCTCAACCCATATCCACGAATCGCCATAGTGCGTCGTGTCGGTCTGGGCCTGTAGCTGCAATTGCCCCAAGCCATAGATCACTGCTATCGTTATTAATGCTAACTTTTTCATAGTGTATAGGATTAGGTTAATATGTCTACAAATATTTTTTTTACGTCAAGCAGATGTACTTTTGACATTACTTCGACGATGCAAAAATACACATATTTTTAAAACTGACAAAATTTTTTTTCAACCAACGACACTTTTTTCGTTGCCCTACAAGGCAGGATCCGGAGTGTATGCAATGTGGATTCTCCGCCAAAAGTCCGTGCTGGCACACGGCAGTCACGGTTCATCTACGGTGCATGTACGGTGCATGTACGGATGAAGTACGGTTGTGGTAGGTGGATGGGGCTGAATTATAGGTATTTATGTTTATGTATGTTCGCTATGTGACAGACATTTAGTGCGTTGCATGTATGATTAAAGTGCGGATAGTCTGCGATGGGGGGAATGAACGGATAGGAGAGAGTGTCGGCAACTAATAGTTCGTCTGCAATGTTCAGATTTTGCCATTGGTAGACACAATAAAGAAGGAGAGGAAGCGTTATGTCGTTGTTATGGCTAATTTGAAGAAGCTTTTTTCCGACTCGGTCGTCTATGGGCTGAGTAGCATTGTGGGCAGGTTTTTGAACTACCTGCTAGTACCTGTATATACTTACCATATCAGTGCTGCTTCGGGTGGGTATGGAGTGGTGACCAATGTATATGCCTACACCGCCCTGCTGCTTGTGATACTCACTTTCGGCATGGAGACGACTTTTTTCTACTATTCCAATCGAGAGGGAACAGACCGACGGAGGGTGTTCAGCACTGCGCTAACAGCTGTGGGGACAGTGGCAATGGTGTTTGTCGCATTGGTTGTGCTGTTTATTGGTCCTATTAGCACAGCAATGGACTATGCCGACCATCCGGAATATATACAGGTGATGGCGATTGTGGTGGCGCTGGATGCTTTCCAGGCCATTCTCTTCGACCGGCTTCGACTAGACGGTAAGGCCTGGAAGTTTTTTGCATTGAAGATGGGCTTTATCCTGCTTACAGTAGTGCTTACCCTATTCATATTCTTGGTGGCACCGCATTGGAGCCACCTGTCGTGGATGGGCTGGTACGACGAGGCCAACAATGTGAAGTACATATTCTACATCAACCTGTTTTGTACTGCTGTGGTCACCTTCGGGTTTGCTAAGGAGTTAAAGGACTATGGGCTGTCGGATTTCCACTTCCCGCTTCTGAAACAGATGCTCAAGTATGCCTGGCCGCTGCTGCTGTTTGGCATAGTGGGTATATTCAATCAGGTAGCAGACAAGATATTGCTGCCGCTGCTCTTGCCTGGCGAGGAGGGACGGGTGCAACTGGGTATCTATGGTGCCTGTGTGAAGATAGCTATGCTGATGGCCCTTATCACACAAGCTTTCCGCTATGCCTACGAGCCCTTTGTGTTCGGAGGACAACGCGACAAGCAGAGCAAGGAGACACAGGCATTGGCCACCAAGTATTTCATCATGTTCACCCTGCTGGCTTTTTTGGCGGTGATGTGCTATATCGATCTATTCCAACACTTTGTGGGGCCAGACTATCGCGAGGCATTGCCGGCCATTCCCATAGTGATGATGGCAGAGATTCTGATGGGTATCTATTTCAACCTCTCGTTTTGGTACAAACTGAACGGACAGACATGGTGGGGTGCTCTGATGAGTGCTATTGGATGTGCTGTGCTGGTGGCGGTCAACATCATCTTTGTGCCTAAAATAGGATATATGGCCTGTGCGTGGGGTGGACTGGCGGGCTATGGGGTATGCGTGTTGCAGAGCTACTTGATAGGACAGAAGAAGAATCCCGTGCCGTATCCGGTGGGCGAGATAGCCATCTATTTTGTGCTAGCTATGGCACTGTATGCCATCACCGTGATAGTAAAGCCCGACAATGTGTATCTTAGGTTGGCTATCAATACGGTGGTGCTCTTGGTATATGTGGCGGTGGTGATGTGGAGAGAGCGTAGCCTTTGGCAACCGATAGTGAAACGTATTATGCATAGACAATGAAAAGGAAACGGATTTGGATTGCGCTGCTGGCCGTAGTGTGCCTTGCCATGACATCGTGCTATAAACGCTGTGCCTGCAGCGGATACAATGGTTTTGTGTACTATTTCACTCCCGACGAAGTGGATGCCATGGGAGGGGGATCGTGTGACAATATGAGGTATCAGGCAAATACCCAATACTATTCCTATTGCGAATGGGAGTAGAGGGTGCATGTGGACTGTGTCCCCGAGGATGCAAGGCACGTGGAAAAGAGGGGATGGGATTCTGTGGTGCAAGCGACGACAGAATGGAGGTGGCCGCCGTGTGCCTGCATAGGGGTGAGGAACCGCCTATTAGTGGCACTAGGGGTATAGTCAATGTCTTCTTTGCCCACTGCAACCTGCAGTGCATATATTGCCAAAATGGGGACATCAGCGGACGCCATGTGGCCGAGGCCGACATACACTTCCGGACAGTAGGCGAGGTGGTGGACCGAATATGCGAACTGCTGCCACAGAGTAGCGGTATGCTGGGAATGGTGACTGCTGCCCACTATGCCGACCGTGTGCCTGCGATAGTGGAAGAGGTGCACAAGAGAGGCTTTGAGCCTACGGTGGTGTATAACAGCAGTGGATACGAACGTGTGGAGACCCTGCGACAATTGGAAGGATGGGTGGATGTCTACCTGCCGGACTTGAAATATGCCGATGCGGAACTGGCTGGTCGGTACAGCAATGCGACAGACTATCCGGAGGTGGCAAAAGCGGCCATCGCCGAGATGCGACGACAGGTAGGAGGAGGGCTGAAGGTGGCCGACGGGGTGGCCTACAGGGGCATGGTGGTGCGACACCTGGTGCTTCCAGCGGCAGTGGACAATTCGATACATTGTTTGGAGTGGCTGTCAGAGGAATTCCCATTGGGGCTTCATTTGTCGCTGATGGCACAATACTATCCACCCAAACCGAACCTACCCGATGCCCTTGGCCGCACAATCACCCGAGAGGAATATGAGCAGGTGGTGGCGAAGGCTGTGGAGCTAGGATTGACCGACGGGTGGATACAGGAATTGGAGTCGCAGAGTCACTATCGGCCCGATTTTTCTAAAGACAACCCATTCGAATCATGAAGTACAAACTTGAATTGGACGACTATCCCTTCGAGGGATGGGCATTTCTGCACTTTCAATCACGGCGCCCGAGCTATGTCTTTGCAGACCATCTGAACCGGCTGTACGACTACGAGTTGATGCGTTTGGACGATATGTGTCTGGACGGCACACCGTGGCCATTCTTTCTGTATCACGATAGGGTGGGGCACACCAAGTATTTTCTGACCGAACGACCTGTTTTGGCTCAGCACAGCCCTTGGCAAGCGGGCGACAAACTGCTGATAGTGAAAGGAGAAAATGCAGAGTTTGTATGTGAAAGAATCTACGATGACTTTACAGGTGCAGGGCATGCAAACGAAGGTGACCTCTTGGCAGAAGAGCACGCAGCCTATATGGATGAACTGCTGTCGGATTTTACAGTGGCGACGATGATCGACTTCGAGTCGGATGGACACAGCAGAAAAGGTCAGAAAGAAATGGACGCGATGAGAAGGTGCTGTGAGGATATTCTGTCGTATATAGATCGGCAGCACCTCGACCTCAGTATGGAGGAGAGAATGCGCCTCTCGATGAATGGAAATAAAAAATAATTGTGCACAGTAACAAAAAATGTGTATATTTGCAAATTCGAAAAGATAGGAATATAACAACATAAAAATAAAACGCTATGACAATTAAGGATCTTGAACCCAAAGAGTTGTGGAGTAATTTCTACTCCCTTACACGTCAACCCCGCCCCTCGAAACACGAAGAGAAAGTGCGTGCTTTCCTAGTAGATTGGGCAAAAAAGAACAAAATAGAGTGCCGCGTGGATGGAATCGGGAATGTGATCATGAGCAAACCTGCCACCAAGGGAATGGAGAAAGTGCATCCCGTGGTCTTGCAGGCTCACATGGATATGGTTCCGCAAGCTCGTGCCGGCAAGAAACATGACTTTTTGAAAGATCCCATCGAGACCCGCATTGTAGACGACTGGGTGTATGCCTGCGATACTACCCTCGGTGCTGACGATGGAATGGGTGTGGCCGCTATTATGGCAATTTTTGCCTCTAAGACGGTGAAACACGGCCCACTGGAAGCACTAATCACTACCGATGAGGAAACCGGAATGACCGGTGCATTTGGCTTGAAGAAGGGGGAACTGCACGGTGACTATCTTCTCAACCTTGATAGTGAGACCGAGGGCGAACTATATGTCGGATGCGCAGGCGGACTGGATGCCACTATGACAATACCCTACGAGACAGAGAAGGCTCCGCGTGGTATGGTGGCTTATCGCCTCTGTATTGGTGGATTGAAAGGCGGACACAGTGGCATGGAAATCAATACCGGTCGTGCCAATGCCAATAAGATTATGTTCCGTCACCTTCGTTGGGTGGCCGAATGTGGTCTGCGACTGATCAGTGTCGAGGGTGGCAATATGCGTAACGCCATACCACGAGATGCTGAGGCTGTGATCGCTTTCCCCAAAGAGCATGAAGCATGCATTTTGAAAGAGTTCGAAAAGGTAGCAGGCTGGGTGAAGAAGGAGTTGGCTTCGGTAGAACCAGATTTCTATATGAAGTACGAAAAGGTGCGCATGAATCCCACCGTTATGACCGATGCTTGCACACAGAAGATTATCAATATGATGATGATCGTTCCGAATGGTGTGATCCGTATGAGTAAGGATATGGAAGGACTGGTGGAGACATCGCTCAACATCGCTATAACGAAGACCACATCGAGCAAGAACTTCACTGTGAAGGCTCTGTTGCGTTCGAGTGTGGACAGTGCAAAGGATGCCCTTGGCGAGCGATTGGTTTGTTTGGCAGAACTTTGTGGTGGCAAGTGCCAATTGTCGGGTGCATATCCTGGTTGGAAGCCCAACATGGAGAGCCAATTACTGAAAACGATGAAGGCTACCTACAAGAAACTCTACAAGAAAGAACCTGCAGTGATGGCTATTCACGCTGGCTTAGAGTGTGGTTTGCTTGGAGGTAAGTATCCTGATATGGAAATGATTTCCTTCGGACCGACGCTTCAAAGTCCCCATAGCCCCGATGAGCGTTGCAACATTCCAAGTGCAAAGAAATTCTATGATTATCTTGTTGCTACGCTCGAGGCAATTCCTGTGAAGAAATAAAGATTATATAGATTTATTTTAAAAAGGCGGAACTGCATTAAGCGTTCCGCCTTTGTTTTTAGAAGTGGTTTGTTCTACTGCTTTATAATCTTATGAATGGTTTCGCCTACTAGGAGAACATAGACTCCTGCGGGAAGATGTCTCATATCGATATTGAGAGTGGGCTCGTTGGAGAAGCTTTGAATAAGGTGGCGACCAGTCATATCCAGAAGTGATATTTGTTCGCCAGATGCGATGCCGCTGATAGTGAGCTGGTCGAGGACTGGATTGGGAGCGATTATTATTCCAGCAGATTTGGACTTATCGATACCAACATGTGCACAAGGCCATTCGAGGAAGTGGGTATCTCCATTTTTGTAGGCATTTGTTACTTCGACAAGTGTTTCTCCATAAGAATTCTTGATACGATAGTTGATTTCATAGTCAGAAATGCCTGCATGGTGGAACACGGCATTGATGTCGTGTGGTGCGACAAGGATGGTGGCAATGCTATCGAATCCATCTTCGAGTGCGGCTGTTCCATACGGATAACCATCCAGTCCTTCGAACGATAGGTGGGCTCCTTTGCGCCATCCGTTTCCTTTTGTGGATTCCATCTCGACCGTCAATGAGCACAGTTCGGATGAGGAGAACCCTTTTTGTAGCACTTTGATAGTAGCGGATTCAAGACCTTGCGATATGGTAATGGTGGCAGTGCGATCGATGCCTGTGGTGTTTTCATCGGCTGTCACACTGATTCTGTTATATACACCGAGAGAAGTGTCGGCAATGCTAATCCAAGACTGCTCGCAGGATACTGTCCAGGCTGTTTCAGACGTTGGATTGGTAGATAACCGGATTGAATCCACTCCACCATTGCTAAAGAATGATATTGTATCCTTGTCAACATGCATACTATAGTCCGGTACACAATTCAGCAGGGCTTGGTTGCTGTAGTTAAAATGGTAGGTTTGACCGACTTCGCCAGTTGGACTGACATTGGGGCAGATGTCTTTGACAGTAAAGTATCCGTCACCTATTCCACTCCATCCAAAGTTAAAATGGAAATATACGTCATCAAGGCGTGTCTCGTATCCGTCGCAGACAAAGGCATGTCCACCTGCGGTGGAATGACCAGTATAGACGATTGGATGTTTCTTTTTTAGATCATCGATAAGAGCAACAGCCCAGGTACTATCGTTATATCCGCTGGATTTGGAAATGACCTGCATGTCTTCTTTATAGTAGAAATAGTCTTTTAGAGAGTTATTGATGCTGGGGTAGCCAGGCGTTTCGATGAATCCTATAGCACCACTACCACCATTGGCTGCTGAATTGTAGCTCATTTCCAATCCTACACCGATATGGTAGATTAGAGTGGCGGTAGCCTCGATTTCCTTATCAGAAGATGTGTAATCTAATTGTGAAGGCATAAGATCCCATTGATAAACAGTATTGCCAAAGTCGGCACTGAGAATTTGACCATTGTATTTGTATTTATGGCTTCCTTTTCCAATGATGGGCCATTTCCAGTAGCGCATCACCTGTGCCTGGGCTATTGCGGCACATCCAGCAACGGTGTTGGTTGGACACAAGTCGTTATAGTAAGGATCTTGATCCCAAAGCGTCTCTAACAATGGTTCGATGCTGTCACCACCTTTCACGATTACTTTCATCTGCAATTGTTTCCTTAAGGATTGTGTCCTTTCGGAAGGTGTAAGTCCTAATTGCTGAATGAGTTCTATTTGTTCATTATAATGGTTTAATAGTTCCTCGAGCTGAATGGGGAGATTGTTGATGTCTAGTTTTTGAGTAGTGGAATATCCTAGAACTGGTTGTACTGCATCGTCGGAAGGCATAATGATGAATCCCCCATCATGAGAAGTGAATAGAAGGATATTGTCGTATTTATCACATGCGATATGTTGCAATGTGCTTCGTTGACCAAGTGAATAATGCCAAAAGTTTTGTGCCAGTTGTAGTTCTGAATTTAAATCGACAGGACGGGCAAAGGCTAGAGTAGTTGAGAATAGTGCGAATAATAGAATGGCTGTCTTTCTCATAGTGATTGTTATTTTAAATTGATAACTAGTTTTATATTTTCAATGTTCGTTTCTTTTCTAAGTTTTGCATCATTATCAGAAGCCATGGGGCTTTGCAGTGTGTTGATGAATGCATTCTGCATAGAAATAATGTAGTCGCATTGGCGATCGTACCTCCGTAAATCTTCGGTATTGGTAATTTCATCAATACCTTGGTATGCTTTATACATTCGGCTATATGCTTTCCGGATGTTGGTGTATGGGTAGTCTTTGTCGTTTATTCTTTTCTCATTGTATTTGATTTTTTCAAGCTTATGCATCGTTGTTAGGCAAAGCTGTTGCATTTCGAGGTAACCATCGAGAATATCAATAAAACTTCTTCCTCTGTCGACTGTGGAAAATGACGGTTGAAGATTTGTTTGCTTGCGTAATAGACGGTAGCCGTTGGCAAGGATGCGGTCATTTTTGCGATTATTTACTAGACTATCATCGTTCCGGGCAATTTGACGACGTAAAGAAAGAACTTTAAGGTATTGTTGTTGTACGGCTACGACATCGTCCAGTTGTTGTTCAAATAACTCAGCGCCCTGGCGGTCCTTGAATGTAGGGAGTGGATGTAATTGAGATTGTACGTTTTTATATGCAGATGCTACATCGGAAAAAATCTTTTGTGACATGATGCTGTCGCCACGAGCAGCAATATCTTCAAAACGAGGATATAAGTCTAAATAAATCTGTTGTGCATCTACAAATGCATCTAGATTTTGAATGAAGATAATGCTTTCAGCATTACCAGTAAAAGAAGGAAGTTGGTCTATCGTTCGAAGTACTTCCCGATAAGAGGCGGCTTCGTCTCGATATTTTTTTCCGTATGTGGATACAATATTCTCAGTCCCATTAGCTATTGCTGCCCGTAGATCGATTGTTTGAAGGTAACGTTGTTGCACATTAACCATCGTACGGAGACGAGAGGTGTAATCTTCATATTCGCGGAGATCGGCAAATGATACAGGAATATTGGTATGTTTAAATACTTTCGAGTATGATCGGTAGATATCACCATTTTCTTTTTCGCAACGTAGTTTGAGGATGTTCTTAAAGTTTTCTATTTGGTTTAAAAGTGAGTTTGCTCCTAGTACGTTTTCTAGTAAATCATTCTGAAATGCATTGAGTTGGTCTAACTGAGAAATGCTCTCTTCTGTGGCATCCCCTTTTGAAAGATCATACTTATTATAAACCATCAGATATGAGTAGTATAAGGACTTCAACTGTTTAAGCTTTGTCTTGTCGGTTATACCCATACCATCACATATGCTGATGATAGACCGGTGGTGAAGATCAATGCTGGAACGAAGATCTGAAGCTCGCAGGTTACGCTCTGCTTGTGCTCTCTCTGCTTCTTCGATTGCTCTTTTACGAGCAAGTTCTTTCTCCTCCGCAATTCGTTGCTGCTCAAGACGGCTGTATTTAATACTCATCCGGCCCAAATAGTCAGAAAGTATCTGCAGTCGATGTTCGTATATAGAATAGTCAGAGAGTACTGTTGTACTGTCTATCCAAAGCAGGCTATCACGAAACTCATAGTCGTGTTCAAGAGAACGAATGGCAGCATTGGCACGAGTTCTAATTGTGACACAAAAGTTGGTAAGTTCAACGTAATTTTGTGGTTGATTCTCTAGATAATGGGCAATGTTTGATGTGTCATTTACCCATGAGGAGTCAATTCCATAGTTGCTAATAATATCAGCAACACTTAGTATTGTTTGACCCTGAGTTTGTCCTTTTGAAAGTGATAATGTGAAGACGAAACAAAGAACAGCAAGCTGTAGTGTATGTCGAACTATTATTATCTTACCCCTTTTGTTGTTCATTTGGAAATGATCTTATTGTTTAATCGCCGTAGCTACTGGAGTCGAAGCAATGAGTACAAATGTTTTCTTTATTCAGACCAATTGCCTGACAGACATCGTCTATTGTGTTGAATTTAAGGGAATCAACACCAATATGCTGCCTGATTACTTCAATCATTTTTGCATATTCTGGTGTTGTGTGGTCATGGTATGCGTCAAGATTCCGTATTTTACCATCTTCCAATTCCTCTATTACGCGACGGGTAATTAATTCACGGTCGGTTTTACTCTCACTAAAATTGAGGAATGTACATCCGTGGACGAGTGGTGGGCAACTGATACGTACGTGTACACTTTTTGCCCCAAAGTCATAAAGCATTTTTACATTGTCCCTCAATTGTGTGCCACGAACAATGGAGTCGTCGCAGAAAACAACATCTTTACCTTGAAGAACTGCACGACTGGGAATTAGCTTCATTTTTGCTACTAAAGAGCGGTCTGCTTGATTGACAGGCATGAAAGACCGGCTCCAAGTGGGTGTATACTTTAAAAGTCCTCTTTTATATGGAATTCTTCGTCCGTTACTGTATCCTAGTGCCATTCCGATTCCGCTATCGGGAATAGGACTCACAAAGTCGGCAGGAACATCATCGTGCTCGCCCATAATCTTTCCTAGATTGTAACGTACTTCTTCTGTGTTAATTCCTTCATATTCGGTGCACGGATACCCATAGTAAATCCAAAGGAAGGAGCAAATTTGATTTCTTTCTTCTGCTGTACGTAATACTTTTATACCTCCGTCTACTGTGATTTTCACCACTTCACCTGGACCAACAAAGCGGCATGTTTCATAACCTAGGTTCACGTAGCTATGGCTTTCGCTGGCAATGGCATAGTCATTTCCTCGTCGTCCAATAACAATAGGCGTACGTCCATATCTATCACGAGCTGCAATGATGCCGTCAGGTGTCAGAATAAGCATTGAGCATGACCCTTTCACCTTTTGATATACATTTTCAATACCATTTACGAAGTCTTCACCTTGGGATATTAGCAGAGCAACTAGTTCTGTTGGGTTTGTTTTGCCCATTGAAAGATCGGTAAACTGTTGATGTTTCAATAGACATTCCTGCTCCAATTCGTTGATGTTATTTATCTTTGACACAGTGCAGATCGCGAATCGGCCTAAGTGTGAGTTTACCATTACCGGCTGAGCCTCAGTGTCACTGATGACGCCAATTCCCACGTTGCCTTTCATTTCTTCAAGATCCTTGCTGAATTTTGGACGGAAATGGGAGTTTTGAATATTGTGAATGTTTTGATGGGGTTGCTGTCCATCGAATGTCGCCATTCCTGCTCTTTTGGTACCCAGATGAGAATGATAATCAGTACCATAAAATAAGTCTGTAATGCATGGGTTTTCGCATACAGCACCAAAGAATCCACTCATGTTGTTTACTTTAAATTATGATTAATATATATTTAATATGTTAAATGTTCGAGTTTATTGTTTAAAATCCTGTAGCCAGGAGGTAACTTCTTTCTCGTTAATGTTTCGATAATGATATGTGGTGGTTGGCATTCCATTGTCTAACAGCACCACAAGGGGGCGATTTCCATAGGTAATCTGTATAAAGAGATCTGTACCAATGTCGAAAGGCTCAATATAGCGGATTTTGTCTGAGGATAAATTATTTCTGGTTGCAATATAGTTAAGTTTCTCGCGGGTCATTCTGCAATAAGGACATCCTTGCGTTACAAATGCCACTAGCATATGCCCTTCGTCTAGATTCATTTCATTGGCCGTTTTTTGTAGTAATTCTTTGTTATACAGAGAATCTTCATGCCCGAACATCCAATTATCTGGTATGGAAATGCAGAATGGTAGAGCTAAGGCAATGATTATTATGGCAATAGAAATGACCCCCTTCAATCTTTTATGTTTTTGATTCTCATTTTGTGGAGGAGTGTATCTTGAATATACAAGAATAATAATTAGTAGGATGGCATTTTTTAGTAGTGATAGAGAGGGGGGGAGCTCAACTAATTTCCCCATGCATTGGCATGACTCTGTACGACCATTAAGGATTGCGTAGCATAGAAATAGACTGAAAAAAATCAGAATGATGAATGTCGATATGTTCACTATTCGATAATACCAACCTATTCCAATCATTATGCCTATTAGTAATTCGATGCCAATGCATAATCTAGCTAATAGATAGCAAGTGTTCAGCGAGAAGAACCCGTAGCTGTATACATATAGTTCAAAATCATCAATGGCAACTAGTTTTGCTAATGACGATACAATAAATACTGCAGACAGCAGTATCCTTATCATCCAATGTAACCACTTATATAGGTTAGATGTTGTGTGCATCGCGACAGTGAACCTGATGTATATCGCTTCGTTGTAGGGTGTGCGAACCTTCCTCTGTTGTGATGCGGTTCTCGTAAGATACCTCGCTGATATCTGAACAGTTTAGTCCCGGACCCACAAAAATGTACTTTTCATAATAGGCATCCACATCATCGTAATAACAGATACACTGTTTCTCTTTGCCACATCCTGCCGCTATCAGGCATGCAAAAACGACGATAGCAGGTATAATCCTTTTTTTCATGACTATTGTTCTTTAAAAATACTGTCGATGGCAAACTCATAGCTTGTGCATAACAGAGAATCGACTTTAAGGCTGTCGACGCTGTTATGGTCAAGGTATACATGCAGAGCTTCGCATGAACCCTTCTCAATTTTAATAATCCTCACCTGGTTGGTGCCAATCACTGAACAGCGGCAAGTTTTTGCCTTGTCGCAGCTGATGGGGATTAGCAGTAGCAGAAGTGCTCCAATGGCCAGAATTCCCCTGTGATGTTTGTTTAATTTTGGTTTCATATTGTTTACACTATAGTGATTTTAACAATTCTTCAAGCGTCAGTTCGTCGTGTATCAGCACATCGCGAGGCTTGCTTCCGTTGCTCGGCCCCACAATTCCGGCTGCTTCTAGTTGGTCTATAATGCGTCCCGCACGATTGTATCCTAGTTGTAGTTTACGTTGCAATAGCGAGGTGCTACCGAACTGAGAGCTGACTACAAGTCGTGCGGCATCGTTGAAATATTCGTCTTTGGATTTGGCATCGAACTCTTTGTTCGGCTCTTCGTTCTCGTCTAGGTATTCTGGCAATTCGAATCCTTCTGGATAGCCTCGTTGGTCGCCGATGAAGCGTACTAGACGTTCAATTTCGGGAGTGTCGATGAGGGCGCACTGAAGTCGGACCATATCTTTTCCAGATAGTGAAATCAGCATATCGCCACGTCCAATCAGTTGTTGTGCACCGCCAGTATCTAAAATGGTCTTGCTGTCGATACCGCTTGTTACCCTAAATGCCACTCGTGCAGGGAAGTTGGCTTTGATGGTGCCGGTAATGATGTTGGTGGTGGGGCGTTGGGTGGCGATGATCAGATGGATGCCGACAGCTCGAGCCAATTGAGCCAAACGTGCGATGGGTAGTTCCACTTCTTTGCCCGCTGTCATAATCAGGTCGCCAAACTCGTCGATGACCACCACGATATAAGGCAAGAATCGATGTCCGTTGGCGGGATTGAGCATACGCTTGCAGAACTTCTCGTTATATTCTGTTATCTTTCTGACTTTTGCCTGCTTCAATAGGTCGTATCGGCTATCCATTTCGATACATAACGAATTGAGTGTTCGCACCACTTTCTTGACGTCGGTGATAACAGCTTCTTCCTCATCGGGCATTTTGGCCAAGTAGTGACGTTCGAGGGCAGAATAGAGTGAGAATTCGACCTTCTTAGGATCAACCAACACGAGCTTCAGTTCCGATGGGTGTTTCTTGTAGAGCAGTGATGCTAGCACTGCGTTCAATCCTACTGATTTACCAGTACCCGTAGCTCCGGCCATGAGCAGGTGTGGCATTTTAGCAAGGTCCGTTACAAAACACTCGTTCGATATGGTTTTGCCAAAAGCAATCGGAAGTTCCATCTTGCTGTCGCGAAAAGCGGCGCTCTCAAGCATGGTTTTCATGCTCACTATTTGCGGTTTGGCATTGGGTACCTCGATTCCTACGTTGCTCTCGCCAGGTATGGGGGCAATGATTCTGATTCCTAATGCGGCCAGCGAGAGTGCTATGTCGTTTTCCAACCCCTTTATCTTGCTGATTCTGACTCCTGGGGCTGGTTTTATTTTGTAAAGGGTGACGGTAGGGCCTGGTATGGCGGTGATGTCTGTAATCTCTATTCCATAGTCGCGCAGTGTTTGCACAATGCGATCCTTGTTGGCGATCAGTTCCTCTTTGCTTACTTTCTCGTTTCTCACCTCGCTGTCGTCCAGCAGGTCGGTGCCTGGCATTTGATAGTCCTTGAGGTCCAGGTGGGGGTCGTACGGCTCATCGATGCCATAGTGTTGGCGATAGTCGTCGGGCTCAAATTCTTCTGTTTCCTCTGCGGATCCGTCAGACTCCACATTTTCGCTCGTTGTGGTGGGTGTACTGATGTGTTGGTGTGTCTCGTCGATGGTGAAATTGATGTCCCCATTTTGAGGTGTAGAGGACTCATCTGTTTGGCTATCTTGTTCTCCGCGTGCACGAGCGTTGATTCGTTCAAACTCGTCGTCGATACTGAATGCAGGAGCATCATCATTATCGGTCTCTGACCCTGTAGTGGTTTGATGGAATAGCCGTTCGGCTTCCTGCTCGAATGTAGTGTCGTGTTCTGCCTGTTGAGAGGGAGGCTGAGCGGTACTGGTGGTGGGTTCCACTCCTAGTCGGTCGTGGTCGGCATGGTCCTCAACGGCATCCACGATGTCTTTCTCTATCGACTTAAGGGCTCCTTTGACATCTATATTTGTGAGATTGAGGCGAGGTAGTTCCATCTTGTGGACAAGCACTAAGAAGATGATGGCAAGAAATGCAAGTATCACCAATGTCCACCAGCTAATCCACCGATCGAGCGGTTCGGCTAGTTGTATTCCGATGCCAGCATAGTTCTCAAAGTTGGCCGTGTGCACCCATGCTCCACCGATATAGCCTAGTGTGAGTGATGTCCATAGCATCCAGAAGAGTGTGCACCCAAAGGTCTTCCACCAAGGTAGCACTACCACATCCCACAGCCGCACCCCGTACACAAAAAAGAGCAGCGCGATGCCGAACGAGCCGATTCCAAACAGGTGGGTGCAGAAGAATTCTGCCATCCTGTATCCTACCACTCCCAACCATCCTCCATGTGCAGAGGTGGCGTAGAATCCCACTAGGGAGATGACTAGAAAGATTGAGAATAGGATATACAGTGCACCGCGTATGTGGGCAAAGCGTTTGCTACGTAGAAATGCGACAAAGCCGCTCCCTTTCTTTTTGGGGGCGGACTTGCCTTTATGGGTAGTGGTTTTCAGTTTCTTCTTTGCTTTGGCCACTTTCTATCTTTGTGTATTAGGGACGTTACTTGTGTTGTTATTCGCCTTGTAGCAGTTCGATGGCATCGTTCAGCTCGGTGCCTAGTGTCTCCATCTCTTCGTCGGTCAATGTCTCGTAGCCATAAGGTAGCAGGAAGTCGGCCTCTTTCACCTTGCCATTCACTATCTCGGTGGCGGTATAGGTGATGGCGCGATCCTCGCCAGCATCCATGGTGCACTGCAAGGGCATACCTTTAATGCCTCCGAAGAGCACGTTGATTTTAGGACCAATTTCATCACTGTACCACATCTCCATCTGATGGTCTACGCCCTCATCGTCGAATTGGTGACGGATCATCTTCTTGGCAGTGAAGCCAGCGATGACTTTTGTCTCGCCGTCTACATACTCATAGTAGAAGTGTCCGGGCTCTTCATCTTTGATGTCAACGCTATCGAAGTCGCTCTCTTTGTTGGTGGACTTGACCATTATCTTGCCAGTGCCTTGGTATGTAAACTCGAAGTCTTGGCTACGAAGATAGCCCAGCAACTGACTTAGGTTTTGGCAACTGGTGGTGGTGAGGTTCTGGACCAGTATGGCCTCGGTCATGCCGGAACAGAAAATCGGGCTTTTGGTGAACATGTCGTTACCACTCACTTTTATTTCCGCATTGCGGACTTCTTCAGGTAGGTCGATCGATACGGCTCCAGTCGATTCAACTTGGTATTTTACAATTCCCTTGAAAGAGTTTTGTGCCACCATTCCACCTAAGGTGAACATCATGGCCACGGCTAGCATAAATACTTTTTTCATTGTCGTTTATTTTATATATGTTCTTTAAAACATCAAAACGGCGTTTTTATTGTGTGGATGTAAAAATAATTTCATCGCTAGATTCTTTATGTTCATATACAGGGGATTCTGGTGGACAAGAGTTTCGGTGGTTGGCGATGCAATAACATGGAAAGCATGAGATTTGTAATACAAGAGGTGTCCCACCAGTCTTTCTTTCATAGGCTGGTGGGACACGATCTTCAATATAGACATTCAAACGTGTGAGTCAGTGTTCCTCACTGCACCAGCAGCCTGCGAGTGGCAGTGCCATTGGGGGTAGATACCTTCAGCAGGTAGGCTCCGGCGGGCAGGGTGTGGATGTCGAGGTGCAGGGTGGTGGTCGGGGCGGGGATGGCCATCTGCAGCACTTCGCGGCCTGCCAGGTCGGTCAGCGTCAGCCGGCCTCCGTCGGGGGCATCCAGCGTCAGCTCCACCATGTCGCTGGCGGGGTTGGGCTGCAGCTCGAGGCGCAGGCTGCCGGCTAGGTGTATGCCGGTGGTATCCACGATGGTGGTGTCTACAATGGTGGTGTCGGTGGTGTCGCAGGGGGGAGTGGGATTGCCGATGGTGAACACCTCGGTCCAGTCGCTAGGCACGATGGTGTCGTAGGTGGGTGTGGCATAGCGGCAGAGCTTACGCAGCCGCACGTGGTAGTAGCTGCTACTGTCCAGCCCCTGCAGGGTGTGCTGCACAGCGTCGGGGTCGCTGATGAGGAGCACCGAGCTGTCGCACTGGGTGATGTTGTTCACCATCAGCTCGTAGCCCTCGGCCCCGTCGAAGTGCTGCCATGTCAGCACCGCCGAGTCCGCCGCCGTCGTCATGCTCCAATCCCTCGGCGTGCTGCAGCGCAGCTTTACGATAGGAAAAGTATAAGGAGAATATATATTATCACCTACTTTGTAAGCAAAGATTGAGTCGTCGGAGACACTCATGTAGTAGTCCTTACCACCATACCCAATCCAGCCCACGTGTCTTTTATACTTATAGTTGTTATTCCCCCATAATTTTGGATATTCCGCAACAAAAGGAAAAATCATCCTCGTTGCAAGATTGTATCCTGCAATATAATTATGCTTGATGGATGCGTAGATGGTGTCTCCTGCCTTGTATTCGTATGGTTTGTCGAAATACATTTCAAGCAGTTCCGCTGTGTCGTGTCGAAACACTTCCGGTTCCGTGGTATCATAATCGTAGATAAAACAGGTGCGGCGGAGTTGACCCGTTCCACCGATGAGTTTGTCTATCTCGTCAGTCATCATTTTGGGCCCCATCCGTACCGATTCTTCTATCGAATAGTATCTGAGGACATTATTGAATTTAAATCCAGGCTTTGCAATGCATGCCCAATAACCGCTGTCGCCCTCTCTACGCCCACATATATTCTTTTCATCAATGTATTCTGTTTCCTTCCATAACTTCCAATAACTATCGGTGTCGAGGTCATGTACTAGCATGGGAATTGCTATGCCATATATTGTCTTAGAGACGGTATCACTATAGGGGAATCCATAATAGGTATTACAAGACACTCCAGCCGGATGTTTTGATTTATTAATGAAGTAGACGGTAGAATCGATAATCCATTCGTCCCACGGGTGGGTAACGGTGTCCCAATGTCCGTATACAGTCGAGTCCTTGCAATGGCTTACCATCTTGCCTAGTTTGCTGCTTGCGGGTTCGACCCATATCCACGGGTCGCCATAGTGTGTCGTGTCGGTCTGGGCCTGTAGCTGCAATTGCCCAAATCCATAGAGCACTGCTATCACTAAAAAAAATATCTTTTTCATAATGTATAAGATAAGGTTTATAATATTCGGATTTATTTTTTACGTCGTGTAGATGTACATTTGACATTACTTCGACGGTGCAAAATTACACATATTTTTTTAACTGACAAAATTATTTTTCAAACGACGACACTGTGTGAGGTATCCTAAACGGCAGGATTCAAAGTAAATGCACCGTGGATGCTCCGCCAAAAGTCCGTGCTGGCACACGGCTGTCACGGTTCATCTACGGTGCATGTACGGTGCATGTACGGATGAAGTACGGTGCAGGTAGGTGGATGGGGTTGTATTACAGGTGTTTATAATCGCATATGAGCATTATCTGGCTAAATATCAAAACGTTGAGACCACACGGTGAGTGGTGTTCCCATTTGTGATACGACGGGGAGAGATGGCGGAGATGGATGAGCTATGATGGAGTTTATGACTGCTTCTATAGAAAGAAACTAAATGAAATCCAAAATGGAGTATAAGATTTCTAACCATAGTGTATGGATGGTATGATGAACGATGTGGATGATGCAGCGATAAGGGGTTTAGATTAAAGAATAGAGAGTATGGTTGAAAAAATAATTGCTCAAATTGGAAAAAAAGTTGTATCTTTGCAGTTCGAAAAAATGTGTAAAAGTCAAATTACTATCTAACAGTTATACGATGCAGAAAAGTAAAGTAGGCCTTGATTTTGCTGAGGTTGAGCATGCACGTTCAGTGGCAAGAAACATAGCTGGGCAGGTGCAGGATTTTGTGGAAGACTATACCACGGTGGCCGTGGAACGTACGTTATGCCGTTTTTTAGGCATTGATGGAGTTGACGAGAATGAGGTGCCGATGCCCAATGTGGTGGTGGAGTCGCTCAAGAGCAAGGGCGTTCTTGGTCAGGGAGTGATGTTCTACGTGGGCAACGCTATGGTAGAAACATCGCTTAGTCCGCAACAGATAGCCGAGGCTATCAGTGCCGGCAGGTTGGATATTACCCAGCTGCCGATCCATCCCAAGAGTGAAATAGACAAGGTTTTGGCTCCTGTGATTTCGCAAACTATCGAGCGAGTGAGAGGCAATCGCTTGCGCCGCGAGCGATATATCGAGACCATCGGCGAGGGCTCGAAGCCATATCTATATATCATTGTTGCTACGGGTAATATCTATGAGGATGTGGTTCAGGCCCAGGCTGGTGCGCGGCAGGGTGCCGACATTATCGCTGTGATCCGTACCACCGGCCAGTCGTTGCTCGACTATGTGCCCTATGGCGCCACTACCGAAGGGTTTGGAGGCACGTTCGCTACGCAGGAGAACTTTCGAATCATGCGGAAAGCCTTGGACGAGGTGGGCGAAGAAGTGGGCCGATATATCCGCCTGTGCAACTACTGTTCCGGCCTATGTATGCCAGAGATTGCCGCCATGGGCGCGCTGGAGGGATTGGATGTGATGCTCAATGATGCACTGTACGGTATCCTCTTCCGCGACATCAATATGCAGCGCACACTGATCGATCAGTACTTCTCCCGCATCATTAATGGTTTTGCAGGGGTCATCATCAATACTGGCGAGGACAACTATCTGACCACCGCCGATGCCTACGAGGAGGCACACACTGTGCTGGCGAGCGACTTTATCAACGAGCAGCTGGCATTTATGGCTGGCCTTCCAAGCGAACAGCAGGGACTGGGACACGCATTCGAGATGGATCCGTCGCTGACCAATGGTTTCCTTTATGAGTTGGCACAGGCACAGATGCTTCGAGAGATATTTCCGAATGCCCCACTCAAGTATATGCCTCCCACCAAGTTTATGACAGGCAACATCTTCAGAGGGCATATTCAGGATGCTTTGTTCAATGTGATTGGCCAGTGGACACACCAGGGATTGCAGCTTTTGGGCATGCCTACAGAAGCCATTCACACCCCCTTCATGAGCGACCGCTATCTGAGTATAGAAAACGCCAAATACATCTTCAACAATATGCGTGATATTGGAGAGGAAGTGGAATTTAAGGAGGGCGGTATAATCATGAGCCGTGCACAGGAAGTGCTTCATAAGGCCACCGAACTGCTGGAGGCGATGGAGAACGAAGGCCTCTTCTCGGCATTGGAGAAAGGCATCTTTGCCAATGTGAAACGCCCCAAGAATGGTGGAAAAGGACTGGATGGCGTTACACTGAAGGGCGAACATTATTTTAACCCGTTTGTTGAACTTATGAAAGGAAAGAAATAAGATGAGCGAAGGTTTGTACTCGATGGAGGCGAAGGACTACGACAAAACCCTAGACCTCACCAAGATAAAGCCATACGGCGACACAATGAACGACGGCAAGGTGCAGCTGAGTTTCACCCTGCCGGTGCCTGCCGGTGCCGAAGCGGAAGAAGCAGCCAAGCAACTGCTAAAAAAGATGGGTTTCGAAAATCCGTTGGTGGTGTACCAAAAGGAGCTGACAGAGGGATTCTGCTTCATGAATTGCTATGGTTCGCTGACGCACACGGTCGACTATACCAACATTCACGTCCCCAAGGTGGAGAGCACCACGATGGAGATGAAGGAGTGCGACGAGTATATAAGAGAACACATCGGCAGGAAGATAGTCTGCGTCGGTGCCTCGACCGGTACGGATGCCCACACGGTCGGCATCGATGCCATCATGAATATGAAAGGCTATGCCGGACACTATGGCCTGGAACGCTACGATATGATCGATGCCTACAACTTGGGTAGCCAAGTGCCCAACGATGAGTTTATCGCCAAGGCGATAGAGTTGCATGCAGATGCCCTGCTCGTCAGTCAAACGGTCACACAGAAAGATGTCCACATTAAGAATATGACCGAATTGGTGGAGATGCTGGAGGCCGAGGGATTGCGCGACAAGGTGATACTGGTATGCGGTGGCCCACGCATTAGCCATGAACTGGCCAAAGAGTTGGGCTACGATGCGGGATTTGGTGCCAATACCTATGCCGACGATGTGGCATCGTTTGTGGCTCAAGAAATGGTCAATCGTGGCTGGAAATGAGCCTGAGCCACGTTAATGTGATGTAATTGATAATAAAACAACTAGTAAAATAAATAATCATGACAAAAGAAGAAATCAAACCTTTCATCGCTAAACGTGCAGCCAAGGAGTTGCATGATGGTGACGTCGTCAATCTGGGTATTGGGTTACCGACACTGATCCCCAACTATTTGCCAGCTGGTGTCAAGGTGGTATTGCAGAGTGAAAACGGTATGATCGGAATGGGTCCCACTCCCGAAGAGGGCAAGGAAGACCCCTGGTTCATCAATGCAGGCGGTGGATATGTGACCCCCATCGAGGGTGCCAGCACTTTCGATAGTGCCACATCGTTTGGTATCATCCGTGGCGGGCATGTCGATGTCAGTGTACTAGGTGCCATGCAAGTCGATGAAGAGGGCGATCTGGCCAACTGGATGATTCCTGGAAAGAAGACACCAGGCATGGGTGGCGCAATGGACCTTCTGGTAGGTGCCAAAAAGGTGATCCTGGCAATGGAACATACGGCAAAGGGTAACCCCAAGATATTGAAGAAATGCACGTTGCCGCTAACAGCCAAGGGTCAAGTGAATATGATTATTACCGAAATGGGAGTAATGGAAATCACGCCGAAAGGTATCATGCTGACAGAGATTAATCCCGAATTCACCGTCGAACAGGTTCAAGCTGCTACAGAGGCTACCCTCATTATCAGCCCCGACCTCAAGCCGATGAATGCTTAATTCTTAATACAGTGAAAAAGTTTCTTTTAAGCGCTGTTGCTATGGTGGCTCTATGTGGTATTGTGCAAGCACAACGCCACATAGAGTTTCAATGGCATGGTGTATACGTCACGGGCGATATGTCATACGGAATGAATATTAACAGAACGCCCGACGAGTTTGATGTGATTGGCGACACCCTGTCGTGCTTCATGCCCAGTGTTACAGCAGGATTCAGCTTTCGGAAGGAGGCTGCGGTGGGCCTAGGCTTTACCTATGTCGCCGATCCGACGGGTGCATATAGGCAGATGCCTCTTTTCGTAGAATTGCGAAGCCACTTCACCCGTGCCCGTATAACCCCTTATACGGTGATTCAGTCGGGCTACACACTTCCACTTGGTGCATCGTCAGAAGCTACACCTGTGAGCAGCACAATAGAAGAAGGTGGCCTGTATCTTGGCCTGGAAGTGGGTGCACGCTATGCAATCACTCGCCACATGGCGGTGGCAGGACATGTGGGATACCGCTTCTTGCAAATGAATCATGTTCATCGTCGCGATATAGAAGGCACGTCGTTAGTATCTCCTCCGGTGGTGTTACATGTTCTGACAGCGGGTGCCACATTCTACTTCAGCAACTGATTTGAAACATGCGCAAAGGCATCAGCTTTCTGATCTTGCTATTCTTATGCTCTCTTTGTGCGTCAGCACAGGAGGTATTGAGGTCACGCACCGATGTGACAGCATTCGACAACGTCGGTGAAATGATGCGTGGTAACTATCAAGAGTCGCCATACTACATGTCTCTCGACGAGGGATGGGATGTGGTGGAGAAGGATTCGTCGGTTCGCTACATCCGACAGCTGGAGGTGGAGGGGTCTTGGTCAGACTATCATGTATACATCAATGTGCGTGGAGCCTACTCGATTAGTGTGAAGGTGAACGGGAAAGAAGTTGGCATGGCCGACGATTCACGCCATTGGAACGAGTTCTTGCTCGACGACTACCTGCAGTATAAGAAGGTCAATACTATAACAATTGATGCCTTAAAGTATGGCAATGGGCTCTTGCTCGAAAACCAAGATACTAGGGTGGGGCTCCACGGCATGCCCTATTTGCTTTTCAAAAGCGACCCAAATGTTTCCGACTACAATCTGCAGGCAGATTACGATGCAAATACACACCAAGGTATTGTAAACATTTCTGCGGAAGTATTCTGTGGAAAAAAGAAAGGAAAGTACTATCTGGAAGCCGAGATCCTGGATCCGTCAGGTAAGAATGTAGGAAGGATGGGGAAGTGGGTGGTCTTCAACGGTCGTAGTGAAAACACGGTTGAGATGTCGTATACATGCCCGAGCGTAAACCCATGGAATGCAGAATCCCCCACACTGTATTACTTAACAATCCGTCTTCGTGATGAAAAAATGAACGAAGAGGAGCTGATTGGAACCCACTTTGGCTTTCGAAGGATTGAGATAAAAAACGGACAATTGCTCCTAAACGGCAAGGCAATCACACTGAAGGGTGTGATATATGGCCAAGAGTACGACAATGAAACAGATGGCCACGAACGTATGTTGAAAGATATTATTGCCATGAAAGGCAATAATGTGAATGCCGTACGAACAGCCATCAACTCTCCCATCGACCCCTATTTCTACAATCTGTGCGACCGATATGGACTGTATGTTATAGCAGATGCCAACCTCCACCCTGTATCTAACCAAAACCAGGCAGTGGCAACCAATTCCGACTACATACCACTCTTCGAGCGGAGGGTGGACAATTTGTACGGGAAATATAAGAACCAGACCAGCATCATCGCTTGGTGTCTAGGCTCGACAACAGACAATGGGATATGTATGTCTTCGGCATACAAGCGACTGAAGGCACAGGAAACATACAGACCCGTCATATTCCCAGCCGCCGACTTTGGCGATGCAACGGATGTGATTGCTCCTATTCTTCACGATCCCAATGCCCTTAAGCAGTATGTAGCCAAATCCGGTGAGCGTCCCTGTATGGTAATGAAAGCGGTACATGGCGACCAGTTCTCCAATCTTGAGACAATATGGCCCTTTGTGGAGTCGCACAGTGTGCAGGGAGTGTTTGTGGCGGAATGGCCTATCGATGCAGTTGCACTGGCCGATTTGAAGCAACTGTTCGGTCCCTTTGATGTGAAAATGACCAAACTCCTTCCCGACGAGGGCGAGTTTGTGGTATATAATCGTAATGATTTTACGGGATTTGGCAATAGCATAATAGAATACAACATCTTTACCAACATGAAACCCTTCATTACTGGTGGAGATTTGCCAGTGGCCGTTCCGGTCGGTGGAAGCGACAAGGCTATTGTCAGAATTCCCGCCGTCGAGTTGCAACAAGGCGAGGAGCTTTTTGTGCGATTCGATATGAGAACCCCTTCAACGATGCTCAACCAGGGCAGTGCCCATATAGGTTCGGTCTCTTTCCCTCTCAAGACCAAAAGTGGACGAGGTGAGACAAAAAGGATTACGACTGCTCCTGATTCATCTCTGTTTACCCTCCCCGTCGACCTGTCTTTTGTCGGATACGACAGTGTCCGTTGCGAAGTGGTAGGGGAATTGGTACGCAAGCCTGACGATAATACCCTCTGCAAGGACCGGATGCTGCGATATGTGACAGCTGACAACGAGTTGCTCTGCGATGTACGTTGTACACAAACAGTATTTGGTGCCAACGATGTGGTGTTTGACTATAGCATCGCTCCTGCCGCTGGACGAACTCGGCACGATGCTCTGAGGCCTTACCTAATTGTCCGTCAACGTGCCGACAGTGTCGAATGGTTCGGCATGGACCGCGAGGTCTGCATCAAGGGGCACAACTCGGGCATCGTGGGTATATATACAGATCGGTTTTCCCCTATGCTCCGGCAGGATGTACGCTGGTGTGCTCTGCTCGTAGGCGACGAGTCGACGTTGATAGAAGTGCTACATGAGCATGTAGCGATGAAGATAGAGGCAGACCATCTGGAGCTGTACCCACTCAGCGACACTAGCTTCAGACTGCACATTGGCAAATGCCAACGAGCCAATCTTGCAACCCAGGCTGGGTATGAATATCCGAGGCTGACCGTAGGCACACTTGCCCCACCCGTTATTTCCTCCTCTGCAATTCGTTTCTCGCAGCCGCTGGAGGTGACCATCACGTCGTCCCAACCTTGCGAAATCAGATATACACTCGACGGCTCTGAGCCTACCCCGCAGTCTCCCCTGTATGCCAAGCCGATCTCCATCGGCACCACCACTACCGTTAAAGCCCGAGCATTTGCAAAAGACATGCCGCCATCGTTCACCTCCACCCGCAGATTCAATTACGATTATATCGTCAAGACCACCTTCTCGCGTCGTCCCAACACCCCCTACAATGTTGGAACCGACACCCTCTTATTCGACGGCATTAGAGGCACGGCGGACGATTTCTCGCGCGGATGGGTAGGATTTGCCGGAGGCGAGGTTGCGACCACCATCCAGTTGGCTCGCCCAATCGATGTTGAATCCATCGTCGTCCGATATGCACATGCCCCCGAAACCTGGGCTTTCGCACCCCAAAAGGTCGCTGTCGTCTTGTCGCAAGATGGCGAGCACTATACTGATACTGTGCGGGCCGAGGTAGGATTCGACCCGTCCTCGTCCGACGAGAGCGGCTCGCGAGTGGTGGAGTTGCATATTGCGATAGATCGCCCCCAGGTGGGATACATGAAGATACTGCCTAGCACCCTTGCCACCATACCGGCATGGCATCGTGGCAAAGGACTGAAACCGTGGCTTCTGATGGATGAATTGGAAGTGCACGAAAAAGCAAATAGATAAACCTAAAGAATACACCGATGACGAAAAAAAGATATTGTGGAGCCATATTAATGCTGGCAATGCTACAGATACTGGTGGGCTGCGAAGTCGAGTTCTCGCCCAATGCCAAGTGGAAAGAGACCCCTGTGGTGTATTGCATGCTGGATCAGGATCTAGACACCACCTGGGTGCGAGTGCAGAAATGCTTTCTAGGCGAGGGTAGTATATATCAGTTTGGGTCGATTAGCGACTCGATCAACTATCCTCAGGGTAGCATCAGCGTCAGCCTGCTGGCCTACCGAAATGGGACACTGCAAGAGACCATCCCACTGCTGTATACCGAACGCGACCATCGGCAGGGTGACTTTGCCTCCATTAGTCAGCCGCTCTACTACACCGACGCACCACTGAACGAGCGCAACTTATACAAAATCGAAGTCCACAGAACGTCGGATGGTACATTGATAGCCAGCACCGATTCGATACCCTTGATTATCAAGGATACCAGTCTCGCACTCTTCACCAAACCCAATGCCTACGATAGGTTTAAATTCGTAGCCTCCTCTGGCGGCACTTCGGCTTTCACTCTCGAATGGAACCAACTGGCCAACGCCCGTCGCTACCAACCCATCATCCGGTTCTACTATATCGAGTATGGCGACACCCTCCACCTGGACCTAAAATGCAGTGTGGTTACATCCGGCAACAGTCAGGCTCGTCTCAATACCACCTACTCGCGCGACGCCTTCCTCAGCAACATCAAGGAAGCACTGAAAGACGATCCAGCCCCCAAGCGCCTTGTCAATGCGGTCGACCTATATCTTACAGCGTGCGACGAGGACCTGAATGTATACATGAACGAAATCGACAACACATCAGTCCTCGACCAGTCGATTACCTCCTACACCAATATCCGAGGCGGGGTGGGAATATATGGAGCCCGACGCACACAACTGTATAGACATGTGGCATCCGATTCGTCGATGGTGCCTCCGGATGGCCTGCAGTATTTGATAGGACAGCTGGGAGTGGGGTTCGAATAGCAGTAAGATTATCCTTTATATCATCTCCAATCTCCTGAACAACAGCCAAAAGTTGTGTCAGGTAGATATTCTTTTCTACCCCCTTTCGCACTTTCGTAGTACTCGCTGCGGTACCGATACGTAAAATCACGGTGCATCTACGGTTCATCTACGGTTCATGTACGGATGAAGTACGGTGTTGATAGGGTAATATACTAGACCGTCAGTGGGTTGTATTCAGTTCCATCCCATTGTTGAATAAATGCCTTCAAAACCAGAAATGAAATTAAAAGAATGAGCAGTACGAAAAAAAAGTATCAGATATATGAATTATTTTATGTATTTTTGCATTTTCACAGATAATTAGAGAATACTAAAAATCAATAAATTAAACAAACAGATGAATATCACAAGAGAGAATTTAAGTGATTTGGAGCTCCGTATCAAGGTTGATATTGAGGAAAAAGACTACATGGAGGAAGTCAACAAACAGTTGAAAGACTATCAGAAGAAAGCCACAGTACCCGGATTCCGCAAGGGAATGGCCCCGATGGGTCTGATTCAACGCATGTATAAGGCCGCCATCGTGGGCGATGCAGTCCAGAATGAGTTGAATAGCAGTCTGTTTAAATATATCGACGATGAGAAACTTCACATTCTCGGCATGCCGATGAGCGACGATGAGAAGACCGGCGAGGTGGACTTTGGCAAGCAGAGCGACTTCACCTTCTATTTCAATGTGGCTATAGCACCAGAATTCGACATCGACTGGAGCAAGATCGATGTGGTCTACAATCAGATTAAAGTGACCGCCAAAGAGGTGGAGAACGAGATAAGCAGCGTGAGCAACCGTTACGGCAAATTCGAAACCCCCGAAACCGTAGGCAAGGGCGATATCGTGTATGGTAAATTGGTCGAGCTTGATAAGAAAGGTGCTGTGAAAGAGGGCGGAGTGGATACATTTGTCAGCCTCAACCTGTTGAATCTGAAAGACGAAGAGATGCTACCTCTCTTCGAGGGCAAAAAAGCCGAGGACAAAATCGTCTTCAACATGGCGAAAGCCTTTGCTGCTAGTGAGATAGAACACGCCCTACGGGTCGATAATGCCACCGCTAAGAAGTTCAAATCCGATGTCGAACTCACCCTTAGTGGCATCTCGCGCATCATTCCGCACGAGGTGAACGAGGAGTTGTTCAAGAAGGTATTCCCCGATCAGAACATCAAAGATGCCGATGCCTTCACAAAAGCCATGAAGAAGGAGTTCGAAAAGCAGAATGCACAACAGAGCGACTACCTGTATGTCAATCAGGTTCGCAAGGCTTTGGTCGACCAATTCAGTGCACCGCTTCCCGAGGACTTCCTGAAACGCTGGTTTGCCTCGCGTGGCGATAAAGACCTCACCCCGGAAAGCATCGAGGCCGATTGGAACGAAAAGTTCGTCCCCTCGCTCAAGTGGGAACTGATTGAGAGCAAGCTGGAGGCCATTCAGCCAGTCGAACCCACCAGCAACCAGATAGTGGACTATATCAAAGACATCCTCCGTCAAGGCGACCGCCCCAGCGATGGTGAAACAAAAGAGCAAATCGAGCAGCGCCTCGAGCAGGCCGCTCGCAGCATCGCAGCCGACCGCAAAAACATCCAACAGGTGGTCGACCGTCTCTATGCAGACAACCTCGCCAAGATCTTCAAGGCACAGCTTAAACCCACGATAGAGAAGGTGAGTGCCAAGGAGTTTGCCGAGCGAGCCAACGCATAATTGACACAACCCTGCAGTCGTTGCCGTGCTAGTAGTGTCCACAGCGATACAGAAAGGCAGACAACGACTGCAATAATAATAGAACAAGATGAAGAAAATAGTATTGACGCTCCTCTCGGCCCTCTTCGTTATGGGAGTGAGTGCACAAGAAAACGATGGGATCGTGTATCCCAACACATTCTATGGTTCCCTCAATGCGGGCGCTTCTCTGTTTGCCCACGATGGCGAGTCCTCGTTTGGTGCTCCCTCGATTGGCCTAACAGGAGGTGTATGGCTGGCCGAACCACTGGCTATCCAGCTTGACGTAAACGGCATTATGAACGATGGTAACACCTTCGTTACAGCTGGAGCCGACTTTAAATGGGACGTCAATTCTACCTTCTTCCATCTATACAACAAGAACTTCCTGTATCCTGTCCCCTTTTATGTCATGCTAGGTATGGGAGGTATGTGGGTGATGGGCGACAATGTATCGTCCGATGAAGCCTCGACGAAAGACAACTCTTTCTATATGGCAATGGGATTGCAGGCACCCATGCGTATCAATAATTATATGGATATATTCCTGCAATACAAATGTTTCTTCTTGCCGCAGGGCTTTATGTCCTACAATGGAGACAACTTTATCCATAACTTCGGAATTGGAATCAACCTCAGACAGGGTTCAGATCCGTTCCACCGGCGCACAGTCCACTATACACGTAGTAGGGGAGAGGACTGGTTTTTTGCATTGGGTATAGGCCCCAACTATTCTGCATTCGACATCTTCACCAACGAGAATCGTGGTGGACTGTCGATGCTGGGATGGGCTCCAGAGATTATGGCCGGTCGCAACTTCAGCAATTTCTGGTCTGTCAGATTTGTACTGAACGGATTGACTGCACACGAGCAGTACGATACCGTGCAACAGGCACCCTCGAAAGACTATCGATACACATTCCTTCATGCCGATGTGATGCTCAACGTCAGTCAGCTGATGATGCGTGGGCGTGGCGTGAAATTCAACCTTTTGCCATATATTGGAGCAGGTCCTGTGTGGCGCTACGACCATCCTAGATTCGACATTGCAGCCAATTTCGGAATGATGTTCCGCTACTATTTAGGCCGCAAGAGTGATATCTATATGGACCTACGCTATGTTATGGTGGCTCCAGGAGTGGGAGGTGGAACTGGTCCTTCCGGACACTTCTTCGGGGTGGGATTGCCGAGCCTTACGGTGGGCTATGTACACAACTTCGGACACAACTCTACACGCTACAGGATACCCCTGTATGAAGTGAGATAAAAAAACAAGGGAAACGCAGCAAAGTGTTTCCCTTGTTTTTTACGTTTATCGGGCCTATCGCACAGTAGGCTTGCCCGATTGCATCCATGCCATAATGCCACCCCCTAGGTCGTAGACGTTGTGCCCCTGTTCTGCAATGAGCATGGCGGCCTGATGGCTGCGACGACCCGTGCGGCAATAAACGGCAATGGTCCCCTTGGGCCGTAGACGTTCGATGAAGTCGGGTTTCTGTACATCGATGTTTTCTGCCCCGGCTATGTGACCTTCCGCATATTCGTGTGGTGTACGTACATCAATAACTCTGATTTGTTTCTGATTCACCAGCTCTTCAAAGTCGTTGACGTGTGTCAGGGTGATGACACCTTGGCGGGTGTTCTCGGTCGTTTTGCTGCCGCTGCATCCCACAGCAAACAGGGCAACCATGGTCATAAGTAATACTCTTTTCATCATTATTGTGTGTCTATTTAATTGTTTCTGCAATTCTATGAAGCCCTTCGAGAAGCATTTCTTTTGGGCATCCGAGATTCATTCTGAAGCATCCTTCGTAGGCGGAGCCTCCAAATGTGGTACCATCGTTCAGAGCTACCCGAGCCTTGTTGATGAGCAGGTCGGACAGTTCGCTGTGGGTCTTTCCGTAGTTGCTGAAGTCGAGCCATGCCAAATAGGATGCTTCGGGAAGCACTGCTTTTACTTTTGGCATATTCTCTTTTAGAAAGGTGTCGAGGGTGTGTACATTGTCGAGCAAGTAGTCCAACATCTGCTTCAGCCATGATTCTCCCTTCGCGAATGCTGCTTCTGCGGCGGTAAAGGCAAATATATTGCCGTTGGCAACACCCAGTGCATCGAGCCATCCGTAGAAGGTCTTTCTTAGTTCGTCGCTATGAATGTAGCATATCGAGCTTCCGAGGCCAGCGATGTTGAATGTTTTGCTAGGTGCTACAAAGGTGATGCTGTGCTGTCGGGAATGCCGACTCACTGTGCTATAGCTTACGTGCCGATGGCCAGGCAGTGTTAGGTCGGCATGTATCTCGTCGCTGATGACGACAATCCCCTTCCGTTCGCATATTTCCGATATTCTGCTCAGCACTTCCTCTCCCCATACAGTGCCAGCAGGATTGTGCGGATTGCTCATGATGAACAGTTTGCACCGGTCTGCTTTCTGTTCAAAATCCTCGAAATCTATACAGAATCTGCCATTTTCTATCTTCAACGGACTAACTACCAGCGTTCTTTGGCTCGATTTTGGAAGATTGAGGAAAGGAGGATATACGGGTGTGGTCACCAGTATGCGGTCGCCTGGCTGCGTCAGACACAGTATTGCATAGGAAATACCTGCCACAATACCAGGTATAAAGTGCAGCTGTTCGGTGGTGGCATCGATGCGGTAGTGGTTATGTAGCCAATCTCTTACAGCCTGCCAATAGCTCGAAGAGGGCATGGTGTAGCCCAGCACTTCGTGACTACAGCGTTGGCGGATGGCATCTAGTACAAAGTCGGGAGACCTGAAATCCATATCGGCCACCCACATGGGCAACAGATCGTTCCGATGATATAACTCTTCCAAGCCGTCCCATTTAAAACAGTTGCTCCCTCTGCGTTCTATTATTTCATTGAAATTGTATTGCGTCATTGCATCTGTCGTACTCTCTATTTTCGATGCAAAGATACAACAAATTATTAATATGGCACTAAATTATTGCTATTATTTATTGCAGTCCGATAAAACTAATGCAATATTTGAACAGCAAAGAGGGCTGCACCGAGCCCAAAAACCGCCTTCTCAACCCGCTGTAAAACAGCATTAAATCTCATCCATCTCTTACTCATCTCCTACTCATCCTTTTATCTTCTATTTATCATCTTTTAGTCGAGTAAGCAATAAGTAGGCGAAAAGTACGTTATGGTAAAAAAATGACAGTTCACTATGGCAAAGTTTGAGAATGGATATATGGGTGGCTTCAGCGGCAAGCTGGGGTCGGCTATCGGGTATATGTGGAATGGAAAATGGTGCTTGCGTAGCCGGCCAGCACAGGTTAGCAATCCACGCACCGAGGCGCAACAGGAGCATCGGGCGGCCTTCCGCGAGCAGGTGCGATTGGCAGCACGACTGAGGTGGGTGCTGCTGCAGTCGATGACCGAGGCGGCCCGCGCTGCAGGCATGACGGCATACAACCTCTTCGTCAGCCTCAATCAGCACGCTTTCAGCACCGAAGGCGGAGAACTAAAGGTGGATTATCGGAGCCTTGTGCTCAGCCTAGGGCCGGTGGCACCGGTGCAGGCCAGCCAGGTGGTGGCCACGGGTGGCTCGCGGCTGGAAGTGGACTTCGAGCGCAATCCGCTGCAACTGCAGTGCGATGCCTACGATGCGGTGCACCTCTATGTCTACTCGCCCTCGTTGGGGCAGGGATACTTGGCGGCACCCGTCTACCGTAGGCAAAAGAAAATCAGCGTCTTGCTGCCGGACCTCTTCGCTGGCACCGAGGTGCATATCTACCTCTACGTCAGCGACCAGCAGGGACGCTGCTCGGAGACCGCCTACGGTGGTAGCCTCACCGTGGCCGATGGTGCTGTCGTATCTAACGAGATGGATGATACTGCCGAATCATCTATGAATCAAACATCTGAAATGCCGAAAATCACTCTTGGCGGCGATACGGAACCTGTAGGGTCGGCACACGGTCGCCCTCCGCATCGAACGTAGGAAAGAACCATAGCGTATCGACGAACAATCTTTGTCGGACATCAATAAGCATAGTTAGCAATGCAGCGCATAGGCTAGCGCACTTCGATGTTCACCGAATCTGCACACGATATTTTCATATCGCTGTCGAATTGTTCCTGGGTGACTATCAGTGTCTTCAGCGGTGTGTCGAGGGCGTGTAATACGAAGAAAGCATCGTTGGCTCGAAGGTCGAGGCTGCGGATTTGCGTGCCACGGATGTAGAGCGTCGTCAGCCGTGGGCATGGCGCTAGATTGAGAGTGTCCAGTGGGCTGAATATCAATAGTAAGAATTCTAGTTTGGGATACGGACGCAGGTCGAACTCTCGCAGGTGGGTATGGCTCAACTGCAAGTGTTCCAGCTGGTGACAACTGTCGATGGCGATATGGTCGAGTGGCAGATTGAGACCGTAAAGCCGCTTTAGGTGTGGCAGACTATTGAGGTCCAGTTCCGTCAGAGGATTGTCGCTACAGACCACCTCCTCCAGCTGAGGAAACATCTCGATGCCGCGCAGCGAGTGGATACTGCGGTCGTAGCATTCCAGTGTCGTCAGCGAACAGCCACGCTCGGTAGGCCTCATTCGGCGGCCAACCCCCTTCACGGCGTAGCCCCTCTCGAGCAGCAACCCGCGGAAAGCCTTGTCGGGCACGCTGACCGCTCGGTGGCAGTCGCACGCGCCCTCCGCGCCGCCCTGCTGCAAGGCCGCGCAAGCGGTCAGCAGCAGGGTGGCAGCAAGGACGAGCGCAAGACGCCTCATGACAGCTTGAAGACGATGGGCAGGTTGAAATGTACGCGGACGGCCTTGCCCTGGTTCCGTCCGGGCTTCCACTTGGGCATGGCCTCGACCACACGCACGGCCTCCTCGTCGCAACCACCACCGATGCCGTGCAGCACTTTGATGTTGGTGAGTCGTCCGTCGGCCTCCACCACGAAGTTCACATACACCCTGCCTTCGATGCCTTCTTCCTTGGCCTTGGCGGGGTAGTGGATGTTCTCACTCAGGAACTTGTACATGGCCTCCATTCCACCAGGGTATTCGGGCATCTCCTCGACCACCTGGTACACCTCGTCCGACTGACCCATGACTGTCCGCACAGGCTCCTCCACAGCGTCCACCTCGACCACCCACAGTTTGATGTCGGCATCGCCCTGCCGGGTACCGTCCTGCCAGGCGGCGGCGAAGCACAGGGTGACATCGCCATCGTCGGTCTTCACGGTGGTGGTGCGGTCAAGGGTGCCACTGGAGTGCCCTCGCCGCAGTTCGCGGTCGACGGCCTGGATGACACTCTTCTCATTACGGCTCAGCACCCGGCCGTCGACCACCCCCCGCGAGGTCGGAAGCTGGTCGATCTCCCAGGCACCGTAGCTGTGCTCGGCCCCTTCGCCCTTACAGTCCACCCGCACTTCTTGCAGCGTCGGGTTCCATTGGCTGTGGATGCTGTTGTAGCCTATGCCCCCGAACGGGAGCGGCTTGCCTCCGGTCCGGTGATAGGTCACGGTCAGCAGGCCTTCGCCCGTCTGCACCCCGGCAGGCTCGGCATTGGCCGTCCGGCATCCCACCATCATCAATACGACCACCAGCGGCAGGGCCGCCAGCGGCTTCCACGCGCCGAAGCGCGATTTCGTTTTGTTCATCATAACGATACGTTTTTTAATGTTAATACTTTGGAAATTATTGGTGATATGGCCATATCCTGTTCCGGTGGCCTGCCTCCACAGCAGACCCAGATAGTCTTTGCGCCCGTGGGCGGAGAGCACTGCTTCGTCGGCAAGGTATTCGTGCACCCGTCGTAACTCGCGCAGCATAAGCCAGGCAAAGGGATTGAACCACGCCACGCAGCACATCAGGCGCATCAGAAGCACATCGAGGGTGTGTCGCTGACGGACATGCACCTGTTCGTGGGTGAGAATGCACTGCAGCTCCTCTTCGGTCAACCCACGTGTGCCTATAATTATATGGTTGAAGAAAGAATGTGGCGACGTGTTGTCGTCGAGCAACATGAGATGGGGCTTACGACGTAGGCGCACGAACTGCACGCCTAGCTGTCCGAGCAGGACGGCCAATGCAAGCACCACTCCCGCTATATAGAGTACTGCTGGAAGCATTGTTGGGCGCTCTGATACAGCTGTTGGCTGGACAGGTGTCACCGGCTCGACCGTGACGGCGTCGAATTCTACCGATGGTGCTGCCACAGGCAGTGCCACTTCGGGTAGGTGCACTAGTGGATAGACAAGGCTGAAGAGTAGCGTCACGATAAGGTACGTGCGTGAGAGCTGCAGCCAACGGTCGTGCCGCAGCATCAGGCAGTACATGCCATAGAAAAGACCTGCGCCAAGCGTCGAGAAAACAATCCAATGTAACATAACGTCTTATAATTATAAATTCTCAATTCTCAATTCTCAATTCCCTTAGTAATAGCCTCCAGATCCTCGAGCGATACCTCTTTCTTGTCGACCAGAAACGATACCATTGCCCGTGTCGACGAACCGAAGAAGCGGTGCGCGATGCTTCCTAGCATACGCTGCATATACTCCTCGCGACTGATGAGCGGATAGTAGCGGTTCGATCGGTTGAAAGTCTCATGGGCCACAAAGCCCTTCTGCTCCAGCACACGTACCACAGTGAGCACTGTGTTGTAGGCTACATCAGTCTCCACTGCATTGACAATCTCGTTGGCAAAACCTTGCCCCACCTTCCAGATGGCTTGCATCACTTGTTCCTCGGCCTTGGTCAACTCTTTAATCTCTTTTGTTTTCATAACTATACTATGTTGTGTTTAACTATATTTCTAGTTGAAGAACGTAAAGGTAAACCCAATATTGTATAGGGGTGAAAAATATTTTTAATCACATTCCCCCTCGGGTACAGATAAGGGGAGCGTAGGAGAGGGTATTTAGAAAGAAGAGCATCCCCGAACTGTTCGGGGATGCTCTTCTATAATTTGTCTATCTGGCGATTATTCGGCGACGACCTCGAGGTTGAGCTCAGCCTTGATCTCTTTATAGACGTTGACCTTGGCAGTATAGTTGCCGACGGTCTTGATGGTCTCGACGACGATGTCCTTGCGGTCCACATCGTAGTTGTGCTGCTCCTTGAGAGCCTCAGCAACCATAATGTTGTTAACACCACCGAAGAGCTGTCCGTTCTCACCGACTTTGACGATGAGCTTCACGGTCTTGCCGTTGAGGGCAGCCTGCTGGGTCTCAGCGTTCTTGCGGAGGGCTTCCTCCTTGTGGGCGCGCTGACGCAGGTTCTCGGCATGGATCTTCTTGTTCGTCGGGGTGGCAATAATAGCCATTCCTTTAGGAAGGAGGTAGTTGTTGGCATAGCCGTTCTTCACTTTGACGATTTCGTCCTTGTAGCCCAAGTTGGCCACATCTTGTTTCAGTATGATTTCCATCTATTCTTCCTCCTTATATTATTTAAGACAATCGGCGACGTAGGGCATCAGTGCAATGTGACGGGCACGTTTGATGGCCTGAGACACTTTTTTCTGGTACTTGTTTGAGGTACCGGTGATGCGGCGGGGCAGAATCTTACCCTGCTCGTTGACGAACTTCAGCAGGAAGTCGGCGTCTTTATAATCGATATATTTGATACCAAGCTTTTTGAAGCGGCAGTATTTTTTGCGCTGAGTTTCCACAGCGATAGGAGTCAAATATTTGATTTCGCTTTCGTTTGCCATTTCTTTAACTTTTTTGACGGTTAGACACAATTAAGCATTGACGATGTTTTCGCTGGTGGCTGTTGTTTCAGCTTTCTTGGCACGCTTCTTCTCGTTGTAAGCCACAGCGTGTTTGTCCAAACTGACGGTGAGGAAGCGGAGCAGACGCTCGTCGCGTTTGTAGGCAACCTCGAGGTCGTTGATGACGCTACCTTCGGCTTTGAATTCTATCAGATAATAGAACCCTGTGGTTTTTTTGCGGATAGGGTAGGCCAGTTTGCGCATGCCCCAATTGTTCTCGTACACGATTTCTGCACCTTTGCTGGTGAGTAGGTCGATGTACTTCTTTACCGTTTCCTTCATCTGATCTTCAGACAAAACGGGAGTTGCAATGAAAACGGTTTCGTACTGTTTTACCATTAGTTGTGTTGTTTATTTGTTTATATTATAAAATAAAAAAGCAGAACCCATGTTCTGCTTAACTTTTTTGAGCCACTTCGCGGACTCGAACCGCGGACCTACGCATTACGAATGCGTTGCTCTACCAACTGAGC
>CAMVGR010000002.1 GCA_947167075.1 uncultured Bacteroidales bacterium
GTAGCCCTCAGCCCCGTCGAAGTGCTGCCATGTCAGCACCGCCGAGTCCGCCGCCATCGTCATACTCCAATCCCTCGGTGTGCTGCAATGTAGCTTTACAATAGGAAAAGTATAAGGAGAGTACGGTTGGTTAAAATTGCCAGCAAAGATTGAGTCATCGTCGACACTTAAGTAGGAACCCGTAATACAATTCATAGCCTCGCCCACTTGTCTTTTATACTTATAGTTGTCATTCCCCCATAATTTTGAATATCTCGCAACAAAAGGAAAAATCATCCTCGTTGCAAGATTGTATCCTGCAATATAATTATGCTTGATGGATGCGTAGATGGTGTCTCCTGCCTTGTATTCGTATGGCTTGTCGAAATACATTTCGAGCAGTTCTGCTGTATCGTGACGAAACACTTCCGGCTCCGTGGTGTCGTAATCGTAGATAAAACAGCTGCGGCGGAATTGGCCCGTTCCGCCAATGAGTTTGTCAATCTCATCAGTCAGCATCTTGGGCCCCATCCGTACCGATTCCTCTATCGAATGGTATCTGCTGTGGCTGCTGTGGCATTCTTTCAATTCAAATCCGGGCTTTGCAATGCAAGCCCAATAGCCGCTGTCGCCCTCTCTACGTCCACATATATTCTTTTCATCAATATGTTGTGCTTCTTTCCAATATTTAAAATAGCTATCGGTGTCGAGGTCATGAACTAGCATGGGAATTGCTATGCCATATATTGTCTTAGAAACGGTATCACTATAAGGGAATCCATAATAGGTATGACAAAACACTCCAATCTGATGTTTTGATTTATTAATGAAGTAGACGGTAGAATCGATAATCCATTTACCAGAAGTAGTATCCTCATGTTCATAAATTGTAGAGTCTTTGCAATGGCTAATCATCTTGCCTAGTTTGCTGCTCGCGGGTTCGACCCATATCCACGAATCGCCATAGTGTGTCGTATCGGTCTGGGCATGTAGCTGCAATTGCCCAAATCCATAGAGCACTGCTATCGCTAAAAAAAATATCTTTTTCATAATGTATAAGATAAGGTTTATAATATTCGGATTTTTTTTTACGTCGAGCAGATGTACATTTGACATTATTTTGACGGTGCAAAGTTACACATAATTTTGAAACTGACAAAATTATTTTCAAACGCCCCCACTGTGTGAGGTATCCAAAACGGCAGGATTCAAAGTAAATGCCTCGTGGATGCTCCGCCAAAAGTCCGTGCTGGCACACGGCAATCACGGTTCATCTACGGTGCATGTACGGTGCATGTACGGATGAAGTACGGTTGTGGTAGGTAGATGGGGTTGAATTAGAGGAAGTTACAAAATAAGAAATGGCTTATAGGGCTGAAAACAAGCTTGTTGTAAATGGTGGACTTCCAACTTTTGTATATGGATGAAATGAAAGAGCCAATGCTGTGCGGCATTGGCTCATCGGTGTAATGGCTCGTCTGAGCGGCTGGTTTAGTGGTTTTTACGCTGACAATTTTTGGGTGTGACGCAGGTGCCACTGGCACGGCAAACGAGAATCTTCTCTTCTAGCACATCGGCAGCCGAATCGCTAATGTCAGGGCGGGTTTTAATCACCTTATAGGCTTCGAAACTCATCTTGCGGCTGGTGTTGCCGACATGTGTGATTTCGCCGTAGGCTTCGATATAGTCGCCCGCATAGACAGGGGCTTTGAATTCGACCATGTCGTAGGCACAGAAGAGCCCCTCATCGCCGTCCTGGATAATGAGTAGTTCGGTGGCGACATCGCCAAAGAGGTGAAGCATGTGGGCACCATCGACCAGGTTGCCACCATAGTGTGCGTCCTTGGCACTCATGCGGACGCGAAGCATTGACTTTACTGCCATAATTTGTCTGTTTTTATTGTTTTATTATTTTTGCGTTAATTATTGATTTTCTGCATAAAACAATTGTATTTCGTGTTTGCTCAATCGTTTTTCTTGCCTGCAAAATTACACAATTCAAGTTGTATGGCAAAATATTTTTACTTATCGGGGAAGAGTAGCAATACTGCAATAATATTATTTTTAGATGTTGAATTGAATGAATTTGAGTTGAATAGTACAACAGTGTGTGTCGCTGACAGCAGTCATACTTGCATCAAAAAAAAAGACCGCCAACAGAAGACTGTTGGCGGCAACCAAACAATTAAAGGCTATGAAAAAGCCTAACTATCTTTTGATTAAATAGTCAACAAAGATACCTGGAGTCTTGACATTCTCCGGTGCTATGGCACCAGTCTTGACAATCTCTTGAGGTTCGACAATGACAGTGTCGGCAGCAGTGGCCATCATGGGGCTGAAATTCTGGCTAGTGCCTTTGTAGACCAAGTTGCCACTCTCATCGGCGATATTGGCTCCGATAATGGCGACATCGGCACGGACAGGCTTTTCGAGAAGATATTCTTTGCCATCGACGGTGACCTTCTGCTTGCCGTTTTCGACCACAGTGCCCAAACCAGTCTGTGTGAGCACACCACCGAGGCCCGCACCGGCGGCACGGATTTGTTCGGCCAGGGTGCCCTGAGGCTGTAATGTCACTTTCAGTTCGCCGGCATTCATCTGATCGATTGTGTTATTATTCGTACCTATATGGGTAGCAATAAGTGCTTTCACCTGATGGTTGGTGATGAGTTTGCCCACACCCACCTCGGGATAGGCTGTGTCGTTGCAAATAATGGTCAAGTCTTTCACGTTGCGGGCGACGAGCTCGTCGATGAGGGCAATGGGGTTGCCCACTCCGAGGAAACCACCCACCATGACAGTCATACCGTCGTGAATCATGTCGGCGGCTTCTTTTACAGTGACAAATTTTTTCATGTTTATATACTTTTTTTTTGTTTTGAGCGTTAATGATTTCAGAGTGCAAAGATACACATATTTTTGCATATTGAAAAAAAAATTTGTTCAGGTGTCGAATTATAAGTACTTTTGCATTCGAAAAAACAGACTAAAACAGAGATGAGAAAAGCACTGATTGTTGCAATTATAGCAGTTTTTGCAGCCTTTCCAGCCACCGCACAGGAGTATATGGAGGCTGTAGAAAAATGGAAAGTTGTCGAGGTGTGGGGTATAAACTACCATGGATGGTCGTTCCATCAGGATTGGGAGGTGGACTTCACCATCGATGACCAAGATGGCCGTTTTACCCCCTCCGACGCAGAGATTGCAGAAGCGGAGCGTCTTATACAGAAACGCATCGACTACGTGAATCGTGACCATATAAATCAGGGTGGTATGTGCCCCGTGATTGACGAGCATATGCACAAATATCGTCGCCAATATGTGGGGTTCACCAATAGCCGTGGAGACCATGTGATATGGGTCAATTTCCTATGGGACGACAATCTGACCGACGAAAAACTAGCCTCCGATGTGTTGCTGACAAGCGGTGGCTGCGGACATTTTTGGCACATCCAGTGCAACCTCGCCACTCGTAAGGTGTGCTGCCTAGAGGTGAACAGCGACGGAGACATACAATACATCCCGCGTGCACCCAAGAAAGGACCTCGCATCAGCCGATCGAAACGCGACAAGAACCAAAAGGTTCGCAAGACCGGCATTATTCATACCCAAGAAGAAAAGCAGTTCTAATGGGGCTGCAACCTCTTATAATCAAATTCTTGAAGTTTGGAATGGTAGGAGCCTCCGGTTTCGTCATTCACGGTGGGATACTTTATTTGCTGCGCGATGTGGTGGGAATCAACCAGTTTGTGGCCAATGCCATAGGATTCATCACCGCAGCCACAAGCAACTACTATCTCAATCGGATATGGACATTCCGGAGCCACGAGAAACAGGTGGGAGTGGAATACATGAAGTTTATCTTGGTATCGGTGATAGGGTTGGGGGTCAACAGCGGCACACTGTGGCTTACCAACCAACTGCTACCAGCATGGAGCACCGATTGGCACTTCTATATCCTATGGGCAGTGGCAGTAGGTGTAACCACATTATGGAACTTCTTGGGAAACATGTTGTTCACATTTAAAAACAAATAATTATTGCTACTATGGAAATTATATCCAACCGTATCCTCAATATGGCAGAAAGCGAAACCCTCGCCATGACCGCCAAAGCAAGAGAACTCAAGGCACAAGGAAAAGACGTTATCAGTCTCTCCATTGGCGAACCCGACTTCAACACACCAGAAGTGGTGAAGGAAGCTGCCAAAAAAGCCATCGACGACAACTTCACACATTATCCCCCCGTGCCGGGATATGCCGATCTGCGTGAAGCCGTGTGTGAGAAATTCCGCCGTGACAACGGGTTGGAGTTCAAGCCAGAACAGATAGTGGTGAGCACAGGAGCCAAACAGAGCATCTATCAGCTGGTGCAATGTCTGATCAATCCAGGCGACGAGGTAATCATCCCCACCCCCTTCTGGGTCTCCTACAAAGAGATTGTCCGCGTGGCCGAAGGTATTCCTGTGTATGTAAAGACAAAGCTGGAGAATGACTTCAAGGTGACACCCGAACAACTGGAAGAGGCCATCACCCCACGTACTAAACTCATCATGTTCTCATCGCCCAGCAACCCCACCGGTATGCTCTACACCAAAGAAGAACTGCATGGTATTGCCAAAGTTGTGGCACGACACGAAAACCTCTTCGTCATGGCTGATGAAATATATGAACACATCAACTTTGTCGGCAAACACGAGAGTATCGCACAGTTCCCCGAAGTAAAAGATCGAGTCATCACCATCAATGGCGTTGCAAAAGGATTTGCCATGACCGGATGGAGAATCGGTTTTATCGCCGCCCCCACTGTGATAGCCAAAGCGTGCAACAAACTGCAAGGACAGGTGACCAGTGCGACCTGCTCCATCGCACAAAAAGCCACCGTCTGTGCCATGCTGATGGATCCCACGAAGAGTGAAGATATAATCAATATGCGGAACATCTTCCAGCAGCGTCGCGACATGGTGTATCAACTATTGTGCGACATTCCTGGTGTGAAAGTGCGTCTACCACAGGGTGCGTTCTATTTCTTCCCCGATGTCAGCAGCTACTATGGCAAATCGTTCGGAGAAAGAAAGATCAACAACTCGACCGATATGGCTTTCTACCTGCTCGAAGAGGCTGGAGTGGCCACAGTGATGGGCTCCGCTTTTGGCGACGACAACTGCATCCGTCTGAGCTATGCCACCAGCGAAGACCTGCTTCGCGAGGCACTGCGCCGAATCAAAGAGGCATTGGCCAAGCTGAAATAAAGCCGACCTACATAAGTCTACGATACATAGGATGTCCCTGCCTTCGGTTGGGGCATCCTTTTTTTCATAATATCTATACAGGCATCTTTTCACAGATGGTCAAGACACGCCAGATAATGATGATTTCCCCGCAAAACATCCATGTTTTTTTCACAAGAATTGCCTTTACGCGGTATATTATCTTTTAATAGGAACAATATTTTTTTACTTTTTACGTATATCATTGCAAGTTATTAATAACGGGAAATACTAATATTGCAATTATGAAAAGAAGCATCATATTGACAATAATGCTGATGGGCCTGACGGGAGCTGTTATGGCTCAAACTCCGACCAATGATAGTACATCGCGAGTACTGGGCGACAACCCTCGACAGCACCGCAGCGGCGAGCGTAACATACTGGGAGCCCCTGTATATTATGACACACTGGGAAACAGATTGGGAGATACCCATGCGACAGACAGTCTATATCGCAGGCCTAAACACCACTACATGAATCGCCTAGAAAGCGAATTCCATTCATTCTTTCTCGAATACTCCACTCTTTTTACCTCATACGATGTGGCAATAGGTGCTAAACTGTCTTATGTACCACAGCGTTGGGGCTTTTACGGCTCGCTGATGGCGGGTATCAACCATGCCTATGTAACCCTCGGCCCTGTGCTACGACTATCCGACTGTGGCGATATAGTTGATTGGCATCTATATGGCGGTTTTGCCCTAAGTCGTCGACTAGGTTCCGAAATTGGCATACGCATTGCTTCCGCGGAAAGTGATGAGTTTTGCTGGACCTCACTCTCCATGGGATTAGGCTATGTGAATCACCACTCCTACTTTACCATTGGTTTGAGTTTGTCACTATTACCCAATATGTTATTTATCTTTTGGTAGGTGAACGAACAAAAAACATATGTGATTGACGAAGCTCGCGAAGAGTGTGAAATACAGGCAAAATACAATGAGCTTGTAGCCGCCTGTCGCAGTCTGAAGCCATTGACTGCGGATGAGGAGATGAGTATACTTCGAGCTTATCGAATGGCTAAAGAAGCCCATGCTGGCACCCGTCGAAAGAGTGGAGAACCCTATATCTTTCATCCACTTGCTGTAGCATTGATTGCTGTAAAAGAGGTGGGATTGGGGCCCATAGCCGTCACAGCGGCTCTACTCCACGATGTAGTGGAAGACACAAACATCACACTGGACGAGATACGTATTGTGTTTGGTGAAAGGGTGGCCAGAATAGTAGATGGGGTGACAAAAATAGACGACGTAATGCTGATGCAGCAAACCGAGAGCAAGCAAGCAGAAAACTATCGCAAAATACTGCTCTCTATGTGTAATGATGCCTACGTCATCTTCCTGAAACTATGTGATCGATTGCACAACATGAGAACACTGGGTTCTATGAAAGAGACCAAAAAGCTCATCATTGCAAGCGAAACCAGCTACCTTTATATTCCACTCGCTCATCGTTTAGGATTATACAGCATTAAAACAGAGCTTGAAGAGTTGGTGATGCGGTATACCAATCCCGATAAATACGCCGAGATTGAGAGCCGGATTGCAGCCACTGCAGGAACAGAGGACCAACTAAAAGAATGTCTCATTGAACCGGTGAAAAAAATGCTTGACACAGCCGGGTATAAATATATGCTTAAAACTCGAATCAAGTCAGTATTCAGCTGCTACAAAAAGATGGAGAGTAAGCATATAGATTTCGATGAGATATATGACTTATATGCCATGCGAATCATCCTGACCGATGTTCCTCGAGAGCACGAAAAAGAAGAATGTTTTCGTGTGTATGGACTTATTGCAGGTCAATTCTCACCCAACCCTAACCGCTTCCGTGACTGGATAACACATCCTAAAAACAACGGATATGAAAGTCTTCAGACAACAGTAATGACACCAATCGGTCGATGGGTAGAGATTCAAATACGGACTGAGCGCATGGATACCATTGCTGAAAAAGGCATGGCAGCCCACTTCCTTTACAAAGAAGCCCATCCTGAGGAGAAACTTGAAAACAATCCAATTGAAGAATGGCTTTTGCAAATACGAAACACGCTAGAAAACAGCGATAAGAGTGCCCTCGACCTAGTAGAAGAATTCAAGGAAAGCCTATATACCAAAGAGATTTATCTCTTCACTCCACATGGTAAAACCATCACACTTCCTAATCACAGCACTGTACTCGACTTTGCTTATGCCATTCACACCGACTTGGGGCACCACTGCATTGGTGCAAAAATCAATGCCCGAGTGGTAAGTAGAAGCGAAAGATTGCATACAGGCGATCAAGTACAAATCCTTACTACAGAGAACACCAAACCGCAGCCGGAATGGCTAAATGAATGTCAAACCCCACACGCGAAAGAAGCCATTAAAGCAAGTCTACGCACTCAACGAAAAAAATACAGTGATAAGGGAAGAGGGATTCTCGCCGAATATTTGAAGAAACTACACATAAAAAACAACCCTCAGAATGTTGGCCAATTGAAGCGATACTTAAGCCAACCTTCGGAGATAGACTTATACTACGATATTGCGACCGGATCCGTCAATGAACAACATATAGCTGAGTGCTTTGGAAAAGCTCGTCCTGCACCACAATTGTTCTTCTTAGATCAGTATAAAGACTTCTTCACAGACACAACCGAAATAAAGCATCCTTCCAAAGAGGATATAACCCATCTATCAACCCCCTTTCTACTTGATAAAGAATACGAACATCTACCGACAGAAGTGGCTACATGCTGCAAACCCGTACAGGGGGATCAAGTGGTTGGAATAGTGCACGAAGGACGCATCATGGTACATCGAACAGGATGTAAGAAAGCCATAAATGAAATGGCAAATCATGAAAATCACATCATTAGAGCAAAATGGCGTTCTGGCGAGCAAATATCTTTACTCACCGGTATTGCACTGACTGCCATTGATCGAAAGGGACTGCTTCAAGAAATCACCCGACTCATCTCTGAAGAATTGGACTTAAATATGCGTGCTATCACCCTTGAAGCGTCAGAAGGTGTTGGCCGTGGTATTATTATGCTATATGTCAACAGTGTAGATAGTCTAAGTCGTTTGATTAACAAACTAAAAGCAATAAATGGAATCGAAGACGTACATCGCATTTGAGCGACTTAATACCATACTAAACACACTTCGACAAGAATGCCCGTGGGACAAATCGCAGACGATGAAAAGTCTACGATACCTCACTATTGAGGAAGTCCATGAACTCAGCGAAGCTATTATTGCAGAAGATACTGATAATCTGAAAAAAGAGCTTGGCGATTTAGCAATGCACATTCTTTTCTATTGCAAACTTGCCGAAGAACAAGGCCTTTTCACTACCGAAGATGTCTACAATACAATCTGTGACAAACTTATTGCTCGCCATCCATTCATATATGACAAGGATAACTATAACGGAGAAAACTGGGAACAGCTGAAACTAAAAGAAAGAGGACATCGAGAAGTTTTAGATGGTGTTCCCAACACTCTTCCTTCTCTTATTAAGGCCCAAAGAATGTTGGAAAAAGTATCCGGTATTCAACAGGTTAAACACCCCAATGAATCTTCTTTTGAACTAAGCGAGAAAATGTCGGAAGAAGAATTTGGTGATATGCTATTCAAACTTGTCGATTGGGCTAGATGTCATAATATCAACGCTGATAGTGCATTATGTATGGCCAACAACAAGTTTCGTCAAACATATTCTAATTCCGAACGATAAACAATAATAATAGAAAATAGTCGTTTACTATTTTTTGCATTTTATATAGAGATAAACATTATGGACTTAACAAACATTTTAGTCATTGCAGGCAAACCTGGCCTCAGCGAATTAGTATCACAAACCAAAGGTGGTGCTATTGTAAAGAATCTTACATCTGGTTTAAAGTTTCCCGTTTTTAAGAATGATCGGATTAGCTCGTTAGGCGAAATCCGTATTTTCACAAACACCGACGAATGTCCCCTACAGAAAGTGCTTCAGTCTATTTTTACCAAACTTGATGGTAAAGAAACTCCTTTCGATCCTGCAAAAGCAGAAAGTACTATCATGTTCGACCTCCTATCCGATACTCTTCCTGAATATGACCATGATAGGGTACATGCATCAGATGTTAAGAAGATTTTCTCCTGGTATAATATCTTGTTAGGGGCTGGTAAAATCGACCTAGAAGAAGAACCTAACGAAGAACAATAGCTCGTCTTCCAATGAAAAGAATACTCCCATTATTAAGTGTCTTTACAGTCTTTGCTATACTTTCTTGCAAAGATGATACGAAAGATGTACCCATACCTGATCCTCAACCACAGATGGGAGTATTCCTTCCAGAAAAAAGTATAAACTATATCATTTACCCCGATGTAGCATCAGAGATTTGGGTATGGGAGGATTCTCTATTAATCGCCCTTGCTGACGACAATATGTGTGGAGGATACACGGAGAAAGCCTGGTTTGGATATAATAAAAACAGGCTAATATCATTCTCATCCACACTCAATGAGATACCCTATGAAGTATCCTACAGTTACATTGATAATAAATTAGACCACGTGTCTGCATATAGTCTCGGTATGGATATACTGGAAGCCGGATTCTCATACTCAGACAAGTGTCATGTTCAGTCCGCAACACTCAACATTAATTCTGATCTGCTAGGACTAATCTCAAATCTATTTGGTTTTCGTATCCAACATCTAAATACCTATCTTCAGAAGAAAGCCACTAAGATGTCCTTCTCCGACCCTGTTCTCACAATGCAAATGCAATGGGATAATAATAACGTGTCACAGACTATCCTATCTGGCGATATTGAAGCCACTACCAATTTGGCAGAAATCCAAGCAATGGTTGATCTCAAACCCCTGCTTGGTGCCTACGCCGACTTGCTTGATTTTCTTGCCGACACTACACCTATTCCCATGACTATCACTCTCCACGATACAATAGATTACACCCACGATAACCACACCAACCCTATATCTGGTCTACTGTATACTCTCGACGTTTCTGTACTGAACACCAATAATGTTATCACTTCTAGTCAGCATGGAATAGCCAGTATCACACTCTATTTTTCAACTCCTTTTGGCACAATTCCCTTCACATTCCCGTATAATCTACCTCAGCAAACCGACAAATACACATACGAATACGACAGCGATGGGTATCCCACCGAGGTCTTTCTAAATGGTGAATTAATTAAAACATACATTTACAATTAATCGAATGATTTACACAGACAAAGACAAGAAGTACAAACGATATACCGTCACTTCGGCACTGCCCTATGCCAATGGGCCAGTACATATTGGACATTTAGCGGGTGTGTATGTCCCTGCCGACGTTTATGTTCGTTACCTGCGTGCCCAAGGCGAGAATGTGATGTTCATTGGCGGAAGCGATGAGCACGGCGTACCCATTACGATCAAAGCACGCAAAGAAGGTGTCTCTCCCCAAGACATAGTAGACCGTTACCATAAGATTATCAAGGACTCATTCGCAGAACTAGGTATTTCCTTCGATATTTATAGTCGAACCTCGTCCAAGGAGCATCATGAGACCGCAGCAGCCTACTTCAAAAAGCTTTACGATGAGGGCAAATTCGTCGAAAAGACATCAATGCAATACTTCGACGAAGAGGCACAGCAATTTCTTGCCGACCGATACATCACTGGCACCTGCCCTCATTGTGGCAACGAGCACGCCTACGGCGATCAGTGCGAAGCATGTGGCACATCTCTCAACGCCACCGATCTCATTAATCCAAAAAGCGCTCTTAGCGGTTCAAAACCAATACTGAAGGAAACAAAACATTGGTTTCTACCTCTCGATAAAGACGAACCTTGGCTGCGTCAGTGGATACTGGAAGAGCACAAAGGTGATTGGAAAACAAATGTCTACGGACAATGCAAATCGTGGATCGATGCCGGTCTTCAACCTCGTGCCGTCACACGCGACCTCGATTGGGGTGTAAAAGTGCCTATCGAAGGGGCCGATGGTAAAGTACTCTATGTATGGTTCGACGCACCAATAGGATACATCTCTTTCACCAAACAACTGAAGGGTGACGATTGGGAGAAATGGTGGAAAAGCCAAGATACCAAACTTGTTCATTTCATCGGCAAAGACAACATAGTCTTTCATTGCATCATCTTCCCCTCCATGCTCCATGCCGAAGGATCCTATATTCTACCCGCCAACGTGCCTGCCAACGAATTCCTCAACCTCGAGGGTGATAAAATCAGCACATCTCGCAACTGGGCAGTTTGGCTACACGAATATCTGAAAGACTTCCCAGGCAAACAAGACGTACTTCGCTATACCCTCTGCAGCAATGCGCCCGAAACCAAAGACAACGATTTTACCTGGAAAGACTTCCAACTGAAGAACAACAGCGAACTGGTCGCCATCCTTGGCAACTTCGTCAACCGAACTCTCGTGCTTACACACAAGTTCTACAATGGGAAGGTGCCGGCATACGGTACTACCACTGCCATGGAAGAAGAGGTAATCAGAGATTTATCCACTTTCCCCGAGCGAATCGGCCGCAGCATCGAAACCTATCGTTTCCGCGAGGCCCTCAGCGAGATGATGAATCTTGCACGCCTGGGAAACAAATACCTCACCGACACCGAACCGTGGAAACTCATCAAAACCGATCCAGAACGCACTGCGACGGTAATGAACCTCTCTCTGCAGATCTGTGCCAATTTAGCTATCCTATGCGCCCCCTTCTTGCCATTTACTGCAGATAAAATGCACCGCATTATGAACCTGCAGGCCTTAGGATGGAAAGATGCCGGCCACATCGGACTGATGATGGAAGGTCATCAGATCGATCAACCCGAACTCCTTTTCGAACAAATCAGCGACGAAGCTATTCAAGCACAGGTAGATCGTTTGCAAGCCACCAAAGCACAAAATGCACTCAATGCATGGCAACCTGCCGAGATAAAGCCGCAAGTTACTATCGACGACTTCGGTCGTATGGACATCCGCGTTGCCACTATCCTCGAATGCTCCAAGGTGCCCAAGGCAGATAAACTGTTGATGTTCAAACTCGACGACGGCACAGGCACCCCACGAACCATCGTCAGCGGAATTGCTAAATACTACCCCGATCCACAGGCTTTGGTTGGACGCCAAGTGTGTTTCATCGCCAACTTCCCGCCTCGCAAGCTCAAGGGTGTTGAAAGTCAAGGCATGATCCTAAGTGCCGAGGATAAAGATGGACGTCTTGTCTTGCTTTCGCCTAGCGACTTTGTCACTCCCGGTTGTAATATCGGATAAGATAAATTACACATACATAAAGCAACAGTAAGCGAGCGAGGTATGTTGCCTCGCTCGCTTTTTTATACCCCTCAGGGTATTGAACACGGTGACTAACTAATTGTTCCCATTCCAACATATTCGCTATCGGAGTTATTCCCCCTGTTGCTTGTGTCTCCACCTACAACGAACCCGTACACATACACCTTTGTACCTTGCCATCCACTCGGCACTTCAACGCTGACGGAGCTGTCTCCTCGCAATGCGGTTCCATCGCTCAGTGCACTGGTTCCCAACTCTTCATTGTATAGAGCCACGTACACCACATCCTGTCCACTGGTGCCGTATGTGCCACTATGGTTGGCTGCTATTGGCACCTGCACTTGCGAGGGCTCAGTGAAGACCGGAGTACCAAATCTCACACCGGTCATCGTACCCTTGCTCACCATCAAGTCCGAGTATGTGACTTGCAGACTGTCGGCAGATTCTCCTTGAATGGCACCATAGTTTATCTTCAGAAATGCGTTGCCTTCTGTGATTCGGCTACTCTTTGCATAGGACTTCATACCTATTGCTAGAGCTTGATACATCGTGGCCGCCAACTTCGCTAGCTTAGCAAATCGTGCTCTCATCAACTGCTGTGCCTCCGTGTTGGGGTCGTGCACCTTACCCTGGTAGGACGAATAGACCATCTTGCCCTTCCACTTGCGACCCACTGCAGGGCCCAGTTTACCGATTTGATCACCCATGTAACCTTTAAAATTTACACTCATTGTTTTGTTCCTTTCTGTTTTTGTTAGACTGTTTGTGTTTCTTTCTTGTCGGTCGCGACGACACTTACCAATATAGTGTGGCAATGGAAAAAACCACTTTTTCGTGTCAGATTGTTACACGTATATATAAAACTATTACCTATCGTTACAACTGTCACCGGTGTACAGAGGGCGACAATACAAGCCAACTTACTATGGATTGGCAATCGCTAAAAAGAGTCAATTACTATAATAATAAAGATGTTGAGAAAGAAAAAGACCAGCACATTTCACATAAACATCATAGAATCAACTACATAAACCACCACACGCATTCGAAATGGAAAATTATGCAAACTCTATGGAAATTTCCTCACACTTTTTTTCTACTTTTGCAATCAGGAAATAATAGAAGAAATAAAATAAAAGAAAGGAGTTAAGATATGAAAATCTCGAAAGTAACAGTCCTCTTGATGGCAGCCTTGGCACTCAGTGCCACACCTGCCGTGGCACAAAGGGGAGGCGGTAGCCGGAGCGGTGGCGGTAGCCACAGCAGCTCCATGAGCAGCAGCCGGTCGAGCAGCTCATCGTCGAGCCGTAGCAGCAGTTCCTTCAGCGGAAGTAGCCGCTCCTCGTCATCGAGCAGCCGCAGCAGTTCCTTCAGCGGGAGCAGCCGGTCATCCTCGTCGCCAAGCCGTAGTAGCAGCTCTTACAGCGGGAGCAGCCGCTCCTCGTCGTCGAGCAGTCGCAGCTCGATGGGCACCACGCGCAGCGAGCGTGGCAACTATGGCACCGCACGTACCGAACGCGGCAATAGCAGTGCCGAACGTGCCACCGTCCGCGGCGGCGAACGTGGAGGCCACTATGGAGTACGGGGCCGCGAAGCCGGTCGCACCACACCCAGCGACCGCACCGCCGCCAAACGCGACAGCAGAGCCTACGATGCAAAAACACCTAACGGGAGCCGTATGGCACCTGCAGGAGCCACGTCTGCATCTGGTCGTCCACACGCCAACCCCAGTGTACGCGACGGATTCACCAACGGCGGCTATGCACGCCCAGGTCACCCTGGCGGATATATGCCTCCTGCAGACCGTCCCATCCATCCAGCACCCTACTTCCACCACCCTTGGCATGGATATATGGTACACTGCCACCCCATCTTCTGGGACCCCATACCTCCTCGCCCCTGGTACTGGCCTGGCTTCTGGCTCTACTGCAACAGCTACTGGTATGACTATCATGTGACAGATGTCGTAGTGGTTCGCGAATATGTGCAAGACACCTACCACGTCGACATGATCACCTACGGCATCAGTGGCGACATCATGTACGCTATCGTCCGCGACGGAGGCAACACCTACCTGCAGGTATACGACAAAAACGACCACCTGCTGGCCGAGCAGAAAATCAATCGTAAATACTGCAACATGGTGATCGACAGCGAAAACGGAGGCTGCTGGATCAGCAAGAAAAACAATAAGGATCCTCTCCTCTTCATCTGGGCCGACGGTCAACTGCTCATCTACGAAGAAGACTAATCATCACTCACAAACCTCTGGCCTAATCCGTGGGTTGCAATGCACAGCATTACAACCCGCGGTTTTTTTTACTCAGGTGGGGAATGGAGTGGCAGATCTGAGAAGAGATCCACACTTTTCGTCATAGAATCAGATGGTTGCAACGGCAAATCATCCTGTTCGCCATTGCTCTTACTGGCTATATCGACAAATTCTTTCCAGTCATTGTTGATGGGTATATAGCGACCCCGATTCTCGTAATGGTTCACGCAGCCTACCCCTATATAGGTACTTTCCGACGAACGCCCTTCGCGATCTATCACAAATCCATACAGATGCACCTCGACTCCAGACCAATGCTGTGGCAACCTCATACTCAACGACTTCTGTCGTCGCTCGACAGGGGCAGAAAGAAATCCCTCCTCCAATTCCGGTGCATACACATATACATATATCTTGTCCGACGAAGAGGCACGGAAACTCATCGTATTTTTCTCAAACTCGACAACTATGGTCTCATTCTCCTCAAAACGAGGAGACTTGAAATAGACGTCGGCTGCCGCACCTGAAGCTATCTTCAACTTGGAATAGTCTACACTCAACACACCATTCTCGCTATGGAAGTGCTGCTTGTTCTGGCGAACGAAATAGTTGCCCTCTGTCATCTGGGCCTCCTCTGCACGACGAGCAAAACCCAGCTGCAATGCAGCCGTTGCCTTCGATGCAAAACGCACCATGCTCACAAACCAGTCGCGCTGATGCTGCTGCATAAGTGTGTTGGGATAGTTCACCTGACGGTTGTACGCCCTCATACAGGCCTTCCCTTTCCACAGGTAGCCTACCACTGGCCCTACTTTGCCTACAAAAGGCCCATTAATACCTTGATAAATCAGTGCCATAAGTTTACATTCTTCGTGTCTGTACGTTTTTTAACGGCAGAATGTACATTTTATTGTCGCATCATCTACATTTTATTGAAGAAGCCATGAAGGAGAAAGGAAGAACATAGAGCATCCACAATACGGAAATAGAAGGAGTTAGGCATGGCGAAAAACCATGCATAAGGTGCGAAAAATTTTTTTTTTCTATTACTTTTATACAGCACCCTCACCGAGAGGTGACAGGGCTGTCAGGATAGAGCCGCATGAGGCACTCGCGACAATCAAATTCCAATCGGTAACGGCGCCCGTTGTTGAGCAGGTACAACTCCTCGTCGCGTCCGATATTGACCCTCGGACGGTTTTGACTTTTTCCACATCGGCAGCAGCCAAGTTCGAACCGGATACAGTATTTTGTGGTCATGAGTGCATGCCCCTCAAACTGGGCCGTCTGCTCCAGTCCGCGCTCTGCGACCGAGGCTCCATGACGCTGATAGAACTGTTCCGCTTTTCGGTTCACCACATTGGCACGATAGTCTACTACCTGCGACGGGAAGGGCGAGGAGGTAGGCAGAGTGGTGACATCTGCAGGGCGGAAGTGAGCCGTACGCTCGTTCTCGAGCATCGACCCCAGCGTGCGACGCATTTCGTTTAGCATTCCGATGGTGAGAAACCACTGGCCACGGGTATTGTCGTCGACCTGCATGGCCTCGAAGGGGGTGCCGCCCAGCTTCGAAAGCTGTTTGACGACAAGCTCCGACATACGACCGGGGTTGTCGGACGGGATATGCTCGGCCTCGACTGCATGCGATATTTCAATACCGTCCTCGTCGGTTGCCGAAAGGCAGAATCCCTGGCTCGTAGCGGCAAACCCGAGTCTCACCCCTACCCTGCGCTCGGCTGTGCGACCTTGCAATTGCTGCTCGAATTGGTGGTCGTTATTGCGCCACAGGATAGCACCCTTGTGGATTTCGGGCATACGGTTCGGAACCACCGTTGAGCCATGCACCTCGTTGACGAGGAACCCTTGAAGGCGGTTGTCCTCGTCGAACCAACAGAGACCATCGCCACTAACGATCTGCTCCGATGTCTTTATCTTTAGTGCGTTTTTTTCCACCTGAAGCACTGTCCCTATCTTTTTTCCACGCGACTTCTGGGTATCGATCGAAGCCATCGGCTGCCGATGGCAGAGAAAATAATCGGTGAATCCGCGATTGAACGTGCGTTCCGGATCGGGAGTGAAGTAGAATGTACACTTACCACTCGATGCCCTTTCGCGACCCTCCATCACACTGTCGAGCAGGCTACGGTAGTAGGCGGTGATATTCTTCACATAGGAAAGGTCCTTTAGCCGACCTTCGATTTTGAACGAAGACACGCCTGCATCTATCATAGAAACAAGATGTTGGCTAGCATTAAAGTCTTTTAGCGACAGCAAATGCCGATCCTTGACAAGGGTGCGACCGTCGGCAGCGACCAGATCGTATCGGCTACGGCAAGGCTGGGTGCAGGCACCCCGATTGCCACTTCGATTGCTCACATACTGGCTTATATAGCATTGTCCGCTGTAGCTTACACACAGTGCACCATGCACAAAAGACTCAATCTCGACAGAAGTGGCTTCACGGATAGCCTTTATCTGCTCCAAAGAGGTCTCACGAGCCAGAATAACGCGACGCATACCAACTGATTCCATGAATTTTACACGCTCTGGTGTGGAATTGTGGCACTGTGTGCTGGCGTGGAGGGCAATGGGGGGAAGGTCGCACTCCAGCAGACCCATGTCCTGCACTATCAGTGCATCTACACCTTCGTTGTAGAGCTGCCTAATCATAGCAACAGCAGGTTCCATCTCGTCATCGAAAAGAAGGGTATTGACTGTGGCAAAGACCTTGGCACCAAAGAGATGGGCATATCGGACCAATCTAGAAATATCCTCGATTGTGTTGGTGGCCGCTTGGCGAGCACCGTACGACGGAGCTCCTATATAAAGTGCATCGGCACCATGGTTGACGGCCTCGATTCCATACTGAAGATTCTTGGCCGGTGAGAGCAATTCCAATTTCATGCATAATAAACGGGAAGTAAACACTTTTTATTGCATAATAATTTGTGTATTGGAGCGTTATTTAATAACAATGAAACACTCGAAGATTATATACAGCGGCCTGAAAACACTGGACAAAGAGCTGAAGAAAGAGGAGTGGACGGGGGCAAAATATGTAATTATAGTGGATGAAAACACTTTTGATAATTGCCTCACAACTCTGATTTCCAATGTCGAAGCACTGCAAGAAGCCACGCTAATAGAGGTGCCTTCTGGCGAGGAGTGCAAATGCGTGGAAGTAGCATCGCAGGTGTGGCAAACACTGCTGGATGGCAAAAACGACCGCAAAAGCGTGCTAGTTAACCTCGGAGGGGGTGCACTATGTGATTTGGGCGGATTTGTAGCATCAACTTACAAACGGGGCATACGCCACATTCATATCCCTACCACACTGCTTGCCATGGTCGATGCAGCTATTGGAGGCAAAACAGCCATCGACGAAGGGGGTGTAAAAAACAGTGTCGGCACCTTTTATGAATCGGCTATAACAGTCATAGATTCAATATTTTTACACACCCTGCCACAAGAAGAGTTGCTCAATGGTAAGATGGAGATGGTGAAGACAGCCGCAGTTGCCGACCCATCTCTGTATCACACCCTAATCTCAAGTCCAGACATCGAGACAAGGACAATAAAAGAGGTAGCCAAAATCAAGCAAAGAATTGTTAAAGCAGACCCATACGACCATAGTATCAGGAAGATACTAAACTTTGGTCATACCTTCGGACACGCAATCGAAATACACTCGCACATCCCACACGGAGTTGCCGTAGGGCTTGGAATGATACCGGCAATGTATCTCTCCGTCAAGAAGCTTGGCCTTGAAAAAGATATATATGATACATACACTCAATGGATTAAAGAGCAAGTATCCATACCTCACTACACCATGAAAGATGTTGAACATCTACTCAGCATCTTGCAACAAGATAAAAAAAACCAGGACCGAACGGTGACCTGTGTTCTGCTAAAGGAGTTGGGTGTGGCTGCTATCGATATAAAGATCAGCGACCTTGAGGTATTTGATTCGATACTAAACACAATGAAATAATTGCAGTTTTAAGCAATCATGTCAGTTTCCCACCGAAAGTACTGCAGATATAAAACACTCATATCCAATCACATCTATTTTTATTTACACTTTTTTTTTTATAAACATGTGTTTTTTTGAAATATTTTTGTAGTTTTGCACATTGAAAAACAGAACAACCAAATTACGTATTTCCTCACAAAAAAAACACAATCATGAAAAGGACAATCGGAATACTGATGGCTTTGCTTCTTAGCACGATGTCCCTTCGTGCATACGATTTTGAAGCATTGTCGCCCAGTGGCCACACGCTGTATTACGATACAGTCGATGGGGAGGCTCATCTAGTGCATCCCAATACAGCCACAACTCTGTTTCTAAGTTATATAGCTGGCGAATTGGTCATTCCAAGCACGGTCACTTTCGACGGCGTTACTTACACGGTGACCGCCATCGATGCAACAGGAAGCAGTGGTAATATCGGTTGCTTTACCGACTGTTCCCTAATGACCCAGGTGAATATCCCATCCACCATAAAGTACATCGGGGCAAAAGCATTCAACAACTGTCCGCTGCTGGGTACTGTCACCATCCCCTCCTCTGTCGATTCAATTGGGACAGATGCATTTTACCATGTGAGGCATATCGTATATAACGGTTCGGCCAAAGGGAGCCCTTGGGGAGCCCTGTGCCTTAATGGAGTGAGGGTGGGCGATTTGCTCTTTCAGGATTCATCTATGACAGTGTTAGCTGGCTATATGGGCACTGGCGACAGTTTGGCCATTCCTGACTCTGTGAAATGTATCAACGACTACGCATTTTATGGCTGCAATACACTAAGAAAAGTCAGCATACCCTCAACGGTCGACTCGATTGGAACGTATGCCTTTGCACTATGCACTGGCATCACTTCACTACACATACCGGTGAAAATAAGCAAAATAGGCTACAATGCCTTCAGTTTGGTCAACCATATCGTGTACAATGGCGAGCTGACTGGAGCACCCTGGGGGGCCATTCACATGAACAACTTGATATACGGTGACTTTGTGGTGCAAGATACATCCTCTACGACCCTTGCGGCTTATATTGGTACCGATTCGATTATTACAGTTCCAGACTACATCACCGCCATCGGCGACTCCGCTTTCTATTCGCTAAACAATGTCAGCCATATAGTACTACCGAAAACACTTACCAAGATAGGCATAAGAGCATTCCATAGTTTAAAGATCAAAAGCATTACATTCCCAGACTCACTCAAATCGGTTGGTTTCCGAGCTTTTTCCTACTGTCGCAATCTGGACACCATACATTACAATGCCGTCAATTGCACATACATGGGCACTAGTGCGACATCCGGAATGAGTAGCTTTGTGTTCTACGAGTGCAACAACTTGAAAAACATAATCATTGGAGATAGTGTACGCCATATTGCCGCTGGTGCTTTTGCCGGTATTGCATATCTAAAGAATGTTGTATTCAACAGTGATGTATGTACCTCTATGGGAATACCTTCACGTCCGGCATTCGGCGGAAGCGGCCTCCATACCACATTAACACTGGACAACAAGGTCAAAAGCATCCCCCCTATGGCCTTTACCTCCTTCTACGGGTTGGAAAACATCAATTGGAGCACATCGCTGACTACGATTGGGGATAGTGCCTTCAAACTGTGCACAGCACTGGAAAAGGTGTCGTTTGGCAATTCCCTAACAACCATCGGAGCAAAAGCTTTTTACGGATGCTCATCGTTGACAGAGTTGACACTGGGGAACTCCGTTCAAACTATTGGGGATGGGGCTTTCTCCCTCACTAAACTACAATACGTTTCTATCCCATCATCAGTAGTATATATCGGAAACAGTGCTTTCGCTGCTTGTAAAAACTTAATTTCTATTACGTTTAACGACAATTATGCCGACATTGGAAATCTATGCTTTAACGATTGTTCTAACCTGGAATCCGTTGAGTTTGGAAATAATATAAAAAGCATCGGTAGCTATGCCTTTTATCAGTGCGGAAAAATCACAAATCTGGTATTGCCCAAATCGTTAAAAGTAATTGAATCGTATACCTTCAGTAATATGAAAAACCTATTAACAGTAGATATGGGCGATTCTGTCTTAATCATTAATAAACATGCTTTTAACGGGGACCACTCACTAGCCAAGATTAATATTTCAAAACGGTTAGAAACAATCTCTGAATGTGCATTTTACAGTTGTCCCAAACTAAAAAAAGTATGTCTCCCCCCTTCTGTAAAAACAATTGGAGATCTTGCATTCACTGGTGTTGAATCGATAGAACTGAATTCCGATATTCCTCCAACTCTTCTCAGTAGCTGGGGCTTTGATATAGGGACCAATTTTGGTAATGTTAACATACCTGGAGATCCGAATCCTACTATTTATGTTCCTTGCGATAGCTATGATAATTACACAGTTGATGTTTCACCCTCTTGGGAATACTACAAAGACGTCATACAGGAGGGCTCACCAAAATTCGAGATAACAGTTGCCTCCGAGGACACAGTGAAAGGTAATGCCATCGTTCTCGAAAGGGGAGGAGGTTACTATGTGCGATGCGACTCGATAGCCATGGTGCGTGCCGTGCCGAATGACAACTACCGATTTGTGGCTTGGAGCGATGGTAATACCACTAACCCATACTCTATGTATCTGGTAGGCGACACCTCGCTAATAGCATACTTCGACCGCGCAGAATACACCATCGAAGTAAAGAACGCCAACTCATTCATGGGCCATTGCGGTGGTGGAGGTACTTATCTGTTTGGTGACACTATAACCATCTACGCTGAAGCCTACGAGGGCTACCGCTTCAAGTGGTGGCAAGATGGTGATACCCACACACACCGTCAAATTATTGTAGTTGAAGACACTCTCTATACTGCCTACTTCACCATCGACCAGACAGGTATCGACAATATCGAACAAGAATCACCACTGCAAATCCAGGTATATGGCCTTACTATTAATGTCACCGTAGCCGACGGACAATCGCACCAGTTACACCTCTACGATGTGGCAGGACACTTGATGCAGTCGACAACCCTAGGTGGAGGCGAAATATATAACTTTACCCTACCATCGGCTGGAGTATATCTACTTAAACCAGACAACTATCCAGCACGAAGAATAGTTGCTATTGACAAATAACCCCTCCCCTACTCCGCCACTACCAACCATCACTCATATAAAGAAAAAGCAGTATCTTTGCATTGCAAAAATACTGCTTATTTTTTGATGAACATCAAGCTATCAGGACATTACGGATACTCGCGACTAATCAAAACAGCATTGCCAAGCATTGCAATGATGCTTGTATCGTCCATATACGGCATTGTGGACGGACTATTTGTATCCAACTTTGCAGGCAAAACAGGCTTTGCTGCAGTGAATCTGATGTGGCCCGCTATCATGACGTTGGGGGCTTTAGGACAGATGGTTGGGAGTGGTGGATCGGCACTAATTGGCAAAATAAAAGGGGAAGGGTATCCCCAAAAAGCCGACCGAGTATTCACCATGCTGGTAAGCTTTCTCTGTTGCTGCGGTGTGCTACTGGGCCTGCTATTTGCTATCTTTTGTCCACTGATAGCAAGATGGTTAGGTTCGGATGCCGACATGATGGAAGAGTGTGTACTCTATGGTCGTATATGCATGGTGGGGCTGCCTGTCTATATGCTGCAACAAGCATTCCAGGCATTCTATATGGCTGCCGAAAGGCCTCAACTGGGAACATGGCTTAGCATTGGCTGTGGGCTAGTGAACATCGTGCTCGATGCTGTATTCGTCTGGTTATGTGGGTGGGGCGTAGTGGGTGCAGCCATCGCCACATCGCTTTCGCAGGTAGTCGGAGGTGTATTCCCGTTGATCTATTTCAGCTCGAAAAAGATAAACAAAGGGAGCCTCCACCTAATCGAACGAGTCCATACATTGTGGCCCTATATCGGCAAGGCTTGCACCAACGGACTATCGGAGTATGTCGGCTGCATATCGCTCAGCATCGTCAGCATCTGCTACAACCTGCAACTGATGAACTATCTAGGACAAGACGGTGTGGCAGCCTATGGTATAGTCATGTATATCAGCTTTGTGCTGTGTGCATTCTTTATCGGCTACAACATAGCACTCACCCCTATCATCGGCTTCCACTACGGAGCCGACAATCTGACAGAACTTCGCTCACTGTTCCGCAAATCCACAGTCATCGTACTCTCTTTCGGGTGCTTGATCACACTGGTGGCCGAAGTGTTCGCCTCGCCTGCCGCACGCATCTTCGTAGCATACGACACATCGCTAACACTACTTACTACCAAGGCCATACGCATATATGCCCTCTGCTTCCTCATCTGCGGGTGGAACATGTTCATCTCCGCACTTTTCACAGGGCTGCAGAACGGGAAAGTAAGTGCGATGGCCTCGTTTATGCGGTCGATAGTGTTCGAAATGATTGCCGTATGGACGCTACCCGCTCTGCTTGGCATCGACAGCATCTGGTGGGCAGTGAATGTGTCCGAAGTGTTGACGCTCCTCTTCTGCACATTCCTGATGATCCGTTACGCACCGCAATTGCTCCGCCAAAAACGGTAGAATCCACTAGCGTGCAGGCACTATCAGCTGTTCGGTCGTGCGGCTACGTTGTTCTAGCAGGATATGTCGGTCTGCCACGATAGAATCGATAACCTCTTGTGTATAATAACGTATGGTAATCAGCTGCAGATGGTCGTTGTAGCGAACCCTGAACATATTCTTCAAACGCGAAGTAAGCCTCTCTACCAACTGAGGATTGTTGTCGATACAAATCGAGAAGCTCAAAGCAGAGTTTTGCATCAGGTTTACCCTGATACCAAGTGTGTTGAGCATGCCAAAGATCACCTGCATGTTGTCCTCGGCTATAAAAGAATAGTCGCGTGGCAGGATGGAGAGCAGAATCTGGTTGTCGCGGAAGATGTAAAGCGGAGTCTCCGGACTGATAGTATGGTAGTTGCCGATAGCCGAGCCCTCGCTCTCAGGCGAAATAAAGGAGCGGATATAGAGCGGTATATTCATGTTTTGCAGCGGTTTCACCGTCTTCGGATGAATGACCGATGCACCATAGTAGGCCAATTCAATGGCTTCATTGTATGGTATTTCCTTAATCTTTACAGTATCATGGAAGAACTTGGGGTCTGCACTGAGGAAACCAGGCACATCCTTCCAGATGGTGACATCGGCAGCACCAAGACAATAGGCCAATATAGCTGCCGAATAGTCTGACCCCTCCCGCCCGAGGGTGGTGGTTTGTCCATCGTCGGTACCACCGATAAATCCCTGCGTGAGAATCACGCTACAGCGCTTAGATTCAGATACAAACGACAGCACAGCCTTCCTAGTGGCAGACCAGTCTACCCTACCCTCGCGATAGTGTGAATCCGTATGCACCAGTCGCCTAGCATCGCCCCATACTGTATTGATTCCCAGCGATTTCAAATAACAGGCAATGATGCTGGTGGAGAGTATCTCACCGTAGGACACCACTTGGTCGTAGTTGAAATTGTAGCACGACTCATCGTCGCTCAGCGAGGCAATCGACTCGTCGAGTTGTAGCAAACAGCGGTCGATAGTTTGCTGAACCTCCACATTGTCAGGCATCAGCGCACAGGCTATCGTACGGTGATAGTCCTCTAGCTGCCGGCGGAGGGTTGCCACATCGTCGCAACGGACGCCTGGCACCAGCTTCTCCAGTAGGTTGGTGGTCTTGCCCATGGCCGATACCACCACCACCAATGGGTCTGATTCCAAATGGTTTTTGACTATCAGTGCCATGTTGCGCACCGCATCGGCACTGTTCACCGAGGCTCCTCCGAACTTAAATACCTTCATCTTGCCAACTATTCAATTCTGAATTCTAGATTATCTATTCCGAACTCACGCCAATTCTCGCTCCATATCTCGCCGCGAATCCTTTGCCTTGATGCTTTCGCGCTTGTCGTAGTGGTGTTTGCCTTTCGCGAGAGCAATAGTGAGTTTGGCGAGCCCCTGTGGGTTTACATACAGCAGCTCCGGAACGATGGTATAGCCACGCTCCTTGATTTTATTCTGCAACTTTCTTAGTTCCCGACGATTAAGCAGCAGCTTGCGGTCTCGCTTGGCCTGATGTCCCCAATAGGAGCCAAATCGATACTCTGAGATGTGCATATCCCTTACATACAATTCGTTGCCAACGAATGTGCACCATGCATCAGTCAGATTGGCTTTGCCCTCGCGGATGCTCTTTATCTCGCTGCCCATCAGCACCAACCCCGCGGTGTACTCGTCCATCAGGAAATACTCGTACGCTGCGCGTTTATTTTTGATTTCTATTATGTTTTTCTCTTCCATACCCTCAAACAACGCCGGATATGAAAAAAAATTGTGAGTCAGTGCTCCTTCTTATGGATTTCGGTTCCGGAGAAACCATCTTGCACTGCTCGAGGCATGTTACGGCAGGCACGGGCTTGTTGTGCCGATGCCACTTACGGTAGTTCGCCAAGCCATTGCATACTGAATACCTACTTAACGACAAGTCATCTCTTAGTCGAATAATTGATGATTAGGCGATGGTATAGAGATGGGTAAGAGATGAGTAAGAGATGGTAGGTTATCATGTTGATTTTCAGCACCAATTTTTTAGGCTTTTTGGAGCAAAAATTGGTCTTTTTTCAGTTTTTATTCTCTGTCCGCTACCGTGTGTGAGGGGTGGGCGAATAAGGGTGTCGTGTTCGCCTATCGGCCCGACGCATCTGTAGCGTAACAAATATTTTTTGCCAATCCAGGAAGAATGCGTACCTTTGCAGCCTAAAACACATCATCGCTATGTCTGATATAATCGACCGATATATTGCCGAAATCAACAGTTTGTATTCTACCGATATAGCCGGAGAGCATGCCTATCGCCCTGCATTGCAAAACCTGATTAAGGAGCTTCTGCCCCAAGGCTATACGGTTGTAAACGAGCCTGCCCGTGACGATTGCGGAGCGCCTGACTTCATCATCCTCAAAGGCGACACGCCTTTGGCATATATCGAGACAAAGGATATAGATATTAGTGGAGCAAAAACTCCAAATGATACCAAACTATTTGATTTCAAAGCATTTCAGAATAAAAACAACTCTCTTTGAACCAGAGTGTATCATGGCAGAGATCGACAGTTTGTAGCCATGCAAGAATACAGCAATAGCAATCACAATAGCTGAAAAACGATGCAGGATTTTGCAGCCATAGACTTTGAAACCGCCAATGGGCAGCGCAGCAGTGTGTGTAGCGTGGGTGTGGTGGTAGTACACGGGGGCGTGGTGACAGACACGTTCTATAGCCTCATCAAGCCAGAGCCGAACTACTACGCCTGGTTCTGCCAACGAGTGCACGGGCTCTGCCGCGAGGATACAGACGATGCCGAGGTATTCCCTACAGTATGGCATCGCATAGAACCCCTCATTGAGGGATTGCCGCTGGTGGCACACAACGCCATGTTCGACGAGGGCTGCCTGCGAGCTGTGATGCAGGTGTACAGGATGGACTGGCCCGACTATATCTTCTACGACACGCTGCGTGCCTCGCGACGAAAGCTACGCCACCTGGAAAACCATCAATTGCACACCGTCTGCGAGGCGTGTGGCTACAGCCTGGAGAACCACCACCATGCATTGGCCGATGCCGAAGCATGTGCCGCAATAGCCCTAAAACTGCTTTAATTATGATACAATACATTGCCGACCGAGACCATTATGTGCAGGTGCTGCAGCGATGTGCCACTGTGAAGCACGACCTGTGGATCGGAACATCCGACCTAAAGGATCTGTACGTCGAAAACCACAAAGGCATCAGATGCAGTGTGGAGCCATTCTTAGCAGTTCTTGACCGTCTGCTGAAACAGGGGGTGGAAATACATCTGCTACACGCAAAGGAGCCTGGAGACAATTTCCGTGCCGATTTTGACAAATACCCCAGCCTTTGGAGCAATCTGCAAAGGAGACTGTGTCCACGGGTGCATTTCAAGATACTTATCTTCGACAATTGTGTGGCCTATATTGGTTCGGCTAATCTTACAGGGGCAGGCATAGGGATGAAGAGTGATGGCAACCACAACTTCGAAGCCGGAATCCTCACCGACGACCCAACTTTAGTCGACCTCGCCGCCAACCACTTCGACAGCGTATTTGGTGGACTACACTGTCGCGGATGCAAACGCAAAGGGTACTGTGGCGACAGAATCAAATGAAGAACTTGCGACATGAGCATGAAACCGATTCTGATACATACCCACCACTTTCCTCCACGGGACTACAGTGCCATCACTTTGTTCCCCTTCGTCTTCTACAACTCGCCTCGGCTCACCGATCGCGACATGCGACATGAGATGGTGCATATATGGCAACAGCTGACATTGCTGGTCGTCTTCTTTTACCTGCTGTATTTCATCTTCTGGCTCGTCGGGCTGCTTCGCTTCCGTAGCCACAACCTCGCATACCGCAACATCCCATTCGAACGGTCTGCCTATCGCCTCGAAGTAGGTACCAACGTGCATTGGAGCACCCAAGCTTTCGACTGGCTGCGGTGCCTAAAATAGCATATCCCCTACCCCTTATTCATCTTACCACTACCACCTCGATGCTGCAAGCATGCTGACGGTAGTTTTAATTAAATGTAATGTTCTTTTATTCGGTCGAGCACAGCATAGGTAGCTTCGGCTGTAGGTGTAGCGACAAGCGCTTGTCGGAAGGGTTTGAAATTATAGAGGCCACGGAAGTAGTTGCCATAGTGTTTGCGCATCTCAAAAATAGCAGTGCGCTCACCCTTGAAGTCAATAGCCATTTGCAGATGGCGGCGGCATACATCTACCCTTTCTGCTACAGAGATCTCACGCTCTGGCTCGCCCGCAAAGGCTCGCTGGCACTGTTCAAATATCCACGGATTGCCGATAGCTCCACGTCCAATTAGAATACCATCCACGCCGTAACGTCTTTTACTTTCAACAGCTTGCGATGCACAAACAATGTCACCATTGCCAAAGATGGGTATATGTATCCGAGGATTGCTTTTCACTTGGCCTATCAGTGTCCATTCTGCATTGCCGCTATACATCTGGGTTTTAGTGCGTCCGTGAATACTTAAAGCAGAAATACCAGTATCCTGAAGGGCCTCGGCAAAGTCTGTAACAACCATAGAATCGGAAGAATAGGCTATTCTTGTCTTCACCGTAACAGGCAAAGTGGCTTTTTTCACTATACTTGTAGTGATTCTAAGCATTTTAGGAACGTCCTGTAGTATTCCAGAACCGGCACCACGACCCGCCACCTTCCTAACCGGACATCCCCAATTAATGTCGATGAAATCCGGCTCTGCCTGTTCCACCACATCGAGGCAACACAACAACTCGTCCTCGTCAGCTCCAAATATCTGGATGCCTATTGGTCGTTGATTATTCGAAAACCTCATCTTTCTGATACTCTTCTCCGCATCTCTATTTAAAGCTTCCGAGGCAATAAACTCTGTAATCAATAGGTCGGCTCCAAACTCTTTACACAGTTCACGGAAAGAATAATCTGTTATATCGTCCATTGGAGAAAGACCTATAACACATGGCTTATCTGGAAGAGTGAGTTTCACGATATAACTGGCTTTAGTTGAGAGGTATAATCATGTTGTTTCGTGTGAAACCTAGCGGGCAAACGTGAGAACAAGCACCGACAGGTCCGCTGGAGACACTCCGCTAATACGAGATGCCTGGCCAAGAGAGACGGGATGGTATCGATTCAGCTTCTCTCTGCACTCATAGCTAAGTGCAGGTAGCTGGAAGTAATCATAGTCTGTAGGAAGTGGCACATTTTCAAACTTCAGTATCCTACCAGCCACCTCTTGTTCTTTTTCGATATAGCGCTGATACTTGATCATCGTTTCCACCTCCTGTATCACCTCGTTTGGACATTGACTCATCATGATGGAGACATCTGACGAAAGTTGTGCTATATCTGCAATAGTAATCTCGGGGCGCAAGAGCAATGAGTCCATCTTGACACGCTGACTCAACGGAGCTGAATTGTGCGTACCGAGCCATGCATTCACCTCTGAAGGAAGTGCAGGTGTCTTTCTTATCAAAGCTTCCAACGCCTCAATTTGGCCTCTCTTCTTTTCCAACATCTCCATTCGCTCATCTGAGGCAATTCCCATGGCATGGGCTAGAGGAGTCAATCGTTGGTCTGCATTGTCTTGACGAAGTAAAATACGGTATTCTGCCCGAGACGTGAACATTCGGTAGGGTTCATCAACACCCTTTGTAACCAAATCGTCTATTAGCACACCTATATAGGCCTGCGAACGCGAAAGGACAAATGGGGGTCTTCCTTGAAGTTTTAGAGCTGCATTAACACCTGCCATATAACCTTGGCAGGCAGCCTCCTCATAGCCAGTAGTACCGTTTATCTGTCCTGCAAAATACAGATTCTCTACACGCTTCGTCTCCAAAGTATATGTCAACTGCGTAGGTGGAAAATAGTCATACTCTATGGCATAACCTGGTTTAAAGATACGGGCATGCTCGAAACCCTCAATACTATGGAGTGCATCCAGTTGTACATCTATAGGTAGTGACGAAGAGAAACCATTTAGATAATACGATTGCGAACGCCAGCCCTCCGGCTCTACAAATAGTTGATGATGGTCTTTATCTGCAAAGCGATCTATCTTATCCTCTATTGAGGGGCAATACCTAGGTCCTCTTCCCTGTATTCGTCCCGTGAACATTGGCGACCTAGAAAAGCCTGTTCGAAGAATATCATGTGTGTGCAAGTTGGTATTAGCCAAATAGCATGAGCGTTGTTCTTTTAACGGCTGAGTGTTAGAGAAAGAGAATTTGCCTGGGTTTTCATCGCCAGGTTGCTCAACAAGACGTGAAAAATCTATAGTCCTACCATCTACTCGAACAGGTGTTCCTGTCTTAAGTCGCTGGACCTCAAAACCAAACTCTCTCAATTGATCACTTAAGCCAATAGCGGCTTGCTCCCCCACCCTACCACCTTGCCATGAATCCTCACCAATGAACACCTTTCCGTTAAGGAAGGTGCCACTAGTCAAGACTACAGCCTTAGCCGGTATAATATGACCCATTCGAGTACAAACCCCCGTCACAGCTCCACCATCGACTTTGAGCGAAATCACCTCATCCTGCCATAATGAAAGTCCTGGGATATTTTCAAGAACCTGACGCCATGTAAGTGAAAAGAGCATACGGTCACATTGTGCACGGGGACTCCACATGGCTGGACCCTTCGATCGGTTGAGCATACGGAATTGAATGGCCGAACGATCAGTCACCACTCCACTCCAACCGCCCAAAGCATCTATTTCACGCACTATTTGTCCCTTGGCGACACCTCCCATTGCTGGGTTACATGACATCTGGCATATAGCATCGAGCATCTGCGTGATGAGCAAGACACGGCAACCTAGCTTGGCAGCAGCAGCAGATGCTTCTGCTCCTGCGTGTCCTGCACCTACAACCACTATATCATATGCCTCAAATATCATGTTCTAAAGTACTTAATCATTTTGTTCCTCATGAAACATCGAATCCCACAACCCTAATGCTTCTCCTTCCTGTCGACGCATCTCTTGTGCCTCTGATTCGCTTTTGTCTCCCTGACCTAGTAGATGAAGTACGCCATGAATAATAACTCGATGGAGCTCTTGTTCAAAAGAAACATCAAAAAGTCTGGCGTTCTCTCCCACCCTATCAATACTGATCAATATATCTCCACTAATCAAACCTCCGGAGACATAGTCGAATGTAATTATGTCAGTATAGGTGTCATGTTGAAGATACTTCTGATTAACCGAAAGAAGATACTCGTCATCACAAAATAGATAGTTTATATTTCCAACTGACATTCTACGTTGCATGATTACATTTGAAATCCACAACTGCACTTTTTTTTGCTCACTGAGCTCAAAACTTCTATTTTGTGAAGAAAAACGAATCGGCATATTATTGTTTTATATATCTGATTATCTTTGTTTTAACACAAAAATAAAAGGCGTTTTCCTCAAAATCACTGCGATATTCTTGACAATTGGAGACAGGAGGTTTCTATACAAAAGGCAAATCAACCTATCTGTTGCACTGTTGCCTTAGCTATGTTATGACAACGGAGCACAGCCGTTCTTTCGCACGCTTCTGCCGGATCAATTCCATCGACAAAAAAGTCCATCCTAATCCGACTACCACCATCCGAGTACTCGAGGCGATCTGCCAATTGCGACATAACAAAGATACCTTCTCCTTGTTCCTCTTCCTTTGGCATAGATCCATATTGGGCATAATTGAACCCTTCGCCCTCGTCCGCCACCTCAACATACATTCCACCCCGACAAGTACCAAAGGTAAGTGTGACCTTCTTTTCTTTTTTACCCTTATTGCCGTGCTCGATTGCATTTTCCAATGCCTGTATCATCGCAACCCCGACAGCAGAATAATAACGTCCCACATGAATCTCTTGACAAAAGTGAAACAAACGCTCCTCGGCAACAGGAATGTTGGAACTATCGGACTGTATAATAAACTGTTCCGTCATAGCATATTATATATAATCACGCTACAAAGATACACATAAATTCTCAATTAGTATTTCTTTTTCGGAAAAAAACCACTCTACACCTTCCCACGCCCTCATTCTAATAGCCATTAGCGATAGAAATACTCGCTGACCTTGTTGCGATAATACGGAGTGAGATTGGGCGGTACTGTTCGCAACTGATCGTCGGCAGAATGGAACATCCGTTTATATAATTCCAGTTCTTTCGGTGACGGTTGACTGTACATCTCCGTAGCCTCCCGACTTTCCCTTCGTTGCTCCTTTTCGCGCTGCAAATCTGCTTTTTCGTGTTCCAACAATCGCGTAAGAATCTGCTGCTGTCGTTGTATTGTCTGGCGGGTGATAGTCCTATTCACAAGGTCGGTTTCTGTTTGTTCCATCTGGCGAAGCATCTGCTCAATCTCACGTGCGAGCTTTGAATTGCCGCCAGACTCTTCTTTCAGATCCTGGCCATACTGCTGCATCATCCGTCGGATCGCTTCTTGTTCGGCTGCCATACGAGCCAACTCCTTGCTCATTTGCTGTCCTTGGCCTATCTGATGGCGGCCCAACTTGCTTCCCTTCCCCTGCTCTTCTAGTTGTTTCTTCAATGCTTCCATCTGGCGGTTCAGCTCCTGCTGCATCTGACGAATCGTGCTGGGTGAGGGTTTTCCGCTCCCCTGTTTTTGGGTGGGTTTATTGCCTTTTCCTGGATTCTTGCATTGCCCATTCTTCATCTTCAGGCTATTGCTTCGCATCTGATTCTGCATATTGTCCAGACTTTCCGACAAAACAAGAGCCAGATTATTGAGCGAAGTCATGCTATATTGCATCGAGCGGGATGCCTGAATATTCTTGCTGTTACCGTAATAGCTCTGGTTCATCTCCAATAGTCCATTGAGCGATCTAGCAATACCAGAGTTTACCTCTCCCAGTTCTTTCGTTATTATCGAAGCCACTTGCACCTGCCGCTTGGCGACGGCACGTAGCGAGTCTGCCACCCCCTTGAAATCGTCCTTTATTCTGTTCTGACGGACCAAGATAGTCTGGTAGCGCGGATCCTGTATGTATATGCTTGCGACATCGCCAATCAGCTCTTCTTGATTGAACGACAGGTGTAGAAGATTCTTCAGCAGCATTCGTATTTGCTCTGCATCTTCTACCAAGCTTTCCTGCTCCATCTCAGTCTGTGCCTGGGCCACCTCCTCGCTCAGCTTTTCTATGTCGTCTGCAGCCTCTTTCTGCATCTTGCCTGCCTCGCTGTTCTTTCCCTGCTGAATGTGCTGCTGAGCCCCTTTCTGCTTATTCTCTACCTGCTTTTGAAGGTCCTTATTCACTTTGAACTCTGAGTTGGCATCCAACTCTTTGTACCCCTTCTTGATTTGCTCTATCTCGTTTTCCAACTGTTGGAACTGCTCGTTCAGTTCCCCTTGTTTCTGCTGCAACTGATCTTTCTGTTTTTTGTCGGCCTTCTGGGTCTGCTCCCCCAACTCACGCTGCTCCGCTGCCAACTTATCCAGCTTCTGGACCGTCTGTTCCACCTTTTTCTCCAGTTCCAGACGCTTCATGAGTTCTATGTTCTGATCCAGCTGCTGCTCCAGTTCCGTATTGTTTATTTTCAGCTGCTCGAGCTCCTGCTGCACCTTTTTCTTGTCCAGTTCTTGCATCATTCGCTCTATCTGCGCCATCGTCTCCTTCATCTTCTCATCCATCACCTCATTCATCAGTCGGTCCAGCTCTCTTTGTTTCTCCATTATTTGATCGCTCTGCTCGCGGTACTTCTGCTCCAGTCGGTTATTCTCCCTGATCTGTTGCTGCATCTGCTGCATCATTTGACGCACCTGACGTTGCTTCTCGGCCAATTGTTCTAAATCCTTTTTGTCCTGCCACCCAAGCTCCTTTTTGTCTACTAGCCGTTGCATCATGGCGTTGATTTCCTCCTGCAGCTTGCGCAATTCGCTCATCTGCTGGTCGGCACTCTGAACCACCTCCGTGCTGTTTCTTTCCAGAATACTGTCCATCTCTCCCTCGGTGGGTATTTTGATCACAAACTGTCGCGAACGGGTCTTTTTGGGACCATGGATTGCATCGTTGTCCGCCACCTCGAACCAGTAGCCGAGTTCGTCGCCCGGTTTCAGCAGCATTTCGGCCATATTGAGCGAGAAGTAGAACTCCTGCTGCGTATCACCCTCGCGAAGGCCTATTTCGACCTCGCTGGAGTCGTTTACCGTCGCGTCCGCACCATTGGTCGTCCGATGTACAAAAACGAGCCTACTGAAGCCATAATCGTCTTTTATTCGACCTCGGAATAGCCTGCGGTCGGGATGCAACGAGTCCATCACCTCTTCCACCTCTATTTGCGGAGCTGCGTCGGCAACAACGGCAATGGTATAGACGAGTGTGTCCGATTGGTGATGGCCTTTCCCCACACTCACGTGGTATTGCATGTCTCTCATCATACGGCGACTCCACTCGGCACGCCCGTTGCCATCGACGGCGTGCTGATGCTCCACACTGTCGAACACTACGCATACCGAATCGGCATCGCGCGTCTGGAAGAGCCACTTCACCACCGTGCCTTCGGGCACCACGGCATCGCCGAGATCCACCTGCACCTCTCCCTCGCGACGGGTGTAGGCAGGATAGTTCATCACCATCCTGAAGCTCAACATCGAGGGGCGGGGATCGACCGTCAGCACATATTCGCGGCTGATCACTCCGCCACCTTCTATTAGAAAACTTTTCGTATCGTGCACCTGCTTGAACTGGTAGGTCAGCGTATCCGATTCGTTCCTCATCCGGTAGCGATGGCCACCTATATTAATCCAGGCCTCGGCAGGCTTTGCCTCACCCTCTGTAGTCACTCTCAGTTCGAAGTCATCGCCCTGCAGCACCTGCAACTCTTTGTTCATCACAACGAATGCAAACGGAGCCGGACGCTCGTAGACGGTCGTGTAGTGGGCAATACGCTGGGCCGAACCCTTCACTCCCTGCGGCACCACGAGCAGCAATATCAGTATCACCACTAGCGGAGGGATGGCATATTTCAGGTACTTTCTGTTTGCCTTAAGGTCGATGGCATGCAGTATGGGAACCGGACGCAGCTGCGACGCTTTCTGTTCGATGGCGGCTACCAGCAGAGACGATTGCGAGGGTAGGGGAGAGGCCATGGGGCTTTCCGAGACAGGTTGGTCTGGTTCGGACTCCACTAGCTGCAACAGGTTCAGCAGCTTGTCGTCCACCTCGGGGAAGTGGCGGCCCACTATGCGTGCTGCCTCGCTGCGCAACAGGCGCTTGCCAAGACCATGCATCTTTAGCAACGGACGCACCACCAGCCACACCACAGTGGCAAACACCGCCACCAGTCCTCCCCAAAACAGCAAGCCACGACCCAACGGTGGCAACCATCCGTAATACTCTAGCAAGACAGCGGCCAGGAACACCAGGCCAGCTATGCCGATGGCCAACAGCAAGCCACGCACCACAAGATTCTTGTAGTACTTCCGAATGAAAGCATCCAGTGCTCTCAGTATATCGTCGCTGCCTTGTTGCATCCTGTTCTTAACGCCGACAGTCTCCCTTTTATTGTTCCCGCGAAATAAATATATATCTTTGGAACATCGCCCACAGCAACGTGCTAAAACAGCTGCACACGGCTTCGCTGCTTCGTGCGCCTGCATTGCATACCGTGACCATTCAAAATGCTCAGAATCAATAGCTTTCGCACAATCCGTGATTCTATTTCGCTGACTTTCAGTACCTACTACGTACCAACACCGTACTTCCTCCGTACATGCACCGTACATGCACCGTAGATGCACCGTGACCGAGATGTGAAACCACACTTTTGTCACGGCTCATCTATGGCCTATAGTCGGCGGAGCGACTGTGGCAGAAGGGCTGTCGTAGCCACCCTCTGTGGCTGTGGTTGCATTTTCTTTGGTCCTGTATCGAAAAAAAACCGTATCTTTGCATCCGAAAACAGAAACGAATACAAGCATGCAAAAGATTGTTATCATCACCGGAGCTTCGTCGGGATTCGGCAAATCCACAGCCGAACTGCTTGCCACGAAAGGACATCGCGTCTACGGCCTCTGCCGTCGCCCTATGGAGCACGACAAGATACGCTACCGCCAATGCGACGTGCGCGACCGCGAAAACGTGGCACACGTGGTGCAATCCATCGTCGAGGAAGAGGGTAGGGTAGACGTGCTTATCAACAATGCCGGCATGGGCATCGGAGGAGCCCTCGAATTGGCCACCGCCGAAGAGATAGATCTGCAAATGGGCACCAACTTCATGGGATGCGTGAATATGTGCCAGGCTGTGTTGCCACACATGCGGCACCAGCGTCAGGGGAAAATCATCAACCTTAGCTCGGTGGGCGGACTGATGGGGCTTCCGTATCAAGGATTCTATTCTGCCTCTAAGTTCGCCATCGAAGGCTTCAGCGAGGCCTTGGCTGCCGAAGTGCGTAGGTTCGGCATCCGCGTATGTATGGTGGAGCCAGGCGACTTTGCCACAGGGTTCACCGGAAGCCGCAAGAACAGCCAAACCACCCTCGACGACGAGGACTACGGCCCCGTGTTCCGTCGTACGCTCGGCCTCATAGAGAAAGAAGAGAACGGGGGTCTGCAACCCGAGGTGCTGGCACGACGCATAGCACGCCTAGTGGATATGAAGCGTCCGCCGCTGCGCAACGTAGTAGCCAACCTCGAGCAATGGCTTTCTACGGTCATCAAACACATCCTCAGCGGCAATCAGATGGTGGGCATACTGCGCGACTACTACAAGTGCTAGCAGATACGATTCAAGTCTGCTCCGCCTCGTTTCTTTCTCGATGCGTTGCAGACTTGAATTCTTTCTATTACGGATTCCCTTTTATATCTTTTTTCCAAACACCGCTCTCTGTAGCAGAGGCTTGGTGTGATATTGCGTCTCCCATATCTTCACGGCCTCGTTGCCAATAATCTGGGGGTTGGTGTAGGCTGTATGCACACCGTGCTTTATGGCGGCCTCGTTCATATCGCTGTAGTAGATGCTGTGCACACCACGTTTTTGCCATTCGGGAAGCACTCCGTTGAGCAGCAGGTCGATGGTGTCGAACTTATGCAAAGCCTTCAGCAAATGGTACCATCCGAAGGGGAACAGTTTGCCATTCGCCTTCTTGTAGGCTGCCGACAGGTCGGGGATGCTGAGGCCAAAGCCGACTAGGTTTTCGTGTTCGTCCTCGACAAATTGTACGAAGTCGAGGTTTACGAAGGGGATGTATTGTTTGATGTACACAGATATTTCCTTCTCTGTCATCGGCACGAAGTCGTATAGATCCTTGAACGATGCGTTGATGGCATGGAAGAATTTGTATGCGTGGGGATAGAGCTCCTTGCGTTTCTTCACCTTTACCAGATGGAGGTTGTATTTCTCCATGATGAGCTTGTTGAGGCGTGCCACCTTGTCGGGCACTGGTTGGTTGGCCTGCATACTGTATTGCTGCCAACGGCATTTCACCTCATAGCCAGCACGTTCGATGAAGCGGATGTAGTATTCCGGATTGTAGAGGGTGGACATGTTCTGACGGGCATCGAAATTGTCAATCACCCAGCATTCCTTGTCCATGTCGGTGAATCCGAATGGGCCCTCTATCTCGTCCATACCATGGGCATGTCCGTACTCTATCACCTTGTCGAGCAAAGCGGTAAAGACATCGTAGTCTTCGATGAAATCAAACCATCCGAAACGCACGGCGTGTTTGTTCCAATGCTCGTTGACGGTACGGTTGATGATGGCTGCTACGCGGCCTACCACCTTGCCGTCGCGCCAAGCCAGGTACAACTCGCGCGAACAGTGGTCCAGCGAGGGATTGCGGTCGGTGAGGAGATTAATCTCATCCATGTCGAGTGCCGGAATATAGCTCGGCACATCCTTGAAAAGCTTGTTGGGAAATGCAATGAAGCGACGCAGGTCTCTGCGGCTTTCGACGGTGCGAATTACTATGTCAGACATAGGCATATCTTTTTGCATATATTTTATTGTCTTTACGTCTGTTCCACTATCAAGTATCACCTGTTTAGGATAACGTTTGACGCTGCAAATTTACACAATTTTTCTTAAACCTATATTATTTTTGAAAAAAACTTCCTTTTTGATTGTGTTACTCCTCTTGTTATTATCTATATTGCCGTGTGAAAGCTGCTACTCTACATAAACTTATCTTTCAAAGCAAAAGCCAACCTTCTGACTGAAGATTGGCTCTATTTTGTCGGGATTATAGTATACTATAACACTTGTTGGCGCTTGAATGCATTGTATATTTTTTCCACTCCGATGTCGATCTGCTGGTGGGTATGAGTAGCCATGAGTGCGAATCGTATCAACGTCTCATCGCTTGGCACTGCGGGCGAGATAACCGGGGTGACAAAGACTCCATCCTCAAGCAGTTCGTGGGTGATGGTGAATGTCTTCACATTGTCGCGGATAAAGAGCGGTATAATAGGTGTTTGGGTATTGCCTATCTCAAAACCGAGGTCTTTGAAGGCTTTCATTGCATAGCGCTGGTTATCCCAAAGAGCGGCATTGCGTTCGGGTTCGGTACGCATAATGTGCAGTGCTTCGAGCACCGAGGCAGTACTGGCAGGAGTGATGCTGGCAGTGAAGATATAGGGGCGCACCGAATGCTTCATCCAGTTAATGGTCTCTTTGTCGGCAGCAATGAATCCACCCACCGAGGCAAGGCTCTTGCTGAAGGTGCCCATCACCAATTCCACATTGGGCAACATATTGAAATGGTCACATGTGCCGCGGCCTTCACGTCCGAAAACTCCCAGGCCATGAGCTTCGTCTACCATCAGCGTAGCACCGTATTTGTTGCAAATCTCCACCATCTTGTCTACATGTGCCACGTCACCCTCCATAGAGAATACACCGTCGGTAACTACCAGCTTCGAAGCTTCGAGTGGCACTTTGGCAAGCACACGCTCGAGGTCGGCCATGTCGTTGTGGCGATACTTTTGTGTGGTGGCGATAGTGATCAGGCGGCCCTCCATAATCGAGGCATGAACCCGCTCGTCGTAGAAGAGATAGTCTCCACGGCTGCAGATGTTGGGGATAACACCGCTGTTGGCTAAAAATCCCGCCGAAAACAGCATCACTCCATCTTTGCCGAGAAACTCTGCCAATTCGTCCTGTAGCTGTATATGAATGTCGAGGGTACCATTGAGGAAAGGAGAACCAGCACATCCTGTGCCATACTTATCGATAGCTTTTTTAGCAGCCTCCTTCAAGCGGGGGTCGTTGGTAAGACCTAGATAGCTGTTGCTTCCAAACATCAACACTGGGTGGTTGTGCCCTGTGACATACACCTCCGTATTCTGCTCGCTGCAGATAGGGGTGAAGTAAGGATAAATACCCAGGGCTCTCATCTCCTGGGGATAGGTGTATTGTGCTAATTTTGCCTGTAGCGGTTTCATACTTTTCGCATTTTAAAGTGCAAAATAACAAAAAATTTCTTAAACCGTGTATATTTTTTTTGTTAAAAATGAAACTTCTCCTATTTCTTTTTTCTTTTTATATACTATATTCTTTTGATTTTCTGTTTCATGAATTATGGTCTTTTTCAAAAAAAGAATAGCACCACCGTTGTTATTGGCGATGCCATTTTTATTCTTTAGTACTAAGAAATTGGGGTAAGGTAAGGTTATTTTTACATATTTTCACATTTTGTTAGCTTACCTCGCAAGCAAGTTTTCAGTGAGACTACTTGCCCCTATACGGAATGTATGAGGATTTATATAAGACTCTCCCATTATGCGACTGGCTAGCGATGCAAAGTCGCATGCCTGCTTTGGTGTACGGATTCCACCGGCAGCCTTGAATCCGATTGTGCGTCTATATGTCTCTTGGTAAGCCTTTATTTCTTTCAGCATTATTTCTGCTGATGACAACTCTGCTCCCTCTTTTCCTTTTCCAGTAGAGGTCTTGATAAAGTCTGCTCCTCCTTCCATAGCCCATCGTGCCGCTTTGCTGATAAGGGTGGGGGAGGGTAGGTCGCACGTCTCTAGTATAACTTTGAGTATTTTATCCCCACATACTTCTTTCATCCTTTTAACTTCCTCTATAACACCGTCCCTATCGTCAGACATTACTAAACCTCGGTTGATAACAATATCTACCTCATCTGCACCTTGATCTATAGCATATTGCACTTCTGATACTTTCAGCGACAAAGGCATTTGCCCATGTGGAAATGCACCAGCTACCACTGCCACCTTGATTTCACTTCCTTGCAACGCCCGTCGTGCAACTGATATATAGGGAAGATATACACACACTGCATATACATGTTCACCTGCACTGTCTTTCAATTCCAGTGCTCGCCGACAGAATTTACTTATTGTAGACTCACTATCCGTAGTGCTTAGGGAAGTGTGATCTATGCAGGAGAATAATCTATTGGCATGTATATTCCAATCCTCACTCATGGCAACAACTGGCTTATCTTCTCCACGCGACGCTGATGTCGTCCTCCCTCAAAAGGTGTATCTAAGAATTCGTCCACCACCTTCATTGCCTCTTCTTCTTCAATAAATCTGGCAGGAATGGAAATCATGTTGCAGTCGTTATGTTGGCGTCCTAGATGGGCTATTTCAGCATTCCAACACAAAGCACAGCGCACATTCGGGTATTTGTTCACCGTCATCTGCACACCATTTCCACTACCACATATCACTATTCCTCTCTTATATTCACCTCTATTTACAGCACTTCCAGCTTGGTGGGCATAGTCCGGATAGTCACAGCTCTCTGTGCTGTAAGTACCGTAGTCTTTAACGTCCAAGCCACGCTTCTGCAGGTGTTCTATCACTTTATTCTTTAATTCGTATCCTGCATGATCACAGGCAATAGGTATAATCTCTTTCATGATTCTTTCCTTTCTATTTTTCTGCAAATATACCATATTTTATTCTAACCATTTAAAATAATTATACACCCTTCCCATTTATTCTATTCCACTTCTTGATATTCAATCTTCTAAAACTTTCCAACAATATTTGTTGAAATCTATTAAGAAAGCTTCTTTTCTCTTGTTGAAAGATAATTTGTGTTCATTTTTACCCTACTTTTCAATATCTATTTAACCCTATTGTTCATTTGTAACTCACTCTTTGAAGATTCAACAATCTGCTGTTATATTCTCTTTCAACAATTCGTTCATAAGAATAATATTTCTATTGTATTTCAGACATCTATACTGTTGAAATCAATGTGAATCTATGTTGATGATGAAATTCTATACATTCTTCTTTATGCCACATATTAACAGAATTAACAGCCATATTACTAAAAGAAATAATCATTTATAAAGATAAAATAATTTTATTAGAAGATGAAAAAGTTGTATCTTTGCAATTCAAAACCTCATTATTAATAGGAAAAAGATGGACAAATTAAAATTGCAACAGGAAATACTGAAGTTGAAAAAAGAAAAGAATGCGGTGATACTGGGTCACTACTATCAACGCCACGAAATACAAGAAATATCCGACTTCGTAGGCGATAGTTTGGCACTGGCGCAAAAAGCACAGCAAACCCAGGCAGACATCATCGTATTTTGCGGTGTCCACTTCATGGCCGAAACAGCCAAAATACTCAATCCACAATGTAAGGTACTACTACCCGATATGGAGGCCAGTTGTTCTCTAGCCGAGAGCTGCAAAGCAGAAGATTTCGCCAAGTTCAAGGCCGAACATCCGGACCACATGGTGATAAGCTATGTAAACTGTTCTGCCGAAATAAAGGCCTTGAGCGACCTAATCTGCACATCGGGCAATGCGGAGAAGATGGTTAGATCTCTTCCTAAAGACCAAAAAATAATATTTGCTCCCGACAAGAATCTCGGCGGATATATTAACCAGCAAACTGGCAGAAATATGCTATTGTGGAATGGTGTGTGTTCTGTACACGATGCTATGCAGGCAGAGTCGGTCATGCAGCTCAAAGCCGAATACCCCGATGCACCCGTTATTGCCCATCCTGAATGCAACCCTGCCCTGCTGAAAGTGGCCGACTTTGTTGGGTCTACCAAAGCCATGCTCACCTACATCCAGCAGAGTTCTGCCCAACGATTCATTGTAGCCACCGAGACAGGCATCCTATACGAGATGAAGCGTGAGAATCCAGACAAAGAGTTCATCACCCTGCGCGACAACAAGCATTGTGCCTGCGACGACTGTGCCTATATGAAGCTCAACACCCTCGACAAGCTCTATCGTTGCCTTAAAGACGAGCAGCCGGAGATAATCATGACTGACGAGCTAATAGAAGCTGCTAAGCGACCCATCGTCCGCATGCTCGACCTTAGCCGACAACTAGGTATCATCAAATAGCATACAATGGCGAAAGAGGAACCCTTACCTTCTGTAGAAGGATATGCACCTGTAAAAAAAACGGTCAGTCTCCTTACTGCCAATATACTTTCGATCGTATTCACACTTGTTCCAATAGCAGTAGGAGTAGTGCTAATCCATTATATGGTTCCCGATGCCCACATCGATAACCTTCGTTTTCGAGTCCTCATTATCCTGTTGGCCTTGGCAGTGGGTATAGTGGTACATGAGTTGATACATGGCATCACATGGCTTTTAGTCACACACCAAACCTTCCGGCACCTACATTTCGGTTTTATGATAGGCAATCCCTACTGCCATATCGACACACCGATGTCCAAGCTTGGATATGTGGCAGGTGCCCTTATGCCGCTCTTTCTCCTCGGTGTGCTACCCTATGTGTTGTCCATCTTCGCTGGTAGTTATCTCTGGATGCTGATAGGCTCCATATTCATTGGGACTGCTGCAGGCGACATCTTGATAGTATGGGCAATCAGAAAAGAGCCTTCAAGCACCCTTGTATACGACCACCCCTCCGAGGCTGGTTGCTATATTTACCATCCTATAGAAGAACAATGATCGGACAACCGCAAGTATACGAAGCCCTCGAGCGGATGCATATCCCCTTCGACTACTATGAGCACCCCGAGGCACCAACCATAGAAATAGCCGCACAATTCTACCGCGGCGAAGGCACCACCCTCTGCAAGAATCTCTTTTTCCGCAATCATAAGGGCAATCGCCACTATTTGGTCATTATGGATAGCCGCTATCCTATGGACATCCACGACATGGAGCACCGCTTGCATCAAGGCAAGCTCAGTTTCGCTAGTCAGGAGAGAATGATGAAATATCTTGGTGTGCGCCCAGGCAGCGTGTCACTATTCACCCTCGTCAACGACCATAACCACGAGGTGACCCTCTTTGTGGATAAGTATTTGCTGGAGGCCGACAAAGTCAGCTTCCACCCCAACGATAACCACGCCTCGCTGGTGATAAAACGTGATGACATGCTAAAGTTCATCCGTGAGATAGGAAACCCCTACGAGATTGTTGAAATCTACGACCGCAATTGTTGATAACCCAATATAAAACAGTGTTCCACGTGAAACAATGAAGAAGCAAGAATACACCGTCAGCGAAAGTCAAGAACTGCTTGAGTTCCTGATGAAGCAGATGCCCGACACGAGCCGCACCCGTATCAAGGAGCTACTGGCACACAACGTCTATGTAGATGGACGCCGCACCTCGCAGTTCAATTTCCCCCTTCAGCGTGGCATGAAGGTGAGTGTGGAGAAAAGCAGTGGCAAGGATCGTCTCCGCCCGCGCGACCTCGACATTGTCTACGAGGACCAGCACCTCTTCGTCGTCAATAAGCACGAGGGCCTGTTAAGTTACAGCAAGCAGCCACAGGACAAGACAGTCATCACGGTGCTCAACCAGTACCTCGATGCTACCCACCAGCGCTGCCATGCCCACATCGTGCATCGGCTTGACCGCGACACCTCGGGCCTGATGGTGGTCGGCAAGAGCAAGGAGGTGAGCCGCCTCTTCGAAGAGGATTGGAAGGGAAGGGTGACCGATCGCCGCTATGTAGCAGTGGCCTGGGGCAACATAGAGCCCAGAAAAGGAGAGATAAGAAGCTGGCTGACCGATGGCGAATACTGTGTTCTCTCGTCACCCACCGACAACGGTGGCAAACTGGCCGTCACCCACTACGAGGTGCTACAGACATCGCGCCGCTATAGCCTCGTCGACCTCAAGCTCGACACCGGTCGCCGCAACCAGATCCGAGTCCACCTGCGCGAACTGAAGCACCCTGTGGTGCACGATCCGATGTATGGCTACAAGGACGATATTTCGCCCGTCAACCGACTTTGCCTACATGCCTATCGTCTCTGCTTCACACACCCCGTAACAGGGCGCCGGCTGCGGTTCGAAACGCCGTTCCCCAAGAGTTTCCTCAATCTGATGGAGCTATAGGGCGAGGGATTTTCTCTTTATGTTCTGAGGGGAGCTGCAAGCCAGTATTGGTGATGGTTTCGCCATGCCCCGACAGCATATTGTGGCTCGTCCAGGTCTCGTCAGCAGCCGAGCTGTCGAGGACGAGGCCGAAGGTCTGACCGTCGTTGTCGGCCTCTTCCATCTTTATACTTCCAGCGTAGGCCGTGGTGCTGCAGTGGCCTGCCTCGTCCTGCACCATCAGATAGAGGTGCACCTCGCTGCCGGCCATCTCGTCGGGCAGCAGGGCCTCGATGCGTTGAGAGCGACGATAGACGGGCGCCGTCAGATAGCCCATCCCTGTAGAGGGTGCATAGGCATAGAGCCGCACACTGTCGTAGGCGCTGGCGGGAGCATGCAGCGGATTTTTCTCGAAGCTGACACTCAGCACATTGCCTTCGTGCACCGACACCTCGCCCCCCTGCACCGGAGCCACCGGCCCCACCGACAGTTGCAGCCGACTCCAGTCCACCACCAGCTGCCCAGCTTCGAGCGAGAAGGCCGGCTGATTGAGGCTGACGAAGAGGTTGTAGGCCGTCATGCCCAGCTCGCGTGCCGAGGCCGTAAGTCCTTGCATCACAGCCCATCGCATGCGTGCTGCCAACTGCACCTCGCCTTTGAACGCCGTGCGGTGGGCCACCTGCGCCTCGGTGCGCGGGTTGTGCACCTGTGCCGGTCGGCTGCGCATGCACCACCGCCCGTTCCACATATATCCTATTGCCGGCCCCAGCTTGCCGCTGAAGCCCCCAAGATAACTGCCATACTGTTTCGCCATATCGCTGAATATTTGATTGTTGCAGAATATTTACATCGAATAGACCATCACTCTTCGAATGGTCATTCATATATGATAACTTACTTTTCTACTATTTATTGCTTACTCGACTAATATTTGATAAAGCGATGGTAAAAAGAAGAGTAGGCGATGAGTAAGAGATGGTCGGTCTTCTATGCTGATTGTCAGCCTCAACCGCAGCAGAGGAAAACCGACCCTCGAAGCCTTCGGCAGAGGTTAGAAAAGAAAACGTAAGGCAAGAGGCAGGGAAAGAAGCTTTGTTGCAATACAGACAGAGAAAACAGAAAAAAAGTGAAGCAAAGAAAAATAATTTGACTGTGAATAAAATTTTTTTCGTATTTTTGACGGTCGAAGAATAAATACGAAAGAATAGTAAAAATAAGTATATCAAATAAATAATACAGTCTATATGAAAATTTTAGTCTTGAATTGCGGAAGTTCTTCCATCAAGTATCAGTTGGTCGATATGGCCAACAATGCAGCAGTGATGGCCAAGGGATTGCTGGAACGTATCGGATTGGAAATGGGCGAGTTCACCCACAAATGGAATGGCCAAAAGCACTACGAGCAGTTGCCCATCCCCAACCATACCGAGGGCATCAAGATAGTGCTCAAAGCACTGGTAGATCCCAAGATTGGTGTGATTACCGACCTGAAGGAGATTGGAGCAGTGGGTAACCGTGTGGCCCACGGTGGCGAGTTGTTTAAAGAGAGCGTGCTGGTGGACGACGAGGTGATAGAGAAGATAAAGAGCCTCGAACACCTGGCTCCGCTGCATACCCCCGGCAACCTGGCCGGTATCTATGCCATGAGAGAGGTGCTGCCCGGAGTGCCCCAGACAGCAGTGTTCGACACCGCCTTCCACAGCACCCTGCCCCCAAAGAGCTACCTCTACGGACTTCCCTACGAGATGTATGAGAAATATGGCATCCGTCGCTATGGATTCCACGGCACAAGCCACAAATTCGTGGCCGAAAAAGCCGCTAAGATGATAGGTCGCGACTGGAACGACCTGAAGATTGTGTCGTGCCATCTCGGAAGCGGAGCCTCTATCGCCGCCATCGACCACGGCAAGAGCTTCGATACCACCATGGGCCTCACCGCCCTCGAAGGCCTCATCATGGGCTCGCGCTGTGGCGATGTGGACCCCGGCGTTATCCTCTATCTGATGGATCAGGGCTACGACAGCAAGGCCCTCACCAAGCTGCTCTACAAGCAGAGCGGACTGATTGGTATCAGCGGCGACAAGCAGGACATGCGCGACATACGTGCGGGCCGCGATGCAGGCGATGTGCGTGCCACCTATGCTTTCGATATGTTTGCCCAGCGTGTAAAACGCTACATCGGTGGTTATATGGCCGAGATGGGCGGATGCGACCTGCTGCTCTTCACGGGTGGTATCGGCGAGAATGCTTGGTTCATGCGTCACCCCATCCTGGAAGGCCTCGAATGCCTCGGTATCAAGGTGGATATGGACCTCAACGATCGTACGATGGGTGAGGATGTTATCATCAGCACACCCGACTCGAAGGTGGCCACAGTGGTAGTCACGACCGACGAAGAGTACGTCATCGCCAGCGACACCTATCGCCTGGTAACTGGCAAATAATCGCAATCTATTAGAAAAAAAGACGGCCAGCACCATCGCAGGCCGTTTTTTTTGTTGTTCTCATTTCCCCTCACACCGATGCCTGTTTGCAGTATCGCTAAAAGTGGTGAGGCTAAATATAACTGCAATTGTGTATCTTTGCAGTTCGAATAAAACGAGTTAATATTATGTTACTATCTGATCTACAGACAGGAGAGCAAGGTGTAGTGGTGCGTGTGGCGGGCCACGGAGCCTTCCGTAAACGCATAATCGAGATGGGTTTCATCAAGGGTATCGAGGTGAAAGCCATCTTGAATGCACCCCTGAAAGACCCAATCAAGTATCGTATTATGAACTTCGAGGTGTCGCTCCGACGCAGCGATGCCGAGAAAGTAGAGATAGTCACCCTCGAAGAAGCAGAACGCGAAATAGCCCACCATTCCGACTATCGGACGATCGATGCGGAAGAGACCAAGCTGCAACACATCGTGAGGGAGCGTAGCCACACCATCAATGTGGCCCTAGTGGGCAACCCAAACTGCGGAAAGACCAGCATATTCAATATTGCTGCACACGCCCACGAAAGGGTGGGCAACTATAGTGGTGTCACTGTCGACGAGAAAGTGGGCACTTTCCAATACGGAGGATATACCTTCAATCTGGTTGATCTGCCAGGCACCTATTCGCTTAGTGCCTACTCGCCAGAGGAGCTTTATGTGCGAAAACACATCATAGAGAAGAACCCAGACATTATACTTAATGTGGTGGACGGCAGCAATCTGGAGCGTAACCTTTACCTTACCACCCAACTGATAGACATGGACATTACGATGGTGATGGCACTGAACATGTACGACGAGTTGGAAAAGAGCGGTGATAAACTGGACATCGACCAACTTAGCACCCTGCTTGGAATGCCCATCGTTCCTACCACCGGTCGCAACGGCAAGGGTATTGGGTCGCTATTCGACAAGATTATCGAGGTGTTCGAGAACAATGTAACCGCAAATACCACCGCCAAAGGTGGCAATGGCTACCGACATATCCACGTCAACCATGGCCCAGTGCTGGAACCCTACATCGGGAAATTGCGCACCGAGCTGTACAATCATGGCTTCTCGGACGAACTCAGCACACGATTTCTGGCCATCAAGCTATTGGAGAACGACCACGAACTGGAGCAATACGCCGCGGCTCACGACCCCGATGGCAGTGTGTTGAAGATGCGCAACCAGATAGCAGAAGAGTATATGAAACGCAGTAGCCACACCGTGGACGACACGGAACACATCCAGAAGGAACACAGTGGCGACATGCGAGCACACCAAGACATTGAAAGTGCCATCACCGATGCTAAGTATGCCTTCGTGCGCGGTGCTTTGGCGGAGTGCTATGAAAAGAACGAGAAGAGCACCCTGCATGCCGTCACCGACCGTATCGATGCTGTGGTCACCCATCGCTGGCTTGGCTACCCCATCTTCTTGGTGGTGATGTTCATCACCTTCTTCTGCACCTTTGCCGTGGGACAGTACCCGATGGACTGGCTAGAGTCGCTCTTCGGATGGCTGGGTTCGCTGGTGGAACAATCGATGGACGAGGGGCCGCTCCGCTCGCTGCTGGTGGATGGCATCATCTCCGGAGTGGGTTCGGTGCTGGTGTTCCTGCCTAATATCCTCATCCTCTACCTCTTCATCTCCTTTATGGAGGACAGTGGATATATGGCTCGTGCGGCATTCATCATGGACAAACTGATGCATCGCATGGGTCTGCACGGAAAGAGCTTTATTCCAATGATAATGGGTTTCGGATGCAATGTGCCGGCTATCATGGCTACACGTACCATCGAGGACCGCAAGTCGCGTCTGCTCACGATGCTGGTCATCCCCATGATGTCGTGTTCGGCCCGTATACCGGTGTATGTCATTCTGGTGAGTGCCTTCTTCAGCCAGTGGGCTGCTTTTGTGCTAATGGGTCTCTACTTGCTGGGCATGATTATGGCGGTGCTGATGGCCAAGCTCTTCAGCCGATTCTTTGTGAAGGGCCAGAGCCTGCCTTTCGTCATGGAGTTGCCCCCCTACCGTATGCCAACGGCCAAGGCTGTGCTGCGCCACACATGGGAAAAAGGCAAGGAATACCTTAAGAAGATGGGAACCATCATCTTCGGCGCCAGCATCATTGTGTGGGCACTGAGCTACTACCCCACCAACGAGAACCGACAGGTGCAGGCAGAAAACAGCTATATGGCCCAGATTGGCAAGGTGATAGAGCCAGTGATGCAACCCTGCGGGTTCGACTGGCGGCAGAGTGTGTCGCTGCTAGCCGGCATAGGTGCCAAGGAGGTGGTGGCCTCGACGATGGCCGTGGTTTACGCTACTAGCACCGAAGAGGCCGAGCAGCTGGAGGCCGATTTCGAGAGCGATGAAAACGAGACGCGAATATCGCAACTGATCCATGACAACATGACACCCCTCTCGGCGGCCAGCATGTTGCTCTTCATCCTGCTCTATATGCCATGCGTCTCCACCATTGTCGCCATCAAGAACGAAAGCGGCAAATGGAAGTGGGCCCTGTTCACGGTGCTCTACACCATCGGACTGGCATGGATTGTGAGTACGCTATTCTTCCAAATAGGTTCTTTACTGCTATGATACAGAAAGCGATAGTGGCTGTCATACTTATAGTCACAGGCCTGCTGACGGTGCGCTGGCTGGTGCGCACGTTGCGCAATCAGGGTGGATGTGGCTGCCAGGGGTGCTCTCGGTGCCCCAAGGGTGGCCAGCATTGCCACTGCTACAAAGAACGTCATTGAACACCACCCGATGCTTCCCCTGCCCGACAGGGTAGGGTGGACGTTAGTTTATAGTATTCAACAAAATAGAGGGCTCCTGCGAATGGCAGGGGCCCTCTGTTTATCTATACCCTATCTTTGAGCTTTCTAACTATCATCTACAAGCCATTACCCTCTTTTCGACTACTCTACTCTTACTCGACTAATAGTTGAGTAATCGATGACTAGGAGATGAGTAAGAGTTGAGTAAGAGATGGTCACGCCTCATTGTTGTTTTACAACGAGTTACGAAAGTGGTTCTGAGGCTCGTTTTTGACCCTTTTTTCAAATAAGAAATACAATAGTTTTGTGGGCAACCTATAATGTTTTATATCGTATTATAAAAAAGTTGTATATTTGCATATTCCAATTTAATGTACAAATTGGGGTAATGTTTTTTAACACAAACGATTAAGTAATGAAAAAGGAAGTAAAATTCAGTCTTGTCTACCGCGATATGTGGCAGAGCAGTGGTAAATATCAACCTCGAGTGGATCAGTTGGTACGTATTGCACCGGTAATAGTGGGAATGGGTTGTTTCGACCGTATAGAGACCAACGGCGGTGCATTCGAACAGGTGAACCTGATGTACGGAGAGAATCCCAACAAAGCTGTCCGTGCATGGACCAAAGAGTTCAACAAGGCAGGCATACAGACACACATGCTGGAGCGTGCCCTGAATGGTCTGCGTATGTACGGTGTGCCGAAAGACGTGCGCCAGTTGATGCCCAAAGTGAAGAAAGCCCAAGGGGTAGACATCATGCGCTCGTTCTGTGGACTGAATGATCCACGCAACCTCGAGCTGAGTGTGAAGTATGCAAAAGAGGCCGGCATGATCAGCCAGGCGGCTCTGAGCATCACCCATTCGCCGGTCCACACCGTGGAATACTACATGAGCATAGTGGACAAGCTGGTGGAGTTCGGTGCCGACGAGATAGCGCTGAAGGATATGGCCGGCGTGGGTCGTCCCGTAACGCTGGGTCGACTGGTGAAGGAGATTAAGACCAAGTATCCCCACATCGTAGTGCAGTATCATGGACACACAGGTCCTGGCCTGTCGATGGCAAGCACCCTGATGGTGGCCGAGGCAGGTGCCGACGTGATAGACTGTGCGATGGAGCCCCTGTCGTGGGGAATGGTGCATCCCGATGTAATCAGCGTGCAGGCCATGTTGAAAGATGCCGGTTTCCTGGTGAAAGACATCAATATGGATGCCTATATGGAGGCTCGCCGACTGACACAGGAGTTTATCGACGACTTCCTAGGTCTGTATATCAACCCAGGCAACCGTATCAGCACTTCGTTGCTGGTGGGCTGCGGTCTGCCAGGAGGCATGATGGGCTCGATGATGAGCGACTTGCGGGGTGTGCATGGTGCCATCAATATGGCCTTGAAGAAGAACGGCAAGCCCGAGGTGAGCTTCGAGGAACTGACAGTGCAGCTCTTCCAAGAGGTGGAGCATATATGGCCGATGCTTGGCTATCCGCCATTGGTCACCCCGTTCAGCCAGTACACCAAGAACATAGCAGTGATGAATCTGCTGGCATTGGCACAGGGAAAAGAGCGTTTCAGCCAGATCGACAAGGATTCGTGGAGCATGATACTTGGACGTGCCGGTAAGCTGCCCGGACAGTTGGCTCCCGAGATTGTAGAGTTGGCCAAGAAGCAGGGTATGGAGTTCTACGACGGAGTACCACAGGATGCCTACCCGGATGCATTGCCTCAGTATATCAAAGAGATGGAAGAGAACGGTTGGGACCGCGGCGAAGACGACGAAGAGCTGTTCGAACTCGCTATGCACGACCGTCAATACCGCGACTATAAGAGTGGTATCGCCAAAGAACGCTTCAACAAGGAGGTGGCCCAACTACGTGCCGAGCGTGAACCCAAACCGGCAGCACCGGCCACAGCCGAGGGTTTGGCAATGAACTATATCACCCCGAAACATCCCAACGCCACTCCCATCGTGGCCAGTGCCACTGGTCGTATGCTGTGGGAGGTGCGTTTCGACGATCGCAGCACCGCACCAGCTCCTGGTACCGAAACAAAGACAGGCATGCCGTTGGCCAATATCGAGGCCAGCTATGCCATCGTCCCGCTCGTGGCACCGAAGGACGGCCATATCATCGACACCTGCATCCGTCAGGGTCAGATGGTGAAGAAGGGCGACATTGTTGGTTGGATCGAGTAGGACGAGAATGGGTAGCAAGAGAAGTTCATACGGCGCGATCGGGTTGCTGGTGGCACTCCTTGCCATGCTTTGTCCTCTCAAAACCAAAGGGCAAGTGCCGGACTCGATCGACGTGATTGACTACGATGTGTTCCTTGACCTCAGCAATGGGAAGCCGTTTGCCGGTGATGCTACGTTGACTATCAAGCTCCTCTCACCCTGCAATACGCTGTCGCTTGGCCTTTATGGAAAGGTGGATAGCATCTGGGTGGACGGAGAATATCAAGAGGACGCAGAGATAGGCAGTATCCCTCTTGAAGATGTTTCGACGGGAGACACCACGAAGGTAAGGGTGAAATACCAGGGTTCGGGCCATGTCGAGTCTAGTTCGACTTACGCATTTGGAGGGTTCCACTTCGACAACAACCTCCATTACAACCTTGGTACTTCGTTCAACGAGAATCCACATTCTGTTGGACGTGCGGTGTATCCCTGTAGAGACAACTTCCACGACAAAGCCACATACACCCTTCGCATCCATTCGCGCAAAGATTGGACAGCAGAATGCAGCGGCTTGCTGCAGGAAAGAACCGTACTGGATGATGGCACGGAGAACTCGGTGTGGCACATCGACAAGCCGGTGAGTAGCTATATTGTCGGTGTGAGTCAGGCTGCATGGAGCCGTATTAACTATGAAATCAACAGCTTGTATGGAACCTACCCGTTGTCGTTGACCTATTATATGATGGACAGCACCCGTGTGCGTAATGCTTTTGCCGATCTAGATACCGTGGTTCCTATGTTCGAACATTGCCTCGGCCCCTATCGGTGGGATCGCATAGGATATATTTCCACTAAATATGGCTCGATGGAGCATGTCCATAATATAGCTTTGGTCCGCGATTTTATGCACACTGTCTCCGAACGTGCACAGATGACCATCGCACATGAGTTGGGCCATTCGTGGTTCGGCAATCTTGTCACCTGCTCCACCGAAAGGGATATGTGGATCAACGAGGGCGGGGCTTCGTTCTGTAGCGAATTGGCGATGGAGGCCTCTGCAGGAAAAGAAGCCGCCAACCAATACTACCAAAATGCACTCGAATCGGTCATTAGGTCTACTCATATAACCGATGCCGGTTATCGATCGTTGAGCAACATGCCCCACAAATACACCTATGGCTCCACCACATACGACAAGGGAGAAATGGTGTGGCACTCGCTGAGGGGCTATCTGGGCGATTCGCTCTTCTATTCATCCATTCAGAAACTGTTCGACGATAAAGCCTACGGGTCGGTAGATGCCTATCAGGTACGTGATCTGCTGGCAGAGTATAGCGGTGTGAACCTCGACGACTTCTTCAGTTTCCATGTATTCACTCCTGGCTTTGCCGACTTCCATGTGGAGATGATTACCCCCTATAGTGAAAAGGCAAACGCTCGCATACGTATCCGCCAGCAGGGTGTCGGCACTACAGTGTTGGCCAACGGCAACCGTGTGCCCATCACTTTCTTCGGCAATGATGGGGAGCAGCAGAGGGAGGTCGTATCCTTCGATGGCGATGTCACCGAACAGGATTTCCATCTTCCATTCACACCCTCCTATTGCGTACTAGACTATGAGCTTGAGCTCTCCGATGCTGCCACACTGGAAGTCATGCGTCGAGGCGACCCGCTCACAAGCAAAGTGGCTCATTTTGCCCTCACAGATAGTCTTGCCGAAGGTGTCAAAGTCATTGTGGAGCACCATTGGGGGCGTCCCTGGAATAGCGACAGTCTGCCCTATGTTCATCGAGTAGCCAACCGCTATTGGGTGGTGCGTGGTGCCTCGCAAGAGTCGTTTGGTGTGCAAGGCAAGTTCCATTTCGTTCGAGCTGACTACACGGCGAGTTCGTACCCCTATCTCGACAAGGACTTCTATACACAGAAAGAGATGCTAGACTCGATGGTAGTGCTCTACCGCGAGGCAGAAGGATACGAGTGGAGACCAGTGTCGCACCAGATTGTGGGTGACAATCGTGAGGGATATTTCATAGTGGATAACCTGATGGTAGGCGAATATACACTGGCCGTGGTAGATATGGCCAATTTATCCATCCCTCAGCACCAGGGCCAATCTTGCGTCCTGTTCCCCAACCCCCTCCGCAGTGGCTCACCCTTGGCGTTGGATGTATCCACCGGCGAGTCTTTTGCTGTGAGGATATTCGATGCACAAGGACATATAGTGTGGCAGCAGGACTCATGCCAAAGCGGACAAATCGTCCACCCTCAATTGCCTGCCGGCACATATTTGGTGCGGATTGAAAATAAAAACGTATCTTTGCAATCTAAATTGATAGTGTTATGAACAAACTGAAAGTACTGTTATCCATATTACTGGTTGCATTCGCTTGCGAGTCGCAGGCACAGTACACACAACTTGGAAAGAAGAACGAGTTCATGCTCAAACTGGAAATGGGTTATTCGCCGTTTATGGGCAATGTGGGGTTGGCCGGAGAGCATGGCTATTATCTCAGCAAATTCCATAATGCTGCGGGCTTCAATGCCATGGCGGGCATGAACATCAGTCAGGACTGGTTTGTCGGTGCTGGAGCTGGTTTCAGCTATTTTCACAACCTGCAGCAAGGTGTAGTCACCCCCTTGATGGGTGCACAGGCATTTGTCGATTTCGATTTCAGGCCGATATGGAAGGGTGTTATGGGTGTGGACTACCAGCCTACAACTATCAAGTGGGCACCGGTGGTAGGAGCACGTGCAGGTGCCAGCTACTTGATGGGCCCCGGCGAACCGGAGGGTTATGACCCCACACTCACCCCGATGCTCGAACTCTATGGTGGTATCAACTGGTACTATAGGCATGGCCTGCGCAATATGGAACACAATTTTCATGCCTTTTATGCCACTGTCGGTGTGGCCTATATGCAGCAGACCATCTTCCTCCCCATCCGTATAGGTTGGCGCTGGTAAACATTTATACCTCAATATGCAAAGCACACGCCAAAATAAAATCTGCAGACTCATCCAGCAAGACATGGGCGACATCTTTCTGCGTGAAATGAAGTCAGCACTAGGACCATCGCTCATTACCGTCACCTCGGTTCGCATCACTCCCGACCTGTCTATTGCCCGCATATACATCAGCATTATGCCCCTCGGAGGTGCCAATACCGACGCACTGCTTGGCCAGATACGTGAACTCACTCCTGACCTGCGACGCCGCCTAGGACTGCGCGAAGGAAAACAGCTCCGCATTATACCTCAATTGGAGTTCTATCTCGACGACACGCTAGACTACATGGAAAACATCAACCGTCTCCTCAAGCAGTGAATCTCGAGGCGACCATAGCAGTACGCTACCTCTTCGGACGCAAGCAGAAATCGGTAGTGACTGTGATATCGTGGATATCGCTGATAGGCTTGCTGGTAAGCACAGCTGCCCTCATTGTGGTGCTGTCGGTGTATAACGGTATTGGAGAGATCACCAAGTCCCTCTTTGGAACGTTCGATTCCGAACTCGTTATCGAGCCTGCCAAAGGAAAGACGTTCCACCTTTCCGACTTCGATTATAAAGCGTTGCAGGAGAATCCAGATATCGTTGCAGTTTCGCAGATGGTGACAGAGACAGCCTGGATAACTTACGGAAGCAACCAGGCCATCGTGAGGCTACGAGGGGTGGACGATAATTATGCAGCGGTCACCGGCATCGACACCTTCCTGACAGAGGGAACATACATTCTAAAAGAGACACTGGACGATGGCACCACGCTCAACTATCTGTTGGTGGGTGGTGAGATATACTACACGCTTGCTATGCGGATGCTACAGAACCATCCTGCCACCGTATTGATTCCCCGCCGTGGCACCTCACAGATGGGATTCACTATCGACCAGGCTTTCACTATCGACTATGCCTATCCTGCCGGCTATTTCTTTATTCAGCAAGATATAGACCGACAGTATGTGATAGCTAGTATCGACATGCTGCGCCGACTGATGAACTATGCGCCCGACGAAGTCAGTGCGTTGGCACTGAAGCTGAGCCCGCAGTGCAACACAGGTCGACTAAAGAAAATGCTCAATGAGAACTTTGCCCTGCAACACGCGCAGCTGAAGGTGCTCGACCGATACGACCAGCAGCCGCTCTATTTCAAAGTGTTCCGCACCGAGCGACTGGGTATCTACCTCATCCTTTCGCTCATTGTGCTGATCTCTACTCTGTCGTTGGTTGGGTCACTCTCCCTATTGATTATCAATAAAAAAGAGGATACTAATACGCTGATGAGCCTCGGATTCACCCCCAAACGTATGCGACGAACCTTCCGTACGGAGGGAGTGTTGATATGTGCCGTGGCAGTGGTAGCGGGTTTGATTGTCGGATTCGTGGTCTGTTGGATACAGCAACAGTTCGGTATCATCCGGATGGGGGATGGCAACTTTGTAGTCAATGCTTTCCCTGTGGCTATGCGCCCCATCGATTTCCTAATCACATTTGTACTGGTGATGGCCATTAGCAGTGTGGCTGTGGCCCTGACAGTGGAAAGAAGCAAGAAATATGAAAATAACAATCAATAAGCGACACATCCTCCTGATCCTGTTCTGCAGCCTGCTGCTCTGCACAGCCTGCCGAAGCAACGACCACATGTACCGCCACAATCGGTCGCATTGCGACTGTCCTACATTTTGACCAAGCGGGAACAATACATGGCCATACTTCGCAACCACCTGCCTCCGCAGGCAGTCGGCTGGGTGTATGACTACTTGGATGACCATAAGATACACTTCCACATAACCCGACGTCGGACTAGCAAGCTTGGCGACTATCGCCGCCCCTATGCTAGCCATCCCTACCACGAAATCAGTATCAACGGCGACCTTATGCCCGATTATTTCTTCTGGGTATTCCTGCACGAGGCTGCCCATCTAGAAACATACCTGAAGTATCGTCGTGTGCAACCCCATGGCCACGAATGGCAAGAAGAGTATCGGATGCTGATAGTACGCCATATTTCCCTCTTTCCAGCAAGCGTACAACCTCTGCTGCACAGGTTGGTAAGCCGCATTCCCCTCAATCGCTCCCTTATGCGACAGATAGAAAGCCTTCTTGCCGATAAAGGCGATAGCGACAGTGGCCTGCTGCATCTTGACGACCTGCCAGCGGGCAGCCGCTTCCGTCTGTCTAACCACCCCGACCGAGAATTCATTAGCGAAGTGCGACGCCGCACCCGCTGGCTATGTCGCGAGATTTCGACCGGACGCCATTACACCATCAGTGCCACTGCCGAGGTACAGCCCTGTATCGAGTAGTCGAAGTGGATGCATCGACCGTGATGCGGACCATCGGGGTACTGCCACGGACCATTCACGGTGCATGTACGGTGCATGTACGGTGCAAGTACGGATGTGATACGTGGTAGGGGGGGTAAAAACAACAACCTCCGACCTGGCCATGCCTGCAGTCGGAGGTTGTTGGTAATGAATCCTGTAGGGCGATGTTGATCTATTTTATCCACGAGGCCATTTGCTGCTGCAGTTTCCGGGCTTCGACCGAGGCTGCTTCTGCAAAATCGTCTCCGTTTGAAGCATAGATTATGCCGCGCGACGAGTTGACCAGTAGGCCACATTCGTCGGTCAGTCCATAGCGGCACACCTCGTCGAGGCTTCCTCCCTGTGCTCCCACCCCCGGGACCAGCAAGAAACTTTGTGGCACATGTCGCCGCACATCGGTCAGCATTTCAGCTTTGGTGGCACCAACCACATACATCATATTGTCCTCGTTGCCCCACTGTTTGGAGGTGTCGAGCACACGCTGATAGAGTGGTGTGCCCTGGGCATCGGTGGTGAGTTGGAAGTCGAAGGCACCCTTGTTCGATGTAAGAGCCAGCAGGATAACCCATTTGCCTGGATACACGGTGAATGGTTGCACCGAATCGGCACCCATATAGGGTGCCACGGTGATGGCATCGAAGTTGAAGTCACCCTTTGGATCCAGGAATGCGCGTGCATAGCGTTCCGACGTGTTTCCAATGTCGCCGCGTTTGGCATCGGCAATGGTGAAGACGGGTTTCCCTAGCGAGTGGATATAGTCCATTGTCATCTTCAGCTGACGTAGCCCCTCGATGCCAAGGGCTTCGTAGAATGCCAGGTTGGGTTTGTATGCCACGCAGCTGTCGATGGTGGCATCGATAATGGCACGGTTGAATTGGAACACCCCATCTGTCTGCTCCTGTAGGTGTGCCGGCATTTTGGCTGGGTCGGTGTCGAGACCGACGCATAGGAACGATTGTCGTTCGCGAATGAGGGATATTAATGCTTGACGATCCATATATGGTTAATTCATTGTTAGTTTGTGGAATTTCTCGGTGAGCTGTCCGGCAGTGAGATGCTCCATGGATATGTCGGCCACGATGCGTCCATAGTTGATAATCACGGCACGTGTGCACATGGCTTCCACCTCCTGCATGATGTGTGTGCTGAGGAGGACGGTCTTGTTGCGACCGGCGTTGCGGATCACGCTGCGGATGAATTCGAGCTGGTTGGGGTCGAGTCCCGTGGTGGGTTCGTCGAGTATCAGCACCTTGGGGTCGTGTATCAGTGCTTGTGCCAGGCCTACACGCTGGCGATAGCCCTTGGAGAGCTGTCCGATACGCTTCTTCGATTCTGGACCCAGTCCGGTCAGTTCTATCATCTCGTCCACTCGCTTGTCGAGTGCTTTCACTCCGCATAGCCCACCGGCAAAACGCAGATATTCGCGAACGTACATGTCGAGGTATAGGGGGTTGTGCTCGGGTAGGTATCCGATACAGCGGCGCACCTCGATGGTGTCGTCGTAGATGCTGTGTCCGCAAATGTAGGCTTCACCATCGGTGGGAGGGATGAAGCATGTGAGGATCTTCATTAGGGTGGATTTACCAGCCCCGTTGGGGCCTAGTAGACCCACTATTTCGCCGTCGTTGACGGTGAGATCGACATGGTCGAGGGCGTGTTGCTCGCCATATAGCTTGCTGATTTGCTTTACTTCTATCATTTTCCTTTCTTTTCGATCTGAGCTGCACGTTCCATACTGATTCGTTCGCCTTTGTAGATGGCTACCACGAAAGCGTCTTTGAAGTTGGTAGAGGCTCGTATTTTGTTAAGGCGCTGTTGTGCAGCTGCACGGGTGTCGTAGTCGCCTGCAGTATATATCAGCCAGTTGCCCGAAGTGGCTATTCTGAAGTCGCTGATGCCTTGCAGGTCGGGGTCGCCGGCTTTCATCCGTTTGTTCGATGTGCAGAATTGCACTCTATACCGCACGCTGTGCCGGTCTGTGTTGTTGGCGGGTTTGGCTGCGGTTTGTTTGTTTTTTGCGGGTTGTGCCTTGTCTGCCACGGGTTGTTTATCTTGTGTGGTCTGTTTGGCCGGTGTTTTGTAGCGTGTCACCCACGCATCCTTGAAGGGCGTGTGTGCCCTCACGTGGTCGCAGTAGGCTCCTGCCTCTTTTGCCGTGAGGAAGCGTCCGGTGGAGTATACGTAGTTGTTGTCACGTTGGAAAGTCTGGAAATCAGTGATCCCGCCGAGGGCGGCATCTCCTGGCTTGAAGAGTACGGGGTGGAGCATAAACTGTACGGTGTAGTACATCGGTGCATCGGGTTGTGCGGTGTGTTTGGGAGCCTCCAGCCCCTGTGGTGCAGGAGCGGGTTGTGGTACCTCCTTTGGGGCTTCTTTCTTCTCTTTCTTTTCTTCCTGCACTGCCGGCAATGTCACCTGTGGCAGAGGTTTCTCGGCAGGTGTCACTACCTGTTTGGGCTTCGCTTCCACTTCGTCGACTAGGGGTTTTTCTTTCGGTTTCTCTATGGGGTCTGTCTTCGCTGTAGTGGGTGCGACCTTCTTTTCGGGTGTGGCAGGTTCCGCTTTTTTCTCCGTAGGAGCTTGGGTGGCAGGCTCTTGTTGCTTTACGGGTTCCTGTGCCTTCTCTTCCACAGCGGCTATCTCCGGTTCTTTGGCGGGAGTGGGTTTGGCTTGTTCTTCTTTGCTGCCCTGTGGGGTGTACCCTTTAATGTTGTATACCGGATTGGCTATCTTATTGGTACCCTCTTCAGTGGCCTTATAGGTCATGAATGCGTTGAAGAGACAAATCGCTATCTTGGCTTGCCCTTCCTCGCTTATCATAAATGCTTCCTCGGTGGGATTGCTGATGAAACCTATCTCGGTAAGCACCGATGGACATGTGGTTTTATACAGCACATATAGTTCTGCCTGTTTGACCCCGCGGTTGATTGTCTTAAGATTATGCTTGTATTGGGTTTGGATGGCTTGTGCTAGATTGAGACTCTTGTCGATAAAGGCATTTTGGAACATGGCCAGCATCACGTATGTCTCTGGTGCATTGGGGTCGAAGCCACCATAGTCGGCGTTGTTCTTGTAGTCTGCTTCCAGCAGTATGTCGGCATTCTCTTTTTTGGCCACCTCTAGATTGGCCTTGCTTTCCGACAGACCCATCACGAAGGTCTCCACACCCGTAGGAGTAGATGTGGGGTGCGAGTTGGCATGAATGGAGATGAAGAGATCCGCCTTGTTGCGATTGGCGATATGGGCACGTTCGGCGAGCGAGATGTCTACGTCGGTAGTGCGGGTGTAGATCACCTTCACACCCGGGTAGTTGTCCTCTATCAGTTTGCCGAATTTCTTGGCCACTGCCAGTGTAATGGTTTTCTCTTGGGTCTGTTTGCCTTGTGCACCAGGTTTGGCTCCACCGTGGCCAGGGTCGATCACCACGGTGCGAACGCGGTAGGCCTCCTTTTTTTGGCAAAAAACCGTCCCGCTTGTCAACAATAACACAATAAACAGTGCTAGTATGCGTTTCATATACATCTTTTATTGGAAATGCAAAGATACGTAATTTTTTTCATATACTGACAGAGAAATAATTTGAGCAGGGGCAAATACAACATAAACAAAAGGGCTTTTTTGCTGATAGTGACACTCTTGACAGTACTGCGGACCTCGGCACAATATGAGGTGGACACCCTCATGACTGTCTCGCCAAATGCTATAGGAAGTGTGATAAAATACAAGGCTAAAGACTCGGTGGCTATGGACCTGACCACGCGACATGCTTACCTGTATTCGGAAGGCAATATAGACTACGACAAGATGCTCCTGCAGGCAGACCACATCGAGGTGGACTTCGACCAACACACTCTCCGTGCCTATGGCAGTTCGGACACGAGTGGCAATCAATCTGGAAAGCCTTTCTTTAAGCAGGACGAGGCCGAATACCATGCCGATAGCTTAACATTTAACTACACCACCCAAAAGGGTGTCATACAGGGTGTCATTACTCAAGAGGGCGAGGGCTTCCTTCATGGCAACAAGGTGAAGAAGATAAGCGACTCTGTGATGTACCTCGATGGCGGCAGCTACACTACGTGTAACTATGCTCACCCTCATTTCTCTATCAATTTCACTAAGTCCAAGCTCATTACAGGCGACAAGATAGTTACCGGCCCAGCATGGCTCACCATCGAAGACATCCCCACTCCTGTGGCTCTTCCGTTTGCTTTTTTCCCCATCACCAAGCAGCGTCAAAGTGGCATCATCATCCCTTCCTATGGATGGATGAACTACCGAGGCTACTATCTTAAGAACGGAGGCTATTATTTTGCTCTGAACGACAATATGGACCTCACGTTGTTGGGCGAGCTCTACACCAACCTTTCGTGGGCTGCCGAGGCCAAGTCGAACTACTATCGACGCTACAAGTACAAGGGTGCTATCGAGGTCCGCTATGGTCAAACCTTCGAGGGTTTGCGGGAAGATACTGCCAATTTCAACTCCTTCAACGACTTCAAGCTCACATGGCGACACGACCAGGATGCCAAGGCAAACCCCTACTCCCGCTTCTCGGCCAATGTGAACCTGCAGAGCAGAAACTATAACAAGAATACGACCAACAGCAACGACTACTTCAACTCAACTACCACCTCGTCTATTAGCTTCTCTACCAAGCTGGGACCATGGTTCAACCTCTCGGCGTCGGCCCGCGAATCGTTCAACGCACAAACAGGTGTGATGAACATCAAGCTACCCTCTATCTCCTTGTCCAGCATCACCTTCTACCCCCTTCGTCGGCGCAATCCTAAGGGCGGCTACAGATGGTGGGAAAACATTTCGCTCTCCTATGTGCTCAGTGCAGAAAACAATATCAGTGCACAGGACACCGACCTCTTCAAGCCCCGTACACTCAGCCGTATGCAATACGGGGTACAGCATCAAATTCCGCTTAGCGGAAGTATAAAAGTGTTGCGGTTTTTCAACTGGACCAACTCGGTTTCTTTCACCGAACGATGGCATTGGAGCACTATCGATCGCACCTATGATTCGCAGACTGGCCTGCTCACAACTGATACTATACAGGGCTTCCGAGCCAACCGTGAGTTCTCTTTCACCTCCGCCCTCTCTACCCGCATCTACGGCATGTTCCAGTTCAAGTTCGGCCCCCTCAAAGCCCTCCGCCATGTCATCAATCCCTCGATCTCGTTCAACTACCATCCCGACTTCGGCAAGGCAAGTCTAGGTTGGTGGAAACAGTATACCGACACCACAGGCTATGTGCACCGCTACTCCATATTCCAGAACTCGCTCTATGGCGGTCCGCCGGATGGTCGCAGTGGCAACTTGCGCGTGTCGGTAGGCAACAACTTGGAGATCAAGGTGCAAAACCCATTCGACACCACTGCAGAGTTGAAGAAAGTCACCCTCATCGAGAGCCTCAACCTCAGCATGGGTTACGACCTTGCCAAGGACTCGCTCAATCTCTCGAGCCTCAACATCAGTGGACGTACCACCCTCTTCCGTGCCCTCACGCTCAACTACAGCGGCTCTTTCTCTCCCTACGTGATCGACACGATGGGCCGTATGCACGACAAGCTGCTGTGGAACACCGAGCACCGCCTGTTCCGTACCGACAATTCGACCTGGAGTGCCCAGCTGTCGTACAGCCTCAATAACAATACTTTCAGCTCATCCGACAAGGATGCCAAGAGTAAAGGTCGGCCAACGACCACCCTCATCCAGACCCCCAACAACCAGTCGGTGCCTATCCTTTTGGGTGGATATGCCGATTTCTCGGTGCCTTGGAATGTGAGCCTCAGCTACACATTCTCGCATGTAGACCGATATGTGGCACGCGAGATGAATCTGCAGAGCGAGGTGATACAGAGCATCACCCTCTCGGCCAATATGAGCCTCACCGAAAACTGGCGTTTGGCTATGAGCACAGGCTATGATATTGCCAACAAGGGTATGTCGTACACCACCGTCGACATCTATCGCGACCTTCACTGCTGGGAGATGCACTTCTCGTGGGTGCCGTTTGGCTACTATAAGAGCTGGTTTTTCCAAATCAACATCAAGGCTGATGCGCTTCGCGATGTGAAATACGAAAAGCAGAAGTCTTATCTCGACAACGAGGGCTACTACTCCTACTAGTAGTTCTTTGCCACACAATAGCCGCCTATTTGCTTGCTTTCGTGCCACTGTTTCTCTACCTCGCCGGTCGGGGGAGGGTAGGGAATAGTGCCATCATTGTCGTGACCCTCGATAGGGTTCCGACCAGTGATATTCTCTGTGCGTGCCAATCTGTGTGGCACTATTGTGCCGTTGGCAACCACAGTATCTCGTGTTTATTCCGAATCTTCATTTTATACACTCCCCATGCGGCTCCATTCATTAACTTAAAAAACCTTAATTTACCCCTTGTAAATACCATCCCAACTCTTTGTTTTGTAATAGTTTATATAGTGTTGATAAGGAGATGGGTAGGAGATGAGTAAGAGATGGTCTGTTTTCATACTGTATTTCAGATAGATAGAAAGGTCTATTTTGCCGCTTTTGTTCAGTAGAAATGCATTTTTTTTAACAATTATGTGCTCAAGTATGCCACAGGGGTGCGTACAACAAGCCATATAGGGATAGCAGTAGGTGGCACCGCCAATGGAGTGACATTCGAGAGATATGCTGTCCATGCACTGGAGCGATGATGGAAGAAGTGTGGCAACGGGATTGATAGGCGATGGGTGAACGACGGCATAAAATGCGGGCGACGAGGTAGATTCACCTCGCCGCCCGCGATTATTGCTAGTTAAAGCAGGGTTGTCGATCAATCGACGTCGGCACGTGCCATAGCGTCTTTGTAGTACTTCTGGTTCACGAAGACATCCTGCTTGTAGGGGTTGATGTGGCGCTTCTTGGCGGTGCACATGATGTAGGTGAAGGCGACGATGTTGGTCACCAGGGCCAGGGCGCTGATGACGGTCATCATGGTGGGGTTGGCGGTCACAGAGTCTACTGTGGTGCCCACCATGGCAGCTTCGCCACCGGCCACCTCATAGAGTTGCTTCACGGTCTCGATACCGTCGGGATACTGCACCGGCAGCACGGCCCAGCTGAACCACTGGCGACCATCTTTGAAGGTCTCTTGGAAGAGGGGAAACACTTGGGCGAACATGCACCAGATGGCCAGTGTGTTGGCACGGTTCTGGATCCAGCCACCGCGGTTCCACAGCAGGGCTGCCACCGTCGGAGCCAGCAGCAGAGCGATGCCGCAATACCAGCTGTGGGTGGGTAGGCAGTTGTAGGTGTAGGCGAAATTCCAGATGTCGTAGACGAGGATGTAGACCCATGTCATGTCGGCCCAGATCATGTCCTTCTTGTCCTTCGACGAGTAGACGTTCCACCAGGCGGTCATGCAGAAGATGTTGAACAATCCGGCCACGCCGTTGAAGACGTTGTGCCAACCGCCATAGAGCCATACGCCCTCGCTCGAGAGCCACCACTTGTTCCAGCCCATCACAGCACTCTCGAAGTCGGAGACCACGGCGATCAAGATGTTGATAGCCACGATGATGAAGGGGAAGGGCTTGAACCAGTGCTTGGAACCGATGCCCCATTTGTATTTGATCATCATGAAGCCGATGCAGCCGGTGAGGGCGGCATAGAGCTTGGCGTAGTGGAACCAGCCGTTCATGTAGATGTGGGTCTGGTTGTTCACTGCCCATTCGGCACCGCTGCGAGCACCGATGGCGATGGCCACGAAATAGACCGTCAGCAGCAGCGGGATGGCGAAGAAGGTGATGGCACCGCCCATCTTGGTGCGGCGTGCGAATTCGTTCCAGAGGATCAAGCCTGCTAGCACTGCCAGCAGCATTCCCCATTGTGCAAGGGCATCAGCCCCGTAAACTTGGAAAAACATAACTTTTTAACTTTTTTGTTAGATATTGATTTGTTTGTATATTGTTGTTTCTCTTTGTAGTTGGCGTTATCTTTTTACCGCTTTGTAGTTGCAAAAGTAATCAATTTTCGCCATTTGTTAAAAAAAAGTGAACGCTACACCCTCGCTAATCCACTTCGACCATACATGCCTCATCGAGGGGGATACGCCAAATCAGTGCGATATGATGTTTCTGCATTTTCGCCATCGTGGGATTAAAAATAAGTTGTATTTTTGCACCGCAAATAAAAGGATGACATTACGTATGAACCAATAACAATGACACTCAATATGCAACACCACACCTATCAAACCCAAGGCACTTGTTCGGTGCAGATAGACTTCGACATCGACGACCAGGGCCGTATACACAATGTGCAGTACCTCGGTGGCTGCGACGGCAACCTGCAAGGTATAGGTCGCCTAGTGGAAGGCATGCCTGCCGCCGAGGTGCGCGACCGCTTGGCCGGTATCCGCTGTGGCTGGAAGGACACTAGCTGCCCCGACCAGCTGGCACAGGCACTGAATGAGATTCTACCATGATAAACCATACCTCGCATGAAGAAGACATTGCTGCTTACTGTCATCTGCATGGCCCTGCTGTCATGCACCAAAAACAAGGCCAACGAGCCTGTGACCACGATGCCGACCATTATCTACGACACCGACCTCGGCTCGTCGACCGACGACCTCTTCGCCCTGGAGATGCTCTACTACTATCACGAAGCGGGGCAGTGCCGCTTGTTGGGTGTGGTGGTGGATCGTGAGGGCGATGGCTGCGCTAGTGTGGCCGACGTGATGAACACCTATTTCGGCCACAGCGACCTGCCGATAGGGTTGGTGCAAGAAGGCATCGACACCCCCTATGTGTGGATCGACTACCGCGACCTGCCAAGCTACGCCACCGACGACGGCAGCCCCATGTTCGACCGCACCCAGTTGCCTCCTTACCCCGACGGATGGCAGCTCTACCGCCGCCTGCTGGCCGCCGAGCCCGACCATTCGGTCTCTATTGTCTCGGTGGGCTTCGTCACCAGCCTAGCACAACTGCTCGAGTCGAAGGGCGACGAGTACTCGCCCCTCAGCGGCATTGAACTGGTGCGGCAGAAGGTCAAATGCCTCTACATGCAGGGCGGCTCCTTCGGCGATACCCTCGGCACCTGCTACAATCTGGTGGTGGGGCCCGACTTCGCACAGACCTTTTTCCGCCTGTGGCCAACCGACGTGGACATCGTATTCTCGCCGGGCGAGGTGGGCGACATCATCGAGTATGTGCCCGACACCGTCATAGCCGACATCGACTGGACCGACGTTCACCCTGTCAAGCAGGTCTACTTGCGCTGCAACACCCACACGGGCCAAATGATGTGGGATCCGCTGGCGGTGATCAATGCCGTCGAGGGCGACGGGCTTTTCTCGCTGTCCGATCGTGGCACCGTCAGCCTCACCCCAGCTGCCGAAACGGTGTTCTCCCCTTCGCCCACCGGCAACTGCCGCTATCAGCTGCCGGGTGACTCGGCCTGGGCCGCCACGATGCTGACAAAGATTCGTACCGTCAACAAAAGACACTGACAGCATGACCGATAGAGAAATCCCCATCGAGCGCCACCCCCTGCGGCCTTTCCTGCCGCCACAGGCACGCCTGCTGATGCTAGGCAGCTTCCCGCCGCCCCGCAAGCGATGGTCGATGGACTTCTTCTATCCCAACCGTACCAACCAGATGTGGGAGATATTCGGCCTAGTATTCTTCGGCGACAGCCAGCGGCTGGTGGATGCCCCACATAAGACCTTTCGCCAGGCCGACATACAGTCTCTGCTCACCGAACGCGGCATCGCCATCTACGACACCGCCACTGCCGTGTGCCGGCTGAGCGGCAATGCCTCGGACAAAGACCTCCAGATAGTGGAGAAGACCGATATCGCTACCTTGCTCTCGCAGTTGCCACTGTGCCACGACATTGTCTGCACAGGCCAAAAGAGCTTCTCTGTGCTCACAGAGGACTATGGTGTGCCACAGCCCGACATGGGCACCTACAATGAATTCGCCATCGCTGGCCGTGCGATGCGCCTTTGGCGTATGCCTTCCTCCTCGCGGGCCTATCCCATGCCGCTGGCGGAGAAGGCTGGCTATTACCGCCGCCTTATGCAGGCGGTAGGTATACTGCCGAAGGAGTCGCTATAGTGCGTCGTGTACGATGTTCGAGCTGCCAGACGTGCTGCTGCCGGTGGTAGTGGCGTTGCCAGTGTAGTGCAGGTCGCTCGAGCCCGAGATACTGACTTGGATAGTGCCGTCGCAGTGCAGGAAAACATCGCTCGAGCCCGACAGCGAGCCGATGCAGCGGTCGCAGGCGAGGGAATACTGGTTTCCGAAAACTTTCTTTGCAATCCTGCTGGAGCCTGAGATGGAGAGTTCCAATGTGCCCACTGTTCCATCGATGGTGGCATCGGAGGCTCCGCTCATGTCGATTTCGAGGCTGGCTGCAGCCACCTGTCCCTTGAGGCTGGACGAGCCGGACAGATCCATCTCCACCTCGTTGGCATCTATGATGCCGTCGAAACTGGAGGCACCCGACAACTCCACCTCCACCTTCGTACTCTTCAGGGCCTGGGTGCTCTGGAAGTCGCTCGCACCGGAGAGGTCTACCTTTCTCAATGACTCGTTGTAGGGCAGGATTACCTTCTTGTCGCCCGAACGGTTCGAGAGCCACCCTTTGATGTAGATTTTCAGCGTGTTGTCTCGCTCCTCGACCCGCACATTGGGCATCACATTGTCGCCCGCCGTGATGGTCACTTGGTCCACCGAGTTGCTTACAACGACATCGAATGCGTCCTCCACTTCCAGCTCGGTGTAGTTGCCGTTGGTGGTGAAAGTCTGTGTGATAGGATCACCCGCCCACTTGGAGCAGCCACTTAGCAATGCTATGGCCAAGACCGAGGTGGTAATGATTGTCTTTTTCATTTCTATAACTGTTTAATTAATGCTGTATTCATCATTTAGAATGCAAAAATACGAACAATTTTCCACCCATCCAAAAAAAACTCTCATACCACATGCAATAAATATGCTTTCAGTCTGTTATGAATATCATCTATGGAAAACGAACTGCATTTTACAGCCTGCATCGAGCGCAGCGGCGACATGGATGCCGCCTATGTGGTGGTGCCTGTCGATATTAGGGCTGTCTACGGCGTGGGTCGCCTCCGAGTGGAGGCCACTTTCGACGGCGAACACTACTGCGGCAGTGTGGTCAATATGGGGGTCAAGGATAAGGATGGCAACATCTGCTACGTCATCGGCATCACCAAGGCCATCCGGCAGCGGATCGGCAAGACCTTCGGCGACACCGTCGAGGTAGCTCTCCGCACCTTATGACAGCCATTATGCGTTTGATTCTGTACTTCCTTTTGGCCATCAACCTACTGACTTTCATCGTCTATGGCCACGACAAGTGGAAGGCCCAGCACCCACACCCTCATGCCTACCCTCGCCGCTCCCGTCGCCGCACCCCGGAGGCCACCTTGCTGATCCTTGCCGCCCTCGGCGGCAGCATCGGTGCCCTCCTTGCCATGCACCTTTTCCGCCACAAGACCCTCCACCGCAAGTTCACACTAGGTGTGCCTGCGATGCTGGTGCTTCAGGTAGCCCTGCTGCTGTTTTTCTTCCACCGTTTGGCTGGGTAATAGAGCAGTATCCCTGTCCGACAGGAAAGTCCGCATCTGTATAGAGAATAGCCAAAGCATTGGTTTATAGGCAAGATGGGCGAATCGAAGTACCAATCGCCAAGTGCACATGTCACCCTCAAACCTTCAGTTCCAGCGGGCCGTTGCCAGAGGTATCTCGGCCATTAAAGCTTTCTTCATAAGTTATACCAACTTCGCCATTGGCTAGTGGCAAGTTGCCACCGAGCGTGGCTTCCGTACAACGCCCCTGTTGGTCGCCCCTGCTACCCATTTCCCCATCCTTCATTCCCGTTGTTTATGCCTATTATTCCTTTGCTATCTACCTCTTTTCTCCTACTCATCTCTTATCTTTTTAATAGATGACTAAAGGTTGACTAGGAGATGAGTAAGAGATGAGTAAGAGTTGGTCTGTCTTCATCATTGTTTTGCAGCGAGTTACGAAATGGGCTCTATGCCCCTTTTTAGCCCCTTTTTTCGAAAAAGTATGGCAAACAGTAGTCCTTAAACGATGACAATATAACTTCCTAAAATAAAGGTAGATATGCGACTAGTACTGCACCGATGCAGAGAAAAGTTGACTTTCTATCATAGACTGCATTTCGGTACTGCCCCCTGCTCCCGTCCCTCGCAATCGCCGTATAGAGCATCCCCACAGACCAAATGCCGACAGTAGCAAAACGCCTACCGACAAACTCCCAGTCGTCCACAGCCAAACAGACTGGACCTGCGACAGACTCCCTTTCTCCCCAACAAAATAATTTCTGACAATTCAGCAAATATTATTATATTTGTACCCTCATATTTAGACGAAAAAGAAGAATAATATATTAATCCTTAAACGATTAAGCAACATAACCGCGCTGGAAGAAGTTGGAAATAGGAAACTGCTGAAATAACAATGGACGACATGACAGATAGGGTAATTATACGGGAAGAGTCAAACATTGAAGTCATCAAGCATCGCATCTACGAGGTGCGGGGGCAGCGCGTGAAATCACATATAGTGACTTCAAACGTAGATAAACTGACCAAAGGGGTCGAATTCGACCACCTTTTTGGGGCGAACCCCTCGAAATCGATGGTTTTAAATAAGACAGCAATTATAACCGGAATATGAAAAGCGAGGACATAAAACAACTGTTCGTGCAATTTGAACAGGCTTCATGCGAGGTAAATTCAATCGAATGCTGGAGTGCTCGAGAGATTTGCCCATTGCTTGGATACTCGCAGTGGCGCAATTTCTTGAATGTGATAGATAAAGCAAAAGCTTCGTGCCAAAATGCAGGACAATCTCTGACGGATCATTTTGCTGACGTCAGCAAAACGATACCTATGCCCAAAGGGGCTGAAAAAGAGATAGATGACATTATGCTCACTCGCTATGCCTGTTATCTTGTGGCGCAAAATGGCGACCCGCGCAAGCCGCAAATTGCCTTTGCTCAGACCTATTTTGCTGTGCAGACTCGACGTGCGGAGATTGTGGAGCAGCGACTGCTGGAGGTGGAACGCGTAAAAGCCCGTACCAAATTGCAGGAGACGGAGAAGAAACTGTCGGGTATTCTCTACGAGCGCGGTGTGAACGACAAGAGTTTTGCTATCATCCGTTCCAAGGGCGACCAGGCGTTGTTCCGACTGAATACGGCTATGCTCAAGCGTAAGATGGGTGTCCCCGACAGTCGTCCGTTGGCCGACTTTTTGCCCACCATCAGCATCAAGGCCAAGGACTTCGCCGCCGAAATGACCAGCGTTAATGTACAGAGCAAAGACCTGCAAGGCGAGCGCGACATCACCGCCGAGCACGAGGACAACAACCGCGCCGTCCGTCAGATGCTTATCCAGCGAGGCATCGTCCCCGAAAACCTGCCGCCCGCCGAAGACGTGAAAAAAGTGGAACGCCGCCTGGCCTCCGATGAAAAGAAAGCATTAAAGAAAGGAACCAAGAAGAAATAATGACCGTGCTGGAAGAAGTGGGAAACAGAAAACTACTGAAATAAAAATTATCAAATGATAGACCAGTATCTCAATAAAATAATACACGCTGATTGTATGGAAGTCTTAAAGGAAATGCCAGACAAAAGCATTGACCTTGTAGTAACTTCTCCACCATATAATCTTAAAAATTCAACTGGCAACGGCATGAAAGATGGTCGCGGCGGAAAATGGTCGAACGCAGCATTAATCAAAGGTTATGAGAACTACGACGATTGTATGCCGATCGAAGAATATGCCCGCTGGCAGCACGAGGTATTGCTCGAACTTGTCCGTGTTATCAAAGACGACGGTGCAATTTTCTACAACCACAAATGGCGTGTGCAGGATGGCCTTATACAAGACCGTCGCGACATCGTCTATGATGTTCCGCTTCGCCAAATAATCATCTGGAAACGCAAGGGTGGCATCAATTTCAATGCAGGCTACTTCCTGCCTACTTACGAGGTGATTTACCTCATTGCAAAAAAGGATTTCAAACTTGCACCCCATTGCAATAGCTATGGCGATGTTTGGGAGATTATGCAAGAACAACGGAATGACCACCCTGCGCCATTCCCTGTCGAATTGATTGATCGAATTGTCTCCTCAACCACCGCGCAGATTATTCTCGACCCATTTATGGGTAGTGGTACAACCGCAGTGGTTGCTGCAGGTCTCGGACGTGATTTCATCGGCATAGAAAAATCGGCCAAATATTGCGAAGCTGCAATGGCACGACTGGAGAAGAACAAAACCAACCCTGAGGTGGCGAAATTTCACCAACTTGATTTATTCCAACTCACCCCACCACCTCCTGTCAAACGAAAAAAGAAACAAATATATGGCTACGGTACTCAAAGCCTTTTCCAAGGCTGAACTGATTAAGAAATTCAAGGCAATATACGCTAAGGGTTGGATTGAGAACTACCGCAAGGGTAACGACGGAGCCGTCGGCAACATCCTTGAGGACCTGCTCGAAATCCCCGAGAACAATCTGCCTATCCCGAACGCTGCGGAATGGGAGTTGAAAGCACAGCGTGCCAACTCCTCATCTTTGCTGACGATGTTCCACACAGAACCTTCACCAACCGCGCTCACCATCATTCCGTCACAGATGCTTCCGCTTTACGGATGGCCACACGACAAAGCGGGTAAGGAATACCCTGCTGACGAAAAATCTTTCCGAGCCACACTTAACGCCAAGCAGTACAGCGACCGTGGCTTCAAAGTGTATGTAAACGACAAGGAACGTAAAGTAGAGGTTATATTCGACAGCAAGCACACGGACACGCGCCATTCGGAGTGGCTAAAGAGTGTCAAAAAACGTGTCGGACACCTCAACAACTTCGAAATCGTACCGTATTGGGGGTTTGACGACCTGTTTCACAAGGCTGGCACCAAACTGAAGAACTGCTTTTATGTCCGTGCCGATGTCAAGACCGAAAAGGTTGGGGGCAAACGTAAAGAGTATTTCCTCTACAACTATGTGCTCAAACTCTCCAACTTCGACCAAGATAAATTCATCCAAGCGATACGCGATGGGAAGATATACATCGACTTCGATGCCCGTAGCGGCCATAATCATGGCACGAAGTTCCGTATCAAGTACAACGACATACCGTCGCTATACAAAAATTCTGAAGTTGTAATAGACAAACGAAATGATCAATAAACAATTCACCAAAAAAATAATTAATCCTTAAACGTTTAAGCAATTATGGCAAAAGAAAAAAAGTTTATGACTTGTGACGGCAACTGCGCTGCGGCGCACGTGGCGTACATGTTCAGCGAGGTAGCAGCTATCTACCCCATCACCCCGTCCAGCCCTATGGCCGAGTATATCGACGAGTGGGCCGCCGGCGGTCGTAAGAACCTCTTCGGCGAGACCGTGAAGGTCGTCGAGATGCAGAGCGAGGCCGGCGCCGCCGGCGCCGTGCACGGCTCGTTGCAGGCCGGTGCTCTGACCACCACCTACACCGCTTCGCAGGGTCTGCTGCTGATGATCCCGAATATGTACAAGATCGCCGGCGAGCTGCTGCCCGGCGTGTTCCACGTGAGCGCCCGCGCCCTGGCCGCCCAGGCCCTCTCCATCTTCGGCGACCACGCCGACGTGATGAGCGCCCGCCAGACGGGCTTCGCACTGCTGGCCGAGAGCTCGGTGCAGGAGGTGATGGACCTCGCCCCTGTGGCCCACCTCAGCGCCCTCAGCGGCCGCGTGCCGTTCCTCAACTTCTTCGACGGCTTCCGCACCAGCCACGAAATCCAGAAGATCGAGGCCTGGGATATGGAAGACCTGCGTCCGCTCGTGGACCAGAAGGCCCTGAAGGCTTTCCGCGAGAACGCCCTCAACCCCGAGCACAACGTGACCCGCGGCACCGCCCAGAACAGCGACGTCTACTTCCAGACCCGCGAGCTGCAGAACAAGTACTATGACGCCCTGCCCGACATCGTGGCCAAGTATATGGCTGAGATCAGCAAGCTGACGGGCCGCCAGTACGCCCCCTTCACCTACTACGGTGCCAAGGATGCCGAGCACGTCATCGTGGCTATGGGTTCGGTGACCGAGACCATCAAGACCGTGGTCGACTACCTCAACGCCCAGGGCAAGAAGACGGGCTGCGTGACCGTCCACCTGTACCGTCCCTTCAGCGTGAAGTACCTGATGGAGGCTATGCCCAAGAGCCTGATGGAGCACGTGAAGACCATCACCGTCCTCGACCGCACCAAGGAGCCCGGCGCCAACGGCGACCCGCTGTATATGGACATCGTCGAGGCTTTCAAGGACTGCCCCTACAAGCCCACCATCCTCGGCGGCCGCTACGGTCTGTCGAGCAAGGACACCACTCCCGCCCAGATCATCAGCGTCTTCAACAACGCCGAGGGCGAGAAGAAGAACCAGTTCACCATCGGCATCGTGGACGACGTGACCTTCCGTTCGCTGCCCCTGCTGCCCGAAATCTCCATCCTGCCCAAGGGCACCTTCGAGGCCCGCTTCTACGGCCTCGGTGCCGACGGTACGGTGGGTGCCAACAAGAACAGCATCAAGATTATCGGCGACAACACCGACAAGTACAGCCAGGCCTACTTCGACTACGACTCGAAGAAATCGGGCGGCTACACCTGCTCGCACCTGCGCTTCGGCGACAACCCCCTGCCCGCTCCCTACCTGGTCGGCACGCCCGACTTCGTGGCCGTCCACGTGCCCAGCTACCTGCGCAAGTATGACTGCCTGCGCGGCCTGAAGGACAACGGCACCTTCCTCTACAACAGCCCCTGGACCGTCGAGGAGACCAAGGCCCAGCTGCCCGACTTCGTGAAGAAGTACCTGGCGCTGCACCACATCACGATGTACATCATCGACGCCACCAAGATTGCCGCCGAAATCGGCCTCGGCAACCGCACCAACACCATCCTCCAGAGCGCCTTCTTCAAGATCAGCGAGGTGATTCCTTACGACCTCGCCGTCGAGCAGATGAAGAAATTCATCGTCAAGAGCTACGGCCGCAAGGGTGAGGACGTGGTGAACAAGAACTACCAGGCCGTCGACCGCGGCGGCGAGATCGTGAAGGTCGACATCCCCGCCGAGTGGGCCAACCTGCCCTGCAGCACCGACTTCGTGGTCGAGAAGCACGAGGGCGACCCCGAGTTCATCGCCAAGGTGATGCGCCCGATGGTGGCCCAGACCGGCAACGACCTGCCCGTGTCGGCATTCCTCGGCTACGAGGACGGCACCTTCCCCGCCGGCACCACCGCCTACGAGAAGCGCGGCGTGGCCACCGTCGTCCCCGAGTGGAACCCCGCCAACTGTATCCAGTGCAACCAGTGCTCGCTGGTCTGCCCCCACGCCGCCATCCGCCCCTGCGTGATGACCGACGAGGAGATGAAGAAGGCCCCCGAGTCGATGAAGGCCATCGACGTCAAGATGCCCAAGGAACTGGCCGGTATGCACTTCCGTATGCAGGTCAGCGCTATGGACTGCACCGGCTGCGGCAACTGCGCCGACGTCTGCCCCGCCAAGGAGAAAGCCCTCGTGATGAAACCCTTCGAGAGCCAGCTCCACGAGGCCGCCAACTGGGACTACGCCCAGAAGTGCGTCACCTACAAGGACAACCTCATCGACAAGAAGGCCAACGTCAAGAACAGCCAGTTCGCACAGCCTCTGTTCGAGTTCAGCGGCGCCTGCGCCGGCTGCGGCGAGACCCCGTACCTCAAGTGCATCACCCAGCTCTTCGGCGAGCAGATGATGGTGGCCAACGCCACGGGCTGCTCCTCCATCTACGGCGGCTCGGCTCCTGCCACACCATATTGCAAGAACTACCGCAGCGGCTTCGGTCCCGCCTGGGCCAACTCGCTGTTTGAGGACAACGCCGAGTTCGGCCTCGGTATGGCCACCGCCACCCGCCAGATGCGCGACCGCGTGGAGCGCATTATGAAGGAAGGCCTCGCCTGCGACTGCTGCAGCGCCGAAATCAAGGCCCTCTTCACCGAGTGGATCGAGAACCGCGAGAACACCCTCAAGACCAAGGAAATCGCCGACAAGCTCATCCCGCTGATGGAGGCCTGCGGCTGCGACATCTGCAAGCAGCTCCTCGAGCTCCGTCACAGCCTCGTCAAGAAGAGCCAGTGGATCTTCGGCGGCGACGGTTGGGGCTATGATATCGGATTCGGCGGTCTCGACCACGTGCTGGCCAGCGGCGAGGATGTCAACGTCGTCGTCGTCGACACCGAGGTGTACTCCAACACCGGCGGACAGAGCTCGAAGGCCACCCCGGCCGGCGCTGTCGCCAAGTTCGCCACCAGCGGCAAGAAGATCCGCAAGAAAGACCTCGGCATGATTGCCAAGAGCTACGGCTACGTCTATGTGGCGCAGGTGGCTATGGGCGCCAGCCAGGCCCAGTACTTCAACGTCATCAAGGAGGCCGAGGCCTACCACGGCCCGTCGCTCATCATCTGCTACGCACCCTGCATCAACCACGGCATCAAGATCGGTATGGGCCGCACGCAGAACGAGGAGAAGAAAGCCGTCGAGTGCGGCTACTGGCACCTCTGGCACTTCAACCCCGCCGAGGAAGACGCCGGCAAGAACGGCTTCCACCTCGACTCGAAGGAGCCCGACTGGAGCAAGTTCCGCGACTTCATTATGGGCGAGGTCCGCTACAACTCCCTGATGAAGACCTTCCCCCAGGAGGCCGAAGAACTCTTCGTCGCCACCGAGCGCAACGCCAAACTGCGCTACGAAGGCTACAAGAAACTCTCGGAGATGTAATCCTGCATCGACACACTAAAACGACGAAAGCCGAGGCCAGCAAAGGCCTCGGCTTTCTGCTTGTAAATAATCACCCTACATCTATGCGGAGGATTCCTTTAGTCGTTAGTTGTTTTTGCGACGATAAGCATAAACCGAATCGATGTAGCCGAACACACAGTTGCGTGCAATTTGTATGGGGCCCCTGTGAAGTTGAACGATAGCCATGCTGTCGGTTGTCAGCTCCTTCAGCTGGAATACCATCGTCGATGTGTCGTGCACGATGGTGACGGTGCTGTCGGTGGCGCTCCACGTTGCCTCATACGGGCAATTGCCACGCTTGCCTATGCAGAGAAGTTCTATCGAGCATGTGCCGTCGGAACGGAATTCGATGTCGCGGAGTTCTGTGTCGTCTGTAATGACCCAATCCTCGTATTTTTCATCAGGGTGGTCGGGACAATAGCGAACTTGCGTCCAGCTCACGAACTCCCATTTGCCCACAAGGCTGTTTGTGCTCTGCGCCGCGGCACCGAAACCGATGCCGCACAGCACGAATAGTGCCAAAAATATTTTCTTCATATTCTAAATCATTAAAAGTTAATCACTGAAACAAACGCCACATTGCGGATTTTATTGCCCGCGGGGTGTGTATTATTTCTTGTACAAGCTCCACGCCTTCACTGGATTGAGTGGCGTGGTGTATTTTTAAAACTAACATATTTATCTTTCAAACGAGCACACTTTTTGCGGTGCCCTATATGGCAGTACCCGGAGTAGATGCAGCGTGGATGCTACGCCAAAGGTACGTGCCGGCACACGGCAGTCACGGTTCATCTACGGTGCATGTACGGTGCATGTACGGATGAAGTACGGTGTTGGTAGGTGGAAGAGGCTGGGTTATAGGTGGTTGTGTTTATTAGTATTTACTATATAACAGATATTTAGTGTATTGCGTGTCTGATTAGTGTGCGGATTGTCTGCGGTGGGGAAGTGAGTGGATAAGAGAGTGCGTCGGCTACTACAAATTCATCTGCAATGATGAATCTACATACAATTCCTAAATACAAGCGCACATACGAAAACCAGAACAATCGCGTTATAGCCTAAAAAGAAATATGTGCGACCATAAACAACGATCCAAGATAGAATTTGTTTCTTTTTGTATCGAACAGTACAAGAAGGCTAACAAGTTGGGAGGTACAGAAACGGAACAGATGTTTCTGCAGAGGGGGGTAATTGACTTCCTGTTGGGGCATTATGAAGTGCTGCATACCCAAAGCGAACAAATTATACTGGGCGAGATTGACGAATATCTAAAACACCATCAGCTATGACACTCTATCACGGCAGTCTTGAAATAGTAGAACATCCACTAATACGCGAAGCTAACCGACTGCTGGACTTCGGCACGGGATTCTACACTACTACCAGCCTCCAACAAGCTCGCCGATGGGTAAAGCTGCTTATGGAGCAGAACAATGCTTCGCTCGGCTATATCAACCAATATGAGTACACCCCGCAAAAAGGACTGAAGACTCGCCGTTTCCAATCGGCCAATGAGGCATGGGTGGATTTTGTGCACGCTAATCGTACCATCCAGAACTACAACCACGACTACGACATCGTGACTGGTCCTGTGGCCAACGACAATGTTTACCTCAGTTTCAACCTCTATGAATCGGGAATCATCAGCAAGCGCGAACTAATCCGCCGCCTGAAGACATACAAGTTGGTTGACCAACTGCTGTTCCACACCGAGCAATCATTAGCCACACTTGAATACACAGGCAACAAGGAGGTGAAACTATGACCCAGCCCAAGATAACACAGGACAATGTGCATCTATTGCTTCCAAGCAAGGTGGCACAGCTGGCCAACCGCCTTTTACAGGGCGGTTACGCTAAGAGTATGGCTGAGGCTCTCACAATGGTTTACACCTCACCCGTTTATGCCAAATTGGAGCAGGAAAAGACAAAATATTGGTGGCTGGGGGTGAACGCACTCTATCAGGAAATTACTATGCAATAAGAGTCGCCTATGCGCATCGCAAGAACCATTGGCAACAAAGAGCTTTGGGGGCGGGAGAAGACGCTTTTCTTGACGTCGCGGAAAGCGCCGATGGGGTGCTATGAGAAGGTGTTCCGGTGGGTGGAGGAGTTCGACAGGTGGCAGTGCGCGGTGTGCTTCAACACATCGGAGCTGGAAGAGGAGGTGCTGAAGGCGCTGCTCGTATGCCACGTACCAACGGTGCTGGTGGTGACGGGCAAATTCCGCAACACATACAACGTGCAGATTGAGCAGGCGCTGAAAGAGGACCGCCTGCTTATCCTCGTGCTGCAACGCGAAGAGAGCGACGGCAATGGGTACATCGCGCGTCTGCGCAACCAATGGGTCATCGGCCAGGTGCAGCATATCGTCTGCGGCTACATCAACCCCAATGGCAGCATCTTCGGCCTGTTGGCGGGGCACAACGACGTCACCCACCTGCTCGACAAGGCCGACCTGAGAGCCGCCGAAGCCATAGAGAAACCCTATCGCTGGACGGTGGCCGAGGACAAGCGGCTGCTGCGGATGTTCTACGAAGATATGGGCATCCACGCCATCCACAAGGCCATCGGCCGCCCCTACAGCACCATCTACCGGCGCGTCAAGTCGCTCACCATGAACGACGAACTGCTGAAAGGCCGTGAGTTCGAAGACTACGTGCTGGAGCTGCTGGGCGTTGCAGACAACGACAAGCTGACCCTCAAGGAATGGCGCGGCGACAAGAGCTTGCCCGGCATCTACCCCGAAGGCAACAGCAACCCCGACCTGGTGCTTGAATACGATGGCCACCTTTTCGCCATCGAGTGCAAATGGCGGAGTCACATGCCCCAAGACATCAGCAAAGAGCTGCTGCCGCCAGCCCGAGTAGCCCTCTTCGAGAGATATGCCAAGGAGCGACATATGCCTGTCTACCTCCTCATCGGCATCGGTGGCCTACCCAACGACCCAGATGTACTATTTATCATGAGTGACTTTAAATCACCCATGCCAAATATTATCCAAGCGGAACAGTTACTCGAAACCATAACAAAACTGATTCCTGCTCCAATAAAGAAAGAACGAGGCATCCGCCCGTTAATCGAGCTTTACCCCAATGCCTACGCTCCATGGAGCATGGAGGACGACAAACTGCTGGGGCAATTATATGAAAACGGCAAGACCATTGATGAACTCACAAAACTATTCGGTCGCAACAGTGGGGGCATCAAATACAGGCTGCGCAAACTAAACCTCATTTAAGTTATGGCACAGGTGAAATTCCGGTTTGCACCGGCGAAGGAGCGGAGCGTGGAGAGTCGGCAGGAAGCCAAGGAACTGGGCGAGACGGGGGAACAGATGGCGGCGCGGTACCTGGAGGAGCAGGGGTGCGTCATCCTCGAGCGGCACTACCGCAAGGGCCACAAGGAGGTGGACATCATCGCGCTGGACCACGGCGAGCTGGCCGTCATCGAGGTGAAGACCCGCACCAGCGAGGAGCGCTTCGCCGCCGAGCAAGCCGTCGACCACCGCAAGCGGCAGAACATCATCCGTGTGGCCAACAACTACGTCCGCCGTTACCACCGCACCGAGCCCCTGCGCTTCGACATCATCGCCATCGTCGGCAGCGGCGTCAACGCCGAAATTCGCCACACGAAGGACGCCTTCAACGTATTCAATTATTAGTATATACGGCATAGTACTCCATGTCGGCCATAAATAAGCCATGGGGCCGCACTTTTGGGCGGCCCCATGGCCCCAGGAGTTCACTTCCCTGCCGCGATGTATTTGCGCAGCGCTTTGACGTAGGCGCGGAAGGCCTCGGTGCCTTGCGGCGTGATGCGGCAGACGGTGCGGGGCATCTTGCCGCGGAAGCCTTTCTCCACGCTGATGTAGCCCGCCTCGGAAAGCTTGTCGATTTGCACGCTCAGGTTGCCTGACGTGGCGCCGGTCTGCTCCTTGAGGTAGGTGAAGTCGGCCTCGTCCACCCCAGCCAACAGCGACATGATGGCCAGCCGCAGCTCCGAGTGCAAAAGCGGATCTAATTTAGGCAACATGGCTTATCGGTATTGACGTTTGACAAGCAGGCCCGTGGCCATCAGCACCAATCCGGCGAAGGTGAAGATGAACATCTGCTCGTAGCCGAGGCCCAAAATGTAGTAGATGGCCAGGCCGCCGATGCCGGTGATGAAGCCCGCAACCTTAATTGTCCAATTCTTCAATGCAACGCCGCATGCACATTCGGCCAGACCGAAGATGAGGACAAGTTCGGCCGAAAGGCCCGCCACAGAAAACAGGGTTCTTATAATGTTTGTACCCAACATGGAGAAAATAAGGGTGAAGGCGGCCACGGCACAGGCAAAGATGCCAAACGATGTCCAGATGCCATGTGTGATGCGGCTCACGTCGTTCTGCACGTGCACAGCGGTGTCCTTGCGACCAAGCAGCCTTGCCAGCAGGTAGCCGATAACAGGCATGGCGAACCACAGGCAGCACCACGCTTCCTTTTCCGTCAGCTTCCAGAGTAAATATACCAGCAGCGAGAACAGCGTGAGCAGCGCCCCCCACAGGATGTAGTACTTGCTGCTGCGGCGCGTTATTTCACGGCGGCTGCTGTTCAGCGTCTCGGTGATGAGCGACAGGCTCTCTTGGGCCGTCATCTCTCTGTTTTGTTCATTCGTGTTTTCCATTTTGTTTTTTTTACTTGTTCAACATTATGTTTTGCCATCCGAGAACGAGCTAGCATTATGTCCCGAAATGGCGATGCAAAAATAAACAAGTTTATAATATTAACCAAATATTTGCGAAAAAAAATTTATATATCACTGATTGCGAATGATATATTTTTTATATCCAGGAAGTGATACCCATGTTTTTTAGAGGAAAATAACCCGGGAAGGAAGGAAATTTATAGTCTTCAGCCGCTGATTCCCCACCGCTTTCCAGAGTCATTTGCCGGCGGCGATCTCCTTTTCGCGGATGATCACGTCGGCGATGGCCTCGGTCTCGTCGGCCGGCTTGACCGTCTTAGTGGTGTTGCGCTCGTCGCGCTGCGCGATGTCGGCAGGGGAAAGCCGGCGGAATATCACGCTATCTTTGGTTAGTCATGTATATCCTGCAGCAATTCTTTTCGGGCTTGCAGGAGGTTCCAAATCGAGTCTTCGGAGAGCACGCCACGGTGGAGGGTAGGGGGCAGTTGCCCGGAGGCATCGGCTTCGCGGTCGACGTGCCACTCAGGACTGCCTAGGTATGAATCGAGTTGGGCGAAGTCATCCTCCACGCTGCGGTAGTCCTCCCATGCCTGTTCTAGGTTGCGGAGTGCTACTTGTGCACGATTGAAGCACTGCTCCATGGCTTCGATCCGGTCGATTTGTTCCATTGCCCTATCCCGTCTATGTGTTTTTTCCGAATGACGACTCGGAATATTAGTTGATTTGTATTTGTGATTTGGGCACGTCGATCTCGAAGGCCAGTTTCTTGTTGTTTTTCAGTGTCCCGTCGAGAGTGATGGAGAATTCGTCGTTGTCGTAGGTGATGATGCAGGTCCCTTTGCTGAAGATAGACTCTCCCTCGGGCACGCCATCCATACCTCCATGGAATGTGCCGCGGTTGTTGTCGAAGGAGAAGTTGAGGCCTAGCTCCTCACACCAGCAATCGATGTTGTAGTGCACATCATCGGCTGCGACAGCGAGATTGAAGGTGCGATTGAGGCACTCTTTCTCAAGAACTCCAGACAGTTGCACGAGAACCTCACGGCCCACCGCATCAAACGACACGTAGCTTCCATCTGCGTCGCTTGTGGCACTGCTGACCAAGTTGTAGACCTTGCCATCGTAAAAGAGCTGATTATCCTCAAGGTCTGCTCCGTCTTTCTCGCACGAGGCAAACATCATCGCGGCAGCAGCCACGAACATCATTAATCTTATCGCTTTCATAACACTATTCATTTATGGATTAATATTTACCACTCCAGCTGTTCCCACTCTGATGCGGGGACATAGATATGGAACGCCACTTTGTTGCCGTCGCCCAGTGTGCCGCTCATCTTCAACCGGAAGGCCTTGTCGTCCTTTTCGACTGTCAATGTGCCGTCGCTGTACGTGCTCACATTGTAGAAGCTTGGGATATAGTCCACGTTGGAGTTTACGCCGAAGAAAACCTCACCCTTCGTTAGGTCGTAGGTGCCGTTGGCTGGGTCGTCGGAGGCGATGAAGAAGATGGGCGTGCCATCGCTCGTGGTCTCTTTTGCATAGGCGTCGACATAGACTCGTCCACCTAGCTCACTTTTGTAGGTGCTGACCATCGGATATGCCTTCTCATTGTAGACCAATGTGTTTTCCTCGGCCTCAATGGTCTTGTCTTTTTCGCATGCAGCGAACATCATCGCGGCAACAGCCACGAACATCATGAATCGGTACGGTTTCATATTATTGCTTTTTTAGGGTTATTAATCAGAAATAAAGGGTGCAATCGCTGATTGGACTTTTGGGACGACAGATGCGGTGTTTTACATCCGGTCTTCGACCATTTGCCAATCCACTATCTGCCATAGGGCGACTAGATAGTCGGCACGGCGATTCTGATAGTCGAGGTAATAGGCATGTTCCCACACATCGAACGTAAGCAGGGGTGTGAGGCCAAGGGTGACAGGGTTCTCGGCGTTCTTCTGCTGTGTAATGACCAGCTTGCCCTCCTTGTCGGCGCTGAGCCATACCCAACCGCTGCCGAACAGCGTGGCTCCCTTCTGCTCGAACTCTTTCTTGAAAGCCTCCACACTGCCGAAGTAGCGTTCCAATAGCCCTTTCATGGCCTCACTCATGGCGTGGGGTGCAGGCGAAAACTGTTCGAAATACATCGTGTGGTTCAGCACCTGGCCGGCATTATTGAATATGGCACCTTCGCTGCGGCGCACCACCTCTTGCAGCGACAATCCTTCTAGTCCGCTACCGGGCAGTAGCTTGTTCAGGTTGTCCACATAGGCCTTCAGGTGCTTGCCGTGGTGGAACGAGAGGGTCTCTTTGCTAATCGCATTACCCAGTGCCTCGTAGGGCAACTCCGGCATGGCGAACTGACCGTTGTTTGGCATAATGTTTTTCATATTTTACAAGTTTTTGAGGTATGTTGATTAAATTAATGTGCCGTTTATTCGTTGGGAGCTACATCTTCTTTTGGGTGTAGCTTGCGATAGATTTTCACACCCGACAGCAGCGAGCGGATGGTGCTTTGCGTAATGTAGGTGGCTCGGACTTGCTTGTCGCGAGTGATTTGGAATTCGAGCGAACGCTCCAGCAGCGAGTGCATCGGACTTATGCTGACCGTCTCTATATGTTCGTTAGGGAATCCGAGTGCAAGGCATCCCGGCATCTCGATGGATGCGCCTTTCTTCTCCTTGCATAGTGCTTTCAGCCGGTCGAGTGCTGTGATGGCTTCGGATAGGCTGTATCCGAGCGGGATAAAGAGCTCGTGGATAGGATCAACGTTGAATTGGATTATTTCGTTGCCCACACCCAGTGCGCCCACAGACAGGTAGTAGGTCCTTTGGTCGTCTTTGGGGATGTAGAAAACCGAATAATTGTCGCTCTCGACAATCTCTATCCGTTGTGGGATCTTCGAACTCTGTGCGTTGGCCACAAAGGGGACAACGGCGAGCAACAAGAGGGTCAATGCATGCTTCATGATATTCATCATAATAATCTTTCCCTATCATAACGCAAGTTTCTCTGTTTTATTGTATACCCCCCGAAGCGTTGTTCGCCAGTAGATTCAACCGCGCCATACAAGCACATGAAGTGTATGTAGGGTGGTATTCCCCCACTGCACCAGCAGCCTGCGGGATGCGGTGCCGGTGGGGGTGGACACCTTCAGCAGGTAGGCTCCGGCGGGCAGGGTGTGGATGTCGAGGTGCAGGGTGGTGGTCGGGGCGGGGATGGCCATCTGCAGCACTTCGCGGCCAGCCAGGTCGGTCAGCGTCAGCCGGCCACCGTCGGGGGCATCCAGCGTCAGCTCTACCATATCGCTGGCGGGGTTGGGCTGCAGCTCGAGGCGTAGGCTACCGGCTAGGTGTATGCCTGTGGTATCTACGATGGAGGTATCTGCGTTGCCCCACAAGGCAGAATCCGGAGTAGATGCCGCGTGGATTCTCTGCCAAAGGTCCGTGTCGGCACACGGCTGTCACGGTTCATCTACGGTGCATGTACGGTGCATGTACGGATGAAGTACGGTGCAGATAGGTCGTAGGGGTTGGAATACAATGTGTTACGAAATGGCAATTCTGCTATGCTGCTGGAAGTGTGTGCATTATGGATGCGTTGATTTCGTTGCTTCTGTATGCTGCGAGGGTGCGGAAATGGGCGGATGGGGTCTAATCCAGGCTTTCGAGCGCGAAGAGTGTACGGGCGTTTTGGCTGGTCTGCTGTGCCACTTCGTCGATCGAAATGCCGCGCAGTTCGGCTATGCGCGAGGCGATGAGTGGGATATGGGCACTCTCGTTTCGCTGGCCTCGGTGGGGTACGGGGCTGAGATAGGGGGCGTCGGTTTCGAGAAGGATATGGTCGAGGGGGACTGTTTTGGCGATTTCGGCCAAAGTGGAGTTTTTGAAGGTGACAACGCCTCCGACGCCTAGGTAGAATCCCATCTCGATGGCTCGATGGGCCTCCTGCATACTTCCGCCAAAACAGTGCATTACACCGCGATAGGAGCGTCGGTTGAGGTCGCGAAGCAGTCCGAACACTTCGTTGTGGGCTTTGCGGATGTGCAGGCACACGGGTAGGTTGTATTCTTCGGCCCAAAGCATTTGCTGGCGGAGAGCCTGGCGTTGCTGTTCGAGGTAGGTGGTGTCCCAGTAGAGGTCCATCCCGATTTCGCCAACGGCCACGTATTTAATGCTATTGCCGGGGTCGGACAGTTTGTGATGGACATGCGCCAATTCGTGTTCGAAATCGTTATTGACAGATGTTGGATGCAGCCCTGTCATGGCATAGAGGTGGTCGGCGTGAGCACAAAGGGTGGCTTCGAGCCTCGGGGTAGTGGAGCTGTCGATGTCGGGCATCAGCATGATGGAGACACCCGATTGCAGGGCACGCTGCAGCGCTTCTTCGCGGTCGGAGTCGAATGCCTCATCGTAGAGGTGGCAGTGGGTGTCGATGAAGGTCATTGGTGCTGAATAAGGTCGGTGAGTATGTCGTAGAGGGCGAGCAGGTCGGGGTGGTCGGCTAGGAGCTTGCGTTGCAGGTTGAGGGTCTTCTCGTCGTGCCGTGCGGCGGGGCCGGTTTGCTGCAGCCGCAGATTGCCGAAGTCCCACTTGTGAAGGGTTTGATCGGCGAGGGGCCGGAGCATGGCGAAGTCGAGCTGATGCTCTGTCATGATGTCCTGTGCACAGGCATTGAGAGCATTGACGAAGTTGCTGACAAATACGGATGCCAGATGTGCATATTGCCGGTGGGCTTGGTCGAGATGATATATGTGGGACGAGATAGGGGAGAGGAGCATTTCGATCTCCTCTTCGCAGGATATGGAGTTTCCTTCGATGCAGAGTGGGAGGGACGAATAGTCCATAGCGATGTCGCGTACGAAGGTCTGTGGCGACCATACCACACCGCAACGTCGGCTGATGGGGTGGAGTACAGAGAGTGGAGTGGAGCCGGAGGTATGTAGCACGAGGGACGAGGGCAGTCGCAGGTCGAGTGCTAGGTCGTAGAGCGAGTCGTCGCCCACGGCGAGCAGATACACGTCGGCATCCTCGTCAAGCTGTTGCCATTGGCAGATAGGTTGCGCCTCGACTCGACGTGCCAAGAGTTGAGCATGGTCGAGCGATCGGGAAAGCACCTGCCGGATAGTGTAGCCTGCCTGATGCATGGCAATGGCAAAGTGGGTGGCCACATTGCCGCTACCGATAATACTAATATTCGTCTTCCTCAAAGAAAAAGTCTTCTTTGGTAGGGTAGTCGGGCCAAATATCTTCTATGCTGTCATACTGGTCTCCTTCATCCTCAATCTCACGAAGATTCTCGATAACCTCCAGTGGAGCACCCGTACGTTGTGCGTAATCTATTAATTCTTCCTTAGTTGCGGGCCAGGGTGCATCCTCTAATTTCGATGCTAGTTCAAGTGTCCAATACATACTATTTCGCTCAAATTTTTTGCAAAAGTACTTCTTTTTATTATTTCAGTAATTTTTTTTTATCAACTGTTATATAAATCTTCTTTTTGACCCTCGTGAACCACGGCAAAACGGGCTAGGACGAACAGATAGTCGCTGAGTCGGTTGATGTATCGAAGTAGCAGATTGTCAATGTTTGTATGGTTGGAGAGAGTCACTATTCTGCGTTCGGCACGTCGGCATACGGTGCGGCAGATATGGCATTGGGCACCGATGGTGTTTCCGCCTGCAATGACAAAGCTGTGCAGTTTGGGAAGCATATCGCTGATGGTGTCGATTTGCCGTTCGAGGATGTTCACCTCTTCTTCGTCAAGCTGGGGTAGGCGGGCATAGATGTCGCTGTCTTCTGTTGCGAGGAGGGTTTGGATGGTGAAAAGATTGTGCTGGACAGCCTTCAACTCGTCGTAGTAGCCGCCACCGAGGGGGCGCATCATTTCGGCTAACATACCGACGTGGGAGTTGAGCTCGTCGACGGTGCCATAGGCTTCTACCCTTTCGTCGTCCTTGTTCACACGGCTGCCTCCCACCAAAGAGGTGGTGCCTTGGTCTCCTGTCTTGGTATAGATCATATTTTCTCTACTGATTTGATTTCAGGAATCACTCTTTTGATGGCCTGTTCGATACCCTGTTTTAGGGTGGCCATGGCGTGTGGGCAGCTGCCACAGTGTCCCTTCAGACGCACGATCACCACGCCTTCGGCTGTGATGTCGGCATATTCTACATCGCCTCCATCCTGCTGAAGATAGGGGCGGATTTGCGACAGAGCGTTCTTCACTTTCTGTTGCACGTCCAACTGTTCTTCCTGTGTAAGGTATCGGTATTCGATGTAGCCCAAGGTCTGTTGCTGCTGTTCCCGAATGCTGCTGTAATCCTCCATAGGTGTTTTATTTTTTCAGTTTGCAGATTTCTTTGATTGTGTTTGCCGCCAGTGTGTCGAACGCTTCGCGAACGGCATCGTGTGTGTCGTTGGGGTTGTATAAAGCGGCTGGGTGTCCACTGTCGCCACCCTCGGCGATGCTTTGGACAAGTGGAATCTCGGCGAGCAGAGGAATGTTCATCTCTTCGGCCAGTTTGCGGCAACCCCCATGTCCGAAGATGTAGTATTTGTTCTGTGGTAGCTCGGCGGGAGTGAAGTAGGCCATGTTTTCGACAAATCCCAGTACGGGGATGTCGACGCTCTCGTTGCGGAACAGTTCCACTCCACGCACCACGTCGGCCAGGGCCACTTGTTGTGGTGTGCTAACGATGATGGCACCACTGACGGGCATAGTCTGTGCAAGAGTGAGTTGGATGTCGCCGGTTCCCGGTGGCATATCGACGACAAGGTAGTCGATTTCGTCCCACCACGTCTCGGTGAGCAGTTGTTTAAGAGCACCACTTGCCATGGGGCCTCTCCATGCCAATGCCTTGTTGGGGTCGACGAAGAAGCCTATGCTCATGAGCTTGATGCCGTATTTCTCTATGGGGAGCATGTAGGTCTTTTCACCTACCTTGTGTCCGTATATCTCCTCGGCTTCGACACCAAGCATAATGGGGATGGAAGGGCCGTAGATATCAGCATCGACTAGGCCTACCTTGGCACCGGTTTTAGCAAGGGAGATAGCCAGGTTTACAGCCACAGTGCTTTTGCCTACGCCGCCTTTGCCAGAGGCCACAACAACGGTGTTGTGTATATGCTCGAAAACCTCTTTGAATTCTTCTTTAGGATTGGGTTGAGGACGACTGGTGAGATTGATCTCCACCTCTGCCTCGCGGTCGACGAGTTCGTGTATGGCAGCGATGCAGTCATCGCTCATTTTTTTCTTCATGGGGCAGGCGGGGGTGGTTAGCACAAGGTCGAAACTGACTTTTTTCCCGTCTACTTTTATATTCTCAATCATGCCCAACTCGGTTAGGCTGCGTCCCAGGTCAGGATCATTCACATGGCCCAAGGCCATTTCTATTTGCGTTGCAGTAATCATTCACCAAATATTTCTTTAAGTTTATTGTCTAGTTGTGAGCCCCTCAAATTGCGTGCCAGCACCTTACCGTCGCGGTCGACAAGTACCGTGGCTGGAATAGAGTTGATGCCATATTGTGTGCAGACAAAGGTTCGCCAACCCATCAGTTCGCTGACGTGTGATGGCCAAGACAGGTTGTCGTCTGCAATGGCTTTCAACCACTTGTCTCGGTCGTTGTCGAGGGAGACGCTGAATATCTCAAACCCTTTGTCGTGGTATTTTTGATACAGTTTGACCACATTGGGATTCTCCATGCGGCAAGGGCGGCACCACGATGCCCAAAAGTCCACCAGTACCACTTTGCCACGCAGGTCGGAGAGTTTCATCTGGTGAATTCCGCTGGTGTCGGGTAATACAATATCGGGGGCTTCCATGCCTACCACCACAGCATTCTTCAGTTTCTCGTTGAGGTGGCGTACGAATTCATGGTCGGAATAGCGGCCTTTCAAGGCATCGAAAACTTGTTTGTAGAGGTGGTAGTATTGTTCGAATGCACTCTCAAAGTAGGTGACCAAGAATGCACTCATCAACAAGTCGGGCTGGGTCTTGATGATGTTTTCAATCTTTTGGGGCTGATTGGGCCGTTCTGACTCGTTGGCTATACCTTCGATATAGCAATTGTTGTATTTTTGATAGAGCTCCATATTGGCCGATCCCGAGACCTTTGTGACCTTGAATGTGCGGTAATCCTGAAGATAGTCGGTAGTGAGGTTGATTTTTTCACTCGGGAGAATTAGGCAGTGGAGTGCAAGACCGTGAATGCCTTCAGGAATCAACATGAGGAAAACTGGTTCGCTGCCTTCACGTTTTATTTTGATTGAACCCTTTTCATCCAAAGCAACTGTGTCGACTGGCACCATTTTGTTTTCTTTCAGTTCGTTGACCACAATTCGCGTATTCTTGTCCAAATCGTTCATCGTGACATTCAAGGACATTTTTTGTCCCATTGCAATCAACGGCAGTAATGTCGTTGCCAATAATAACAGTATCTTTTTCATAATGCTTTTATTTTCATTAAGTCTTCGTCAATTTGTCTGTATATTCGGTAAAATACTTCGTCTCCATATAGGCTTTGACCGATATATGCCTTAATTACTGTTTTGATTAGTGTTCGTTGAGCATTAAGGCTATGGGCGTTGAATTCGATTCCGGCCTTTTCACCTCGATGCACGAGGTCTTTCAATAGGGTGTCGTCCACCTTAAAATGTTTGCAAAAACTGTCGGCGTTATGATAGCGTGTCATCAGTTGTGGAGCGTGACGACGTATATAGTCGAATGCTGTGGCGTTTAAGATGCCAGCAGCAGTAAGCTGATTATAATAGATAAAAGAGGTGTCTTTGTGGTAGGAGAAGATTGTGTCAGGAATAATACCACCGCCACCATATACCACTCTGCCACTGACGGTATAGTATGGTGTCGAATCCCTCACGCTGGCTACTGCTGTGTCGGCGTAGGTGTCTTCAAGGAGTTGTTGCATATAGCTCCTATAGTATTCATCGGTTCCATTATCGTATGAGCGTTGGATGCACCTGCCAGAGGGTGTGTAGTAGCGTGCGGTGGTGAGTAGTACAGACGATCCGTCCTTTAGTGTGAACTCGGTCTGCACTAGACCCTTGCCAAATGATTGCCGCCCTACTACAAGTGCTCTATCGTTGTCTTGCAAGGCACCGCTAACTATTTCGCTTGCTGACGCGGAGTTTTCGTCAATTAATACAGTGATACGCCCTTTAGTAAATGCTCCATTGGCGTGAGCGTGGAAATCCCGTCGACGGCTATGCTCACCTTTCATGTAGACGATGGGGCTTCCAAGTGGTAGCAGCTCGCCTGCTATACCGGTAGCAGCAGACAGCGACCCTCCGTTGTTGCCACGCAAGTCAAATATCAAATGACGCATACCCTTAGATTTTAGGACTTCTAGAGCGGAACGGAACTCTTTGTGACTTGTAGCGGTGAAACTTGCCAACATGATATATCCGGTAGTGTCGTCAAGCATGTCATAATATGGAATTGAGCGATGGGCTATTATTCCGCGATTTATAGTAAAGGTATGCGGTATGTTGTTGCGTAGTATTGTGATGTCGACCTTTGTGCCTCGTGGTCCTCGCAGATGTGAAACTACACTGTCGGAAGGCTGACCAATCATTGTGTTGCCGTCTACTGACAGAATAGCATCGCCGGGAATAATACCAGAACCATAGCTTGGGCCATCGGCCATCACTTGGCCGACAAAAGAGGTGTCTTTACCACGATGTAGCACTAGACCTACGCCTTCGAAGTTTCCTCGCATCTGTTCGTCGGCCTTTTCGGTTTGAATAGCAGAGAGGTAGGTACTATGTGGGTCTAACTCGCCAAGCAGCACTGCCACTAAATGTTCGCTGATCGAGTCTGTGTTTACCTTGTCGACATATTCCTCTTGAACTAGTGTCATCACCTCGGCCATTTTGCCTTGTAGCGGTGATGACATGTCTCTTTTCTGTTGCCCGCCGGTTTGGGCGAACATCAATCCGATTACCACCCCAATCACCATAGCTGCAATGATTAGAATGGTATTGCCCTGTCGTGTTGCTTTGTCCTTGTCGTTCATCGTATAGGACTATAACGATGTGTGCAATATAATATTATGTTGTGATTCCAAAAATGTTTGTACTATCTCTCGGTGGTCGAAAGCCAGTGGGGGCAAGGCCGAAATGGGCCACCAATGTACTTCGCAAGCATCATCGCCGGCAAGGGCATTAGTGTCGTTATCCACTGTGCATGAGTATGCAGCCGTGACCGTACGTCCACGGGGATCGCGATCCACGCAACTAAAGACTCCTATCAGATGGATACTTCTTTCGTCGATTAGCAGACCTGTCTCTTCCTGCAGTTCTCGTATTGCACAGTGCTCTAGTGTCTCGTCCATCTCCATGAAACCACCTGGCAGTGCCCATGAGTTTTTAAATGGTTCCCTGCCTCGCCTCACAAGCAGTATCTCGTTGGAACTGTTGATAACCAAGCAGTCGGCAGTCAGCATTGGCCGAGGATAATCGTATGTATACATCGTTCTACTGTTTATTGGATGTTAGCTTTGGGCTGCACGGCTCTTGTTTACCACCCACACTCCGACAAATACCAGCATGGCGGCCATCACTTTGGTGACTGTAAGGCGGTCCATTCCAGTCCAAATGGCTGCAGCAATGGCTATGATGGGTTGTAGATAGCCATACATGCTCACCAATGTGGGCCTGATCCGTTGTTGTCCAAAAGGAATCAGATAGTAGGCTATAAATGTGGAGAAGATAATCATAAATCCTATCTCCCACCACACCTGAGGTGTCACCGTTAGAAAGTTCGTAGTGGCCATGTGTGGCATGCTGAATGGGATGGAGACAATGAAGGATGCGAGAAACATCCACTTCATGCTGGTTACTACCGAGTATCGCGATATTAGTGGGCGACAGGTGCCAAGATAGAGTGCAAACACAATATAGTTGATGAAGCAGAATACAATACCGATGGGTTCCGTTTCCGACGACCCGCTGGAGCTGAAGGTACTCTGCAGGATAAGCCATAGTATGCCTCCAAAGCTCAATGCCACACCGCCTGTCTTTTTCCATGTGATGGGCTCTTTCAGAAAGATTGCCGCCACGAACATAGTAAATATGGGTGTTGTGGTGCTCATCACCGATAGGTCGACGGGGGTCGTGTGGGCAATGGCGTGAAGAAAGGTGAGTTGTGGCAGGAAGAGCCCCAGCATTCCTGCTCCTGCCAGCCGGAGCATGTCGCGTGGGGGCACTTTTTCCCTTGGCGACACTAACGATGCCAGCCAAAACAGTGCTCCTGCCACCAGCGACCGCATCGAGAACAATACAATGGGTGCCAACCCGCTCTCGGTAGCAATGTCGCGACACACCACCACGTTGATTCCAAAAATAACGTAAGCTGCGGCACATGCCAAATGTCCAAATGCTATATTCTTATCCAGTGTCATAGTGTATTTCCCCCGATGCAAAGGTACAAACTTTAATTTACCCGACAAAACATCTCTTCTTCTTCTTCCTGTCAGTCAGTGCTCGAAGTCGCCTTTGCATGTATAATATAAATACTCGCCAGGGGGCGAGTATTTATATTGTTTTATACATTGTGTGAATACAATGCGGTGTTACTTCTTGATGTACTTAAAGTCACGTCCCAGATAGTAGGCTTGGTCGCCAAGGCCTTCTTCGATACGCATCAACTGGTTGTATTTGCAGATGCGATCGGTACGCGAGGCAGAACCGGTCTTGATGAGGCCGGCGTTCATGGCCACTACGAGGTCGGCAATGGTGGTGTCTTCGGTTTCGCCGCTGCGGTGGCTGATGATGGCGGTCATCTGGTTACGCATGGCTAGGTTGACAGCCTCTATGGTCTCGGTGAGGGTGCCGATCTGGTTCAGCTTGATAAGGATGCTATTGGCCACTTTCTTCTCCAAACCCATCTTCAGGCGGCTGACGTTGGTGACAAACAGATCGTCGCCTACCAGCTGACAGCGGTCTCCGATGGCATCGGTATGCAAGCGCCATCCATCCCAGTCGTCCTCGGCCATGCCGTCTTCGATGCTGATGATGGGATATTTAGACACCCAGTCTTTCCAGAAGTCGCTCATCTGCTGCGGTGTGAGTTTCTCTCCGCTACTCCATTTCAGATGGTAGACGTTTTCCTCTGGTAGGTAGAATTCCGAGGCGGCAGCATCGAGGGCGATGTACACATCCTCGCCTGGGCGATAGCCTGCCTTCTCGATGGCTTGCAGTATGCACATGATGGCCTCCTCGTTGCTGCTCAGGTTGGGGGCAAATCCGCCTTCGTCGCCCACGTTGGTGCTCATGCCCTTGCTCTTAAGCACCGAGCGGAGGTTGTGGAACACTTCGGCACCCATGCGAAGTGCCTCGCTGAATGTGGGAGCACCCACGGGCATAATCATGAATTCCTGGAAGTCGATGCTATTGTCTGCATGCGAACCTCCGTTGAGGATATTCATCATAGGGATGGGGAGGGTGTGGCCACCCACTCCGCCCAGGTAGCGATACAGCTCTTGGCCTGTCTCTTGTGCTGCTGCTTTGGCACATGCCAGCGACACACCGAGAATGGCATTGGCTCCCAGACGGCTCTTGTTTTCTGTGCCGTCCAGCTCGATCATCTTGTCGTCGATGGCTTTCTGCTCGTTGACGAACATGCCTTGCAATTCGTCGTTGAGAACGGTGTTGACATTGTTCACAGCATTCAGCACGCCTTTCCCTAGGAACTGGCTTTTGTCACCATCGCGAAGCTCGCAGGCTTCGTGCACTCCAGTGGAGGCTCCGCTGGGAACAGCAGCACGTCCCACTGCACCCTGATCGGTATACACATCGACTTCAACTGTAGGATTGCCGCGACTGTCGAGAATCTGACGGCCCTTGATACCTATAATCTGACTCATAAAGTTATAATTATTAATGTGTTTGTGTTGTAATCAATACATGTTTAAAACGGCAAAAGTACACAAAAAAACTGATTTGGAATAAAAAAAAGAAAAAAAACCGATTGCTTGTTTGCAACCGGTTTTGGTTCACGACATTTTGCCGATAGATTACATGGCGTTGACTTTACGCATGAGCTTCGATTTGAGGTTCGAGGCTTTGTTTTTGTGAATCACGCTGCGTTTGGCCAATTTGTCGATAATGCTGATCATCTTCGGCAGACGCTCAGTGGCGACAGACTTATCTTCGAGAGCGCGGAAATCACGCAGAGCATTGCGCATCGTCTTGGCGTAGTAACGGTTCTCTACTCTTCTCTTTTCGCTCGAGCGAATTCTCTTTTTTGCAGACTTGTGGTGTGCCATTGTTATTGTTATTCTTCTTTTTTATTTTATTGTTTCTGTACCGCGTGCGGGATTCGAACCCGCGATTTTAAGAATGAAAATCTTACGTCCTGGGCCAACTAGACGAACGCGGCAACCTGGTTTTTGAGCGTTTTTTTGTCTCTCTCCACTCAAAAAGCGGGTGCAAAATTACTAACATTTTCTGACATGGCCAAATTTTTTTCAACGTATGTGGTTGAAAACTTTTCTCTGCTATTCGCTATCTGCCTGAAAACGAAATCCTAAACGCTTGGCTGTGACGATGGATTTTTTATCAAAATTTGTCCTCATTTCACCTACCGACACCACCTTAACTTCATCGTATGGGGGGGTCAAAAGATCAAAATTGGTGGTGTACTCGATGGCACTCTCTACTATGCTTTGCACAGACTCGCTGTCAATCAGCGAAGTACCGAAATTCGTGTACAGCATTCCTAGTTCGCGTTTGCCCTCGATAAAGTAGTGTTTCTCTTTGTTAACAAACACTCTTCCAATCATATACCCTAAGTCGTTATCCCTCTGATAGGCGAACGAATCGGCAAGGAAGTTGTAGATGTGTATCACTCCGCAGTAGGAGCGCTGTGGGTCTTCGCGGATATAGGTCGATTTCATCACCTGGTGATCGCGTGAGAATTCGAATACATTGGTGTGCATCAAAAATAGCAGTATGTCTCCGCCGAACTTCACCTCGAACTCGAAATCGCCCCTGTCGGTGAATTCGAATGCCACGTCCTGTCCCTCGTCGCGGCTTTTCTGTTTGAATAGTGCTATCAGCTCGCGTGTCTCCTCGCGAAACATCTCAAATACTTCCTTGGTGGTGTGGAATACATTCTGCTTCAATGCACTCTTGTCGAAGACAAGTGTTTTCAGTTTTTCGTTCAATTCCATTGTTTATTCTTTTGGAGTTAAGATAACGTAGCTCTTCCGGTTTTATTATTTGAGAAATGAAAAGTGGACCGGCGTAGACTCAACCTCGGCATTCTGGCATCCTAATGCAGTTTAAGAGAGGCATATAGGTGATTGTGGAGATGCAGAGTGGGGATGTGGATGATATAGGAAGTTCCACCAGTCCACAGAAAAGGACTGGTGGAACACGCTCTTCGATATGGACGCTCTGATGTGTGAGTCAGTATTCCCCTACTGCACCAGCAGCCTGTGGGATGCGGTGCTGGTGGACACTTTCAGCAGGTAGGCTCCGGCGGGCAGGGTGTGGATGTCGAGGTGGAGGGTGGTGGTTGGGGCGGGGATGGCCATCTGCAGCAGTTGCCCCACAAGGCAGAATCCGGAGTGTATACAGGGTGGATGCTCCGCCAAAGGTCCGTGTCGGCACACGGCTGTCACGGTTCATCTACGGTGCATGTACGGTGCATGTACGGATGAAGTACGGTTGTGGTACGAGTTGGTGTCTGATTTACAGTGGATTACCATTCGTATGGCTGGCTATTATATTGAGTGTGAACTATTTGTAGGAGGCACGAGGTGGCGGTGGATACTTGGCGGTGGCTATCTGGCAGTGGGTGCCGATAGGTAGATGGCGACGTGGAAGGTGTCGCGTAAGCAGTTGGTTTTTATGGAGATATAGATGCTGGAAATGGTGAATGGAGCGGTGGCAACAGAGGAAGTATTACGCGAAACTTAACAAAAACTTAATATTCTGTTTTGATGCAAAAGTGTATTTTTGCAGTTTGGTTTCTATAAAATATTATTAATGACTACAGGCGATATTATATTAATTATCATCAAGTTGGCCGGTGCTCTCGCTGTGTTTCTTTTTGCAATGAAACTGATGAGCGAGGGTCTTCAGAAGTTCGCCGGCTCGAAATTGCGTCACATTTTGACCCGAATCACGGGCAAACCGCTGAGTGGCATTTTGGCTGGTACGGGTGTCACGGCTATTATCCAGAGCTCGACGGCAACCACCGTGATGACTGTTGGATTTGCAGGAGCAGGACTACTGACGTTGGCCGGTGCCATTGCGGTGGTGATGGGTGCCAACATAGGTACTACGGTCACTGCCTGGATCATCACCATCTTCGGTCTCGGAGGTGGCGGTGGAGAGGAGAAAGTGCCTTTAATGCCGATGATTATTGCTGCCATCAGCCTCTTCTTCATTTTCAGCAAGAAGAACAAGATGCAGTATTTGGGTCAGACCATCATCGGCCTCTCGCTGCTTATCCTCGGATTGGGACTGATGGGCGATTCGGTGCCGCCGCTCGACGAGAATGTGGCCCACTCCATCGCCTCGCTGGGACGCTGGGGCTATTGGTCGGTGCTGCTGTTCATCGTGGTCGGTGCAGTGCTGTGCATCATACTGCAGACCTCGTCGGCCATGACCGCCGTCATATTGCTGATGGCCAGCCAGGGGTGGATCGACTTCCCGACATCGATGGCCTTGGTGATAGGACAGAATCTGGGTACCACTCTGACAGCACAGGTGGTGGCTATGACCACCGGCACCACTGGCAAGCGCACTGCCCGTGCCCACCTGGTGTTCAATGTGGCAGGTGCCATCATCTTCCTCATTCCCTTCTATCCCATCTGCAATGCTGTGATGGCCATTAGCGAGCAACTGGATTCGCTGCTACCCACCATACCGCTGATTCCGTTGGCTATCACCGTGTTCCATACCCTGTTCAATGTGGTGACCACTGTTATTCTGGCCTTCTTCATCCCGCAGATAGTGAAGATTGTGACCTGGATGGTGCCCGAAAAGAGCGAGGATGGCGAAGAGGAATTCCGCCTCACCTACCTCGAGCCCAACCTGCTCTCCACTGCCGAGCTCAACCTGCAGAGTGCCAAGAGCGAAATCGAGGAGTTCTCCAAACGGGTGCTGCGTATGTATACCTTCCTGCCAGGACTGCGCACGGCCAACAAGGACGAGGAGTTCAATAGCATCATGGATCGTATCGCCAAATACGAGGGTATCACCGACCGTATGGAGATGGAGATATCGAAGTTCCTTACAAAGGTGGGCTCAGGCGACATATCCGAACATGGATCCGAACGTATCAGCACTATGCTGAGAATCATCGATAACCTAGAGTCGATAGGCGACACTATCTATCAGATAGCCATGACCCGCAAGAACAAACGCGAAGACGCAGTGCACTTCGACGCAGGCCTTAACGCGAATCTCTCGCACATGAGCGAACTGGTGCAGAAATCCCTCGATGTGATGGATAGCAACCTGCACGACTACGACCATGTGGACCTCGATGCCGCATATGCTGCCGAGCACGAGATTAATGTATATCGCGACCGACTGCGTGCACAGCACCTCGATGCCTTGAAACTGGGGGTATATGACTACGCCATTGGCAACGCCTATAGCAGCCTGTATGCTCTGTATGAAAAGCTGGGCGACTATGTGATCAATGTCAGCGAAGCCATCGACGGTTCAAGAAAACACGCAGAAGAATAGAATATCTCTGGCTATCGCCAGCGAAGCGTCTCGACAAGGTGCTCGATGTCGGCTTGGATATAGTCGATGACGGGTGCCAGCGAGTCGTTGTTTGGGGTGGTGTTGAGGTAAAGTGCTCCACGAAGAAAGTGGCTACTGCTGTCGGTCATCCAGAACTGGCATGTGGAGGCTACTCGGTTTCCTTTTAGGTAATATACGGTGCCATACACCTTGTGTTCGGGGTCTTCATAGCCTTGCTCCTCGATGCCAGAGGCCACTTTGTAGTGCTGTTCGAGTAGCCTAGTCGAGGCATCTACCTGTGCCCGCAGGCTGTCGGGAGTCTGCAGGCGGTGGTAGGTGAGGAACACCACTCCGTCCCATTGTGGGTAGTTGATGTCGAGCCACACCTCGTCGTATTTGAGGCGGTCGGGCTTGACGGTTCCGTTAGCCATGAAGGTGGCCACTTGGCGCGGCTTCTTGAGTGTCAGACTGGCACTGTCGTTGGCCTCGAAGAGGAACGGAAGCACGACGCTTGGCATAGTATGTCCGTCGATACTGTTCGGCAGGGTGTCGACGAGCCAGTAATTGTGCTCCGGCATGTCGATGCGCAGGTAGGCATACGGCTTGGGCGTGTAGTCGTTACGGCAAGCACATAGCATTAGGCAAAGGAGGGGAATAATAAGGTATTTATTCATATCATGATAGCAACATTAACTGTTTGATGGTACCACTGCTGTCCGTTCAGCTCTTCATCTGTTTGCCGTTCAGCATGGGGACAAAGCTGTAGGTGCCGAACTTCTCTATTTTCCATTGGCTGCGGTCGTTGCCGAGTTTGGTAATGCGGAGCATCTCTTGTTCGTCTTCGCCAAGTGGGATTACCATGATGCCGTCGATGCGTAGTTGCGACATGAGCGCCTCGGGGATGCTGGGAGCTCCGCAGGTGACGATGATGCGGTCGTAGGGTCCGTAGTTGACTTCGGCCAGCCCTTTGTAGCCATCGCCGAGGAAACATCGTGCCCTGTAGCCTTCTTCGGCTAGTAGTCGGCGCGTTTGATCGAAGAGGCCTTTTTGCCGTTCGATGGTGAACACCCTAGCTCCCATGCGGCATAGCACAGCCGTCTGGTAGCCACTACCGGTGCCTATCTCGAGCACTTTCATGCCGCTGTGGAGGTCGAGTAGTTGGCTTTGCATGGCCACGGTGGAGGGGTGGGAGATGGTCTGTTCGCATCCTATCTTGAGAGCACGGTCCTCGTAGGCGTGGCTGTCGAGAGCACTGTCGATGAACCAGTGCCGCGGCACTTCGCCCATGGCACGCAGCACCTGCTCGTCGGTGATGCCTTTGCTGCGGAGTGTGTCTACCATTTGCTGGCGTAGCCCCTTGTGTCTGAATGTGTCTGCTCTCATTCTTCCACTCCTTGGAAAGCCTGTGCACGCAGGTTGATGGTGGTATTCTGTGGAGTCACCATGACAGGTGGCATGCCTTCTTCGGTGATGTATCCGATGATGTGGATGCCTTCCATGGCCTTGATTTTGTCGTAGTCGCTCTGCTTTACGGTGAAGAGCAACTCGTAGTCCTCGCCACCGTTTAGTGCACAGCTGACGGGCATCATGTTTTTGCTCATTTCGGAGCATACGCGGGTGGTCTGATAGTCGATAGGAAGGCGCTCCTCATACACTTCGCATCCGCATTTGGAGGCGCGTGTGATGTGCAGTAGGCTGTCGGCTAGTCCGCGGCTGACGTCGGTCATGGAGGTGGGGACGATGTTATGCTTGGCGAGCATCTTGACGATGTCCATGCGAGGTTCCGGTTTCAGAAAACGTTCCAAAGCATAGTCGTAGCCGGCAAGGTCGGGTTGGAAATTGGGGTTGGCCTGATAGGTCACCTTCTCACGTTCTAGGACCAGCAGTCCGGCGTAGGCGCTGCCCAAATCGCCCGTGCAGCAGATGAGCTCGTGCTCTTTGGCACCACAGCGGTAGGTGATGGTGCCTGCGTCGGCGGTGCCTACTGCTGTGACGGTTATCACCATGCCGCTTCGCGATGTGCGAGTGTCGCCACCGACAAGGTGGGTGTCGTATCTGTCGCAGCACAGACGTATGCCGGCGTATAGCTCGTCGAGGGCTTCTACAGAATAGCGGTTGCTCACGGCTATGCTCACCAACACGCTGCAGGGGGTGCCGTTCATGGCGGCGATATTGCTTAGGGCGATGGCTATCGCTTTATATCCAAGATGTTTCAGGGGGGTGTACATCATGTCGAAGTCCACTCCCTCTACCATTGTTTGTGTGGTGACGAGCGTTTTGGTTGGCCCTTCTCCTATCACAGCGCAATCGTCGTAGTCGCAATGGAAGCCATTGGTGATGCGATCTATGAGAGCCACCTTGCCAAGGTGACTGATTTCGGTGCGCCCTTCTTGGTATTGAAGTTGTTCCATGTCAGTTCAATAAATGGTTTATTAATATTCCTGCTGCCACAGATGCATTCAGGCTCTCTGCAGTGCCTCCCATGTTGGGGATCAGTATGGGATATGTAACAGCATTCATCGCTTCGGGAGATATGCCGCGACTTTCGTTGCCTATCAGCAAGACGGCTTCGTGTGTGGGTTTGGACACCTCCGACAGGGGTTTCCCATGAAGGGATGCTCCGTAGACTGGAATGTGGCAGTGCTGCAGCCATTGTGGGAGGTCGACGTACTCCACTTGTGTGCGAAACACGGCACCCATTGTGGCCTGTACTGTTTTGGCGTTGTAGCACCCGACGGTGTCTTGCGAGCACACGATGTGGCGTATGCCGTACCAATCGGCGGTCCGCATGATGGTCCCCATATTGCCTGGGTCTTGCAGGCGATCAAGCGCCAGGGTCAGTGCCGATCGATGAGGGGCAACGACTGTTTTGCGCTGCAAAAGCATCCATACGTGGTTGGGCGAGTGCATGGCACTTAGGCGTTCTAGTTCGCTGGCCGACACCTCGTAGCAGGATGTAGAAGACCCGATCTGGTCGGCATTGGAAGCAAGCCATTCCGAGGTGGCACATATCACGCGTATGGGTAGTCCTGATTTCAATGCCTCCGATGCCATCTTTACTCCTTCGACGACAAATACCCCGTCCTCATCGCATCTTTTCTGCATGCGATAGGCTGCAAGTTCTTTTAGCATGTTCTTAGAAATCATAACTGTTCACATAACGGCGAAAGACTTTTTCTATTGCCCACCACCTTGTAAAAATCCATTTATCTCTCCTGCTGCCCGATAAAAAAGTCGGATTATTAGAACGAAAAAAGAGGCAAAAACATGCCCAAAAGCCCATTTTGCAATCGCCTGTAATTCAGTCATAAAGCACGACCAACTCTTACTCATCTCTTACTCATCTCCTACTCATCCCTTTGTTATCTTTTAAGTCGGTAAGACATCAGTAGGGGAATACTGGTCCATCGATAGAAAATGGGCATCGGTTGGCTCCTCTGTTTGTACGCTGTGCTATCAAATCAACATTGATGGAATACCTTGTTTTTGTGCACGGATACTTGCCGTGTACCAAAAAAACAAGCAGACCACCTACCGATGGTCTGCTTTTGTCTTAAGAATCTGTCCGAGGAGGACTAGAGTTCGATGTACATATTATTCTCTTTTGCCAAACGCCTCAGATTGATAATGGCATAGCGCATACGCCCCAAGGCGGTATTGATGCTCACTCCGGTGCGGGCGGCAATATCCTTAAAGTCGCACTTTCCGTAGTGGCGTAGGATGACCACACGGCGCTGCTCCGGAGGCAACATGCGTACCAGTTTTCTGATGTTCTGGCTTGTCTGCTTGCGCATCATTACATGTTCGGCATTCTCGTCGGGCATCTTGAGGTTGTCCAATACATCGCTGTCCGGACGATTGGGAACCAATGGCATCTTGTTGTTACGCCGAAAGTGATCCACGATTAGGTTGTGGGCAATTCTCATCACCCAATGAACAAACTTATTCTCGTCCTTATACTGATTCGAATTGATGGTGACAATTACTTTATAAAAGGTATCTTGGAAGATGTCGTCGGCTGTTTCTTTGTCTTTCACAACCGAAAAAATGTAGCCGTAAACCTTGGTTTGATAGCGTTCAAGCAAGGTTTCGAAACTAGAGCTGTCGCCTTCACGATAGCGCTCTATTAGCTCGTTATCTGACAGTTGTTTAATCTTTACATTCGTCATGCTCCTCTGTTTTTTAGGGGTTAATCTGATACTGTTGCTTCGATAAACTGTCGTTTTGTTCAACTTAATTTCGGCTGCAAAAATACAACTTTTTTTTTAAACGAAGATGAAATCTACGTTTTTTTTGTTTTTTTAGTATGCAGAATGAAAAAAATGTTGGATTTTTTTCTTCCTACTGTTGTTTGAACGACTTATGGAGCCGCACTATGCTAGAACTGGAAATAGATGAAAGGCTGCAGATCGGCGGTGATGAATTGGTACAGAACAAATACCGTCGCCACCACAACAATACACATCAACCACAGAGGCATCTTGGCAAACCACAGACGATAGCGCCGCTTGAACCGCACAGGAAGCCAGTGAACGACCATTCCAATGGCAAACAACAGAAACGGAGCCCAGTAGTGACCGACAATCTCAGGTATCTGTGCCAGATTCCAATGCTGCCCAATCTGTCCCACCATCTGGCTAGCAGTGCGCCAAGCTACCTCGTTGGCCTCGGCAGGATCGAGGTTGGAGCCGCTACGGAAGAATAGACGGGTGAACGATATGAAGACAAAGGTGAGACCTGTAGTCCATGCCACCCATGCCTTGCGTGTGCCTTTGGCACGTTGTGGTAACAGATGCAGAAGGGTGTAGACGAGTAGGCATGCTATGCACACAAACCATAGTAGATTGAATAGAGGCGAGGGAAAGCAATACTTGAGTATGCTGAGAACCGTAGTGCACACTATCAGACTGGCAATGTGAGTAATCCACCCCTGTTTCTTCCACCATTTGTAGACGAGGATTCCAAGTCCGTTCAGTCCTCCCCACGTTATGAAGTTGAACGACGAGCCGTGCCACATTCCACCCAAAAGCATAGTATCCATGTTGTTGACGTTGGTGCCCATGTTGTGTCGATGCGAGGGGAACAGCAGCCAGCGCAAACCCAAGAGGGTCAATATGGCTACTACCGTGGCTGTGAACCACACGTTTTGTATACGGAAAGCTGCCACAGCCAGTATGGATGCCAGGATGATGTAGCTGAGCCAGTCCGACTTGCGATTGCCGCCGAGCGGTATGTATAGGTAGTCGCGCAGCCAGTGTGACAGCGATATGTGCCACCGATGCCAGAAGTCGGCGGGATTGGTGGCCTTGTATGGCGAGTTGAAGTTGAGTGGAAGATAGAATCCCATCAGCATGGCCACTCCGATTGCTATGTCGGTGTAGCCCGAGAAATCGGCATAGACTTGTAGCGAATACAGCATCAGTGCCGAACAGTTCTCGAAGGGGGTATAGAGTGTGGGGTTGTCGAACACACGGTCTACAAAGTTGACTGCCAGATAGTCGCTCAGTACCAGCTTCTTCACAAGCCCGTTCATGATCCAGAACACAGCGATGCCGAATTGCCTACGCCCTAGAAAAAAGGGTTTGTACAGTTGTGGCACAAACTGGTCTGCCCGCAGTATGGGGCCTGCCACCAGCTGGGGAAAGAAAGAGGTGTAGAAGCCGAAGTCGAGCACATTGCCCACATGAGGTATCTTTCGCTTGTAAACATCGACGATATAACTTATGTTCTGAAAGGTGAAGAACGAGATACCCACCGGCAAGAGGATGACCGATGCATCGAAGCGGTCGGTGTGGAACATGGCGTTGCCCCAGTGGGCCAGGTGGTTGACTACCGAAAGGTCTGTGTGGAAGGTGGCATTGTAGATGTCGGTGAAGAAATAGGCATACTTGAAGTAGCATAGCACACCTAGGTTGACGATCACCCCGATGGTGGACAGTAGTTTACGCTTAGGATTAGAGGTGCTGTGGTCCATCCCGATGCCTAGAATATATCCCAACAGTGTGGAAAAGACCAGTAGAAGTACGAAGAGGCCTGATGTCTTGTAGTAGAAGAAGAGGCTCACAGCGAAAAGGTAGCCATTGCGCAGGGTCTGCCGTCGACGTTCGCGGCGGACTATGAGAGCGAACAGCATGTAGACTATCAGAAAAAACACCCAGAAGTGTATCTGAGTGAATAGAAGAGGATGTGAACTGTCGAAGTTCAGTAGCGAACGCAAATATGTAAGCAGGTCGTTCACTGTTGTTTTTCCTTTTCGATTGCCTGGAAGAGTGCGTTACAGAACAGGTTCCCGATCAGCCGATAGCCTTCGGCTGTGAAGTGTACGCGATCGGTACGTGCCAGGCCTGCCTGCCGCCATTTGTCCATCGAACGTAGTCCCCCCATCACTTCGTATTGGTCCCACACGGCACCGTCTACATCGTGAGCAAGCCGATAGAACACCTCGCGGGCGAGTGCACCGTTGCGGTTGACCGAGTATTTTCGACGTCCCTTCTTGCGATACGAGTCGTTGTTGGTCACAAAGATGAATGCACAGTCGGGATTGGCCGCCCGTACCGAGTCGATCAGTTGAAGGTAGTTTTGGCGGAATGCTGCGGTATCGAAGTCGTCGGGGACGGCGTCGTTGATGCCGATGCCAAATATCACCACATCGGGATGCAATAGTCGCAGGTCGCGTACAAAATGGCGACAACGTATCCAATCGGGAACGGCAGCTCCGTTCACACCCAGCGAGCTGAGGCTAAACCCCGGTTTCCGGTTCGAAAGGTAGAGGCCGGTCAGCGTGAAAAGCTCTTCTGCTTGGCATGGAATCATGATAGCAAAGGAGTCGGTGGGTGTTGGCAGGTTGAATATGAACCGGTTGGTGTTGCGATTGATGTAGGAGGGCTGTATGTCTTTGTCGTCTACCCTAAGGTAGGGTATAACGCCCTGGTCGGAGTAGCCGATGGCAACAATGCTTGTGGTGCCATAGTCAACCATAGGCTCGTTCATCACCACTTGCACCTCTGTCAGTGTGTCGGAGGCTGTGACGGCAATGCCGCATGCACCTAGTGGGTAGGTGTGGTCTTTGAATACATTGCGGGTGAGTATCATTTTTTCGCGGCAATGAATCCGATAGTCGGCTGGATTGTTGCATTTGGCGGCAGCCGAGTAGGGAAATATCAATCCACGTGGTCCTACCAGTGTCGGGTAGGCCTTCATGATTCGTGTCCGGATAGTGTTGCTCATCATTCCCGCCTGAACGTGCGAACCACCGATATGTACAATGTTGATGTTGCCGCTGGCGGTCGATGCGGTGCGGTTCCAACGTTCGAACAGTCTGTGCATTGTGGTTGATGCACTGTCGTAGTGCAGCACATTGGCGTCGTAGTCGATGAAAGAATACACCGGAAGGTCCACTGCAGTGGCCTGGCCCTGTGCCTGTTGGACGGCGATGCCGGTCGATAAAATCAGAAAAAGAAACGTCCGCAGAAGGGAGCTGCGTTTGGTCATGAAGGCATCAACACCGTACTTCATCCGTACATGCACCGTACATGCACCGTACATGCACCGTGAAAAAAAATAGAAGATACGCTCCATATAGGCTGAAAGGTGGTTCATGGTTAATAGCATTAGTGTTTTTTTCTGATTTTCCGCTCCAACCGGTAGAGGGTGAAGAGATTGTCGAAGGCATCGGCTAGTCGGTCGCCCATCAGGTCGGCACCGTGTTGAGAGAAGTGGATGTAGTCTTGTCCAGCCAGTCCGTTGCGTGTCCATTGGGGCATGCTGTTCTCACCGCCCATGGCGTGATAGATGCTCCAGAATGCCGCGTTGTGTCGAATGGCGGTGGCGGCAAGGCTATCGATGAGTTGTGGTATGATGGGGTAAGTCTGTAGTTGGCCATGCACGCGGGTACTCATATCGCTGGGTCCAATGAACAGCACTTTGGCCTGTGGGCAGCATTGGTGCAGATGGTCGATCTGGTGCCCCAGCGACTGGCAGTAGGTGCTTATCTGCTTGGCTGTCTTGAGGTAGGGCACAGAGTTGCCTCCGAATTGTAGGATGATGAGTCCGATATTCATCTGGGCATAGGAGGCGGCTAGTTTGGCAGTCGGTATCAGCGTGAATTGTTGTCCGGAGCATCCGCGCATCGGGATGTTGTCCACTGCCACTCCTGGGCCGTCGTCGACGAGTACTCCATAGAGGTCGGCATTGCCTGACACCATGAGCCTCACCGAGTTGCTTGCCGAATCGAGCACCCACTGCATGCTGCCGATTCCGGCGGTGGTTGTGCTTTGTGGGTGAGATGTTTTGTGTTGCCGATTGGTCAGCTCGGTCTTGAGCGATGTGGAGCGGTTGTTGTATATCAATGTGATACGGGAGAAGCGCTTCACACGGTCGTCGACCGTTTTGCTTTGCGAGGCACGCAGATTCACTGTCGATGTGCCTCCCGCTAGTCTGAAGCATTGCATCATTGGCCCATAGTCTCCACGAGAGCGCACCACGGTGCTGTCGCCGAAGGAGGAGAGATGGATGAGTTCGCCGGAAGTGCTTTGGCGTATGGTCATCGAGGGAGTGATGGTGTGGAAAGGAACCATTCCGGGGCCGCCGCCACCGAAGCGTGCCTGCATGCGTGCCCGCAGTCGGGAGCTGATGTGGTCCATCTCGATTTGCGAATCGCCATAGTGCAGCACACGTATGGTTTCTCCGTTACGACGAGCAAGAGAAGCTTGCTGCCAAAACAAATCGAAATAGTGAGGGTTGGGTAGCCAGAAACGCAGGTTTCCATTGTTGACCATTTCGTGGTAGTAGTTGATGGAATCCTGCAGTGCCATCATCTCTGGTGTGACTTCGGGCGTGGTGTCTATCGGTTTGTCGTTGCGAGCAGCCAATTTGTGCAGCGATGTGAATCCGACATAGTGACCGTCGATGTCGAAGCCCTCGTCGGGTACAATGGCTCCTATTGCCGCCAAAGCAGCAATCACCACAAAGAAGAATGCCAGTATGCGTCCGGGCTTCATTGTTTTTTCTCAAGAGCTGAGATACGTTCTGCAAGCCGTTCGATGTTTCGAACCAGCACCTCCACCTTTCGCCGTTTGGAGGCTTCCATGGCAGGCGAGCCGAATATTTGCTGATTGGAAGGTACCGAATGTGTGACACCGCTTTGTGCACCGATGGTCACATGGTCGCCTACGCTGATGTGTCCCACCAGGCCGGCTTGCCCTGCAATGATGCATTGTTCACCCACATGGCAGCTGCCAGCTATGCCTACCTGCGAGGCCATGGCGGTGTTGCGACCGATCACCACATTGTGTGCTACTTGGCAGAGATTATCGATCTTGACCCCCTGATGCAGAATGGTGCTACCAATAGAGGCACGATCGATGGTGGTGTTGGCACCTATTTCGACGTTGTCCTCTAAAATGACATTGCCAATTTGGTCGATTTTGTTCCATGTACCATCGTCGGCTGGAGCGAATCCGAAGCCGTCGCTTCCTATTACTGCTCCGGCATGTATGATACAGTTGCGTCCTATCTCCACCCCCTCGTATATTTTCACTCCAGCATAGAGTATGCTTCCGTCGCCGATGGTGACGTTGTCGCCGATGGTGACATTGGGATAGATCTTGACGTTGTTTCCTATCCTACAGTGCCGTCCTACTACAGAGAAGGGGCCCATGTAGAGCCTTTTTCCGGTTTTGCTTCCACGACCCACATGGCTACGCCACGACCTACCGCTCGGGGCCTTGCTGCGTTCGTTGAAAGCATGTAGCAATACAGCCACTGCCATGTAGGGGTTGTCTACGCGGATGAGGGTGGACGGTACAGGTTTTTCGGGCTCAAAATCGCGTCGTACGATGACGATCGATGCTTGCTGTTCGTAGATATAGTGGGTGTATTTTGGATTGCCAAGGAAGGTGATTCCTCCCTCACATCCTTCTTCTATCTTGCATGGTTTCCATACTCGAGTGTTTTCATCACCTTCCACGGTGCCTTTTACCATGCGGGCCAGTTCTTTGGCTGTGTATTGCATTGTGTTGTTTATTCGTTGATTTCTATTGTACCTCGTTGCCGTACGATTCGCAGATTGGTCATCTTGGCGTCGCTGGAGAAGCCGTCGCCATAGGTCACCCGATTGCCGTTGACAGCACGTACGGTATGGTTGGAGAAGATGATGTCGTCGTCCTGCCTCCAAACAATATCTTCGAGGTATACGGTGTCTCCGTTGGAGTAGTCGATCACCACCACACTGTCGCTGCCCTGCATGATGTGGCGGTCGTCGAAAGTGACTGCCTTATTGGCATGTAGCGATGTGCGAGGGGTGCGGTCGTTATTGTAGAACATTAGGTCTACTCCCTGAGGATAAATGGTTTTTGCTTCGGGTTGCTTGTATTGTCGAACAAGTGGAGACTCCATTTCCATCTGAAGCTTTCCCAGCTCGCTGCGTCGTATGTGTGCTGCGGTGATCTCTTGGTCGGGAGGTGTCTGTCGAGCAAAGCGCTCGATGTCTGTCATATCGCCCGAACAGGAGAAAAAAAATACACATAGAAGCATGGTGCACCATGCTTCTATGTGTAGGGCAGTGTTTTTATACTTCAATGTTTATCGTGTTCTGACTGTGGTGGTGACACCAATCCATCCGGGGACGGTGTAGCGTTTGCCATTTTCCAATCCGGCCATGAAAGCATCGGTCTGCTTCGGGAAGTGGGCGGAATAGGTGGCGATAGCTTTGTCGCATGCTTCTACATTCTCTGGAGTCGGGTCGACACGTTTGGCCTGTTGCAGCACATCGACAGCTGCCCAGTATACGCTGCGTCCGTTCACATTGTCGTCGGTGGCGCTACCCGTGCTCGAACCGTAGAGAACGGCAATCATGCGATAGGGTTCTCCTTTGGTGGCATCAGTGGCCGCTGCATTGTTGAAGGCTGTGCGTGCCGCGCTGTATTGCTTCAGGTTGTAGTAGGCTATACCCATTTGCATGTAGGCGGTGTATTTATCTTTTGTGGATAGACCGTCGATGGCATCTTTCAGATAGTTGATGGCATCGCTGAATTTGTCTTTCGAAATACACATTTGGCCCATTCGCAGTGCGGTGGTGGCTGTGGGTTCTAGGCGGTATAGGTTTTCGGTGGCTTTAAAGAAGAGCTCTTCTTTGGTGCAGCGTTTACGAGTCATGATACCGGTTATCTTCTTCAATAGGTCGACATTCTCGGGATCAGCCTCGAACTTTTTGCCATAGATTTCCACCAGCTGTTCGCAGCTTGCGTAAGGGGAGAAGGCTGCCTCTACGCCTGCAATGTAGCCACGTATGGTGGCTGCTTTGACGCTATCCTCAACGTTTTTCTGCAGCTCCTCTTCGAGTAGATCACTGGCGATGTCATAGTTGTCGACAACCAGGGTCGGCTCTGCATAGCCGGCGCGCACGTAGTTGATGGTTGCCTCCATATATTTCACTAGGTATGCTGCCTCCAGCCCACCTTCCATGGCAACTGCGTCATTGTATAGTTTGTAGTATCTTTCAAGACCTGCTTCTCCAAGTATGTCCTCAAGTTCCATGGCTTTCATGGCTGTAACTTTGGAAGCTTCTCCGAAATTGGCAATGCGTGTATCATAAAGAGCCATGAGTTCCTCAATCAGTTGGGCCCGCTCTTCTTCGTCTTTGGCTGCTTTGATTTTGGCTTCCATGATCTTTTCGCCACGGGTGTAGATATTTTTGCCGTTGGATGGGCATTTCTCCACGAACACTTTCCAGTAGGGGTAGGCTTCGAGCAGATAGCGACTGTCTTTAGATTCGTTATACTGTTTCCAGTTGTCTTGGTATAGAGCTACTGGTTCGCGCATGCGCTCTTGCAATTCTTCGGGGCATCCTTTGATGTGTTGTGCCATGGCGGGAGTGGTAGCAATTCCAATCATCATGGCAATCGTCAGGAATTTAATCGTCTTCATTGTGTTATTCTTATTTTAGTTTGTTTCTTGCTACTTGTTTTATTGTTTAGTATCGTTCGAACATTAATTATTGCTCAATCATATTTCCGTTTGAAGAACCAGCGTTCGCAACTGCTGACTGCAATTCCGAATGTGACAGTGTTACGTTGCAGTATGGAGCTGTTTCCTAAGCTGCTGTAGCCCAGGCTGAGAGTGAGGAGCGAACGTCCTTTTCTCATAGGTAGTGTTAGTCCTAGGCCTGCTCCCCATTCATCGACTCGTTGGCTATTGTTATTAATGTTGAGATGCAGTACACCTGTTTCGCGATGAATGCCCATCCCCCAGCTGATACGTCCCCAATATGTGTTGGCATCCATGTTGCCCTTTTTCTCGAATCCTAAAGCATACCTGCTAAATGGGCCATAGTTGATGGAGCTGGTTCCGAATACAGAGGGCTGTCTTCCCTCCGTGTATTTCATTCCCGACCATGATGCAAAGGTCGCATCGAAGGCCAATTGCCAACGGTTGTTTCTTTCGAAGTTTAAGCCAAAGCCAAATGTGTTTGCTTGTTCAACTTTGCTGTTAAAACTGGGATCTCCGTCAGGACCAGGAAACACTGTGTCTATAAGGCTCTCGTCGTTTGCATGATAGGTATAGATGATGGCCATGTCTTTCACGGTGAGATCCATATATGGTTTATACACGAGGCCCAGACCCAGCGTGTATTTGTCGCCAATGGGCTGGCGGGCTTGTAGACCAAAGTCTAAGGTTATATTACCCATCGTTGTACGTTTGAAGCGACGGTTGGGTAAATAATAGTGTGCCGAGTCGTTATGCATGAAGGTATTGGATATGGCACGATAAATGTTGCCCGTAAGGAAATTGACATTGAATCCCACTTGAATGTCCGGCTTCTTTTCGCTTCCATTCAATATGTTGAAAGCCATGCCTATAAATGCCTGGCTGATTCCTCCATTTCCATCGTAGATCGTTTTTATGGTGTCTGGATATGTGGGGTCGATACTTCTCGATACGGATTCGTAGTTCACGGTGGAGTAAGGCATAAGTCCGGCTCCTAATTTCCACCACTTGGTCAGGGGCATAGCCATGAGTAAGTATCCGATATTCCCATCGGCATCGAAGAGTCGCTCGTTGTTGTCCCGCAATACACTTGTCTGAATGCCTACTCCCATATCAAAGACGAAGCTCTCCGGCTGAATAGATCCGTAGCTGGCTGGATTGATGGGGTTGACGAGATTGTTTCCGTGAAGTGTATAGGCCACTCCTCCCATCTTGGTGATCATAGGAATGTTGTAGGGTTGCTCTACTGTCCCAACTCCAAACTGGGAAAACGGAATATTGAAACCATTCTGTGCTGTAAGAGGCTGCGTCAGTGCAATTAGGAAAAGCACGAATAGACAAAATGCGGAAGGTATAGTAATATCTCTTGTGTCAGGATGATGTTTCATTTATGTAGGTTTATTAATATTTCGTTAAGTCCTATAAGCGTTAAATGTGGCTGATAATCCCAACCGTTGTTTCCTGCTGCAAGCAGTTGATCGGCATCGCCGCCAGTCAGTACTACCTGTAAGGATGGACAGCGTTGACGATAAGCAGTTACAAATCCTGCCAATGCCAGCATGGTGGCACCCAATGTACCTGCCAGGATACTCTCTTCGGTTGTCCGGCCTAATAAAGGAACGTTGGTTTCTCTATTAAAAGATACTAACGGTAGTTTGGCTGTAAAAGTATGCAGTGCCTGCAAATTAATTTTAAGCCCCGGCATTATGGCTCCACCGTGGTATATGCCCTCTGACGATAGGAAATCGACGGTGATGCATGTGCCGGCATCTATGATGAGGGTGTCTTTGCCGGGGTTCAGAGCCCATGCGCCACAAGCACTGGCTACGCGGTCGGCACCAAGTGTTTCGGGGGTACGGTAGTTTAGTTTGATGGGTAGTGGGGTGTGGTGATTGAGCAGTGTGGGTGTGATGCCCAATGTGGATATGTCTCCACTGGCACATGCTATCTCCTGCTCGCAATCTTCCTTCAGTTTGTTCCACTCGTTCTGAAAGCTATTGGCAGCAGTGTCCCCCATGGTCCATCGGCCACTGTCCTTAAGGGTTTTCCCCTCAAATGTTGCCCACTTTATCGAGGTGTTTCCTATGTCGAGTGTAAGATTCACGATTGTTCGGTATTCTCTTTCTTGATTCGTGGTGTAGTGTTGTGGATGTTCATAGCGCGGTCGGCTCCTTGTGTCGCAAAACAGAGTACGGTCTCCATTGCATGCTGCACGGCCTCCTCTATCTTGGCTAGATCGTCACCCTCAGGACGGCCCAGAACATAATCTATCTGCCCACCCCGTCCAAACGTATTGCCAACGCCTATGCGGAGTCTGCAGTATGCCTGTGTGCCAAGCGATTGCTCTATGTCGGCCAGTCCGTTGTGGCCTCCGCTCGATCCTTGCTTCTTCATCCGTATGGTACCGGGTGTTAGGGCAATATCATCGACGATTACAAGCAGGTTGGAAAGGTCGGTTTTTTCGGCCTGCATCCAGTATCTCACGGCCTTGCCGCTGAGGTTCATATAGGTTGTGGGCTTGATCAGTATCAGTGTGCGTCCTTTGTAGTGTATTTCTGTGCGATAGGCATGACGTTCCAAGCTCCAGTGTGCATCGTGTTTTTTTGCAAGTGCATCGACCACCATAAACCCGGCATTGTGTCGTGTACCCTCGTATTCGGCACCGACATTACCCAATCCCACTATGAGATATTTGCTCATTGTGTCATCAATAGTTTTTTTGCAAACATCTTTTTTATAGATATTTGCGAGCCATTTTGGCCATTTCATCCGTTGCAGATTCGGGTGCAAAGATACAACATTTTTACTATATATAAGAATAAAAATCGTCTCTGGCGGGCAATCGAGCCAGTGGCGTGTTGCTACATTATCTCTGCATCGAGCATAATTCTGCATTGTAGACAAGCATGGGTCGATGGACGACCAGCGAAAACATGTTGCAATCAACTAAAACAAGGTCTGAATCCAGGCCTCAAAAAGGCCCTAAAAGCCCAAAATGCAACTCGCTGAAAAACAGCACTAAAGTGCCACCAAGTCTTACTCATCTCTTACTCATCCATTACTCATCTCCTTATCATCTATTATTCGAGTAAGAGATAAGTAGTCGATAGCAAGTTTTAGATTAGGGAAAAATAGGTAGAAACACCATGGACAGATAGATAACACCAGTCTGTTGGAGCTACATTTCTTTTATGGAAGAGGACTGCGCCGAGTGCCTGATTGAGCATCGCGCCCGATGGTGATCGGTATAAAACAATTCGGGCCACCCTGTTGCAAGCAATGAGTGGCCCGAAATATATGTGTCGAGGATGGGGGAGAGGAGTCTATGATTCTTGCAGATTGCCGACAAATTGTGCCAGCCAGTCGCGATCATTGTTTGGCTTGTCTTCCCATGTAGATGTATCGATTGTCACCTCAAGCAGTTTGGCATTTCCCTCGCAGAACAGTTCCACGCCGTCTGCCACAGCGGGTATCAGTACGCATTCGCCTGTATGCGTCGGCACGATGGTTTCCATGCTCTTTACAGCAGCTAGCCCTTCCACGCACAGGTAGATGACAAAGGTGTCGATGTCTTCCAGGTTTTTTCGGATGGGAGTGTCGAAATCGATCAGCCGTGTGGTGAAATAGGGACAGTTGGCTATCGTGGTGGTGGCATTGTGTTGCAGCGGATAGTTGGTGCGGGCATGTCCTCGCACGGCTCCAAAATCGATGGCTTGTAGTGCTTCTGCTGTATGTAGCTGGCGTTTCTTGCCATCTTTGTCTACCCTATCGTAGTCGTAGATGCGATAGGTGCAGTCGGAAGTCTGCTGTATTTCTGCCACCATGAGGCCCTTGCCCAGTGCGTGTACCCGTCCCGCGGGGATAAAATATACATCGCCGGCGTTGGGGTTCTCTATATGCAGCAGATCTAGCAGATGGCCGGTGTTCAGCGCGGCTTGGTATTCTTCTGGCGAAGAGTCGTGTTTGAATCCGCTTATCAGGCGAGCACCGTTGTCGGCTTGCATCACATACCACATTTCGGTCTTCCCCCATGGCATACCGCGTTGTTGTGCTAGATTGTCGTCGGGATGCACCTGGATAGAAAGATCTTGAGCGGCATCGATAATCTTGATTAGCAGTGGAAAGTCGGTGCCATAGCGATTAAATACACGGTCGCCCACCAGGTCGCCCATGTATATCTCTATCGCTTCGTTCAAGGTGTTGTCGGCAAGGAAGCCATTGCTAATCACGCTCTCGTGGTATTTAACGCTCGAGAGGGCCCACAGTTCGCCACAGTTAGGCAGTGGTTCGTAGTTGAATCCGTAGTCTTTCAGCCGGTTCCCTCCCCAGATGACATGCTTGTACATCGGGAGGAATTTGAGAGGATAAAGTGCTGACTGCATTAATAGGTGCGTGTGGTGTGACGATTGCGTTTGTTGGTGCCGCGCACCTTGATATTCGAATTCACTTTGGAGCCTTTGTTGGTCTGCTGCCGTTTGTACATCACCTCTTGGCCGGTGTTGCTTTTTCTGCTGCTACCGCACGAGACAACCGTGCAGCATGGAACTAACAATGCTGCTATAAGTAGCAAAGGCATACATTTTTTTGCGAAGCGTTTCATAATATCCACGTGTTTGTTTATTATTCCACTAATGTCATTTCGTTTACAAGATGTCGGGCACCGGCATATTTGTCTATGATGAATAGGCAATACCGTATGTCGAGCGAGATGTTGCGGCAGTAGGCAGGGTCGAAGAGCAGGTCGCTCATGGTGCCTTCCCAGCAGCGGTCGAAGTTGATGCCCACCAGTTGCCCGTCGGCGTTGAGCACGGGGCTACCGCTGTTGCCACCGGTGGTGTGGTTGGTGGCGATGAATGCCACTGGCAGTTCGCCGTTCTTGTTGGCATATTGGCCGTAGTCTTTCTTTTGCCAGAGTTCCTTCAGGCGTGGCTCGACGCGGTAGTCGTACACGTCGGGGTTCTCCTTCTCCATAATGCCGTCGATGGTGGAGTAGGGGGTGTAGTAGACGGCATCTTTGGGTTTGAAGCCTTTCACATGGCCGTAGGCCACACGCAGCGTCAGGTTGGCATCGGGAAAGAAGTTGCTGTCCGGATACTGCTCCATCATGCCACGGATGTAGGTACGCATTAGGCGCTGTATGTTGTCGTCGGCGACGCTATAGCGCTGACGCTTGTCGCCGCCGTAGCAGTAGTTGTATGCCTGAAAGAAGAGTTCGACGGCAGGGTCGGTACCGATGGCGTGGAGCATCTTGTTGCGCTTCATCGAAAGCACCTTTTCCAGCTTCTTGGGGTTGTTGAGGATAGACTTGGCGTAGACCTTGTGCAGGGTAGCCTCCACCTCGCTGGCGGTGCTGTGGCGGAGGTTCATGTAGGGGGCATAGCCGTGCTCCCACATGTAGACGAAGGTCTCCACGAAGATAGCCTCGTCGACGGGCGAGTGTAGGTCGAAGTCCTCGAAGTATCTTTCACTATCGATCCGCATGCTTGCCACCAGTGTTGTGTCGGCGTTGCGTTGTATGCGGAAGAGGCGGTAGGCACGGTTCATGAAGTCGCTGGCCATCACAGCCTCGTTGAAGTATGTCCACTCCAGCTCCACTTCGCGCAGTTGTGCATAGTTGGCCTCGAGGCTGTCCAGCACGTCGCGATACTGTGGTTTGTCGGCAGCCCAGATCCGGAACTGTGCTTCCTGCTCCATCTTCTGTTCTACACCGTGCAAGCGCTCGATGCCTAGGGTTTCTCCCTGCCATTTTTTCCATCCGTTGGCAATGCTTGCCACTCGCGATGCGTACTTCAGTCTTTGGGCAGGACTCTTGGCCATGGCATCGTTGTAGTGGTCGAGCCGTATGTCGCGCAGGGCAATGCGGACAGGATTCTCTTGGTTGGCTGCCATGTCTACGTAGTCGTGGGTTACGTAGCGTCGGGTGGTGCCAGGGTATCCAAACACGAATGTGAAGTCCCCTTCCTGTACCCCTTTCATGCTAATCTCTAGGTGTTTTATGGGCTGGTAGGGGACGTTGTCGATGCTGTAGTCGGCAGGCTTGCCATCGCGACCCACGTAGACGCGAAACATGGAAAAGTCGCCTGTATGACGGGGCCACATCCAGTTGTCGGTGTCGCCACCGAATTTGCCAATGTTGCTTGGGGGTGCACCTACCAGTCGCACGTCGGTGAACACCTCGTTTACGTAAAGGAAGTACTGATTACCGTAGTAGAACGGTTTGATGACGGCGGTGTAGTGGGTGCCTTCGGTTGCTTGCAGTCTGACTTTGGTCATGTTGCGCTCCACTATCTTCTCACGGTCGGCCTCCGAAGTCTCGTCGGTGACACCTTCCAACACTTGCCGGGTGACGTCTTCCATGCGCACCAGCCTGGTTACAGTCAATCCCGGGCAGGCCAGTTCCTCTTGACGATTCATAGCCCAAAAGCCGTGGGTCAGGTAGTCGTGTTCTACGGTCGAGTGACGCACGATGTAGCTGTAGCCGCAGTGGTGGTTGGTGAGGACTAGGCCTTCCTGACTGACAAATTCGCCTGTGCAGCCGCCTCCAAACAGGAGCACGGCATCTTTGAGCGACGCATTGTTGATGTCGTAGATGTCTTGCGCAGTGATGTGCATGCCTGCACGTTGCATGGCGGCTTCATTACGCTGCAGCAACATGGGTATCCACATGCCCTCATCTGCTCGTACCACCGTTGGCACAAGCATCACAACTATAAGTATTGCAATTAGTTTCCTCATCATGTATAAAGTATTTAGAGTGCAAAGATACAAATTTTTTTTAAACTAGATAAACTTTTTTAGCCCCTTTGCATGTCGTTGAGCTGCTGCTGCGGTGTATGTGCCACGTTCCTCTCTTGTAGGTTCGGCGCGATTTTGACCTTTTTTTACGTTGCATTCACGGTTCATCTACGGTGCATGTACGGAGGAAGTACGGTTGTGATACGTGAAAGTTGCGGTTTTATCGGACTTCTAGGCTGGTTTAAAAACACTTCTTCGAGGAAAAGAGGAGTAGATAATTGCTTCCGATTTGTTATTTTTTCGTATTTTTGCAATTCATAATTTTTTTAATATGGAACAACAGTTGTTGATATACAATACGTTAAGCAGACAGAAAGAGCTGTTTCGCCCCTTGACCGAGGGGAGGGTAGGCATGTATGTCTGTGGTCCGACCGTTTATGGCGACGGTCATTTGGGGCATGCACGCCCTGCCATCACTTTCGATGTGGTATACCGCTACCTTCAGCATCTTGGATACAAAGTCAGGTATGTGCGCAACATCACCGATGTGGGCCACCTGGAGCACGATGCCGACGAGGGCGAGGACAAGATAGCCAAGAAAGCACGCCTCGAGCAGCTGGAACCGATGGAGGTGGCACAGTACTACACCAACCGCTACCATGCCGCCATGGAGCGGCTCAACGTGTTGCCCCCCAGCATCGAGCCCCACGCCAGCGGCCACATCATGGAGCAGATTGCCCTCGTGCAGAGTATCCTCGACGCAGGCCTGGCCTACGTCTCGAACGGAAGCGTCTATTTCGATGTGCGTAAATATCAAGAAAAAACTCACAAGTATGGACAGCTGAGTGGCCGTGTGATCGACGAGATGCTAGCCACCACCCGCGAGCTAGACGGGCAGGACGAGAAGCGCTTCCCCGGCGACTTCGCCCTTTGGAAGAAGGCCTCGCCCGAGCACATCATGCGGTGGCCTTCGCCCTGGAGCGATGGTTTCCCTGGCTGGCATGCCGAGTGTACCGCTATGGGTGCCAAGTATTTGGGTTCCCCGTTCGATATTCATGGCGGTGGCATGGACCTCGTCTTCCCGCACCACGAGAGCGAGATAGCACAGTGTGTGGCCTCCACCGGCCACGCCCCCTGCCGCTACTGGATGCACAACAACATGATCACCATCAACGGCCAGAAGATGGGCAAGTCGCTGGGCAACTTCATCACCCTCGACGAGTTCTTCGCCGGCAGCCATAAGGACAAGGATGGCAAGGAGATGCTAGAACAACCCTACTCGCCCATGACCATCCGCTTCTTCATTCTCCAGGCTCACTACCGCTCCACCGTCGACTTCAGCAACGAGGCACTACAAGCTGCCGAAAAAGGCTTCTCGAAACTGATGGAAGCCTACAAGTCGTTGGAAAGAATCAGTGTATCCGCCAAGTCGGATAAGGCAGATATCTCCGACCTACGTCAGAAGTGCTATGATGCCATGAATGATGACTTTGCCACACCGACGGTGATCAGCCACCTGTTCGAGGCAGCCAAGACCATAAACGCTGCCGCCGATGGACATATCAAGCTATGCCAGGCCGACATCGACGAGCTGAAGTGGGTGTTCGACACCTTCCTCTTCGGCATTCTCGGCATGAAAGACGAGTCCAGCAGCGACAATACCGCCCTCATCGACAACCTGATGCACATTATCCTCGACATCCGCGCCACCGCCAAGCAAAACAAGGACTGGGCTACCAGCGACCGCATCCGCGATGCGCTGAAGGAGGCCGGCGTCACCGTCAAGGACGGCAAAGACGGCGCCACATACTCTTATTGAGCATGGGTTGAAAAAAAGCAGGGGTGTGTAAGATTTGCCTCCATTTTTGCGTATTAATTATGTAGATGGCGCAACATGACACACGGCAATACGAGGCATACAATGACTTTCTCCTGCGGCACCGCGAGGCAGTGTGGCAGATGTGCTGGAAGTTTGCCAAAGGCAACCGCGCGGCCTGCGAGGACATGGTGCAGGAGGTGTGGATAGCGCTCTGGCTGCGCTTCGACCAATTGAAAACCAATGCGCCGGAGCTGATGCAGCGGGCGTGGCTGAAACGCGTCACACAATCCGTGCTGGTCGATCTCTACCGCCGTTCAGAGCCAGAGTCAGAGAGGCTCACCCCAGTGCTCATCAATACGATACCAGACACCTGTGTCGACTATGCCGAGAGCATCGACGACCTGATGTCAACACTCTCCGACGACGAGGAGCGGCTCTTGCGCATGCGCCTCGAAGGCTACGACGCACAGGATATTGCTGACGAGTTCAAGATAGAACGCAACGCCGTCTACGTGCGTATCAATAGAATAATAACCAAATTGCGGAGGCGTTATGGAACAGGACTATAAAGAACAGCTGCGGATGATGACCGAGGGGCTGGGCGAGTGGATGGACCGCCGCGAGCGCGAGCAACGCCGTCGCCGCCGTTGGCTGCGCGTGGTGCTGGGCGTGGTGGTCGTAGCCGCTGTCGTGCTGCTGCAGGTCTTCTTCCCTTGGCGCCGTGAGACAGTGAAGTATATCTACGTCAAAGACTCTATACAGGTTCACGACACAACAGTTTCACAACCCGCCAAGTCAACTCCAAAACCCACAACCAGAAAGAAACCCATAGGCATTGACATCGGCGGGCAGGGTGTCCACATCAGCGGAAGTGAAGATGGAGAGTGGGGCAGCATCGACATTGATGAGAATGGAGTCCGTATCATTGGAGGTGACGACGAGGAGACAGGCAGTATTGTGATTGGAGCTGGTGGTGTACGCATCAATGGCAAGGACATTGTCGGCAGTAAGGGAACGACAGCGCAGAACCTGGTGAAAGTGGATTTTGTCGCCGATGACTATATCAAAGAGATGCGCATGCCCGGGAATAAGGTGCAACCGTTTATCGACTCCATTCGTGCTTGCTATAAAAATGTCGTTGTCGCAGAGGATGAGGACGGTAGCGTGGCTGTAGTTGTAAGCAAGAAACTAGATTAATACATAAAAACTGGGGAAAAACGCCTCCGTTGTAAGATTCGGAGGCGTTTTTGCGTATTATATTGGTAAACGGACAACCATTTATGAAGAGAATCCTGTTTACCCTCGCGCTTGCCTTGATGGGCATGAACGCATTCGCCCAAACCATTACCGGCCGTCTGGTCGACGACGGCGGGCAACCTGTGGCTTTCGCCAACGTGGCCCTGTATCGGGATACCATTCTTATAAGCGGGACCTCCTCCGGCGAGGACGGTTCCTTCGCCGTACCCCTCACCCCTTCGGGGAGCACCCCTAAAACAGGGGCGCAGTATGGTCCCTACAGGCTCGAGGCCTTGTATGTGGGCTACGAGCGGCTGGCGGTGCGCTGCACGGCGGGCGACGACCTCGGCACGCTGACGATGAACCGCATGCAGCTGCGTGAGGTGGAAATTACTGCCAGCCGCATCACCGAGGAGGTAAACCGCTACGTCGTATTGCCCAAGCCCGAAGAGGTGGAGGCCGCCGGACGGACGCTGGTGCTGCTCGACATGCTAGGTCTGCCGGGCTTGAAGGTGGATGTGGCCCTGCAGAGCATCACCGTCGATGGCGGGCTGGCCATACTGCAAATCAACGGCAAGGAGGTGCCAGTGGCACGGTTGGCAAACCTGCGCGCCGAACATATAAAGCGTGTGGAATACAGTAACAACCCAGGCATACGATATTTGGACCGCGGCGCTTCGGGTATCATCAATATAATACTAAAAGAACGTGAGGATGGCGGTAGCATTGTGGCTAATGGAAACACAGCGTTCACCACGGGCTTTGCCAACGGCTACCTGCAGGGCAGCTACCATGTGGGCAAAAGCGAGTTTGCGTTGGAGTACAGCCTCGGCTACCGCAACTACGACAGCGTGCCCTACGAGATGGAAGACAGCTACCTCGACCCCATGCGCACCGTCACCCGCAGCCAGCGCACCAATATGCCTTTCCGATACACCACCCACGACCTGACTGCTGAATACACCTACCAGCATGACGACAGCACCATGTTCGTGGCCGCTCTCAAGGATAACTTCTTCACCAAGACCCTCAGCGCCTACGGCACCATGACCGAGACCGACCGAGGCACGACCATCACACAGACTCTGGAACAGCAGCAACACCAACGCGACAACCTACCCAGCCTCGACCTCTACTTCACCCACCGCATGCCGCGCGGCCGGAAGGTGGAACTGAACGTGGTGGGTGAATATTCCGTGAACCGCTACGACAACACCCTTACCTATAGCGCCGAGGGATTCGCGCCGGCCACCTACGCCACAGATGTCGACGGCCACGGCTACGCCCTCAGCGCCGAGGGGGCCTACAGCGTTCAACTCGGCACCGCCGAATTGCGCACAGGCCTGCAATACCAGCACAACTTCGCCGCGAACGACTACACACTCAACGGCACCACCACCTCCATGACCAAGGACAACGCCTACCTCTATGCCGAGCTGGCGGGCAGCCTTGGTTCCAAGGTGGGCTACTCCCTCGGCACCGGTGCCAAGCTTTTCAACGTCAGCGACGGCACCGACAACCAGCGCTACCTCCGCAACCTCAGCACTGCCCGCCTGCAATGGCGCATCAATCAGCAGTTTTCGCTCACCGCCACAGCACAGTACACGCCCATCCTGCCCACTCTAGCTTCGCTCTCGCCCGTCTTCCAGCAAACCGACGACGTCGAGGGACAACAGGGAAACCCCGACCTCAAGCCCAGCGAACAGCTACAGGCCGCCCTCATACTGCGCTACACCCATCCAAAGGGGTATTATGTCATAGCCAATTCCGGCCTGATGCACATATTCCATCCCTACTTTGACGGCTACCAATACAATGCAGAGCGTGACCTCTTCGTCCTCAGCTATTATGACGCTGATCGATGGCATGTGCCCTATGGTTATTTGGAAACTGGTGTCAAAGGCCTTTGGAACCACTTGAATTTCTCGTTTGCAGGCGTGTACTTCCACTATGTCTCAGAAGGTCCAGAGTTCTCCCACACGCGTGACAACATTGCTGCCGAGATCAATGTCCAATTCTTTTGGAAAGGTGTTGTGGCCGGTGCCAATTTCACACTGCTGCCACGAATGAAACTGCTCGCCGAAGACTTTATGAAAGAAGAGATGACCCAGGAAATCTATTTGCAGTACAGATGGAAAAGCCTCACGGCCTCCGCCATGTGGCTCTGTCCGCTTAACCCCGACGGATACAGTTATGAGGTGCAGGGACTCAGCGCCGTACATCCCTTCCGCCACACCCACTGGACCGCTGACAACGGAAACATGTTCGTCCTCGGCCTCACCTGGCAGATGGATTTCGGTCGCAAGTTCAACAAAGGTGAAAAGACACTCAATAACGGTGGCTATGACAACGGTATGGTCAGATAATTTTCAAAATACACGGAACAGACAATAATTCAGTCTCATTTGCGTTTTTTTACAAAAAAAAGAGACGCTCAAATGAAAAAAGGAGACTGGATACTGATTGCCTGTGTCGCCGTGGTGGCGGCACTCTTCGCCATCCCGCAGACCCACTGCGCCGAAGGCTTCAACTGGGCCACCGCCCACCACCCCTACATCATGGCTTTCTTCAAGTTCGCCATCCTCGCCACCCTGGGCGAGATGCTGGCCCTGCGCATCCGCGAGGGTGTGTACAACAAGCCGGGCTTCGGGGTCCTGCCCCGCATGATGGTGTGGGGCTTCCTTGGCATGTGCATCGCCATGGCTATGGTCATCTTCAAGACCGGCGTGCCGGCTTTCCTCGGTACGCTGGGATGGAAGAGTGCCGCGACGGTATTTGCCGCTCCGACCTTCTCCTGGGCTAAGCTGGGCGTAGCCTTCGCCGTCAGCGTTCTGATGAACAGCATCTTCGCTCCGGTGATGATGACCTTCCACAAGTGTACCGACATTCATATCACCGACAACGGCGGCACCGTCCGTGGCCTGCTCCGGCCCATGAAGATGCGCGAGATATTCGCCCATAAGGTCAACTGGGACATGCAGTGGAACTTCGTCATCAAGCGGACCATCCCCCTCTTCTGGTTCCCGGCCCACACCATCACCTTCATCCTGCCCTCCAACCTGCAAGTGCTCTTTGCCGCCCTGCTCGGCGTGGCCCTGGGGCTGATACTTGCCATCAAGAAATGAAGAAGGTTCTAATAGGCTTAATGGGTTTAATGGGGTTGATGGGTTTCATGAGAGCCCAGAGCCCCTTCAGCCTTGATTGGCACGGTTTCGTCAACCCCCACTACTACGCCGACAGCCGCTCGGTGGTGGGCGGGCGCGAGGACATGATGCTCTTCTACCCCAAGCCCATCGTGCTCGACAGTCTAGGCCATGACATCAACGACGGCTGGCAGGCCAACATGCTGGCCATCACCGCCCGCCTGGGCCTTCGCGTCAAAGGGCCCGACATGCTGGGTGCGCGGGCCAGCGCCTACGTCGAGGGCGACTTTACCGGCGCCACCAACGCCACCATCAACAACCTACGCCTGCGCCACGCCTACATCCAGATGGACTGGATGAGGAGCTATGGTGTCGAGGTCCCTTCCTCGCTGCGCCACACCCTCATCGTGGGCCAGTACTGGTACCCGATGGTCATCCACGAGATCATGCCCATGACCAACCCCCTCAACATGGGGGCCCCCTTCCACTGCTATGCCCGCCAGCCGCAGGTGCGCTACGAATACATCGCCCACGGCTTCAACGTGGTGGCCGCTGCCTGCTGGCAGCTGGACAACATGAGCCAGGGCCTGCTCAACGGCCTTCCCGCCAGCAGCACCCTCTTCGCCCGCCACAGCCTGGTGCCCGAGCTCAACCTCCAGCTGCGTTATCTCACCAAGCACTTCTTCTTCGGCGCTGCCGCCAACCTGAAGACCATACGGCCAGTGGTCACCACCGACCCCAACCATCTGGTGCTTGATGCCAAGCATCACTCGTTGACCTACTCCCTCTTCGGCAAATACACCGGTGCTGCCGTCACCGTCAAGGCGCAGGCCCTGCTCAACAACAGCCTCTACGAGGGCTGCTCGCTGGGCGGCTACCTCATGCTGGCCGACAGCACCTTCCAGGACTGGCACTTCAACACCGTATGGCTCGACATCGAGCGCGCCCGCGGTCACTGGCGCCCCGGCCTCTTCCTCGGCTACGCCCACAATCTTGACTATGGCAATACCGCCTTCGTCCATTGTTTCGGACGCGGCCACGACCTGGAATACCTCTGGCGCATACAGCCTCGCCTCACATACAAGTCCCTCACCGGATTGGACTTCACCGCCGAGGTGGAGTACACCCGTGCAGGCTACATCGAGCCGGTAGGCAACCTGCGCCTCTCCCTCAGCATGGTCTACTCCTTCTGAGCCAGACGTTTCGGCTGGTCTTTTTTCTAATCATGTCAATGAACTATTGGGAGAGGTAATCCTGCCCTCTTTTGGATGCTGGGATTCGCTCTCCTGAGCCGACAATATAAGGCCATTTTCGAAAAATGCTCAAAATCGATTCAGAATAGTACTTAAACGTTACACAAAAGTACTCAACTCTCCCATCCTGGGCACATCGTTATCTGTATTTCCTAATATGCAGGAATACAACTTTTCTCCCACACGGCAAAAAATTAATCACCATTTCATTTATTTTTCGTAATTTTGCACCCGAAATCATTGTTATCGCCCCACAAGAAATATAACAAACAAACATACCATATTATGCGTAAAATCAACCGTATTATCGCAGCAGGCCTTTTCAGCGCCGCCATGCTCCTGAGCTCGACCGCCGATGCCTGCACCAATTTCCTGTTCACCAAGGGTGCTACCAAGGATGGCAGCACGATGATCACCTATGCCGCCGACAGCCATACGCTCTACGGCGAGCTTTACTATCGCAAGGCTGCCGACTATCCTGCTGGCACCGAGTTTATGCTCTTCGAGTGGGACACTGGGAAGCAACTGTTCAAAATACCACAGGTGGCTCATACCTATTCGGTTGTTGGAAATATGAACGAGCATCAGTTGGCCATCGGCGAGACCACCTACGGCGGACGTGAGGAATGCTGGAAGAGCCCCATTAAAGGTATCGACTACGGTTCGCTCATCTACATCACCCTGCAGCGAGCCAAGACCGCCCGCGAAGCCATCAAGGTGATGACCGAACTGGTGGCTACCTACGGCTACTGCTCCGAGGGCGAAAGCTTCTCTATCGCCGACCCTAACGAGGTGTGGGTGATGGACTTCATCGGCAAGCGTGGCGAGCCGGTGAAAAGCGATGTGGCATCGAAATTGAAATATCAGTATAAAGATGGTGCTGTATGGGTGGCCCGTCGCGTACCCGATGGCTATGTCTGTGGCCATGCCAACCAAGCCCGCATCACTCAGTTCCCGCAAGAGGGCAAGAAGTGGAGCAAAGCAAAGGGCAAAGGTCTTCATAAAGCCATCAGCAGCGCCCACATCGACTATATCTACGAGCCTGAGGTGGAATGCGTCTATGCAAGCGATGTTGTCACCTATGCCCGTGCCTGTGGATGGTACGAGGGTACAGATGCCGACTTCTCCTTCACCGACACCTATGCTCCGCTGACCTTCAGTGGTCTGCGTGGCTGCGATGCCCGTGTCTACGCCATGTTCCATCGCGTGGCCAGTGGCATGGAACGCTACGAGAAATTTGTTATGGGCGACCCTACCGCCGAGCGTATGCCCCTGTGGGTAAAGCCTGACCATCAGGTAGATGTGCGCGAGGTTATGGACCTGATGCGCGACCACTACGAGGGTACCTCCATGGATATGACCAAAGACCTCGGTGCAGGTCCTTTCCAGTGCCCCTACCGTTGGCGCCCGATGAGCTTCGAAATCGACGGCCATACCTATATCCATGAGCGTGCCACCAGTACCCAGCAAACTGGCTTCTCGTTCGTGGCACAGTGCCGCTCGTGGTTGCCCAACAAGATTGGCGGCATCCTGTGGTTTGGTGTGGATGATACCTATAGTACCGTCTATTGCCCCATGTATTGCGGTATTACCGAGATTCCTATCTGCTTCCGCGAACGCAATGGTTCCATGACCACCTATAGTTCCACTTCGGCCTTTTGGCTCTTCAACCGTGTAAGCAACTTTGTATATAGTCGCTACAGCGATATGATCAAGGATGTACGTCGTGTTCAGGACATTCTTGAGCTGGGCTACATCAACGATGTGAAGAAGTTCGACGAGCGTGCTGTGCAGAGCGAAGGCGAAGCACTCGAAGCCCTTCTGAACGATTTCAGCGGTCGCCAGGCAAGCAAGATGATGCGTGCATGGCGAGAACTCGACGAGTATCTGCTGGTTAAATATGTGGATGGTAATGTGAAGAAGACCAATCAGGGCCGCTTCGTGTGCACAGAGACCGGCATGTCTGCCATGCCCGACCAGCCTGCCTACCGCGAAGAATGGCTCCGCATGATTGTGAACGACCATGGCGATGTGATTCGCCAGAAGTAACATCGTGTATTCTGCAAAGCAATAGAGGCCGCCCAATGGGTGGCCTCTTTCGTTCTAGAAGTGTATGTATGCCATGTTCACGACCTAAATCCGACGTGTATGCACCGTGATGTCACGGTAGAGGTGCGAGGATGGTGCGAGGATGGTGCGAGGATGATGCGAGGATGGTACGGTTCAAGTACGGTAGTGATGCGGGGCGATAGTGGCACAGGTGGGCGACGGCTATTCGTTGTTGTCGTCGGTGCGGGCAGGGGGTTGGGGCTGTGCCGGATTGTCGAGTTGTCGCATGAGTACAAAGTATAACCCAACAAAGAGGAGTGCCATCATGATGTCGCCTAGCCCAATAAAACCTCTTCCCAGGAACAGAATGGGCAACAGCAGAAGCAGGAGTCGTGCCAGGGTGTAGCAATGGAATCCCGACCAGCGCAGACGCCACATGAGGATGGCACCCAACACCTCGAGCAAGTATAGCAAGGCAGAACCTAGATAGAATTCGCGAGGTGCTTCCAGCATGCGTTCCATCATGATGGAGAACTGTTCGGGGAGCATATTGGGGTTTTCCGACATGATTTGTTTCATTTCGGGCAGCATCAAGGCCACGCTGAAATAGCTGAGGGCACTCATGCCAGCCCACACAAATGTGATTACAAGCAGAATGTGGAATAATGTCGTGTTTTTCATTTTGTTCGTTTGCTTTATTGTCTATTGCGATTAGTTCCTAACTTCTGTTCCCCACATCAGTTTGTCGCGGATGGCGGTGAAGAAGTTTTGATGGCCGATACGCACCAGTTGCACGCTGAATGGAGCCCGTCGGAGATTGAGTGTGGTGATACCGGAGAGGGTGGCCCGTCGCGAGTCCATGCCCAAGGTGAATGGGTAGTCGATGTCGTCGGTGCCAGTATGGTGCGAGGAGGGGACAACGGTGAGCCTAATCTGCGAGCTGTCGGGCACGATGATAGGTCTTAGGGTGAGTGTGTGGGCTCCGATGGGGGTGATGACGAAGCATCCACAGTCGGGCGTTAGAATGGGTCCTCCGCAACTGAGCGAATAGGCTGTGGAACCCGTAGGTGTGGCCACTATGACTCCGTCGCCGGCATAGGTGGCTACGTAGCGGTCGTCGACGTAGACTTCGGTGCGTAGCATCGAGGTCTCCTCGGGTCGATGGAGAAAGACTTCGTTGAGGGCATAGGTTTTGTTGTCGACCTCCAGCAGGGTGCGTTCTTCGAGAGTGAAACGGTGCTCGATGAGGTCGTCGACCATAGTCTGCAGGTTGTCTCTGCCCACGGTGGTCAGAAAACCTAAATGGCCAAAGTTGATGCCAAGAATGGGCGGGAATGAGGCAGGCCGATGGCTACCCACCAGTTGTACAGAGCTGAGCAGTGTGCCGTCGCCGCCAATGGAGAAGATGTAGTCGCACCCATCGACGGTATCGCCGTCGCTCAGCAGCACGGTCTCTATTTGTTTTGCCTGCAGGGTGGCGCACATGGCATCAAATGCGGGGCGGTCGTCGCTGTCGATGTGTCTGTAATATAATGCTATTTTCATGTTGTTTACTTTATTACTGTTACCGTGCCGGTATATTGTTCGATGCTTCCGTCTTCGAAATGGCAGAGTAGGAGATAGGTGTAGGTGGCCATGGGTATGTTGGGGGAGGGGGACCAGTCGCAGTCAGTGCCGCTGCAGCGATAGATGAGCATACCTAGGCGAGTGAAAACGGACAGTTCGTAGGTTCTTATTGGTATCCTGCTTTTCACTATGGGGCGGAAGGTGCCATTGCTTCCGTCGCCGGAAATGATGACATTGGGTGCGTAGATTTCGGCGGGCGATGCCTGTGGAATATAGAGGCATTGCGGATCGGACTGTATGCGATGGGTGTTGCAGTCGTCGTCCATCACCAGACGATAGCAGTAAACCTTATTGCCACTGTTTATGATGGTATCCGTATAGGAATAGGGAGATGTGTCGGGATGAAGAGTGTCCATCAGTGTCCAACCGGACGAGTCGATGTCTCGCATCAATAGATAATCAGCTGCGGTGTCGAGCTCCATAGTCAGGTGTACTCGACCTTCGATACTGTCAAATGTGGCATGTGTGATTGCCGGTGGATGTGTGGTATCGGACGCTGGTCGGGCAATCATGACCACATTCGACTGCGAGGTGTCGCCGTTATGCCCAAGAACCAGTACTTTAAGAAATATACGGGTTGCTCCTTCGGGGAGTTGGAAGGTGTGGAAGAGGAGGCTGCTGTCGTTTGTGGTGTATATTTCGGAGTAGGTGCCATCCGAAGTGTCCGTACGTGCCATCAGCACATATCTGTCTATACCACCAGGCATGGCCCCGTAAGGGTTCCAGTCGCTAACGATGTAGTCCTCGCAGTCTGGGATATAGGCATGGAGAACGACGTTGCCAAACGAGGGCGTGAGTGGACTCACATTGTAGTTGCTGTCGAACACATGCAATCGATAGGTGTGTCGTTCGAGCGGACTGTGGTCTATACATACCAGGGTGGTGTCCATCTGTCCGAACAGGGTGTCGTAGTCGATGCAGGGCGAGCCGGTACAGATGTGGTAGCCCATGGTGTTGGGAGTGGGGCTGGGCGACCAGAGAAGCACTATCTGTTGCGTCGTTTCATCCACTGTGGCTAGCCACCTTGCAGAGAGCTCTACATCTGATGTTTGGGCAGAGGCGTGGATGGGTGGGCAAAGAATGAGCAAAAGCCACCAGAGGAGTTGGTATCTATTCATTGAGCTGCCCATTTCCATTGTCCTACAAGGTTTGTAGTTTAACCATCTCACAGTATTTCCCCTGCAGAGCCATCAACTCGGCGTGTGTGCCTTGTTCGATGATATGTCCGGCATCCATCACCACTATCATGTCGGCATCTGTCACTGTGCTCAGTCGGTGTGCAATCACAATGGCCGATCGGTCGCGAAGCACATGGGAGAGTGTCTGCTGCAACTGGTATTCGCTTTCCGAGTCGAGGGCAGAGGTGGCCTCGTCAAAGATGAGTAGTTCGGGATTACGCAGCAGGGCACGTGCTATGCTGATACGTTGTCGTTGCCCACCGCTTAGGGAGCCCCCTCCGTCTCCGATGGGGGTGTCGTATCCTTGCGGCAGGTTGGCAATGAAGTCGTGTGCTTGTGCTATGTGGGCTGCTGCTTCCACCTCCTGTCGCGTGGCGGATGGAAGGCCGAATGCGATGTTTGCTAATACCGTGTCGTTGAATAGAAGTGTATCCTGCGCCACCACACCTATATGCGACCTCAATTCCTCGAGTGGAATATCCTTGATATTCAGTCCATCAAATAGGATACAGCCTTGTTGAACATCGTAGAATCGACATGTCAAATCGGCCACGGTGCTTTTACCACTGCCCGATATACCTACTAGAGCAATTGTTTTGCCGCGTGGCACGACAAGGTTTAAGTCGGTGAGTGCTTTGATGCCATCCTTGTAGGCGAAGTCCACATGTTGGAATTCGATGATATTGGGAGTGGATTTGATTGTGGGGGTGGGGTGGTTGGTATAGGGCTCCTCTTTTTCGTGTAGAAACATGTCGATACGGTCTGCACAGGCTTTCCCTTTTTTTATCTGTGTGATGGCAGTGGTTAAATCTTTGGCTGGAGGAATCATGAGGACGAACATCATCACGTAGCTGATGAAAAGGTCTGCCGTCAGACCATGGTCGCCGTTCATTATCAGCCACGAACCAAATAGCAGTATGGCCACCACGATGGCATTGCCAAGTGTGTCGCTGATAGGTGAGGCGGCGTATATGCGTCTAAACATGGATGTACGTCGACGTGTATAGTCGCGGTTATATTTACGAAATCGTTGATTGACGAAGTCGATGGCAGTGTATGCCTTAATTGCTTTCAAACCGCCTATGGTCTCGTCGGTGAGTGACACTAGGTGTGAGTTCATTTCCTGAACCTTTTTCGACTTTTGTTTCAACCTCCTCGATAGTCCGGAAATGACAAATGCCACTAGTGGCAACAAGCAGAGTACAAACAGAGTGAGTCGAAGGTTTAAATAGAAAAGCATTGATAGATAGAGTAGTAGGCTGATGATGGAAACAAAAAGCATCTGTACGGAACCCATTATTCCCTCATCGTACTCTACCATATCACTGCCTATTCGCGACATCACATCCCCTTTCCTGTGCTCGTTGTAGTAGGCCATGGGTAGACGCATTGTCTTTGCGAATAGTTCATTACGAAGGTCGCGTACTACATTGATACGTATTTTGGCTATCTGTATGGCAGACAGATAGCCAAATACATTCTTCAATCCATACAGGATAAATATGATGCCCGAGAAAAGCAGTAGGGCGTTCAGCCGACCGAACGATATTAACCAAGCATACAGTCCGTCGAGCCAGTGGGCAACTAGATTGACGGTAGGGGTGCTTCCAGTATCGCCTTCGCCAAACAGTATCTTCAAGAAATCGGCTACACTCAAGGCTGTAGCCATGGTGAACAGTACGCTCACCACAACAAGAACACTATACAGTGCAAAACGAGCACCATAAGGTCTCATGTGGCGGAGCGTCAGACTCATATGCTATAGCCGATATAGTTGTGTGGGGTAATCTTCTTTAGGCGTTCCTTAACCTCGTCTGATACATCAAGTGTGTCCACAAAATGACTAATCGTCTCGGCTGTTACCTTCTCGTTGGTACGAGTCAGTTGTTTCAGTGCCTCGTAAGGATTGGGGTATGATATGCTGCGCAGGATGGTCTGAATAGCTTCTGCCACTACTGCCCAGTTGTTTTCTAGGTCACGTTCAAGTGCTCCCTCGTTGAGTAGCAATTTGCCAAGACCTTTCTCCAGGGAGGCGATTGAAATCATGGTATGAGCCACGGGCACTCCAATGTTTCGGCTTACAGTGCTGTCAGTCAAGTCACGCTGCATGCGTGATATAGGCAGTTTATGACTCAAGTGTTCAAATATTGCATTTGCCAACCCCAAATTGCCCTCTGCATTTTCAAAATCGATAGGGTTCACTTTGTGTGGCATGGCACTGCTGCCCACTTCTCCGGCTTTGATACGCTGCTTAAAGTATTCCATCGACACATAGGTCCAAATATCTCGGCATAGATCTATCAGTATTACATTGATACGTTTACAGGCATCAAACCAAGCGGCCATCATGTCGTAGTTTTCAATTTGGGTGGTCAGTTGTTGTCGTTCCAGGCCAAGATGGTTTGCCACAAAACTATTGCCGAATGCCCGCCAATCGATGTTGGGAAAAGCAGCCAGATGTGCATTGAAGTTTCCAGTTGCACCTCCAAATTTGGCTGTAAAAGGAATTCGTTCCAGCTCTTCCAACTGACGACGCAGTCTGTATGCGAACACGCCCCATTCTTTTCCTAGTGTGGTAGGCGACGCTGGTTGGCCATGGGTGTGTGCTAGCATGGGGATGTCTTTCCATTCCATTGCCTTCTCCTCTAATAGAGCAAGTATACGTCGGTAGGCAGGCATCAACACCTCGTTGTGACACTCTTTCATAGACAGGGGTACGCTGGTGTTGTTGATGTCTTGTGATGTGAGTCCAAAGTGGATAAACTCCTTCAGTTCAGCCAGTCCCATTTGCTCGAATTTCCCTTTTAGGAAGTACTCGACAGCCTTCACATCGTGGTTTGTCACTTTCTCGATGTCTTTGATGGCCATTGCATCCTCGTCGCTGAAGTTGCGATATATGTCTCGCAGTTGTTCTGCTTTGGTTGCCACTATTCCCAGAGCAGGACGTTCACCCTTCAGTTGTTCGCTGAGGGCAATAAAGTATTCTATTTCCACTCGCACGCGATAGCGTATCAAGGCTCCTTCGGAGAAGTATTTGGCCAACGATTCGCATTTTCCACGGTAGCGCCCGTCGATGGGCGACACAGCATTCAGACTATTCATATCTTACAGTTCTTTATTCTTAAATTCGTATTTCTCCAACAACTTCCGCACTTTCTTTTGATGTGTAAGGTCACGCAGAGCATGTGCATAAAGTACATTGTGTGTGTCTGTTCCCAGAAAGCTCACCCATCCACGTTCTATCAGTGTGAATGCACGGCGTTTGGCTTCTTCGCCATAGAATCCGCCTAGCGAAAGCACATTGCACTGTAGCAGCACCCCTTGGTTCAGCAGTTGCTCTATCTGTGCTCCGTCTATGTTGATATAGGGGTAGCGTTCGGGATGAGCCAATATTACCTCCTGATTCTGCATCTGCAAGTCGAAAATTAGGTTTTCCGCCCCAATCATCTGTTGATGTATCGAGTATTCGACCAATACATATTTCCCTCCCACTTTTAGGAACCGAGGATGCTCGAGCCGTTCTTTGAAGATGGTGTCTACTCTGTATTCTCCGGCTATTCCGCTCAGTTCTATCTCCAGTCCCTCGTCGTTTGCAGCCTTCTTCACCTCTTCGAACCGGCGTGCAATGTCCTCCTCGTCGTTCCGGTAGCGAGAGGCAAAATGCGGTGTGATAATCACCTTCGAATATCCTACTGCCTTCAGTGTGCTCAGACATTCTATGCTTTCCTCCATACTTTTCGAGCCGTCGTCGACCGACGGAATCAGATGGCAGTGCATATCCGTACCCAATGCTGCAAAGATGGGTTCCACCTCGTGTTTGTTTTTCTTAAACAGGCCAAATGCCATTCTTGTAGTTGTTTTTCGTTTCTTATTAGTCAGTTTCTATTAGGTAGAGGTCGTGTTGTTACATTCGTCTGATGTCTGCCCCTAGTTTGCGTAGGCGTTCGTCGATGTGTTGGTAACCTCGATCTATCTGTTCTATATTGTCTATCCGGCTTTTCCCCTCTGCACTCAGGGCGGCTATCAGCAATGCCACACCTGCACGTATATCGGGAGATGCCATTCTCACCCCTCGCAGTTTATGCTCCCGATCCAGGCCTATCACCGTGGCCCTATGTGGGTCGCACAGTATGATTTGTGCTCCCATGTCGATCAGTTTGTCGACGAAGAACAGCCTGCTTTCGAACATCTTTTGATGTATCAGCACGCTTCCCTTGGCTTGTGTGGCAACTACTAGGGCTATGCTGATAAGGTCTGGAGTGAATCCAGGCCATGGTGCATCGGCTATTGTCATAATGGAACCGTCCATAAAGCGCTCTATCTCATAGTGCTCTTGCGACGGTATATATAGGTCGTCGCCTTTCTGCCACACTTCTATTCCGAGGCGACGAAACACCTGTGGTATCAGTCCCAGATGTTCCACATGTGCATTCTTGATGGTCAGGTCGGCCTGTGTCATGGCCGCCATACCGATAAACGAGCCCACCTCGATCATATCGGGCAATAACCGGTGTTCGCATCCGTGCAATTCCTTCACTCCCTTGATGGTGAGCAGATTGCTCCCTACACCACTGATACGGGCTCCCATGTTGTTCAGCATCTTACACAGTTGGTATACGTAGGGTTCGCAGGCAGCATTCATAATGGTAGTGGTGCCTCGGGCCAGCACAGCTGCCATCACCAGGTTGGCTGTGCCGGTGACGCTTGCCTCGTCGAGAAGCATGTAGCAGCCTTTCAGTTTCTTGGCATCCACAAGGTAGGCACCGCGTTTGTATTCCACAGTTGCACCTAGGCGTTCCATGCCGATAAAGTGGGTGTCCAATCTCCGTCTTCCTATCTTGTCGCCTCCCGGTTGCGGTACTACGGCATGCCCAAATCGCGACAGTAGCGGCCCCACTAGCATGATACTGCCTCGTAGTGTTCCGGCCTGTTCCCTATATTCGGGGCTGTTCAGCACTTCCAGATTGACATCGTTGGCCTGAAACTCGAAGGTGCGCCCGCTGTCGGTGGTGGAACTAACGTCTTGACGCACATTGACACCGAGCAGCTGAAGCAGTTCGATCAGCCGGTTCACATCGCGTATGTCCGGCACATCGCTGATTCGCACTCGCTCGCTAGTGAGCAACACGGCACACAGCACCTGCAGAGCCTCGTTCTTAGCCCCCTGTGGTGTAATTTCGCCTCGCAGTTTGCGACCGCCTGTTATTTCGAAACTTGCCATAAGTCAATCGGATGGGGAATATTATTGTTTAGTTCAGTGTCGAAGAATGGATACTAAGCGTGTTTTTTCTTCTTCTTCTTTTTCTTCTTCTTGGGGTCGTTGGCTGCAGCCTCCATGTTTTGCAGCAGTTCCTCTGTGGGGTGGAACTGGAATCCCTCAGGCAGTGTCAATCGCCCGTTGCTGAGTTCGAGCAGCTGTTGTGCTATCATTTCGTCGTCCACTGTGTCGCGGTTCCACTGCAGGTATTTGCGTTTCATGGCGTGGGCGATCTGTGCTGTAATCTCGTCGCGTGTGTAGCCAGCAGGCATTTCGGCCACTGCCGCTATCATTGCTTCCATGGCACGTCCATAGTGACGATAGCGTATCTTGCTCTCTTGTAGCTTGATGCGGTGGGGATGGAACGATTCGGTCTTTTCGCGGTCGATCTCGTACGGACAGTCGCAGTCTAGATTGTAGTCTGCCATGATCATTAGGTGATCCCACAGGATGTGATGGAACTCCGTGCGGTCTTTCAGTTTGGGATTGAGCAGGGCCATTACACCTATTATCTTGCGAGCCATTTGGGTCCGCTCCTCACGTGTGGGGAGCGTCTTGGCGTAGTCGATCATTTTGGTGACCGTCCGACCATAGTCGTTGATTTTCAGTAGGGGGCGTTGTGTATTATATTCCATTGGATGTTATTTCTCTCGTTTTGTCTACCAGGGCCAGTCGCCGCTGTACATTCCCCATCCGGTGTCGAACATGCCATAGCCAAAGCCGTTCATGTAGGGGTCGGGGATAAAGGTGCCGTAGGGGTCACGCACTATGTTGAAGTGGAATTCCAGCAATCCACCATTTGGCATCGCCCATTCTAGTCCCCCGCTCACCGCTGTCGGCTGCGTCGGCAGACTCTCGTTGTACCATAGCGGCTGGAAGTATCCACTCGCGTGGGCCACTCCGCCCCATACGGCCAGTTGGTCGCTGACCTGGTAGCGGGCAGCTGCCCATAGCGCTGTCATCTGTGTGCCATAGATCTGCGATGTGAGGTCGAGGTTGTAGTCTACCTTACGAACCCCCTGTGGCAATAGGTTGCCAGCCAAGGCAAATCCCGACACTACTGTGAGCCTGTCGTTCGGCTTCAGCTCGAAGCGTGGGGCGATCCATTGCAGGCTCCGGTTCTGTCCAAAGCCATTCATAAATGCCATTCCGGTCGATACTCTCACATGTATGCGCGAGGTGTCGACCTCTTCTGCCGTTTGGGATTGTACCCCCCATGCCGACAGCAGCAACAATACAATTATTGTGACCCTTTTATTCATAATCTTCTCTTCTAACGCTAGGATATGTGTTTTATTGTTCCCATGCGAAAAAAGATTCCTCCGTAGACTCAACCTCGGCATTCAGGCATCCTAATGCAGTTTAAGAGAGGCATATAGGTGATTGTGGAGATGCTGATTGAGGCTGAGGATAATATAGTAAGTCCCACCAGCCCTTCTTCCGAGGGCTGGTGGGACACGTTCATCTATATGGACACACAAATGTATTCCTCACTGCACCAGCAGCCTGCGGCTGGCGGTGCCATTGGGGGTAGACACCTTCAGCAGGTAGGCTCCGGCGGGCAGTGCGTGGATGTCGAGGTGCAGGGTGGTGGTCGGGGCGGGGATGGTCATCTGCAGCAGTTGCCCTACAAGGCAGAATCCGGAGTGTATGCCGCGTGGATGCTCCGCCAAAGGTCCGTGTCGGCACACGGCAATCACGGTTCATCTACGGTGCATGTACGGTGCATGTACGGATGAAGTACGGTTGTGGTAGGTGGAGGGTACTGATATATAGTGCTTTATAAATGTTAAATTCGGTATATTCCTAAAAATAAAAGTGTTGCGGGTATGGAGACGAATATTATCGGTATAGTGTACGATATGGTAAAAAGAAAACAGACAGGGATGTAGGATACAAGCCTGTCTGTTGTGTTGTTGCGTCAGTTGATAGTAACTGGCGGGGTGCCTATCGCCGATGTTTGAATGATGGGGAGGGCGATGTTATATTCAGTGTGTATTGCTCCAGCCATGGCAGCAGTGCTGCTTGGGCAGAAGTGGAGAGTCCTGTCCCGTCATATTTCCATTCTTTCCATCCGGAGCCCGAGTTGCTGCTTAGGGCTGTGTATAGGTCGTCTCCCTCGTTGTTGCGGTTATAGTAGGCGGTGATGCCATCGGCATCCGGTCCGGTGTGGCTCACTTGATAGCAATTTTTCATTGTGACACCCGATGCGGCTTTGTTGCCATAGAAATTGCGTGTGCCATGAGTGTTGATAGAGTAGCAGTTGCTCAGCGAACCTCCTGTAAGATTGCCTACCAGTGTGCCAGCCACTAGTTTGCTATCGCTGATGACATTGTCTAAATGGCTGATGATGATGTAGCTGTTTTCGATACTTCCACCATTCATTGTGGCCACCAGTCCGCCGGCATAGTGATCGGAGGCACTTTCGATGACGCTGATGATACGCGACGAATCGTCGATGAAGCAGTTGACACATGTGCCGCCATGGAGAGCGTATATGATGCCGCCCACATTGGTGCTGCTCAGGTTGGCACCATTCCAACAGTAGTCTATCTTGTTGCTGCTGGAGGTGTTGGTGTTGTTCACTATACCTCCGATAGTGGCTGTGCCCTTGGTGCCAAGGGTCGACGATTTGGCGGTATAGCAATGCTCGACGGTGCCACTGTTGTTGCTATATACAATGCCGCCCCAGTTGGTGCCTCCCACGTTGGAGAGTTGTGCGGCATAGTAGCAGTCGCGTACTGTGCCGGTGTTTGTATTCACGATGCCACCGGCATTGCTGCCACCGTTGATACTTAGTTGCGAAGAGGTGTTGCATCCTTTCACCTCGCCGCTGTTGTCGTGGCAGATGCCACCGTAGCTTACCAAGTTGTTGAATGACAGTCGCAGGGTGCAGTCGCTGTTTTCGACGGTGCCGGTGTTGCTACCGCAAATGCCGCCAAACTTGAGGCTTTGGGTGGGTGTGATGGCCACTGGGCCAGAGCCCGAGACGGTGGTGACATGACAGTCGCGTATGGTGCCGTTGTTGTTGCGCACGAAGGGGGAGAAGTAGATGTTGGAAGGGACAAGCGAGAGGGTACCTTCGCCGGTGGGGTGATAGTATTTGATGGTGAGTCCTTCTACCACTCCGTCGGCAGTGATCTCCTCGAAGATAGGTGCTGCCGTATTGTTTATGATTCCGGGGCTTGTGCTGTTGCCTTTAAAACGCATTATGCCCTTGAAGTGGTTGATGCCCATATTCACACCTGCGGTATTCCATACCGACGACACGTCGATATTGTTCATGATGTGGAACACGGTCTGTGCGGTGACTTTCTGTCCGTTCACATACTTGTCGGCGCCATCGCTGTTGAAACAGTTGCGAAGATATACCATATCGGCAGCGGTGTATATCTTGAAGGGGCGCTCTTCGGTGCCGTTACCTACCAGGCCTATGCTTCCGTCGCCATCGCTCGCATCGAACTTTGTGATGCCGATGGCCTGCATATAGGTCATACTGCGGCGACGGGTGCGTACACGCTGAATCTGTTTGCTGAACTTTTTGCCGTCGGCATTGGTTACGGTGACGTTGAGGCGATAGACAGTGCTTGTGTCGTGTCCGGCCATCGAGGGGAGAACAACGTAGAAGCTGCGTAGCGAGCCCTGCTTGAAATCGATGGTGTCGCTGTCGTTGGCGCATTTGATGGTGATAGTGTTGCCACCATCGCTCTTGTGTTCGAGGAAGGGGTTGGCACCATGTTTGGCTACGACATCGAAGAGGCCACTGAGGTGGGTGTTGGTCTTTTGACCTTCTTCCACATCGCCGGATGCAGGTGTTTCGGCTGCGATGGTGATTTGCTTGATGACCTGGTCGCTGCCAGTATTGTTGAAGAACTGCAGGCGCACCAAGGCTGCCATGGTGTGGAAGTCGAGTCGCGGCTCTTTGCCTTCGGCATTCCATTCGTGTCCGCTCCAGGCCACCATGGGCAGTACCGAGCGGTCGAAGGTGTGGTCGCCACGCGAATCGGTGCGGTAGGTCTGCACATCGTTCAGATAGAGGGTGGCTACATCGAAGTGGTGTTCTGCGTCGGATGAGCCATAGGAAATGACATTGAGGTCGGAATAGGGGTGGAGACCTAAGAAGTATTTCGACTCCTCATTCAGTGCACAGATAAAGACACTGCTGTAGTTTTCCCAGTCTTCCGCTCCGCCACCTGTCAGCCATCCTTGGGTGTTTCCTGTGGTGTTGCTTCCGATACTTATTTCGTCGCCGTTTTCCCAATAGATCCACTGTTCGTTATTGTCGATATGGACTTTGGTGTCGTTCTGCCATTGTTCGGTGTATGCCTCGAAAGAGAAGGTTCTCTTTGTGGGTTCAGGCTGACACCCTGTTAGCGACAGCGCTATGGCAGTGGCCAAAAGTATGAGTATATGCCTTGTTTTATACATAGTGTAGTCCTTTTTTTTATTGTACTGCGACAGTCTATTCCCATAGACCGATCTCGTATTCGCCCTCTTTGTTTGTGTATTCAGTGTATTCGTCGGTCGAACGCATGATGTTGCGGTCGCCTCCTTGTATGAGCACATAGTCATCCTTGCGCACCTCGTCGGTATAGTTACCCACTGTGGCAGAATAGCCCCTCTCCGGACGGTAAGGGAATACTTCTAGGATCGGTTTAATATATTCTCGTTTCATTTCTTGATAAGTTTCTGAATCGTGACATCTTGTGGTGTGTGGATGCGTAGGTAGTAGGAGCCGGAAGCATAGCCCGTTACATCGACGGTGACCTGCTGGCGGTCGCTGGTGGTGTAGTCCTGTAGGCGACGGCCTTCGTTGTCGTAGAGTTCGACACGTTGTATGTCGTCTGCCTCCACGGTAACACGTCCTGTGGTCGGGTTGGGGTAGACTTTGATTTCTGGACGTTTGACGATGGAGGGTTCGTCGGTGCCGAGATTGCTGTTACCATCGTCACCAACGGTGAGCGAGAGGCAGATGATGCTGTCGCATCCAGTCACGCTCTGCAGTGTGTCGGTCAGCACGATGGTGGCTTTGCCGAATTGACGTATGGTGGCACGGAGCAGTTCGGACTCGGCAGCTGTGAAGGTGAAGCCGTAGCCGTAGTAGTCATTGCCGACGGTCATGCTGTCGTTATACTGTTCGCGGCTTGTGTAGTGCACCTTGATGATGAGTCGGGCTGTGCTGTCCACCATCATCAACGAGTCGATAACGTGGCTCTCAGCTTCGGCATCGAAGTAGTAGACTGTGCCGTCCCATTCCACGCTGTCGCATCCATTGATGACCACTGTCTCGTGTACGGGTATGAGGTCGGGTGTGCCGAAGCGTGGATATCCGTTATTGACTCCCTCGATGTCGCTACGCCAGGTGTTGTAGCTGCCACCTTGTTCACGTACCCAGAGGTTGAGTGCTCGGGTCAGGTTGTTGGTACCAAAGCTCTTCTCGCTTAAGAGCACCTGATTGCCACTGCCATCGAATGAGTAGGTGGCACTGATGGTTGAGCCCGGTTTCTGTTGGCCCACTTCGTTGAGGGTGCTTCTTACTGCGTAGTAGTTGTAGCTTGCCTCTGTACCGCCATCGATTTCGCCGCCCACTGCTCCATCGTTCACAGTGCCTACCATTTGGCCGTAGACGTAGTTGTTCTGGATGATGGTGTTTTTGGCGTAGCCAACGATACCTCCCACATGCTCTGCTGTCTCTACTGCCTCGAAACGTATATAGTTGTTACGGATAGCAGCCTTGCTATTGTTCTTGCTACGGTGGAAGAGGCTGACAGGAGCCTTACCGTCGAGATAACCTGCTATACCGCCGCTGTAGAGAGCCTGCATGACGTTGGTGTTGCGGACGCTGCTGTTTTCTACCTTGGTGGAACCGGTGCCATAGCCGATAATACCTCCGGTGTAGACGGCATTACCCACATATTTGGCACTGATGTTCAGGTTGGAGAGGTTGTCGTCTTTCGACTTACCAATCAGTCCACCGCTGGTATGGCGTGTGGTGAGGATTGTAGTAGTGGTGACTCCTTCTACATCGCCGTTGCTCTGGGTGTCGGAAGCGTCTGCAACCACCACTTTGTCGACCTTCGATCCGTTCGACTCGGCAGCCAATGTTCCCACATACTGTGAGCCACGAATCAGCGCGCTGTTGAGCTCGATATTCTCCACGGTGGCTTTGTCTAGATGAGCGAAGAAACCTGCATAGTCGGAGTTGGGCTCGTCGACTAGGATGTTCTTGATGACCACTTTCTTGCCATCTGTAGTGGTGGAAGGATCGGTATCGTTCCAGTCGTTACCCACACCGACAAAGCGGCCACGGAAGGGGTGCTGCGAGAGACCCACGGCAGTCCACTTGTGGTCTTTCATGTCGTAGGGCACTACGTTGTCATCGTTATCCTTCATCTCGTGCAGGTAGACGGTGTTGAAGTAGTAGGGGGTGGCTTGTGTACCGTTTAGTCCGTTGACGGAACTGATGAACCAAGCCAAGCCTTCCTTGTCATAGATGTGCACATCGCCGTGATGGGTTACCACGAAGCCGTCGCCTGACTGTTTGGTGCCGTCTACCTCATACTCATCGGTGTTGTCGTAACGTACATGTCCTTTCGTCGGGGTGCTGATCACATCTTTCCAGTAGTCAAATGGACCGTAGTAGGCAACAACTGTAGCATCGGTGGCCGGTACGGTGTATTCGATTTCGTTGGAGTAATAGGGGTCGAAGTCCCACATGATGAATTTCGAGGTGGGTTCCCACTTCTCCGGGTCGGGGTCGACAGATACCTTTTTCTGGCGTGGCCATGTGGCCAAGCGGATGCGGTCTCCTTGGCAGAAGTAGATATCGTCAAGGTCTTCGCGGGTTTCGCCGTCGATGACGTAGATGGAGTCATTTTTTGTGTTCTCTTTTTCGACACCTTCAAAGGTGTGTACCAGTATGGTGCCCAAAGAACGATCGGACCATACAATCGGTCTGATCTTGACACCTGGGAAGTTGCGTGTGCCGGCTGCAACAACGGGTGGGTCATTAGGAGCCTGGACGTTGGTCCAGTTCTCTACGGGTGCAGCAGCAGTCCAATTGTTGTTGCCGGCATTGATAGTGATGGTTGTCTGGATCTTCTTTTTGAGTTCGCAGTGTTTGGTGATGTCGTTGGCGATAAGTGTGTAGTTGTACACCTTGTTGTTGGCATTACGCGTAGATCCAACCGATGAGGTTGTGTAGACATCTTCTACTGCGTTGTTGAATAGGTTGAAGTTGCCGTTTTTCACTCGGTCGAGGACGGTTTCGTTGTCGCCGGTGGTGGTTCGTGTACGAACGGTGGTTTCTTCGCCGTCGTCGCCTTCTTTGAGTATCCATTCGTAGGTATAGGGGAAGAAGCCTCCCTGTACACGATAAGTTATCAAGTCGCCTCCGGTAGGACAGCTTACTTCGGGGTTGGCATAGTATTCAAGTACACTATTGGGTTTTAGTCCCTTGATATCGGCATATTCGGGGAAGGTACCCGAGGCCTCTTGCATCTTGAAGGAAGCACAACGTTGCAAGTAGATTCGATGTGGATCGACACCGGTGTTGGCGAAAATATATTCGTCTTCGTCGGAGAAGAAGATTCCTTTTTCGTAAATGGATGTGGTGAAAGAACCTGTTGCGTTATAGGCAATCTGGATGGTGTCACGTACTAGAGGGTCATAGCCTGGGAACCACTTGCTCACACCAATTCTCCATTTGCTCGATAGGTCGCTCGAGAAGGTGATGAGGTCGGTTTGCCCGTCTTTCATCTGTACATCGCCGCTTGTGGGGGCAGTACGTGTCAGTAGCACATTGGCTAGCTTAGCACCTTTAACTGCGGTCTGAGTGTTGTCAAAGGCATAGCGCATCAGTTTATCGCCATCCTTAACCTGCTTCCAGTAGGTTCCACCGTCAAAGAGTCTGTTGTTTTCGATGCTGAGTACTGAGTTGAGACTGGATTCCAACAGTTGAATTTCTCCTCCGTCCACATATATTGCACCATTGGTTGGATGGTGTGCTTCCGAAGTGCCGAGTTTGGACGACAGGTTGTTCCGCACTATCACATTGTTGTGGAGTTGTAGTGTACCACCAGTTGCTACATTGATAGCACCGAAGAATGTCTTGTCGGTTTGGCCGGGGATGGTTCCGTCTCCGTAGGCGTTGAAGTTTTCTTCCACTATGGTTCCATTCTCCAGTTCCACCACACCGCCATTCATGACCTGGATGATAGGTGCGAACGACATATTGGTGTCGGCGTACTTGTTGCGAGCTTCACCTGTTTGAAGTGCTATCATGCTTTCTTCAGAGGTAAAGGCTGCACTCTTGGTTTCCATTTTACCGATGGCTGAGCCCTGGAAGTCGATACATGTAGCACGGAGGCTGGCATTGGCTCCCGACACCACAATCATAGGACCGCGATAGATGCATTTTTCGCCCGGGAAGTCGCTGTGGTGACCATAATAACGGATAATCGGGATGGGCATGTACTCGTAGCCGCGGATATGGGCTGTGTTGTCTGCTCCTATGGTTACTGCATCAAGAATGGCTAACACATCTCCTTCTTGATAAATACTATTGCTTAATGCTTCCTGGAAGGATTTGAGATAGGTACTGGGACGTTTGCCAGGATAATTCTTGAAGTTATCGGAATTGTTGTCACCATAAGTCAATGTGTAGTCTCCGCGACTAACGCTATTGGCTGATGCCAAGTAAATCGTATCGCCTTTATCGCGTGATTTGACGTTGATTGTGATTGTAAACTCGTTTCTATTATCATACATCTTGGGCTTATAGGATGCCATGTGTAGTATAGCCTTACCGATATAGCCTTTGTTTTCGATCTTTGGATAGACCTGTGTTCCGTCGAAGATGAGCTCTAGATCGATAGCGGATTCGCCACGTCCATCCACCACTCCGATACGTTTACCAAGGTTTTCGTTGCTGAGGTTCATAAGAGATATGGGAGTGTGATCATAGGGCTTGTCAATGTCACCCGTGTTTGCGAAAATACCGCTCTTACCGCACATTGTAACCAGGTTGGCCGGGGATATAATATCACGAGTGTACCATCCCTCGGAAGCAGTAAGTGTGCTTGATACAGCATCCGAGGCATGCAGTCGTAGTCCGAATGTGGTGTTGTTTCCAGAGGTATTCACTGAATCACTGGTTAGCTTGAAGTGGCCATTGTTTGGATCGGATGCACCAAGCCATTCGCCATTACCACTTATGTTTTCAGGGGTTGTTGTCGAAATATCGGTTGGTGCCCACTCAATGCTTTCAATGTATACCTCGCGGGGCTCTAGTGTAGCTGGCAGAATGGCTTTGCGGGCGAAGATGTTGCTACGTCCTTCGTTGAACATCGCAAGCATTTCGTATTCGAGGTTGTTGAAGCTTTCCAGAATTGTCGATATGGTAATCTCTATATCAATATCGGCATTGATGGTTTTGTCGAAGTTTCCTCTTACACGTTTAGATACATCGTCCTGGTCAGCCAGCACATTTTGATTCTGATCTATATATTTACCCTCTGCATTTACCAGGTATCCTGTAGCACTTACCAGCTGGCCATTCACGTCTTTGAAGGTTTTTCCATCTCCTTGGTCTTGTGGTCCTTGATAGACACATTCGACCAGTGTGAATGTGACGGCACCTACAAGGGTGTTAGAGAAGTTTGGATTGTAGGTAAGGAATAGGTCAAGTATTGGAGTGGTGTTCTTTTTAACACCGACTTCGGCTGTGGTGAAATTGTTGATCTCGTTGACGTTGAAGTTACCAGATAGCAGGGTTGAACCTGTCCAGTCGTCACCGCATGATTGTGGTTTGATGTAGTGGCCTTCTCCATCGACTGCGAAGTTTTCACCCGATGACATCATCAGTCCGAAGTATTTACCAGGGTTCTGTACAATAGCTTTTACACCAGAGATATCTTCTCCAGTATTGCCGACCCATTTGCCCTTTGAACCATCTGCGTTTGGGGTCTCCCATGTGTTACTGACCGACTGCCAACTATTTGGATTCCATCCGCCTGTGGCTAGATCCATTTCATTGTTGTCGTCCGAGATGGTCACACCAGCAGTAGAGATCTTGTAATAGTGTCCTGGTGTGGTTGGAGGCAGTATTAATTGGCTATGTGCCAAAGCAAGGCTATAGTCATTAGATCCTTCGTTGGCACGGAAGAATTGGTTCTTCCAGTTCTCCTTGTTAGAGGAATCAGCTGGGTCTATAGGTTGCAGTTTAGCAGGTTCTGCATGAGCTAGAATTACCGCGTAGCGACGACGTTTTCCTTTGCCGATTGTCCATACACGGTAGTCTGTGCCATAGTTGCTATATGGGTATTGCTCGGTCCCATTTGTGCTGCAGTGTGTGGCTGCATTAGGATCAATGGTGCACCAAGTTAAATCTTCATTGTTATCACCGCTCTTACCAGTGATTACTTGCAGTGAATCCGTGCAGGATGGGAGGAATCCGCCATATTCAACAGTATTGCCATGCTTGGTGGTAGTCCATATTGGATCGCTTCCTACGCTTCCTCCGTCGAATTTAGCTAATGCTGTGATAACTGCATTTGTATTGGTTTGTGCTATCACGTATGCGAAACCGAATACAGGAGAATACTTACCTGCTTCGTCAATGAAGTCCACGTTGATACCGTTGTTCATTACTAAAGCTGTGAATGCCTTATCAACATCATTTCGGTCGATTACATCTAGTTTGTCACAAATGTCCGCACTCTCTAGGCATACATTTTCTGCATTGCTAGTTCCGATGAGGCGGTCGGTCAGAACAAAGTTTTGGTAGGGCCATGCTTCTTGTTTATAGAAATTCACCTCGCCCACGTTGGTGACAGTGGCATTGACGTCAATCACATTGTAGCCGACGCAGTTGAGGGTATCGATACGGTTGAAGGTGACCTGATTGCTGAGGTAAGCCGAAATAGCATCGGTCGAACCTGTGTAGTTGATTGCTGTATTGTTCAGCCATACCCCGTCGGCACGTTGAATAGCAGCAAGGTTACGAGTGGGTATGCAGCGGTCGGTCATTGCACCGTAGTTGCGTAAATCTATACGACTATACACGTCGCCACCTTCAGCCGATGTGCCGGCACCGATCAGGCTCTTACCGATATTCATCTGTTGCTTGCCCACCTCGGTCATGAATGTTTTATAGCCCAAGCCGTCCACATATATGTGGCTTTCTCCACCGAAGAAACCTCTCTTGGAGAAGTCTGAACTACCCGTATTGTTACCCCAGTTGGCTCCGGAGTATACCGAGGCATACAGTTGCAGCTCATTGGCAAGCAGTTCGTCCACATATCCATAAGTGGTGGATCCTCCATCATTATAGGAGTATCCAGGTTTAAACATGATGTAGGCATTGTCTTGGCCATTCACTTCCCATTCCCACACTTTCGAGTTCTCGATGGCGTTCACGCCGATATTCACGAATGAAGAGCCATAAATGTCACCCAAATAGCCACCGCCATATACGTTGTTGGTGATATATCCGCCGGCAATGTTCAGAATCGACGAAGGACGCAGCTTGGTCTTTTCCTTTGTTTCTGCAGGATCCTCTTTGGCCGAACCGAGAGTGACTGGATAGCCGTCGTTGACGTTCTCCGAACCTCCGTACACACTCTCATGAACCATGCCTCCGTCCATGTTGAGCTGTTTGAGGCCATACATCAGTTGGCTTCCTTTATTCACACCCATAGCACCTGCAAAGATATTGTGCTCGAAGTTGCCGCCATGTACATTCACTAATATATATGAATAGTCGGTGGCATCTGTGTAATTGGTATTACGGTCGGCATAGTATTCACGAGCTGTATCGGGTATAAACCTGTTGTTGGGATCCACCATGTGGGTGTTGTCAGGATTGGTCTTATACCGGAGGGTGGTGCCTTGTCGACCTCCACCATAGAGGTTGCCGGTGACGATACCATCCTCAAAGTTGATCACCGCATACTCGTTGTTGGGCACGAAGAGGCGCTTGTTTTCACCGTAGTAGGGCGATGATGGTTCACTCGTGGGATTATACTTTGTTTCATCATAGTTGCCATTTCCGCCACCGAATATATTTCCGTAGCGACCGCTAAGTATCTGTATGTCGGTCCTGTACACATTGCCTGTGAAGTCGTTACCGCCATACACGTTGCGGGCTGTCGTGTCTGTTTCGTTCTTCACCGAACCTTCCATGATGACATGTGCCACTTGGTTCACATCCGAACCCCAGCATCCACCATAGATGGCTTCGAAACTCTGCGACCATGTGTCGTAGGCTCTGATGTAGGTGTTGTCCACATCGCCACCTCGACCGCCACCATAGGCGCGTGCGTCGTGTACTGTGTTAGCGTGGTGTAATTCTACATGTGTGGCAGCTGCACCGTTGTCGTTACCTATCACATTGCCTCGGCGTGGCCGCTGGTTCAGGTCGTCGTCGATACCCTTACCGCCACCATACACGGCAGCGTGGAGTGTGAGGTCGAGTGTCTTTCCTGCCAGATTACAGGTCTTGTCGGTTGTCGCCAGCATGTCGTTCACCTCCACTCGTGTCAGACGGCAGTCGCCCAGGTTTCCACCTCCGAACACCTCCGAACGGATGGTACCGCCATAGAGGTTGACGTTGGTCGAGTCCACATTGGGCACTCCTGTGGTACCTGTGGCTATCAAGTTGTCGGTTCCGAATTCATAAACGTTGTATTTTCCATCGTTTTCCATACCGCCATAGGTCCGGTAGTCGTATCTACCGTTCGAACCGCCGAAGATATGGTTCACCGAGCCGCCGCTTACATCGATACGTGTGAACTGCTTGATGGTGCCGCTGATGTCGTTGCCGCCGAAGATGTAGTCGATACCGCTCTCTGTGGTGTTACGCACATCGATAAAGGCTTTATATTCCACATCTGCCATACGGCATCCGCCAAAGATACTGTCGGCCACGGTCACATTCTCACTTTCTACCAATATGTATGTAGAAAGGCTGTCCACCATGTGTCCACACAGGTCTTTCTTCGAGGTGATACCTGTCATGGCACCTGCGTTGCCACCTCCAAACACGTTCTTCACCATACCCTTAGCCAAGCGTATGTTGGGCACACAGGTCATCTTCTCCAGGTTGTTACCACCGAATATAGTACCTACAAATAATGTATCATTATTACTTTTACCGTTGCGGTCGGTCACTGCCGTTGCAGCTATACGGTCGGGGTTGTGCAGCATCTGGTTGTTCAGCAGTATTGTTACTGCGTCTGTCACACCAATACCGTTACCGCCACCGAACACCGTGTCGATGAATCCGCCCGAGGTATGAATGTCAATAAATGTAGACGACTGTTCCGGACGGTTCGTGCTCGAAGCGGCATCCAGACAGACAGGTTCCACGCTCGAGTATTGTGGACGGTCGGGTGCTCCGTAGTTGTATGCACCGTTACCGGAACCGTATACCGAGGTGATTTGAGGTGTTCCTTCGATCAGCACATACGAAGAGTAGGCAGAGTTCAGGGTTGTTCCCGTTCCGTCTTCTTTCACAATCTCAATGTTGAGGTGTGTCGTATTGTCGGAAGCTGTGTAGTCTTTAGCTGCCACACCCTGCATGCTGTAGGTACCGAAGCTCTCGATACGTCCGTTGCAGTCGTTGCCTGCATAGAACGATCCGTACACCACCGGCGATCCGCCCACATAGGCATAGCCCAGACCCCATACCGAAGCCAGGTAGCCGCCTCCGTACACATTGCCGTCGTGGTTGGCTACCACGTCGTATGCCTCGTTCAGGCTATTGTTCTTCTTGCGTGTCACCAGTGCTGCGCGACGGGCGTGTCCGGTCATACTGCTCCCTTCAATCGACAGATTGTCTTTGCGCCAATCCAGTGTTCCATCGAGGGTATTGCTGCTGAGGGCATTTTGGTGATAGTAGCGGCTACCCACCTCTGCTGTACCCGACAGCTGGAAGTGGATCGATCCGTTGCGTGATCCGGTCGGATTCACGAGCGAGACATCTGTATTGCTCTGATAGTCGTGACGGTAGTAGTTCAGACCGTTTTCGAATCCCACGTCTGTCATCACACCGCCGCCGTACACCGAGTAGAGCACCGTGCCACCTTTTACATACATATTGGTCTTGTTGTGTGTCGGGACCAACATGCCGATATAGTCGTCGTAGGGGTCGTTGCTCATCAGTTCCTCGTTCATTTCTGCTTCGCTAGTGGCGATGTAGCGTCTGCTGACGTGGTCGATACAGTGGTAGAAACCATCCGATCCGCCATAGGCATTCTGAAGCACGATGGCGTTTTTTTCCAGCACCACCCATGTGCCTTCCTGCCGCGTTGTTCCCACATCGCCGCTAATATCGTTACCGCCACGTACGTTGCCGAAGCATCCTCCGCTGAGCCACAGACCTGTTGCCGAGGTCACGTTGGCGATACGACAACCACCGTAGAGGTTATCCACCATGATTCGCGATCCGGGGTAGCTGCGCACGAAGCATCCTACGCTTCCTGGAGCATCGCCGTAGTGCCACTGTTCGTCGCCGGCACTGGCATCCACCAGGTTTCCGCCTCCATCGTATTTCTTATATCCTAAAGCATATTGGATCGAGTCCTCAAAGTCGCGGTAGAGGGTGAAGTCGCTCTCGATGGCACCGTGTGCCATCAAGGCACTCCTCACCTCGCTGCTTACCACTGCGTCCTTCTCGTAGCCGTCCACATTGAAGTCTGTTTTGGTGATTTGGTACAGCTTGAATGCAGGGTCGCCGATGGGCTGGATGTTGGTCATGTCGCCCATGTTGCCACCGCCATATATGGTGTTCACACCGCCCGATGCCAGGTTGATCTGGCTGAAGGTGTTCATCTCGGCACGGTTGTTACCGCCGAACAGTGCACGCACATTGTACAGGCCCTGGTTCTTCTTGTATCCGCCAGGGTTCTGTTCCAGCAGTTTGTTCCAGTCAGCATCGCTGATGGTAGCGGCCTGCAGGTTGAGTGCTCCGCTAGCTATAGCATCCACGCTGGGGTTGGTGTAGATGAAGTGTTCGCCGGTGCAGTTCACATTGCCGATGGGACGATTCACAGTGGCACGGTTGCCGCCCATGAAGCAGCTGTCCACCATGCCGCCGTGGATGTTCACCTCGGCGTGGGCACTGGTCACCATGTTGCCTCCACCGTACAGGTGGCGGATGCCGAAGGTGCGACCGTATCCGCTATAGGGGCGGTTCACTGTCGCTGCTGGGTCGTTGGTGAGTTTAGTGTTCTTGACATCAATCATGGTGTACGATGTCGGAGCCACCGATCCACCATAGTTGTTGCCGCCGAACACTGCCAGTATTGTTCCGCCGTTGATCTCCACGGTGCAGTCCGACGATTCGTCCCACGAGTGGTGTGCCGATCCGATAAAGGCGTTCTCGGCTCCACCGAACAGCGAGTCTACGAGAATATAGTCGTTGTGCAGGAGGTAGTTCTCTGTAGCGTCCGACACACCTACTGTGATGTGTGCACTGCCTAGATAGGGGATAGTGCCGTCGCCGTGCTCGCCACGCTCGCATGTCATAAAGTCGCTCATCGTGCATCCACCTGCCGAGCCAGGAGTTAGGTAGGCGAAGGTGTGGTCCACTACGGGCAGTGCTATGCTGCCGTCTTTTCTCTTCCACACGCCCTCATCCTTATAGGCATCCCAGGGGTACACTTTGCCATTGAAGCAGTAGGAGCCTTCGTTTATACCCGAGTGGGGGGTGGCTTCATAGCTAGCACGGGCAGCTGCTGCCTCTTCGCCATTGCTGATGTTGAAGAAGAGTCCGGCGTAGTGGTAGTAGCCGCATCCGCCGCCATACACATAGCCCACATGCACAGGCTCTGTTGCCGATGTCTTGATGGTGCCGAGCTGTACGTTCGATCCGGTCGAGCCCTGCACCCATCCTGCTATGTCGTTGCCGCCATACACGGCCACGATGCTGTCGCAGCTGTGGATGGTCACGTTGGTGTTGCCACCTACGTTGGCCATACGTCCGCCGCCGAAGACATAGCCTGCCACCAGTGGGGCATTGATGCCGTCGCGGTTCTCTATGGGAATATTTTGCTTGGGCACATCGGAGCTGACCCATACGGTGATGATTTCGGTCTGCTCGATGTCCTCTTCATAGTGTATAGTCACTTTCACCTGGGCCTTGAAGTCCTCTATCGGTTGGTCTTGGCAGTATACGGTGGCATACTTGCCGCCGCCCACCTTGTTGTGTTCCTCCAGGCTCAGCAGTCGACCGCTGCTACGCACGAGGGAGTAGGTGGTGTCGATGGCCCGTAGTGTCACATTCTCGGTGCTGCTGGGGGTGGTGTGTTTCGCCCCGTCCCAGTAGTAGTAGGTACGTTTCACAGGTATACCGGCGCTTCCGAATTCGTCTCTGATGCGGGAGGTGCTTCTCAGGTGAACGCCGTAGCGGTATATCTCTTGCACATATTCGGTGTACTGCTTCTGTACAGTCACCGAGCTGCCTATTCCGGCCACTGCTGCCTCGATGCGGGCTGTCTGGCCATAGCGTATCATGCCGTCGGCTTTGTCGCTAGTCATCTTCACTGTCGAATCGCCGCCGCCGACTTTCTGCAGCACCACCTGTGTCTTGCCGTCCTCTTTGCCTTGGGGCATCAGTCCTTGGTTGGCGCTCAGGTTCTTCGCCTCGCGCGAGTGCTCTATCACCTCCACCGGCAGGAAGAGTGCTCCCACGCCGTGGGCTTTGCGGTTGGTTTCGCTGATGGGGTAGAAGTAGGTCTTGTTGAACTCGTTCTTCACTCTAGCGGCTTCGGCTTCTTCATAGCTTAGGCCTGTGGTGTAGGTGTAGCCCTCGTAGATGACATCTTCGGGGCGCTGGTAGGAGCTGGAGGAGGTCATTGTCCATGCCGGAATGCCGTCCGCACCGGCAGCCAGGCCTACGGTGTCGAGGTATATCCAGTAGTAGTTCTCTTTTCTCGATTCGCCCACATAGTCCACCTTCGTGATGGCGGCACCATAGTCCCAGTCGTACCATTGGGTAATGCCTTCGATGGCCTCGCCTATCTTGATGGGGGTGATAAACAGTCTGCCTTGTTCGCCCATCAGGTAGAAGCGATAGTTGCCCCATGTCTGGTAGTAGTTGCCCATTTTAGCGGTGCGCTCCCATACACAGTAGAGGTCGAAGGCGGAGGTGTCCACATATTTCACAGCAGGTGTCTTGCCTGCTATCAGTTCGCCCTCGCCGTCGAGCATACCATCGATGTCGAGACGGAGATATTTGTCGCCCATATCCACGATGTGGGTGATGTTGGCCGTGGTGGTGTCGTAGGGGTGCACCTGTGCCGATCCATTCTTCAAGTCGAAGGCTACCTCTGTTTGGTAGACAGGGGTGGGGTTGGGCGAGCCAAGCCCGCTCACGCCCACTTTGTCTTCGGTCCACCCAGCGTCTAGGGTGGGTTGCCACGAGGGGTTCTCGTACCACCATAGTCGTCCGTTGGTCAGGGTGTACGACCCTTGGGCTTGAATATCCAGTGTGCCGCAGACAAAGGCGGCAGTCAGCATAAATGCTCCGGCCAAAAATCGCGCGTAGCGATGTGTATTATTACCTTTCATGTTCATTTTTTGTTCACTTTATATACCCACATTGCATCGTAACATATTGCTATGTAGTGCCATACGCAATATTTTACAATGCCGTGTAATGGTGCAAAAATAAAAAAAAAAATTATACCGGCAATAGATGTCGGTATTTTTTATGATTTATTAAATAAATCTTATCGCTTCGACTGCACCGATCGTGCCCCTTTTTTCCACAGAATTTGGCAGTATAGACCCACACAAAAGAAACCCGCCTCGTGCCACACTTCGGATCCTGGGCCGAATGTAGCACAAGGCGGGATTTGTTAGCGTTATCGTGATTAACCTAAGCGCTTGAACTGGCAGGTGAAGTGGCGCATCAGCTCAGCTTCCCAGGTAATCTCCAGACCGCGTTTGATGGTGTCGCGACGGTCGTAGACATTCTTCAGGGCGGCGGCGATGACGTCCATGTGGTTGTTGGTGTAGACGCGGCGCGGGATGCAGAGGCGCACGAAGTCGTTGCCACCGAAGCGGTTCTGACGGGTCACAGGGTCGCGGTCGGCCAGCACATAGCCGATCTCGCAAGCGCGGATACCGGCCTCGAGGTAGAGCTCGCAGGTCAGCGTCTGGGCGGGGAACTCCTCCTTGGGAACATTGCTCAGCACCTTGTCGCCGTCGACGAAGATGGCGTGGCCACCGGCGGGACGCTGGTAGGGGATACCGTACTCGTCGAGCTTGTCGGCCAGGTACTGCACCTGTTTGATGCGGGTCTCGACCATCTCGAACTCGATGTTTTCCTTCAGGCCAACGGCCAGGGCGTCCATATCGCGGCCATTCATACCGCCGTAGGTGAGGAAGCCCTCGAAGGGGATGCAGAAGAGCTTGGCACCCTCGTACCAATCCTTCTTGTTGGTGGCGATGAAGCCGCCCATGTTCACCAGGCCGTCCTTCTTGGCGCTCATGGTCATGCTGTCGGCATAGGAGAACATCTCCAGGGCAATCTCGCGCAGGGTCTTGTTCTCGTAGCCTTTCTCGCGGGTCTTGATGAAGTAGGCGTTCTCGATGAAGCGGGCGCTGTCCACGTTGACGGGCACGCCGTATTTATGGCAGAGTTCGCAGGTCTCGCGGATGTTCTGCATCGACACGGGCTGGCCGCCGACGGTGTTGTTGGTGACGGTGAGCACCATGAAGGGCACGTTGCCCTTGTTCTCCTGCAGCACTTTCTCCAGCTTGGCCAGGTCCACGTTGCCTTTGAAGGGCACCTCGAGCTGGGTGTCGTAGGCCTCCTTGACAGTGACGTCGATGGCGAAGGCCTTGCGGCTCTCGATGTGGCCCTTGGTGGTGTCGAAGTGGGCGTTGCCGGGCACTACCATGCCGGGCTTCACCAGATAGCTGAACAGCACGTTCTCGGCTGCGCGGCCCTGGTGGGTGGGGATGACGTACTCGAAGCCGGTGAGCTCGGTGATGGTGTCTTTCATGTGGTAGAACGAGCGGGCGCCGCCGTAGCTCTCGTCGCCCTGCATCATAGCGGCCCACTGGCGGTCGCTCATGGCACCGGTGCCGCTGTCGGTCAGCAGGTCGATGTAGACGTAGTCGCTCTTCAGCATGAAGACGTTGTTGTGGGCCTCTTTCAGCCACTGCTCGCGCTGCTCGCGAGTGCTCTTTTTGATGGGTTCAACCATCTTAATTTTCCAAGATTCTGCAAATGGTAGTTCCATAATGTTAATTTTTTTATGATTATTTGTATTTTTTTAACACTCTGTTAAAATCTATCCGACCTCTCGTACGGTTGTTGCGAGGTCGATTCGGAATGGTCCAACAGCCTGCCAAGAGGCCTGTCGGGAATCTTTAGTGGATGATATAAGCGTCTCTCTTCTTGATGTTTAAGAAGAGTTTGCAGGTGCTCATATATGGGTTGTAGAGGGTCATAATCTGCCGGCAAAGATACAAAAAAAAATCATTCTGACCAAATCGGATATCCTATCCACCCGCTACGTATCTGCACCGTACTTCATCCGTACATGCACCGTACATGCACCGTAGATGAACCGTGATTTTAACATTTGACCACCCAGAACGTACCTTTTTGTCACTTCGAAGGCATGAGTGCGAGCCGTCGATGCTGCACGGGAAGATGAGCCTATGGTAGCCCAAGCGGAGGAGGGAGCACCGATTTTAGGCTATCTTGGTAGCCTTGAAGTGCGTGTTAGTCTGGATTTTAACATTTCGATAAAAATAGTTAAAATCCTCTAGTGTCGATATTTTTTCGTATCTTTGCATTCTAACCTGTGTGTTGATGTATTGCCTATTGGGGTGGTACTCAACACGTTGGGATATAATGATGGTATAAGTAAATAGTCGCAATAATACAATTAAAAAAAGAAAAAAAGCTAATGCCATGGGCATAATGCAAAAAAGCAACAGACTGAAAGGACTGACGAGACTACTACTGCTCCTCGGGTTCAGCATTGCCTCCATGTCGGCCGGTGCACAGACATCTGTCACCAGCCTCTCACAAATCACCTCGGCCTACGGCAACTATGTCTTGGCAGCCGACATCGACGCCTCGGGATTCGGCGGTTTTACTGATTTCACCACCTTCAGGGGAACCCTCGACGGAGGCTACCATACTATCAGCGGCCTCACCGTTCCGCTCTTCAACACCCTCAACGGGGCCACGGTGAAGAATCTGCGGCTCGATAACGTTAACATCAACCGCACGGGCGCCGACGCCGACGCCGGCGCCGTGTGCGTCACCGCCACGGGCAACACCAAGGTGTACAACTGCGGCGTGCTGGCCACGACGGCTTCCACGGTGCAGGGCACGCGCTACGTGGGCGGCCTGGTGGGCACCATCAGAAACTTTGCATATACGGGCAGTAACGTGCGCGTGGTGAACTGCTACAGCTACGCTACCGTTGTTGGCGGCACCTACGCCGCCGGCATCGTGGGCCGCAACCAGGGCACCGTCAGCGGCACCACGACGGTCGATGCCAACGGCGTGCGCATAGCCATGTGCATGATGTACGGCGACATGACTACCGGCACCAACCGCTCGCCCGTCTACGGCGGCAACCACACCGACAACGTGCAGAAGCTGACGGAGTACAACTACTACCGCTCGCGCGCCAACCTCACCTACAAGGCCTACAACGACCAGTTGGCCATCGACAAGGACGCTTTCCTGACGCGCTTCCCCTTCTACCGCCACATCCTGAATACACACCGCGAGATGGCGGCCTACTTCCTCTTCGGTGCCCAGCCCACAGCGAAGCAGGTGGCCGAGATAGGCCACTGGGTGCTCAAGCCCGAGGTGGCCCCCTACCCCATCATCGAGCCGTGGCCGAGCGGTACGCACCGCACCACGCAGGACATCAAGAACAACCTGCCCGCCACCACGGCCGACTATGCCGGCAAGCTCATCGACAGCATGGGCACCGACGGCTACCTGACGGTGAACTACACCATTGGCGGCACCACAGGCAGCGTCAAGCTGCCCATCACCGACATGGACACCGCGCGCTACGACTTCACGTGGGGCAAGGTGGTGCTGCCGTTCGCCAACGAGCTCTGGACGCAGAACGACTACAGCACGGTGGTCACCGGCTGGAAGATTACCTCCGTCACCAAGGACGGCGCCGCCTACACCTCCTTCAACATCCCCGCCGACGAGCCTTATAACTTCACCGACCGCGACAATCCGCAGAAGGACATCTACGACGCCACCAACAACCCCTACATCTTCGCCCAGGGCGGCAACTACATTGTGCCCTACGGCGTGACGGCCATCAGCATCGAGGCCAACTTCGCCACAGCCTACTACCTGAGCGACGCCCGGTCGGACTTCGGCTACAACACCTCCTACGGCGGGCAGACCAACCTGGGCTGGACAGTGCCCAACACCTATCACGACCAGACAGTATACACCAACCTCAGCACCCTGGTGGGCGACCTGAACACCAGCACCAACCCCCACAGCCAGGCCATCGTGCTGGTGGGCAACTACCACTATAACCAGAACGCCGTGGGCCAGACGCCGCTCAACACGGCCAAGGCCTGCACCATCATGAGCGTGGACGAGGACAAGAACCAGGAGCCCGACTACGGCTGGTACTCCTACCACACCAAGGACCGCACGGAGATACCGCCCATACGCTTCGATTTTGTGCCCAACATTGGCATGGGTATGGCCGAGCGCGTCACGGGCAGCACCCCCTATCCCACCATCGGCATCTGGCACGGCAAGGGATGGTTCGAATTGACCGAGACCTGCGTGAGCTTCATGAGCGAGTGCGAAATCAACGACGGCGGCTTTACCAACAACGACAACGGCCACGGCAACAACCGCTGGATAGCCAACAGCGGCTACTTCATCCAGATTGTCCGTGCCCGCAGCGGCGACGCCAACAAATTGAGCTACGAGCAGATTGGCGGCAACGCATACGTGGAGGAGCTCTACCCCGGCTCGCATACCGACAATGCGCGCAAAACCACCATCAGGCCTATCCTCGTCACCGGCGGCGAGATTGAGGAGTGCTACATGACCGGCTACCGCGCCGGGGCCACGGCTACCGGCAGCGACATCTGGTTCTGGGGCGCCGGAGGCAAGATGCACAAGTGGCTCGGCGCCTACATGGAGAACCCCACCACCAGTGGCGTCAACGTCACCGCCAAGGTGGACCACGCCGTCATAGGACGTTTCTTCGGCGGCGGCACCTCGCCCAGCGCCCGCATCACCGGCAACATCGACATTACGATGAACAACAGTCTGGTGGACTTCTACTGCGGCGGCCCTGAGTTCGGCGACATGGCCGCGGGCAAGACCGTCACCACCCACGCCACCAACACCACCTTCGGTGAATACTACGGCGCCGGCTTCGGCGGCACCTCCATCACCTACGTCCGCCATGGCGACAACCCCGGCGTCGACTTCGGCACCGACAAGGACTTCCCCATTGCCTTCGGGACAACCTACAAACGACTGACGAACAATAACACCTACGGCATCGGCAGCTGCTACAAGTTCGAGTTCATCCTCTACTCCGGCGGCAGCGGCACGGGTGTGGCGCGTTCCTACACCGGCTATGCGGCCTTCGACCTGGCCACCACGGGCAACGTCACCAACGTGCTGAACGGCTGCACGGTGCAGCGCAACTACTATGGCGCCGGCTGCCAGGGCAAGGTGAACGGCACCGTGAGCTCCACGCTGACAGGCTGCACCTTCATGGGCAGCGTCTTCGGCGGCGGCTACAAGGCGGCCTCCAACGAGGTGCCGGTCTACCCCAGCACCGAGCCCACCAAATCCCGCTACACCAAAGAGACGGGCCTCTTCAGCGACTTCGGCACCGTAGAGCCCGAGACCTTCACGTGGCAGCACAGCGGCACCACGGGCTCCGACGACGCCAACAAGATACTCTACACCACCACCGACATGAGCACCCTGGGCACCGTCACCGGTGCCATCAGCCTCACCCTCGACGGCGGCACGGTGGCGCAGAGCGTCTACGGCACCGGCAACGAGAGTCCGGCCAACGGCGGCGTCACCACCCTCGTGAAGGGTGGCACCGTGGTGGGCGGCGATGTCTTCGGCGGCGGCAACCTGGCACAGACCACAGGCAACGCCCTGCTGACCGTGGAGAACGGCAAAGCCGGCAACCTCTTCGGCGGCGGCAACGCGGCAGGCATCGACGGCACGGCGACGGTCAACATGGAGGGCGGCCAGGTGCGCACGGCCATCTACGGCGGATGCAACAGCAGCGGTGCGGTGAGCGGCGTGGTGAATGTCAACGTCCTGGGCGGCACCCTGGGCACTGACGCCGACCACCCCATCAACATACACGGCGGAGGCTACGGCGAAGCCACCTCGACAGGCAACAACGTGACCGTCAACATAGGACAGGAGAGCGCCAGCGCCGCCTATCCCACCATCTGGGGCGACGTCTACGGCGGCTCGGCCAAGGGCAATGTCAACGCCTCGACCGCCAACACCACCACGGTGAACATCAACAACGCGGTGCTGCACGGCAGCGTCTATGGCGGCGGCCTGGGGGCCAAGACCGCCAGCGGCGACTACGATGCCGGCACCTACACCGTTAGCGACAGCATACCCGCCCTGGTGCGCGGCAACTCGGTGGTCAACATAGGCACCTCGACGCAGGAAAGCAACAACATACAGATCAGCGGCAGCGTCTTCGGCGGCAACAACCTCTGCGGGTCGGCGCTGGGCTTCACCACGGTGCACATCTGGAAGACCGCCCACACGGCGGCCAACACAGCCCCCGTGCAGAGCGGCAGCCCCGAGGTGGGCACCACGGAGAGCCTGCTCACCCTGGGCACCGACGCCGAGAACTTCGCCCTGCAGGCCGTCTACGGCGGGGGCAACCTGGCGCACTACAACCCGGCCAACGCCCTCTACGGCGGCGAGGCCGGCAAGCGGGCTTTCGTGCACGTGCATGGATGCGACAACACCATACGCCACCTCTACGGCGGCGGCAACGCAGCCGACACCCCGGCGGACAGCGTCATCATCGAGGGGGGCCGCTTCTTCAGGATCTTCGGCGGCGGCAACGGCGAGCGCGCCGACCTGCCCGGAGCCAACGTGACGGAGGGCAACGCCTACACGCTCGTCAACGGCGGCGTGTACAACGCCGTCTTCGGCGGCTCGAACACCAAGGGCACCATAGCCAAAGACATGAAGCTCAACATAGTGCCCGATGGCGGCTGCGGTCTGGAACTCATCGGCAACCTCTACGGCGGCGGCAACCTGGCGCCGAGCAAGGGAGGCAGCCTCACGGTGGAGTGCGGCGACATCGTGCTGGGCAACGTCTACGGCGGTGCCAACGCGGCCTATGTGGACGGCGACGTGACGCTGACCATAAAAGGCGGCAGCAACATAGACTACGTCTTCGGCGGCAGCCGGAGCGTGGCGGCAGAGAACCATGTGGGCGGCTACGCCATCAACGGCAACGTGACCCTCATCCTCAAGGGAGGCACCATAGCCAACGCCTTCGGCGGCAGCGACACCAAGGGCAACATCAAAGGAGATGTCCGCGTGCTGGTGGACGATGCCGAGGATGCCGGATGCCCGCTTAAGGTGGACAATGTCTACGGCGGCGGCAAGGACGCCGCCTACGCGCCAGAGGAAGCCACGGCAGCCACGCCGGCAGTGGATGTGGTCAACGGCACGGTGAACAACGCCGTCTTCGGCGGCGGGCTTGGAGCCGGAGCCACGGTGACAGCCAACCCCACGGTGAACATAGGCGGCACGGGTGCCAACCGCGCCGTGGTGGGCGGCAGACTCATTGACGACAGCGCCGACGGCAAAGGCGACGTCTTCGGCGGAGGCTCGCAAGCTGACGTACTCAAGGACGGCGACAACACTGGCAACACCCGCGTCATCCTCACTGGCGATGCCACTGTGATGGGCAACGTCTACGGCGGTGGCAACCAGGCCAACGTGGAAGGCAACTCGAACGTTAAATTGGAATAAATAACATTATATATAATTAGGTCTTCTCTCATCTCACTAAAAAGACAGAAAAATGATTGCTAATAATCATAATCGGACAATCAGAATCAGCCTACTAAGGAATACAGGACGAAGCATGCTTCTTTTGACTGCCCTGCTGGCGGCCTCGCTGCCGGCACAGGCACAGCAAGTTATCATGTCGGGTGACTATTTTTTGACGCATAGTGCTGATGGATATACACTTAATGCCGCAGCCACCACGGAGTTTAACCCCAATACCTGTATCTGGTATGTGTATGACCGTAGAATCCGGACGGCCAATAGTAGTGGAACGGCTTATGAAGGTAGCTCCTATTTGCAGCGAGACAATTTCTCATTGGGTGGTTCTTCCAGATGGGGGCAGGCTTCAAATGGCAATACGGTGTATTATAACAACTATTATAACAACTATTACCTCCGCCTAAACGGAACAACGTGGCAGGTGAACAACAACAACAGCAACAACGGATACGTCTATAATGTCACGCGGACTACCCCAGCCCAGAATATCGCCACCACCTATGATCTGACGGCACCGACCATCACTCCGGCAACGGTTGGCCTATACAACGGCGAGAACGCCGCGTTCTCCGCAGCCTCCACCGTCGCTACCGTCACTGCCACTACTCCGGCTCACACCAAGTATGCGTTTAACGAGCGAGAGTATTTCGAATACGATGGTGCCGTCTACACATCTACAGATGACTTTTCTACCTCGGTGGCCACCGATCCTACCTCTAGCGGCATCACCTATAGTTGGGCGCTTAGCAGCACCACATATGCCACTGTCAATGGCTCCGGTGTGGTCACCGTCAATTCAGCTCCGGCCAACGACCAGACTGTTACGCTGACTTGCACTGCAAGGCATACTGCCAGTGGCACCACCAAGACCAGCACCGTCAGCATCACCATCTATGCCGAGACTGCTACGCCCGAAATCTCACTTTTCCGTGGCGAGCAGGCACAGATCACATGTGCATCGGCAGGTGCCACCATCTACTACACCACCGACGGCACCACACCGACGGCAAGCAGCACAGTGTATGCTGGCCCCTTCGACCTCACCTCGCTGACCACCACGGTGAAAGCCCTCGCTATACGCAATGGCCATAGCTCCAGTGTGGCCTCTGAAGTGCTGACCAGAACGGCAGTAAGCCCCGACATAGCCATCAGCAGTACTGGCGAAGTAACCATTACTTGTGCCACCGAGGGTGCCACCATCTACTACACCACCGACGGCAGCACACCCACGACGAGTAGCTCCACCTACAGTGCCCCCTTCAATGTTGCTAACATGGACACAGTTAAGGCTATCGCCGTTATGAGTGGCTACGCCAACTCCGAAGTGTCTAGCCAGCTGTATGTCACCACCGGCATTAGCGGCACCACCCTTGTTATCGACGACCGCGAGGATCATAATTGGACCTACTATAGCAGCAAGCCCGACGTCGACTATCCCGACCAGCTACGCTCGCCGAATCCGCGCAATGTGAAAATCACCTATAGCGGCAGTAGTTTCGGTGGCTCGGCTGCAGCTGTTTCGGCTACTGAAAATATCACAGAGTTAGTCTACTACAAGACTATCGAGCAGAAGGCCTGGGGCGAAAGCGAGGGACGTTGGCTGACGGGCGACTATGCCTACCGCGTTATTCCCAACCCCTTCCAAAAGCGTCCCAAGGTGGGTGGCACCTACTACGGCTTCGCAGGATGGAAGATCGTCAGTGGTGGCAAATACATCAATGGGCACGCCGACGGCGACGTGCTGGATTTGGACGAGAAGATCAACTTTGTGGGCTTGCCTGCCGGCAATAATGGCAATGGCGCTGTGAAGTTTGAGGCCACATGGACAGCGGCCAACACGGTGTCTGTCGACGGCAACATCACTGGCGATGCCGGCCTTCCCGCTGGCGGCACCTACGAGACTAACTTTATCGTGGTGAGCGGCAACGACCGCACGGTCACGGGGCTGACCCGCGCCGCCACAGTCATGGGTTGCAACCCTGACGGCACGGGAGCTACTAATGCAAGCCTCAGCACCGTCACAGGCAACGCCAACGACCTGAAGATAGAAAACATCAACCTTGGCACCGGCGGCAGCGACTTCACTATCGGTACCGCCTGGCTCATCGTAGGCCGCGGATGCACAGGCAATGTGCGCCGCGTGCTGGGCAGTACAAACAACTATCAGTTCAAGCTCCGACTGGAAAGTGGATTGTATAACTTTGTCAATCCCATGGGTGGAGGCGCAAGAAACGCCAACGCTTGGGGGCGCATCATCTTCGGATGCGACTACGACCGTGCCACCAACGACGGCCTGACGAGTAACGACCAGTATGCCGACAACTCCACCCACCGCAAACTGCGCGTCATCAACTACGTCTCGTTCAACGGTAGCGGTGCCGATAAAGCTAGCAACGACAGCCGCGATGAGTGGATGGATATCACCATTAAGAGCGGCTACTATGGCTATTCAGCCGACTATAACCTATTTTCCACCACGGCTGCTGACAATGCCGACGGCTTCGGACAGGGCATCGGTGGCAATACCGACCATGCCGTCACCTACACTGCCCCCGACATCAACGGCACCAACCGCACCTACACCAACCTTGATGCTGACCCGAATAACAGCACCTACCGCTGGCAGAGGCTCATGTCGTTCTATTGCGGACGCACACGTGGTGGCAACTACGGCGGCATAAACCGCGTGCTGGTGGAGGGTGGCGAGCTGAACAGCATCAACGGCGGCGGCTACCGCAACACTGGTGCGGGCTTCGGCATATGCTACCACTTCCGTATGAAGGGCGGCTGGGTGAAAGGAGCCATCTACGGCACTGCTTCCTCCTCCATGACCAACGCCACCACCAAGCAGGTCATCACCGGCGGCGAGATCAACGGCTGGGTGGCCGGCGCCTGCAATGGCACCGATGTTATCAATGACGATGGGCGCAACGAGGGTGACACCTACATCTATCTGGGTGGCAACGCAGAACTGAGGTCGCACCGCAGGGACGGCGTGTACAACAACGCATGGGGTCTGGTGGGCGGTGTCGAGGGCGGCAACATTTTCGCCTCCGGACGCGGTACCCCTGCTACATCGTCGCAAACAAGCCGTAACTACTGCGGTTCGTCATACAAGACTTATGCAGTGGTGGCCGACAACGGAGTGGTGGAACAGGGTGTCTACGGCGGTGGCTATATCGGCTTGGCGCAGAACAGCCACATCTACATTACCGGCGGCACGACGGGCAAAGTCTTCGGTGGCGCCAGTACCCCCACCTCTACCAATAGCAAATGGATGACCCAGAACACCGACATCCGCCAGTACGGTGGCACGGTGAGGGAAGGCATCTACGGTGGCCACTACCAGGGCACCGGCGATGCCGGCAAGATACATCAGACCGTGTCGGTGGCTATCTACGGCGGCCAGGTGGGTTCAGCCGATGCCGAAGGGCAGCGTGCCAACATCCATGGTGGCGGCTTCGGTGCCGGCACCTCGGTTGGCGGTGATGTAAGCGTCACGTTAGGTAAGTGCGACACCATCGCTGGTGCTACGGTCTATGGCGATGTCTACGGTGGATCGGCCCTGGGTTCGGTAAACGCTAGTAGTTCGAACAACACTATAGTGTCACTCCGTAAGGGCATCATCTATGGTGGACTCTATGGCGGAGGCTTGGGCGACTCTGTCAGTCTTGGGGCTGGACACAGCAATGTGGCGGCAGTTGTCAACGGCCGCGTTCAGGTGGTAGTGACAGGCGGTAGCGTGAAATGTTCACTGCTCGACCCCAAGGGCGAGGCCGGCTCGGGAAGCGTGTTCGGCTGCAACAACATCAACGGCACCCCCAAGAGCACCGTCAACGTCGACATCTACCACACCGACATGCCTGCCAACTCTGAGGAATACGCCCTCTATGCTGTCTACGGTGGCGGAAACAAAGCAAGCTATACGGGCACCCCAAAGGTGACCATACACGGGTGCAGCAACAGCATCGAATACGTCTACGGCGGTGGCAATGCAGCTGATGTGTCAGGCACTAATGTCACTATTTGGGGCGGCAACATAGGCAACGCCTACGGCGGTGGTAATGGCTTTAGTGCCGCCAATCCGCCCAACCACGACAACCCTGCTGGCGAGCACTATAATCCGGGTGCCAAAATCAAATCGGACGGTACCCACCTCACTATCCACGGAGGTACGATCACAAGTGTCTATGGTGGAAGCAACCAGTATGGCACCATTAATGGCGGCATCAATGTGTTGGTGTCCGAAGCCACCGAGTCGGGCACTGACGACTGCGGCAGAGCCTACACGTCGTGCCCCACCACCAACATCACTGAACTCTATGGCGGTGGCAACGAAGCTTTGGCCCAAGCCAGCGACGACAGTTGGATATCGCCCACGGTCACCGTGAGCTCCTGTGACGCCGAAATAGAAAATCTCTTCGGCGGAGCCAAGAAAGCCAACCATGGTGCTAATATCAATCTTGAGGTCACGAACGGTAAATTCCACAACGTCTTCGGTGGCAACAACATCGACGGCATCATCTCTGGCAACATCACCCTTACCATCAAAGGCGGCACCATGACCAACGTCTTCGGAGGTAACAACCAGGGTGGCAATGTCCTAGGTACTATCACAATCGTGGTGGATTCCACCGGAAACGCATGTCCGCTGAAGGTGGACAACGTTTATGGTGGTGGCAACATGGCAGTCTATACACCTACCGACCCCACCGGCAACACCCCCGAAGTGAATGTCCTCAACGGCACAGTACGCAATGCTGTCTATGGTGGAGGCTTGGGTGATGCGGCGGCTGTAACGGCCAACCCCACAGTGACCATTGGTGGCACTGGAACCAAACAAGCCATCGTGGGCGGAAGACTGATTGACGATAGCGCTGACGGTGAGGGCAACGTCTACGGCGGCGGTTCGCAAGCCGACGTACTTAAGGGTGGTGACAATACAGGCAATACTCATGTCATCCTCACCGGCAAAGCCACTGTGAAAGGCAACGTCTACGGAGGTGGCAACCAAGCAAATGTGGAAGGCAACACCAAAGTGGAAATGAAATAGAGTGGATACTAAAAAAGTGTTAATTGAGATTTAAATAAAAATAAATATATATATAGTCACGTTATCATATCATTGCAACATTTCTGCAACGCAAAATAAAGGAAAAATGAGATACATACAAGAAAGCACAATGCGACACACTTTTACTACTGGCCGGATCCTACTGCTGGCCGCAGTGGGGTTGATTTTACTTGGTGGAACAACACAGGCTCAGATTGTTGTGCATGGCGATGTCTACGGTGCCGGCAAGGGGTCGGCAAGCGACAAGTCCGTCGCCTTAGTTAAGGGCAACTCTGATGTCGATATAGCAACCGGCAACGTCTATGGCAACGTCTATGGCGGCGGCGAATTGTCGTCGGTGGGTACCTATACCACCGAAGGTACCGGCGATGCCGAAGACTACACCGCCTGTGAAAACGGTAAGAGCACCGTCACCATCCGTGGCGGTCAGATAGGTAAGGTCGAATACGACAAGAAAGGTGTCAAGGTAGGCGGCTATGTCTTCGGTGGGGGCAAAGGCCGTAGCGGTCCCAACTATCGCCTGCATGCATTTGTCGACTCGGCACGTGTCAACATCATGCCCGGTGCTTTCGTCACGGCCTCTGTTTTCGGTGGTGCCGAAAACGGCCATGTCTTCACTAACACCTACGTCCGCATGACCGGCGGCAAGGTGGGTCAGGAAATCTCGCCCTCGCAGCGCGACTCCGAGGACCCCACCACCGGCGTGGGCCGCTGGCTCTACTTCGGCAACCTCTACGGCGGCGGCCGCGGTGTCGACGCCATCGACTCGCTGCCCTGCGTGGTCAGCGCCGAGTATGTGGCCTATGCCGGCCTCAAGGTATATGGACAGGATGGTGTTACACTCGACGAAGCCGACTGCCACCTCACCGATGGCAAATACATCCTCTACTCCAAAAAGCCGTGGGTTGGGACCCGCAAGGACTCGGTATGCCCCACCAACTATAGCCTCACGGCAGGCCGTGTGCGCGGCAACACCACCGTCCATATCGACGGCGGCCGCGTGGTGCGCAACGTCTACGGCGGCGGCTCCCTGGCCTCGGTGGGTATGCCCACCGTCGACGGCACCGGCATCGCAACCGTGCTCATCAACGGCAACGCCGTCATCGGCTTAGCCGACAACTTCTACGAGATTGGCGCCAACGTAGGCCAGAAATTCAACGGCAAGGGCTACAACGACGCCGTTGTGGATTGGGCCAAGCACAACACCGACGGCGAATACACCATCAATACCGTCAAGGACAGCCTCTTCTACCGCTGGGCCGGCCGCAACGCCGGCAACGTCTACGGCTCCGGCCGTGGTGAGCCCGGTTCCGGCAACAGCTTCTACACCCAGATGGCCTTCACCAAGAAGACCAATGTCACCATCGGCGGCAACGCCAAGGTGCGCGGCTCCGTCTTCGGCGGCGGTGAGAACGGCCATGTGCGCCAGAACACCAATGTCACCATCCAGGACAACTGCTTCATCGGCGTGCCCCCCACGGGCAGCGACAGCACCGCCTACATGCAGGCCGACAGCCTGCGCCGCGGCCTGACGCTCACCGCCTCCGTCAAGCACCCCGACCCCAACAATGAGCATTGGGAGAGTGAGATTGGTGTTGGCCCCACCTTCTTCCGTGGCAACGTCTACGGCGGTGGCCGCGGTGTCGACACCGTGATGTTCTCCATCGCCAACCGTAAGCACTCCTCCACGGCCGGCCGCGTCTACGGCAACACCACCGTCAACGTCACCGGCGGCACCATCTACCACGCCGTCTTCGGCGGCGGCTCCCTGGCCTCGGTGGGCGACACCGTCTACCGCATTAAGAAGGATACCACCATCACCTTCCCCGGCACCAGCGTCTCCGGCACCGAGTTCACCTCCGCCCTCTTCGACGCCATGGGCTACATCCTGGGCGCCGCCAACGCTTCGGACACCGTTGTCTTCGACTATGCCACCCGCGAGATGGTCTCCCACGGCGCCAACCAGCCCCAGAACCATCGCAACTTCCTCCGCCCGCAGTACACTGCCGAGGAAATCTCCAACGGCAACGGCAAGCAGGAATACACTATCGAGGATACCAACTGGGTCAACTATACCCGCCCCTACCGCGTGGGCGACCCCATCTACGGCACCGGCCTGGCCACGGTCACCATTAGCGGCGGCCAGATCGGCGTCACTGGCATCAACGACGGCCGTGTCTACGGCTCCGGCCGTGGTGTGGCTGGCGACAAGACCACCCTCTCCGAAATGATCAACATGGCCTACGTCCACAATAGCGAGGTCCGCATCCAGGGCACCGCCGACATCCGCGGCGCTGTCTTCGGTGGCGGCGCCAACGGCCACGTCACCCAGAACACTCTCGTGCGTATGAGCGGCGGCACCGTCGGCGTGCCTCTGCCCCTGGCCGAGCGTAAGGTAGACCCTGCCACCGGACATGGCCGCCGCGTCTACCGTGGCAATGTATATGGTGGTGGCCGTGGTGTGGACCCCATCTCCAACACCGAGCACCTCTCCATGACCGCAGGTCGCGTCTACGGCAACACCCGCGTCAACATTAGCGGTGGCAAGGTCTACCACTCCGTCTTCGGCGGCGGCTCCTTAGCCTCTGTGGGCACCTTCAACCTCGTCGACCTCGGCACCCCCGGCAACCCCAACATCAAGCACCTCTTCACCCAGGGCACCGGCATGGCCGTCGTCACCATCAGCGGCGATGCCTGGATCGGCCACGACTGGCACGACCTCGAGCTCGACGGCAAGAGCGACGAGCAGATCAAGCAGGCCCTCTACGACTTCGTCGACGCCTCGGCAGCCGAGGGTACCACCATCGCCCTCACCAAGTCAATCATCGACGACGGCATGAGCGCCGCCCAGCGCAAGACCGCCCTCATCGACTCCAACTATCGCTACCTCGGCTCCAACTCCGGCATGGTCTTCGGCTCGGGCCGCGGTGTGGCAGCCCTGAAGGACGGCACCTTCGACCGCGACTATGCCGAGGCCGCCTTCACCAACAATACCATGGTCACCATCAAGAACGACGGTGTCAAGAAACCCATGATCTGCGGCTCGGTCTTCGGCGGTGGCGAGAACGGCCATGTGAAGCACAACACCCTCGTCACCATCGAGGGCGGTGTCATCGGCGGCATACCGCTGCATAGCACCTCCTTCGTCACCAACGCCGGCAGCGACGAGTCCGGCGCCCTCCCCATCAAGTTCTCCGGCAACTCCGAAGCCATCACCCTCGACTTCCTCTATGAGGATGCCGAAGAGGAGACTGGCGTCGGCCCCACGGTCTACCGTGGCAATGTCTACGGCGGCGGCCGCGGTGTGGACCACATGGGAGACAAGGCCGTGCAGGGCTTCAGTGCCACGGCAGGCCGCGTCTACGGCAACGCCCGCGTCAACGTCACTGGCGGCGACATCTACCACCACGTCTTCGGCGGCGGCTCCATCGCCTCCGTGGGCACCTACGACACAGTCATCGGCAGCGAGGGCTGGGATGCCAAGCTCACCGGCTCGCCCAAGAAGATCAATCAAATATATGAATATGTATCGCAGGCGATCGCTCAGAACCACGCTGGCGGCGCTGCCCTCGCTGCAAGCGACACCATGCAGTTCGTCACTGGCAACATCGTGGTCACCATCAGCGGTGGCAAAATAGGACGTACCGGCAAGAACGAAGGCTCCGTCTTCGGCGGCGGCCGCGGTATCGCTGGTGCCCGCACCAAGGAAGTTACCCACTTGGCCTTCGCCAACAATACCACTGTTAATATCAATCAGGGAGCATACGTCACCGGCTCCGTCTTTGGCGGCGGTGCCAATGGCCACGTGCTCTCCGATGCCCATGTTAATGTCAGCGGCGGCGTAGTGGGTACGGCCTTCACAGCCGACGACACCGTCACTACCCGCTATGGCTATTCACCCCACAGCGTCTTCCATGGCAACGTCTACGGCGGTGGTCGCGGTGTCGACCCCATCGACGAGAGTCGCCTCTCGCGCACGGCAGGCCGTGTCTACGGCAATACCTATGTCACCATGACTGGCGGCTGGGTGCGCCACTCCGTCTATGGCGGCGGCTCCCTGGCCTCCGTGGGCAACTACGAGACCTATGCTGCCGAAGAGAAAATCGGCGACAGCATTATCCATAAGAAGGACGACATCAAGCACCTCCGCTGGCTCGACGTCGAGACCGGCACCCTCCACAACTACGACCCCTCCCAGGCCGTCGACGACGCCGACAACGTCCTCGTCGAGACCCACTCTGGCCGCGCCACCGTCAAGATTCTCGACGGCTGGATCGGCGCCCGTCCCACGAGCGGCGACGGCTCCGAGTACCACTACGCCAACGGCACCAACGACCAGCTGCAGGGTCAGGGCGGCGAAGGCCGCAACAACGGCAACGTCTTCGGCTCCTGCCGCGGCACCGCAGGCAAGGGCTACGACTCCCTCGCCTACGTCAATATCACCCGCGTGGTTATCGGCAAGGGTCCCGACGACGCCTCCTACGCCGGCACCGGCCAGCCCCGCATCATGGGCTGCGTCTTCGGAAGCGGCGAGAATGGCCACGTCCTCGACTCCACCTATGTGCAGATGTACGATGGCCAGATCGGCCGCGGCAAGAAGGTCGACGGCTGGCTGCAGACCTTCATCGGCAACCTCTACGGCGGCGGCCGCGGTGTCGACATCTCCTTCGCCGACGGTCGTCCCTCGCCCAGCGCCGGTTGGGTCCACAACTCCACCTGCGTCGAGGTGCACGGCGGCCACGTCTGGCACAACGTCTTCGGCGGCGGCTCCCTCGCTGCCGTGGGCGACACCAACCACTCCGGCTACGAGAACATCGGTGCCGAGAACCGCGTGGGTCGCACCCGAGTCATCATCAAGGGCGGCCTCATAGGCTCCGACGGCGACCACAACGGCAACGTCTTCGGCTCTGGCCGCGGTCGTGCCGGCATACAGCACGACACCATCTTCGTCAATGTCGGACGCATCGTAGGTGCCTCCTCGCCCTACGACCTCAACGCCTCCACCCTCGCCATCCTCACCGGCGCCTTCGGCAGCGGCACCTACAAGGCCGTCACCTATCCCGCCGAGGCCAACCTCTACTACGTCACCAAGGACGGCTCCGCCCTCGTCCTCGACAACGACTTCTCCGAGATGACCTACGTCGTCAACTCGCTCGTCACTGTCAACTATACCACCACTGGCGACTACGCCACTATCAAGGATAACAACCGCATAGCCGGCTCGGTCTATGGTTCGGGCGACAACGGCCATGTACACCACGACTCGAAGGTAGACATCCTCGCGGGTACCATCGGCACCCTGGCCGACAGCCCCGTCAGCTACACCGAGAATGGCGTCACCACCCTCTACCGCGTCCTGCCCACCTCCGGCTCCGTCTACGGCGCCGGCCGCGGTCTCGACCTCAAGTACAACAAGACCCTCTCGCAGTCCGCCGGCCGCGTCTACGGCAACACCGTCGTCAACGTCAGCGGCGGCAACATACTGCGCAACGTCTACGGTGGCGGCAACATGTCCTCCGTCGGCACCTACTCCTTCGTCGTCGAAGGCGGCGACACCACCCGCCTCAACTACATCGACGGCACCGGTGCCACCACCGTCAATATCACGGGCACGCCCACCATCGGCTACGCCGACTTCACCCTCAACGAGGGCGACGACACCGACCGTCCCGAGGTGGTCTACGGCAGCGTCTTCGGCTCCAGCCGCGGCTACGCCGGCCCCTCCTACACCAACACCGCTTTCGTCAAACAGACCACCGTCAATATCGGCCTCACCGATAGCGACAACCCCACCATCCTGGGCTCCGTCTTCGGCTCCGGCGAGAACGGCCACGTGCGTGACCTCACCACTGTCACCGTCAACGCCGGCACCATCGGCCAGCCACTGCCCGCCGGCTACGACTACCTCGGCACCAAAGCTAAGGAGCACCTCAACTACGTGGGCAACGTCTACGGCGGCGGCCGCGGTGTCGACCACTACATCAAAGGCGGCAACCCCACCTATAGCATGAGCGCCGGCTACGTGCGCGGCAAGACCAACGTCACCATCAACGGCGGCACCATCCACCGCAACGTCTACGGCGGCGGCTCCATGGGTCTCGTGGGCGACTACGGCTTCAACGGCGAAGACGACGCCTGGAAGGGCTCCGGCGACAACGGCCTGACCACCGTCACCATCCTTTCCAACGTCGGCACCGCCGCCGACCGCGCCATCGACGCCTCCTACGGCGGCAACGTCTACGGCTCCAGCCGCGGAAAGGCCATCAACCCCGCCGAGCCCAGCGCCGCTATCGCTGACCTCGCCGACATGGCCTACGTCCATAGCACCCTTGTCAACATCGGCACATCCGACGGCACCACCGCCCTCACCGTCTATGGCAACGTCTACGGCGGCGGCGAAGCCGGCCACGTCGACTACGGCGGCACCACCGTCAACATCCTCAGCGGCACCGTCCAGGGCTCCGTCTTTGGCGGCGGCAAGGGCTCCACCACTTCGCCTACCGCAGGTATCGTCGACGGCAACACCCAGGTCAACATCGGCACCGACGCGCAGGCCTCCAATAACGTCGTCATCGGCGAGTATGTCTTCGGGGGCAACGACGCCGGCTCCTCGCCACTCGGCACCATGCAGGTAGATGTGTGGCACACCAAACACAATGCTACCAACTCCTACCCCATCGTCGTGCCCGGCCCGGGTGCTAGCGATGCCGAGATAGAGGCATACGAAGCCAAGGTGGAAGAGATGAAGAATATCGATCCCGCAGTTGCAGCTCTGCAGACCAATTATGCTCTGAAGGCTGTCTACGGCGGTGGCAACCAAGCTAGCACCCTCACCGGCGACAAGACCAAAGACGGCAACGGCGATGCTGACAATGTCCTCAACGACAAGTACATCACCCAGCGCCTCAAGGCCACTGAGAACGGCAACCCCGCCTGGCCTGTTCCACTCAACCGCCTGTCGAAGGTGGTGATCCACGACTGCTATGAGAATACCGTGCAATACGTATATGGCGGCGGACGTGCAGCTAATACCTATCAGAACGATGTTACCATCGAGGGTGGCCGTGTCTATCAGGCTTATGCTGGCGGCAATGGCTCCTCTGTCGAGGTGCCGGGCAATCCGGGTGCCAACGTGGAAAGCGATGCCACGCTGACCATCAAGGGTGGTATTGTATACGAAGCCTTCGGCGGCAGCAATAGCCTAGGACTGGTGAACGGCATCTCGAAGGTGATCCTTAATCCAGAAGATAACTGTCTGTTGATCAATAAGAACATCTTCGGTGGCGGCAACGAAGCCGAGGGTGGCGATGCCTTTGTCACCATCCCCTGTAGCGACAAGGTGTATAGTGCCGTCTATGGAGGTGCTAAACGAGCCAACACAGGTAACCCCTCCAATCATAAGAACATTGTGCTCAACATCGAGGGAAGCACCATCGACCAGGTGTTTGGTGGCAATATGGATGGCGGCACCGTCTACGGCGATGTGCATGTTAATATCTACGGCGGCACTATCGGCGAGGTGTTTGGCGGATCCAACAGAGGTGGACGCATCGAAGGTGTTGTCACCGTACTCATCGACTCGTCCAACTGCAGTGACTATTGCCCGCTCAACGTCGACTATGTGTACGGCGGCGGCAACGAGTGCTCCTACGATCCTTCCTTCGACAATGCCAAAGACCATTCGCCCTTTATCTATCTGCGTCGCGGCACGGTGAACAAAGCCATCTTTGGTGGTGGCAAGGGTACCCTCGAGCTGCATGCCGACACTGCGGTAACTTCTAACCCCACCATCGTAATCGGCTCCGATAGCGAAAACTTCCCTGTGCAGGTAGGTACGTCGGCCACCATGACTCTTGGCTTCGGCGACATCTATGGCGGCGGAAGCCGTATGCCTGTGGTCGGAAACACCTATGTGGTGGTAGACGGATCGAAGACCCGTGTGTTCCACAACATCTATGGTGGCGGCAATCAGGCCAAGGTGACTGGCAATACCGATGTGCGTGTGGGCGATCCTTCAGACAAGTCTGGCAGCAATGCCATAGCACTGCCTGCAGGACTGAATGCCTATTTCGGCGAAACCCACTACGGTTTAGAACCAGGAACCACCTGCAAGAGTGCCCCAGTGACACCCTGACCGTAAGGCCCTGCATAAGGACATAACGTCATCGACCCGTCTGCATACTACGTGCGACGGGTCGATGCTTTATTGCCGATTCAGGGCTGGCACGTATCACTACCGTACTTCATCCGTACATGCACCGTACATGCACCGTAGATGAACCGTGACGGCACACCCTCGCCGCGTGGCATCTTCGGTCGTGCTGCCCACATGGTGCGGATAGGGGAGGATGCGTTGGCCGACGGCGACTGTATCGTCCTCACACACATCGTGCTCGATGGCCAGCCTAGCTGCTCCATCAGACCGACAGATGCCCCCCGAAATCATAAATTAACAACTTTTATCATGATGAATAAATAAAAATTCGTATTTTTGCATTTTATTTATCACCCAAACTCTGGAATGGATATATGAAATATACGAAACATATTATTATTCTACTAGGACTTCTATCGATGCAGACCCTGGCAATGGGCCAGGTAGACAACCCACCCAAGAAACAGGAGATAAAGGTCGGCAATCTGGATGTGATATATGACGACGAAGAGTATAAGGGAGTGGTCGACGAACCGGAAGAAGAGCCGGAGGACGACAACCTGATGTACCAAGTGCCCTACTTCCGCGAGATGGGCAACGAGGAGGATGATTTGGAGGAAGAACAGCGGGAGACATTCACCCTGACCGACGACGGTGCCGAGAGTGAGGACGAGATATTGCTAGAAGGATTCGACACGGCGGTGATCCACTTGCCCCGACTGGATGTGAGCTCCATTGGCGAGCCTATCATGATAGAACTAGGCAAATTCACATGGCCTACACCGTGGACCTCGCGTCCGACGAGCCATTTCGGTCCACGCCGCCGCCGCTTCCACTATGGACTAGACCTAGCTCAGCCTACGGGCGAACCCATCTATGCGGCCTTCGACGGTGTGGTGAGGGTGTCGCGCAGGAACAGGAGCTATGGCCACCTGGTGATAATACATCATGCTAATGGGCTGGAGACCTATTATGCCCACATGTCGAAACGCATGGTGAAAGCCGGCGACCATGTGACCAGCGGACAGCAGATAGGACTGTGCGGCAACACCGGACGCTCGTTCGGAAGCCACCTGCACTTCGAAATACGCTACATGGGCAACGCGATGAATCCGGAAAATGTGATCGACTGTCAGACCCACGACCTGCTTTCGCCCACGCTGACGCTGACTTCGTCGTCGTTCCGGAAAGTGGCTAAACACGGTGCCACAGCCAGAGGCCGAAGCGGAGGCACCCCCAGCAGCGGGTGGTATCGTGTGCGTCAGGGCGATACGCTGGAGAAGATAGCCCGTCGCAACGGCACCACGGTGAGACGACTGTGCCAACTGAACGGTATATCGGAGAATAAGATCATACATCCTGGCGACCGCCTAAAGGTGAGCGGTAATGCTTCGGCCACCCCACCCAAAGCTTCGCCGTCGGGCAGCTCAACCTACACCGTACGGCAGGGCGACAACCTGAGCAAGATAGCACGTCGGCACGGCACATCGGTCAAACGGCTATGCAAACTGAACGGAATCAAGGAGACCTCCACCCTCCGTGTCGGGCAAAAACTGAGAGTGCGATGAGAATAGACATACTCACGCTGTTCCCCAACATGATGCAGATGTTCTTCGAAGAGAGCATCCTTAAGCGGGCGCAGAAGAAGGGATTGGCCGAAATCGTCTTCCACGACCTGCACGACTATTCTCTGACGCGCTATGGATCCATCGACGACTACCCATACGGAGGCAGTGCGGGCATGGTGATGGCAGTGGAGCCGGTGGCCAACTGTATAGAGGACTTGCAGCGACAACGCACATACGACGATATTATCTACACCGCACCCGACGGCGAAATGCTATGCCAGCCCATGGCTAACGAACTGTCGTTGGCACAGAATCTGATGGTGCTGTGTGGACACTACAAGGGGGTGGACGAACGTATACGGGAGCATTTCATCACCCGAGAGATAAGCATCGGCGACTATGTGCTGACAGGAGGCGAACTGGCTACGGCGGTCATCTGCGACGCCGTGATACGCCTTCTGCCGGGGGTGATAGGCGATGAGCAGTCGGCCCTAGCGGACTCGTTCCAAGATGGCCTCGTGGCACCGCCGGAATACACACGTCCGCCCGAGTTTCGCGGCTGGAAGGTGCCCGACATCCTCCTCAGCGGCAACCACCAGAAGATAGAGCAATGGCGCTTAGAACAAGCCATCCAACGCACCAAAGAAAGACGACCCAACCTGCTGGAAAAGAACAAACAACAATAAAGGATCACCAACATGCGACCCCGTAGGGGTCGCATAATAATAGAGATCCGAACAAATCAATAGCTACAACCGACCCCGTAGGGGTCGCATATCAATAGAAAGACGAGAAGAACATCACCTAGCCCCGACCCCGTAGGGGTCACATAATAATAGAGAGCCGAACAAATCAATAGCTACAACCGACCCCGTAAGGGTCGCATATCAATAGAAAGACGAGAAGAACATCACCTAGCCCGACCCCGTAGGGGTCACATAATAATAGAGATCCGAACAAATTAATAACTACAACCGACCCCGTAGGGGTCGCATATCAATAGAAAGACGAATAGAACATCTCCAAGACCCGACCCCGTAGGGGTCACATAATAATAGAGAGCCGAACAAATCAATAACTACAACTGACCCCGTAGGGGTCGCATATCAATAGAAAGACGAATAGAACATCTCCTAGCCCCGACCCTGTAGGGGTCGCATAACAAAAAAATGGCCAACACCTATTGTCAAATATATGTTCATATCATCTTCGCGGTAAAATACCGCGGAGGATTCATCGCTGAATCCTGGCAGCAAGAACTCTACTGCTACATGTCCGGTTCAGCAGTAGTTCATGGCCACAAGGTGTATGCCATAGGTGGGATGAAAGACCATGTACACATCCTTGTCAGCATGAGCCCGACACAGTCAGTATCGGATATGGTCAGAGACCTAAAACGTGCTTCGACCATTTGGATAAAAGAACGGCACCTCGTTGATGGCAACTTTGCTTGGCAAGAGGGCTTTGGTGCTTTCACATACAGTAAGTCGCAAATAAGCAACGTGATAAATTATATACAGAACCAGAAGCAACATCATATTGGAAAGACAATGCAGGAAGAGTATAAAGAGTTCTTGTCGATATTTGGCATAGAATTTGATGAAAGATATGTATTCCGTGAGCCAGATTAAAATGAAACCCCTACGGGGTTTGAACGAAAGGAAGAGGATAGGCCAATGCTATTGGAATGAAACCCCTATGGGGTTTAACCGAAAAGAAGAGGAATGGACTGTACTACTGAGATGAAACCCCTACGGGGATTGAATGAAAGGAAGAGGATAGGTCGATGCTATTGAAATGAAACCCCTATGGGGTTTAACCGAAAAGGAGAGGAATGGACTGTACTACTGAGATGAAACCCCTACGGGGTTTGAATGAAAAGAAGAGGGTAGGTCAATGCTATTGAAATGAAACCCCTACGGGGTAATATCAATGAAAAAACTTAAAAACCTCTACTAACCCCCACGGGGATCAAAAGAATAGAGTGTAGAACAGTATAATACAAACAACCGACCCCGTAGGGGTCACATATCAATAGAGACGAACAGCACAACACAAACAACTGACCCCGTAGGGGTCACATAATAATAGAGAGACAAACAGAATAACAACCAAAATCGACCCCGTAGGGGTCGCATATCAATAGAAAGACGAATAGAACATCACCTAGCCCCGACCCCGTAGGGGTCACATATCAATAGAGAGCCGAATAAAACAGCACCTAGAACCGACCCCGTAGGGGTCGCATATCAATAGAAACGAACAAAAAAACACATACAATGACAGAATTTGAGAAATACGCCACCCGTCACCGTGGCATCAGCAGCACCACCATGGCCAAATACACGTCGGCCATCAATAACTCGCTCACGCCATATATCGTTGAGGAACGCCAGCTGAACGTGGCCCAGATGGATGTCTTCAGCCGCTTGATGATGGACCGCATCATCTTCCTCGGCACCGCCATCGATGACTATACCGCCAACGTCATCCAGGCCCAGCTCCTCTTTCTCGAGAGCGTCGACCCCGAGAAGGACATCCAGATCTACCTCAACTCGCCGGGAGGCTCGGTCTATGCCGGCCTCGGTATCTACGACACCATGCAGTACATCCAGCCCAAGGTGAGCACCATCTGCACCGGATTGGCCGCTTCGATGGCCAGCGTGCTTCTCTGTGCCGGCGAGAAAGGTCGCCGCTGTGCCCTACCGCACGCCCGCGTAATGATCCACCAGCCTATGGGTGGTGCCGACGGTCAGGCCACCGACATGGAAATCACCGTCCGCGAGATACTAAAGCTCAAGAAGGAGCTCTACGAAATCATCGCCAAGCATAGTGGCCAGCCCTTCGAGCAGGTGGAGAAAGACAGCGACCGCGACCACTGGTTCACTGCCGAAGAAGCCCTCGCCTACGGCATGATCGACGAGGTGCTAACGAAGAAGTAAGCACGTTCCTCTTTGCTGTGGATGTAAAGAATCTGGCTGACAGTCATAGTCTGTCTGCCAGATTCTCTTTTATTGAAAAAACCGTGGTGACACTAGACAACTACCTCGACCTGTTGGCATAAACCACTGCTCCAACAAGATGCTCATCTTGTCACAAAAACATGAGCATCTTTAATAAATCATGCTCATGATTGGTGTTTAATCATGAGCATGATTTCAATACGTCATGCGCTTGAGAATCTGGGGGCTACTTTATCACCACCACCTTGCGAGCGGGGTAGTTGCCAATCTTAATCATATAGGTGCCGCTGACAGGTGCTTCGAAACGCAGTTGGGAGAACTCGTCCTGTTTGGTGGCAAGCGATCGCCCATTGATATCAAACAACGTCACCTGATTGCCGTCGGCGCCTTCGACAACTATCTGGCCTTGGTTGGAGTACACCTTAGCGTTTATAACCTCCATGCCGTCGATGCCCTCCTGGGTTATATAGACGGTGTCGTGGATATATTGAGGCAAGTAAATGGTGTCGTGAAGCCATAGCGTATCAGTCACCGTATCAGTCACGGCTATTGTGTCGTATAGTATCAACGTTAGCGTGTCTGTTACTGTGATAAAAGTAGTATCGTGAACGGGAACATCTACATAAAGTGTATCGTGAATTATCAGTGTATCCTGATAAGGGGTACCGTTTTCGTAAAAATATGCCGTTAGTTGAACATCATCGACAACAGCAAACGTGTATGGATTATATGTCGAACCGTCACTCCAGTGTGAGAACGAGTAGCCACTATACGGAACTGCAACCACCGAGGCTGCCGAGCCATACGGATAATTACCGAATCCGGTACAAGTACCGTGAGTAATACTATCAACACTAAGACTTACGGAGAATGTATCTATGCCGAAAATAGCAGTAATGTGGGCATCTGCTGTGACGACAAAAGGTCGAGGGTTCTGCGTACTGCCGTCGCTCCAGCGAACAAAATGATATGGTGATACTGCGGTTGCGGTCAGCACAATAGTGTCAAGATAGACAAACACACCGCCTCCATTGACAGAGCCGATAGTCGGGTCGGAGCTATTCACTTCCACCGTGTAGCTGTTCTTCGCAAAACCGGCAGTCAATACACTATCCCTGTCAATCATCAATGTGTCTGGATTTACTAGGCTGCCGTTGCTCCAACCTGTGAAATGATAGCCGTAGTTTGCTATGGCTTGTATCACAGCACTTGAGTCGCATCGTACATCTTGCTGGTCGGCATCTAATATGACATTTGCCGTACCCCAGTCAGGTGCCAAAGAAGAAACTGTCATGGACAAGTTGACCGATGGTACAATATATGTGTGGTTCGAACCGAACCTTGGATAATCGAGTGGTAGGAGCCACAGGGGATGTCTATGACAAGGTGAAGTGTATCGGTATAGAATATATCGCTGATCCAAGGGGCAACATCGGATAGAAATATGAGAGAATCTAAATGTTTCCCATGGGATAAGGCTCCATTGACTATACTATTCACCGAATGGCCAAATGTTACCGACCGAAGGCTGTAACATTGCGAAAGGGCGCCAGCTCCTATTGTTGTTACTGCGTCGGGAATGACTATTGAAACAAGTGATGTGTCGGCATCAAAAGTTTGACTGGCTACCGCAGTTATTGAATCCGGTAGAGTCACAGATACTATATTATGGCAGCCGCCGAAGGCTCCTTGGCCTATCTCTGTTACAGAATTGGGAATAACAACCTCTGTCAAATACTGGCATGGACCGAATGCCCACATGCCGATAGTACGCACTGTATTGGGGATGACTACATGCTGCATCTCTGCATACGCAAACGCTTGGTAACCGATTGCGGTTACAGGATACGTAACGTTGTCGTACACGATGCTGTCGGGAATTATCAAGGTACTGTCTATCAAACTGCCATAGTTTGGGTAATTGTAGCTCTTAAAAGTTACTTCCGCCTCGCCATTTGCAATATTGTAGTACAAAACATGACCTGACGGAGTAGTGTCTGCGTAGTTATATACTTGTGCCGACACTCCAGCTGCGGTAATGAGACCAACAAGAAATACCAATGTCTTTTTTATCATGTCCTTCTTATTTTTTGCAAAAAAACGAATAAACAGCCAAACAGCAAAAAATATTTTCATTATGTCGCGGAAAATGTGTATTTTTGCAACTTGAAATTATAGATAATATGCAGATTAAGATAGTAAACACCAGTCACCACCCGCTGCCGAAGTATGAGACGGCACAGTCGGCGGGCATGGACCTTAGGGCCTACCTGCCAGAGGGTCCCATAACGTTGAAACCGATGCAGCGCACACTCGTCAAGACGGGTCTCTTCATGGAACTACCGGAGGGCTACGAGGCGCAGGTGCGCCCCCGCAGCGGTCTGGCGCTGAAGAAGGGTATCACTGTCCTGAACAGCCCCGGCACCATCGATGCCGACTACCGTGGCGAGATATGCGTCATCCTCATCAACCTCTCGCAGGAGGACTTCGTCATCGCTGACGGCGAGCGCATTGCCCAGATGGTCATTGCCCGATGTGAGCAGGCCGACATCGTCGAGGTGCAGGAACTGACCGATACCGAACGCGGCACCGGCGGCTTTGGCCATACGGGAAAGAATTGACCGACGAAAATCGAAATCCGAGAAAGAGGGGAGACGGCTAGCCTGTCTCCCTTTTTTGTTTCCCCCCTCCTCGTCCCCAATCACGACATAAAAGTCGAATGTAACCTGTTGTAACACTGTATCTAGGACTTATTATGCCTTTATAATGGCCTTATTTGCTCTTACTTTTTTAATAGCAGATAAGGAGATGGGTAGGAGATGAGTAAGAGATGAGTAAGAGTTGGTCTATGGTTATGTCTGATTTATAGGTGGTTACAAAATGGGCAAAAATGGGCATTTTTTTAGTTTTTGAAGGGGATACAATAAAAGCTGCAATTTGGCGTTAAAGCCTTTGCAATGAAGCGAATATTGTTCATAATGCTGTTGCTGCTACCCGCTATGGGATGCAGACCGCAAAAGGCGATCGACGACCAGCTGATGTGCACCGGTGCCGAGCGGCTGATGGCTATCATCCAGAGCCCCATCGAGAGTACGGTGGATATGGTGCAGGACTTACGCAACCCGAATGGCGGCGGAGTGGCTGTGGTGGGAAACCAGACATCGATGGTTGGCAGCACGCACCTGGTGGACACCCTTTTGGCCTGTGGTATCAACGTCTGCAAGATTTTCTGCCCCGAGCATGGCTTCCGTGGCACGGCTGCTGCAGGTGCCAAGGTGGACAATAGCACCGACCCCAAGACGGGCTTGCCCATCGTCTCGCTCTATGGGAAGAACAAGAAGCCCACGCCGGAGCAGATGGCGGATGTGGACTACGTCATTTTCGACCTGCAGGATGTGGGGTGCCGGTTCTATACATATTTAAGTACATTGCATTATGTGATGGAAGCTTGCGCCGAACGGGGCATCCCATTGATAGTCCTCGACCGCCCCAACCCCAACGGACATTATGTCGACGGCCCAGTGTTGGACACGTCGACCTGCCGATCCTTCGTCGGCATGCATCCCGTGCCGGTGGTCTACGGCATGACGATAGGGGAGTATGCGCAGATGATCAACGGCGAAGGCTGGCTTGCCAACCACGCCCGATGTGACCTCACTGTGGTGCCCATGCAGGGCTACGCTCGCCATGGCTTCTACCCGCTGCCGGTGCCGCCGTCGCCCAACCTGCGCACCGCCCATGCTGTGGCCCTCTACCCGAGCCTCTGCCTCTTCGAGGGCACCAACTGTGGTGTGGGCCGAGGCACCGACTACCCCTTCGAGTGGGTCACCTACGGCACCGACACCCTCGACCTGCGGCAGGAAAAGGCTCCGGCGCGGTTCAGCCTTAAATACCTAATGGAGATGTACCGCCGTGTGCCGCAGGGCAAGTTCTTCCAGCGGAGCAACTTCTTCGAGAAGCTGGCCGGCACCACCGAGCTGCGCCACCAGATAGAGGCCGGTATGACAGAGGAGGAGATACGCACCACCTGGCAGCCCGCCCTCGACGATTTCAAGACAATAAGAGTGAAATACTTAATATACAAATAGCAATGAAGAAAGTAATCCTAATGATGGCAGCTGCCGCCATGCTCTGTGGTGCCTGCTGCAACAAACAAGAGTCTGCCCAGACCGACCCGGCAGAGGCAGTGATGAACAACATCTTGCAGCGCAAGAGTGTCCGCTCCTACACCGGCGACACCATTCCTGCAGCGGTGATGGAAAACCTGCTGAAGGCAGCCATGGCTGCACCCAGTGGCCGCGACTGGCGCCCCTGGAGTTTTGTGGTGCTGACAGACAAGAGCCAATATCAGACCATCTTCGGAGACAACCACAACATGCGTATGTTTATGGAGAGCGGTGCTGTGGTGGTGATATGTGCCGACACTATGCACATGGGTCCCACCCGCGACAATCCAGACGGTCCGGAAGTGGCGCAATACAACGCCTTGTGGAGGGATGATATGGGTGCCGTGACAGAGAATCTGCTGCTGGCAGCCGAGGCATACGGCCTAGGTGCCTGCTGGACAGCATGCTACCCCTGGACCGAACGTATGGCCTCGGTTAAAGAGACCCTGGGCCTCCCTGCCACCGTGGTGCCCTATGCTGTGGTGCCGATTGGCTATCCCAGCTCAGAAAACACCCCGAAGGATAAGTGGGATCCTGCCCGTGTGCACTATAATAAATGGTAGGATAAACCTAGCTTTAGACGAAGAGTCCCGACGGTTGGAACAACAGTCGGGACTCTTCTTTTTTATCCTTATTGCAGCATGCTGCTACTTGGCCAGCAGTGTCTTGCCATGGTCGTCCACAATCTGCCGCAGGAACCAATCGGGGTAGGGTGGTTGCTGCGGGAACTTCACCACCCCTGTTGCGGTTGTCTCCACCCTTCCGTCGGTCACATGCTTGATGTTACCATCGATGTATTTCATGAGTAGGAGGTGGTCCAGTTCGTGCCATTGGTGCATCATCTTCTCTGCCTGCTGGTTGCAGAAGCGATTAAGTTGTGCCACCAGACGAGGGCTGTCGTCGTCGGACGAGTGGGCACTGGAGAAGTGCTGCTCGTCGTGCACGAATGCGTTCTCGAGCCTTTGCTGGACGCGCTGCACATCGACTATCATCGAGTCATAGCGCAGGTAGCAAAAGTTGCTGACGCGGTTGAAGAGCCAGAATGCTGCCGTCTCGCTGTATTGGCTCATGCTTCCGTTGCCCTCCTCGAAACAGACAGGCACCTGCGACACACCGCAGTAGACGGGGCAATAGCAGGTGGAATAGGTGTCGTCCACCCCGAACCATATCACACCTCCCACCTTGTTGGGAAGCCAGGCACGGCACTGGACTACGAACGAGAAGCCGGTTTGTTGTGTAGAGATGGCCCTTTCGTGGATGTAGGTCTTGCCATCTACCTTGAATTCCATGGGTCTCCAGCGATAGGGGCAGTGGAAGGGGCCGGCTCCCACATCGTGTGTCATATCCATAGGTGTACCTTCGTAGTGGTCGCGCATCAGAGCCATGCAGTCCTGCACGCTGAGCTTGCGGTTGGGCTTGACCCACAGGGGCAGGCGCTCGGCATTCTTGTCGCCCATGGCAAAAGCCTCGTAGCGTTCCATACCGTCGGCGGCACGGCGAAACATGGCGTAGACACGGGCCTCGCATGCACGGAGCCCACTGAATGTAAGTGGGTTGTAGGTGTCGGCAAAGGAGAAGTCGGCATCGGTGTGCTTGGATTGGCCGGTGTAGGCAGCAATGCCCAGCTTCTTGGCGAAGGAGACGACATCCTCGCTGTAAACGCATTCTACCTCCTTGTTGAATATCCTATCTATATAGCGGCTACTGACGCTGTTCTTCACCTTCTTGTTCTCCTGTGGGAAGGTGGTGATGCGGGCTTGGTTGGCATGGCCGCTGATGTATCCGTCGGGCACGCGGCGTGCCACCCATACAGCCCCTTTCTCGGAGCCTTTGCTAGTGATTTCGAAAAGCCATACCTCGTTGGGGTCGGCCAGGGAAAAACTCTCGCCGCCGTCGGCATAGCCGTAGGTGGATACCAGCTCATGCATCACCTTGATGGCCTCACGGCAGTTGCGGGCACGTTGTAGGACTACATAAATCAGGTTGCCATAGTCGATGCCTTCTGCATTGCCCTTGTCCAAGGGGCTGATGCCGCCCCAGGTAGTTTCGCCGATGGCCAACTGGTGTTCGTTGATGAACCCCACCACCTGATAGGTATGTGCCGGTTGCGGTATCTCAAGTTGGAACTTCAGCGAGCCATAGTTATATAGTCGCAGTGTTTCGCCAGGGCGATGATCGGCTGCCGGACAATAGCGCAATTGACCATAACGGGTGTGACTGTCAGCAGCATACGTGATGAATGTGCTTCCGTCAGCCGATGCACCGCGGCTCACTATCAGGTTGGTGCATGCCACGGTTCTGATGGTGGCAAGAAGCATGATGATGATAATCAGTCGTTTCATATACTTTTCTCTGTTTTGAATACAAGTGCAAAGATACGTAAAATAGTTGGACCTGCACATATTAAAATACTGGCGAGATGGTCAATCCTGACAATGCCTTTCTTACCTAAAACAGAGTGGATGGACAGAGGATAGAAAAGTTTTTTTTGTCATGTCGGGAAAAAGTAGTAATTTAGCACCTTGAATAAACTCGTTGCCATCCCTTAAAAAGAGTGTATAACGAGTTGATGTTGATATATATAACGCGAAACGAAACGATAGAAACAAATATATGAAAATGCTGAAAAAACAGCTCCTATTGCTTGCTGCGGCAATGCTTTTGACCATCAGTGCCAATGCTCAAAAGAGTATGGCGGAAAAGGCGGACAATCTGTTTGACCAGAACCGCTTTGTGGAGGCATTGGAACAATACACCAAGGTGTATGAGAAAATTAAGGGAAATAATGCGGAGAAAAGCCGTGTGTACTTCCAGATGGCGGAATGCTACCGACTGATGTACGACTATCCCCGTGCAGAACGCATCTACAAACGTCTGGCTTCGGAGGGCTACGATGCCAAGGAACGCAAGCTGTATTTTAACCTTGCTGAAATGTGCCGCTTCGAGGAGAAGTTCGACGAAGCTGACAAGTACTATGGACTCTATCTGCAGAAGGAACCTGGAGATAGCTATGCCCGAAAACGTAAGGAGTCGTTGGTGTATGCCAACCAACTCAGCAACAATCGCACACGCCACGAGGTGACTAAAATGGAGGAATGGAGCAGCGACTACAACGATTGGGCTCCCCGTTTCCTGGGTGATGACACTACAAAACTCATCTTCACCACATCGCGCTTCGCGGAAGGTGAGGGCCTCAATGCCGACCCCTGGACCAACCAAGCCTTCTCCGACCTCTATCAGGTGTTCCAAGACCGTAATGGCCGCTGGGCCGACCGTCCGGAACCTTTCGATAAAACCGGCAAAATCAACACCGGGGTGAACGAAGGTGAGCCTTGTTTCTCGCCCGATGGCAGTGTGATCTACTTCACTCGATGCGACGTACGTGAGAAGGAAATGCTGGGGTGCCGCATCTATTCCTCGTCTCGCAATCTGCCGTCCAAAGATGCCAAGACCTCGAAGAAAAAGGCTCCTTCTAAGAAGGACAAGGCTGCAAATAAAAACAAGAAGGGTAAGTCCGATAAGAACGGCAGCGCTGACGAGCCAGCCGACGGAGAGTGGGGCGAGCCAACCCTCATCTTCCTTGGCGACACGTCCTACAACTTCCTCTATCCTGCAGTGACGTCCGATGGACTGACTATATACTTCACGTCTGATATGCCAGGTGGATTTGGCGAATACGACCTCTGGAAAGCCACCCGTCAGAGTACTACCGACGACTTTGGCAAGGCTGTGAACCTAGGCTCCATCATCAATACCCCTGGCCGCGAAGTGATGCCACTACTCCGCACCGACTCGCTGCTATACTTCTCGTCGGACGGTCACCCCGGCATTGGTGGTCAGGATCTTTTCTCCACCACCTTGAAAAAAGGCGGCAAGTTCGACTTCCCACAGAATCTGGGTGTTCCCATCAACTCCTCATACGACGAGATGAGTATCGTATTCTACCCGGTATCTCCTAATAGCCGTATCATGGAGCGCGGTTTCTTCTCGTCCAACCGTCCCTTTGCTGACCCCCACAATCGTCTGCTTGCCAACCAGAACAAGTCTAAAACTGCCCCCATCAACGATGACCTCTTCTACTTCGAACTGCCCGCATTGAACTATAGCATCGAAGGTACTGTGCGCGACGAGAAGTCGATGCAGCTGATGCAAGACGTGCGTGTGAAACTGGTCGGGTCGGATGGAACCGAGACAGAGGTGCGCACCGACAAACGTGGACACTACAAGTTCGACTCCACCATTGTGCGTCGCGATGTAATCTACAAGCTATACCTCTCGAAGAAAGACTACTACAGCATCGAAGGGTCGGAAAGCACTCGCGGATATACAACCAATAAATACATCAAGCACGACTTCCGTATGGATCCCGTGCCACGCACCCCGGTGGTGTTGCCCGAGATACGCTTCGACCTGGCTCGTACCGAATTGAAGGGCGAATTCATGGACTCCCTGATGGACCTACTGGTGATTATGGAGAACAACCCTGGCCTAGTGGTGGAGATTCGCTCACACACCGACTGCCAGCCCTATGTAGGCCTCACCAACGACACCCTCTCGCAGCGTCGTGCCCAAACGGTGGTGGACTACCTTGTGAATCGTGGCATCGAACGCGAACGCCTGGTAGCCAAGGGCTATGCCGACCGCATACCGCGTGTGTTGGACGAAGATGTAACCGTCACTGTCAATGGCGAACGCTACACATTCCTCAGAGGGACGGTGATGTCGTGCGACTATATCAACACCCTTAGCGGCGATCGCCAGCAGGCTGCCCACTCGCTAAACCGCCGTATCGAGTTCCTAGTGCTTAGAGACGATTATGTGTCGCGTCGCGAAATCGACAATATTGCTGCTTCGTCCACGACCGACGGCAAGGTGGTCAACTTAGTGAACAACGAGTTGGAAGACCTCGACAAACAGCAGAAACCCTCCATCATACACGACGAGAGCACTGTCGATGTCACCATGGTCAATGCCACTCGTGGCGAAATCACCTGCATCGTCAATAGTGCCCAACAGGTGCCCATGCTCATCGACGAGCGTTTTGCCGAGCCGGTCGCCATCTCGTGGGAGGAGGCGATGAACCTTCTCTATCAGCAGCGCATCACCAAGGAAGACTTCCCCATGCGCGACGAGAGCTTCGACCCCGAAGGCAACATCGTAGATCGTGCCATGGTGGTGTTCAAAGAGATGCAGATTGGCGAACAACGCCGCCAGAACGTTGAGGTGATTGTCGTGAAGGGTATCGATTACAAGTTCGTTATCAATCGCACCGGCCTGAAGCAATTCGGCGAATACGAATTCGACAAGCAACGTGCCAAGTTGGTCTTCTTCGACGAATGAGCCTCTGCTCATAACCATTCTTGGCCCTACCGCCACCGGCAAAACGGCGCTGGCAGCAGAGGTGGCCTACAGGTTGAATGGTGAGGTGATCAGTGCCGACTCGCGGCAGGTGTTCCGCGGTATGGACATTGGTACGGGGAAGGATCTTGCCGACTACGACATCCACGGCACCCATGTGCCATATCATCTTATCGACATCTGCCACCCATCCGAGGAATACTCCGCCTATCGTTTTCTGAACGATTTTGTACCAGCCTTCAGCAGCATTGTGGCTCGTGGCCGACAGCCCATACTTTGCGGAGGCACAGGCCTGTATATCGATGCAGTGGTGCGTCGCTACAGGCTGAGCGATGCTCCTATCGACCCTGCCTATCGTGCTTCGCTCGAACCATTCTCCGACGATGAACTAGCCGCTCGGCTCGCCTCCTACGGCCCGCTGCACAACCATACCGACACCGAGACCCGCGAGCGACTGCTGCGCGCACTCGAGATACAGGAGTATGCACAAGCCCACCCCGATCGCTATACGCATCTGCCCGACATGCACCATGCTGTCTTCGGCACCCTCATGGACCGCCAGCATGTGATCGACCGCATCGAACATCGCCTGCGAACCCGCTTAGATGAAGGCATGACCGACGAGGTGCAACGCCTGCTCGACCAGGGCATCGCTCCGGAGCGGCTGATGCGATTCGGATTGGAATACCGACATGTGACCAAATTTCTCCTTCACCAATGCACCCGCGAGGAGATGTATCGCGACCTCTTCACCGACATACGCCGATTTGCAAAGCGACAGATGACGTGGTTTCGCAGAATGGAACGTGCCGGAGTCAATATCCACTGGCTCGATGCCACTATGCCAGTCGAACTGCTGGCCGAACAGTTGATAGTCACACTTAAAAAAACAACAATATGATTAAAATGACCACCCTTATGGCCACAATTCTCTTCATGTGTGCCTGTTCCGGAATCGACGATGGCCGTAGTGTAACCACATCCTATGCGGTTATGCCTTACAGCAAACTCGATGTAAGCCAAGCCATTCATGTCACAGTAAGCGACACAGCAAAGCACATCTATGTCACCTGTGGTGAACGTATTGCCAAGCGTGTCAATGTCAAGTATGAATACGACGAACTGAAGATTGGCCTAAAGCCCGGTACCCGTTCCAACGGCCAAGTCAATGTGCTGATTCCTAGCAACGCACTTCTGCGTGAGGTGGATCTCAGCGGTGCCTCCAGTTTCAACTGCGACGACACTTTGGTGGGCCGAGAGCTCTCCTTCGAGCTCAGTGGTGCCTCCACCCTCAATGTCAAGATCGATGTTCCGGAGTGCGACATAGACCTCAGTGGGGCATCGCACGCAACGGTGATGGGCAAGGCTACTTCGGTCGACCTAGACCTGAGCGGTGCCAGCACACTGGAGGCTATCGACCTTGTGGCCGACCATGTGGAAGCATCTCTCAGCGGTGCTAGCAAATCGACCATCACCTGCAATGCGTCGCTCGAGGTGGAAGCTAGTGGAGCTAGCAACTTCATCTATCGTGGCAATCCAGCACAGATGGTCAGAACCACTGGCGGTAGCAGCGTGACGGCCTACTAGCCATTCTCTACGCCTACGGGTACACTGCCGATACGTTGCTTTCATTCCCGTGGTGACAACACATTGCAGATGCTTCGAAAAGCAACTGCAATGTGTTGTTTTTTAATCATATATGTATTTTTATTGTGGTAAACTGTTAGAAATCAACCCCTTCTACCTACCTTCACCGTACTTCATCCGTACATGCACCGTACATGCACCGTAGATGAACCGTGACTGCCGTGTGTCAGCACGGACTTTTGGCGGAGCTTCCACATTGCATACACTCCGGATTCTGCCTTGTGGGGCAACTGCTGCAGATGACCATCCCCGCCCCGACCACCACCCTGCACCTCGACATCCACACCCTGCCCGCCGGAGCCTACCTGCTGAAGGTATCCACCCCCACCGGCACCGCATCCCGTAGGCTGCTGGTGCAGTGAGTAATATTGACTCACACATTACAGTGTCCATATCGAAGAGCGTGTCCCACCAGCCTATGAATGAAAGACTGGTGGGACACCTCTTGCTTTACAAACCTACTGTTATAGCATTGCCACTGCCGAAACTCATGTCCGCAAGAATCCCCTGTATATACACATTAAGATTCCTGACACTAGCAGGTGAATCTACATAGACTATCTTTTTTGGGAGAGACACAATAAAATGGGGCAAATGCCGTTAGAAAGTTTAAGTTATTATAATTGCAAAACTTATTTAGCTGAGTATGAATATATTGCTATTAGGATCGGGAGGTCGTGAGCACGCTATTGCCTACAAGTTGGCGCAAAGCGAGCGATGCAGCCATCTCTTTATTGCTCCGGGCAATGCTGGGACGGCGGCGTTGGGAGAGAACGTGGACTTGGACATCATGGATTTTGCTGCCGTGGGCGAATTTGTGCAGAACAATCAGGTGGAAATGCTTGTCGTAGGCCCCGAGGCACCCCTTGTGGAGGGTATTGTGGACTATTTCAAGGAGAACCCTTCTTTGCGACAGGTGCATGTGATTGGTCCGAGTAAATATGGTGCAAAGCTAGAGGGAAGCAAGGATTTCGCCAAGGCCTTTATGATGAGGCATAATATCCCGACGGCGGCCTATCGTACGTTCGATCGCGATTCGCTGGGAGAGGGGCTCCGATTCCTCGAAACGCTGAAGGGACCATATGTTCTAAAAGCCGATGGCTTGGCAGCTGGCAAAGGAGTGCTGATCGACGACGACCTGGAAGTGGCCAAGCAGCACCTGAGTGAAATGCTCGACGGTAAGTTCGGCAATGCTAGCAGCCATGTGGTGATCGAGGAATACCTGTCTGGTATTGAGCTGAGTGTGTTTGTGCTAACAGACGGCTCGCACTATCTGCTCCTGCCAAGCGCAAAAGACTACAAGCGCATTGGCGAGGGCGACAGCGGACTCAACACCGGCGGCATGGGAAGTATCAGCCCGGTGCCTTTCGCCAATAAGGAGTTCATGAAGAAGGTAGAAGATCGTATCGTGAAGCCGACAGTGCGAGGCTTGCGGGAAGAGAAGATAGACTATCATGGATTCGTCTTCGTGGGACTGATGAACTGTGGTGGCGACCCCTATGTGATAGAATACAATGTCCGAATGGGCGACCCCGAGACCGAGAGCGTATTCCCGCGTATCAAGAGCGACGTGGTGGAGATGTTGATGCATGCCTCGCGTGGTACGTTGGATCGCTACAGTGTCACCGTCGACCAGCGTACAGCGGCGTGTGTGATGATGGTAGCTGGCGGATACCCAGAGAGCTATAAGAAGGGTGATGTGATCAATTTGGGAACAGAGACGAAGGATGTGATACTCTTCCACTGCGGTACCAAGAAGAGCCCCGAGGGAGCATTGCTGACCAACGGGGGGCGCGTGATATGTGCAACAGCCTTGTCCGACAGCATGCCAGAGGCTCTGCTGAAGAGCTACAACAGGGTGAATGATATAACATGGGACGGGAAATACTACCGTCGCGACATAGGTCAAGACCTGCTGAAGATGATGATCTAGCATGAGCAACCGCTATGCAGACAGAAGTAGAGTAGTGAGGGGCATCTTCATCGTTGTCGCCGTGATATTTGTTGGGCGATTGGCGATGTTGCAGCTCTTCAGTCCTAAATACCGTGAGCTGGCCAAACAACAATCTCTGCGCAATGTGACGCAGTATCCCGCCCGTGGTTTCATATATGACCGGAACGGGAAACTACTGGTCCACAACGAGGCTGTGTACGACCTGATGGTGATTCCACGCATGGTGAAGAATCTGGACACTGCCTATTTCTGCCGTGCGTTGGACATCAGCCGAGAAGAGTTCGACGAGCGTATGCTGAAGGCTCGCAAGTATTCGCCATACACTGCTTCCATCTTCATCAAGCAAATATCCAAAGAGGAGTATGCCCGATTCGAGAACAAGATGTTCCGATTCAAGGGTTTTTATATATCGCAACGCACCCTACGCATCTACGACCGACCCATTGCGGCACAGGTGCTGGGATATGTGGGCGAAGTGGATCAAGGCGACCTAGACAAGGATCCCTACTATAAACAGGGCGACTACATTGGCAAAAGTGGCTTGGAAAAGAGCTATGAAGAGGTGCTACGTGGTGTGAAGGGAAAGAAAATCATGCAGGTGGATGTCCACAATAGGGAAGTGGGCCCCTATCAAGGTGGTGCATACGACACGATGCCTATAGAGGGCTGCAACCTATACACCTCGCTCGATGCCGACCTTCAGGAATATGCAGAGCAATTGATGGCCAACAAGCGTGGATGTGTGGTAGCCATCGAGCCCTCGAGTGGCGAGGTGCTTACTATGGTCAGTGCACCATGCTACGACCCAAATCTGCTCGTCGGTCGTATACGTGGCGAGAACTACAAGAAGTTGAATGCCGACCTCGCCAAACCGATGCTTAACAGAGCTCTGATGGGCCAATACCCTCCCGGCTCCATTTTCAAGGTGGCACAGTCGCTTGTGGCTCTTGACCTAGGAGTGATAACCCCCAACTCGGGGTTTGTATGCGACAAGAGCCTTGTGGGATGCCACAACCACCCCTCGGCTCGATCGGTGCAGGAGGCCATCAAGATGAGCTGCAATCCCTACTTCTACCAAGTCTATCGCAGAGTGATACAGCAGGGAAAATACAAGAATATATACAAAGATTCACAGTATGGTCTCACTGTGTGGCGCGAGTATATGCTGCGGTTTGGATTCGGTCAAAAGCTCCCGATAGATTTGCCGCGGACAGGAATGAGCAAGGGCAATATACCCGACACATCGTTCTACAACAGGTGGTACGGGAAGGAGCGTTGGGCATTTTCTACCATCTATTCCAACAGTATAGGGCAGGGCGAGGTAACAGTGGTGCCCATCCAAATGGCTAACCTTGCGGCAATTGTGGCCAACAGGGGCTATTATATCACACCACATGTGGTTCGCTACTATGGTGCTGACTCTACACAGAGCGAAGAATACACCACACGACATGAGACAGGCATAGACCGCAAGTATTTCGACATAGCAGCCGAGGGAATGTATGATGTGGTTCATGTGGCTGGTGGCACAGGTCGCAGGGCACGGGTAGAGGGTTTGGATGTGTGTGGTAAGACCGGAACTGCGGAAAACTTTGGCAACGACCACTCGGTGTTCATAGCTTTCGCCCCGAAGAATAACCCCAAGATAGCGGTGGCTGTATATGTAGAAAACGCGCAGGGTGGCGGTGGCACATGGGCGGCACCGATAGCCGGATTGGTTATAGAGAAGTATATCAACGGAGAAGTGGCCAGGAAGGATGTGGAAAAGATGTATATGGAAATCAATCCTTGCCAGAAGCTACCTCTAACACGCCGGATCAAGAAAAAGAAGTAAGGTCATGTATCAGGAAAGACTAAAGATAGACTGGGTGGCGGTGGCTCTATGGGCTGTTCTTATGATATTCGGGTGGATCAATATCTATGCGGCAACCTATAATGAGAGTCAGGCGGCCATCTTCGACTTCTCGACATTCCATGGTAAACAGTTGATCTGGATGGGGATCGCAATAGTGATAGCCTTTGTTATTTTGCTTACAGAGCCGCGCTTTTTCTCCAACGGTGCCTACCCGATATATGCGGTTGTCTTAGTGCTACTAACACTCACACTCTTTCTAGCTGTCACGGTCAATGGTGGCAAGTCATGGATACAGATTGGCGGCTTCCGTTTCCAGCCATCCGAGTTTGCCAAGTTTGCCACATCGCTTGCATTGGCTAAATATATGAGTACGATTGATGTGGAATGGAAGCAGACTAAGACCAAACTGATTACTGCCATCCTCATCCTTATCCCAATGGGGCTGGTGTTTCTACAGCACGACACTGGGTCGGCTCTTGTGTTTCTAGCATTTGTGTTTCCGCTCTACCGCGAAGGTCTCTCTGTGGGAATACTCGTTATGGGGGCGGCGGCAATAGCACTCTTCATATTGTCGCTCTTGGTCAATAAGTATATCCTCATAGGAGGACTGGCGCTAATTGCATTGTTCTACCTGTTTGTGTGGTTGAACAAGCGTACTTCGAAGGATTATTGGCGAGCTGTTGGCATATTTCTGGTCTGTGCATTGTTTGTCTTTTCGGTCGATTTTGTGTTCAATCATGTGTTGGAAAGCCACCAGCGTGAGCGAATCGAAGTCCTGTTAGGTAAGTCGGAAGACCTGCAGGGATCGGGTTATAATGTCCATCAATCCAAGATTGCCATTGGTAGTGGTGGACTCGTTGGCAAAGGATTCTTGGGTGGAACCATTACCAAAGCGGATTTTGTCCCAGAACAGCACACAGACTTTATTTTCTGTACAGTCGGTGAAGAATGGGGCTGGGTAGGCTCCATATTGGTGTTGTTTGCATACAACTGGCTACTGCAGCACCTAATCACAATGGCAGAGCGACAACGAAGCAAGTTTTCCTGCTTCTATGGATACTGTGTTGCAAGCATCCTTTTTATTCACATGTTCGTAAACGTGGGTATGGTGATAGGTCTTGTACCTGTTATAGGAATCCCGCTTCCCTTTTTCAGCTATGGCGGTTCCTCGCTCATAGCGTTCACAATTCTACTATTCATATTCATCAGGCTTGATGCCACCAAAAACCAATTGTATTAGAAATGCCTAAAAAACCTACCAACGAAGAGTATTGTTCTTTCTGTGGACGTAGTGCATCTGAAGCTGGCATGTTGCTCAGCGGGCTCAATGGGTTCATTTGTTCCGATTGCTCCAACCAGGCTATAAGGATATTTGCCGAGGAAGAAAAAAAGAGTATCAAAAAGAAAGAAGAGCATCTTTTTTCGGATATTCCCACTCCGTCGGACATCAAACAGTTCCTCGACCAATATGTCATCGGTCAAGACGATGCCAAGCGTGTACTCTCAGTAGCGGTATATAATCACTACAAACGATTACGCTACAATGCAGAGCATGGCCATCAAAACGATGTGGAGATAGAAAAAAGCAATATTGTGATGGTCGGTGAAACCGGCACGGGAAAGACCCTTTTGGCCCGATCGATTGCCCGATTGCTGAAGGTGCCATTCTGTATTGCGGATGCCACTACACTTACCGAGGCCGGATACGTAGGCGATGATGTGGAAAATGTGCTGGTGAGACTACTACAGGCTGCCAACTACGATGTGGCTGCAGCCGAGCGTGGTATCGTCTTTATCGACGAGATAGACAAAATTGCCCGCAAAAGCGAAAACACCAGCATTACCCGCGATGTCAGTGGCGAGGGGGTTCAGCAGGCTTTGCTCAAGCTGTTGGAAGGTGCAGATGTGGGAGTGCCACCAGAAGGCGGTCGCAAGCATCCCGAACAGAAGCTTATCAACATCAATACCCGCAATATCCTCTTCATCTGCGGCGGTGCCTTTGATGGCATCGAACGTCATATAGCAGCCCGCCTGAAGAGCAATGTGATCGGATTTAAAGGTGACGAACAACGTAGGGAACTCGACCGCGACAACATGCTCCAATATGTGCAACCCATGGACCTGAAGAAGTATGGCCTCATACCGGAACTTGTCGGACGTTTCCCCGTGCTGACCCATTTGGAAGCACTCGACCGCGATGCACTGCGTCGTATCCTCACCGAACCCCGCAACGCACTAACCAAACAATACATCGAGCTCTTCAAGATGGATGGTGTTGACCTCCAATTTGACCCGAAAACACTCGACATGGTAGTGGATCGTGCTGTCGAGTTCCATCTCGGTGCTCGCGGTCTTCGCTCTATTATGGAGGGCATCATGACAGACATTATGTTCGATCTGCCCAACATGAAAAAAGACTCATCCTTCGTTCTAACTCCGGAGTTGGCTGCAAAAGGATTGAATAAGTAGGGAGATACAAGCCGTATCGAATTGTATAGGGGGTATCGTATAGGCTGCAAAGTGCTGCGATACCCCTATAGAGTATCTTTTAGGTCGTTTAAAAAACTCCTTACTTCGACTAGATTATTGACCAAGCTCTGCAAGGGGTCGTCCACTTGCCGAATGCGCAACTGCTCTCGCACTCCGTCGAGCGTATAGCCACATTCGCGGGTTAGGTAGTGGATTCTTTTCACTAGGTTTACGTCGCGTTCGGTATAGCTCCGCACCCCACGCTTGTTCTTCACGGGACGCAGACTGGTGAATTCGGTCTCCCAAAAACGCAACACCGACTGTGGCTCATCCACCATCTCGCTCACTTCTCCTATCGAGTAGTACAGTTTCTTGTCCATAATCGCTATCCATAACGGCAAATCCCCCCATTTTATTGTCTAGATGCCATTTATTTTTGCGGATGCACAATAAAGCCAGCAAGTGGCCCGTTTTTAATAAAATTTAATAAACTACAACGATAAAATGAAAGCATATGTATTCCCCGGACAAGGGGCCCAATTTGTGGGTATGGGCAAGAATCTCTATGAAGGCAATTCCGAATGTCGCGATATGTTCGAAAAGGCAAACGAGATAATAGGTTTTCGCATCACCGACCTTATGTTTGCCGGTACCCCTGACGATTTGAAACAGACCCGTGTCACACAGCCCGCCATCTTCCTCCATTCTGTCATCCTGGCGCGATATATGGGAGCAGAGTTCAAACCCGATATGGTAGGTGGCCACTCTCTAGGCGAGTTCTCGGCGCTGGTGGCTGCTGGAGCCATGAATTTCGAGGATGGCCTCCGACTGGTCATAGCCCGTGCCAATGCCATGCAGAAGTGCTGCGAGAAGACCCCATCGACCATGGCTGCAGTGCTTAAACTTGATGACAAGACTGTCGAGGATATCTGTGCATCCGTGAAGGGTGAGATAGTGGTGCCAGCCAACTACAATTGTCCAGGCCAATTGGTGATTAGCGGCACTAACGAGGGTGTAGCCCGTGCCTGCGAGCTGGCAAAAGAAGCCAAAGGCAAGGCTCTTCCGTTGGCAGTGGGAGGCGCGTTCCACTCGCCCTTGATGGAGCCGGCACGCATCGAGCTGGCCGAGGCAATCGAGAAGACGGTATTCTCCCGCCCGGTCTGCCCGTGCTATCAGAATGTCAACGCACAGCCAGTGTCCGATCCTGCCGAGATTAAAAAGAATCTGCTCATGCAACTCACTTCGCCTGTCCGCTGGACTGCCACCGTGCAGAACATGCTTCGCGACGGAGCTACCGAGTTTATCGAGGTGGGTCCAGGCACAGCCTTGCAGGGCATGATCAAGCGTGTCGATCCCAATGCCAATGCCCATTCTGCTGAATAGCGAAAACTAAGTATTATAGTGTTAGGCCTTCGAACGACGGTTCGAGGGCCTTTTCTTTTTTACTGTAGGTCGGCCAACTGGCGAAGATAGAGGCCCGAGTCGGGACCTAGATTCATCAGTAGGTCCAGCCCGCTCAGGTTGGGCTCGAAAGGAAAGCGGTCGGAGAAGACTTGATAGTAGGGTTTGAATGCCGAGGCATCGAATGCCACTTTGGGCGAGATGCGGGTGCGATAGTCCAGTGGTGCACCTTCGGCAGGGCAATAGTCGTCGGTGTGTTCGGCTACGCACTCGATTTTCAGTTTGGAGAACATCCACCGTATGGTGCTTAGATTGAGGTCGATCAGGTACAGGTGCCTAGTGGCGAGTAGAGCCTCCAGCTCGTCGCGATAGTAGAGGAAATAGGGCGAGGCGGAATAGGCAGCGGCGAGGGTTCGCAGATGGATGGTTTGCCAGCGGGTGGTGTAGTCGATCGTCACTTCGTCGGTGCGCGAATGGTTGTGCCGCACGGTGGGTACAGTCAGCGGACGCACCCCTCCGGCTGTCATGATGTGCATCCGGTTGCGGTAGGTCTGTTTGGGGAAAGTCTCTTTTACCTCGATCCAGATCTTCGGATGTCTTGCTGCCACAGCCAGCCATTGCACCGGTGGGAAATAGGCCGTGTTGAGCAGGGGAATGTCCGAGGTCATTGTCCTAGATTGACAGACATCAGCTCGCCATCGTCGAAAAAGAAGTCTACGTCGGCTTCGGGGAAGCTCACACGGCGTTCGCCCCATGCCTCGTCGTCGACATCCTGCTCGGTGTATCCCTCTCCAACCATCAGCTGCACCAGTGCTCGTTCGTCAAGCTCGAACACCTTTTTCCCAAATAGGGTAGACTCTTCGTTGCCCAGGTCGATACACGTCAGTACGGGGTTCTCCTCCTCGAAAAACAGTGTCATGTCCAGTTCGTCGTAGTGTAGCACGGTGGTCTGTTCGTCGTCGGCGTTCTCGATGTTCTCCACGCTGTCGGCATTGCCCAACGTAGCCACCACTGTTTCGACTGGCATTCCGAACACTAGGTCACCCACGCCCTTTTTGATATTGATAGTAAAATTCATCTCTTTCTTGTTTTATTCCTGATGCAAAGATACGAATTATTTCTCGTTCGTGGTATAAAAAATATATGACGACGCGTCGTGAATTCTCTTTTTGTTGTATAAAATACTGATAATAAGTGCATATAGACGGATGTACAAAAATGCTTTCGCTCGTTTACTCCCTCCCTGTCGAGTGCACTCGAAGCGGTCAACCCCAGTCGCTTACAGGGCAGAAATATGACCGAGAGGCAGATGGAACCTAATTTCGGCGACTTTTCACCGTGCGTTCACGGTGCATGTACGGTGCATGTACGGTGCATGTACGGATGAAGTACGGTGTTGGGTCGTAGAAGTGCCTGTAATACAGCGATATGTGTGCTCATTATTCTCGTAAAATACTAGAGGATAATAAGATACGAATACGTTCGTGATTGCCACGACAGGCAACCCCATGAAAACTATTGCCAAAGGTTCGCCACCGGCAGTAAGTGTGAAAAAAATAAACACCAGTGGATAGAGGGATTGGAAATAAATGTGTAAATTTGCAATCGTAATTGCAAATCATACGATATGGATAAAGAACTGACAATCAGATATAGCGAATATGCCAAGGCCAACGACCTTACACCTTCCGACCGCGAATTGGCCGAGGCTGCCGAGCGTTCGGCTCAGTTTGCCTATGCCCCTTATTCCCACTTCAAGGTGGGTGCAGCCGTCCGGCTGAGCGATGGTCGGATAGTGTGCGGCAACAATCAGGAGAATGCTGCCTATCCGTCGGGTCTGTGTGCCGAACGTACCGCACTGTTCGCAGCGTCGGCCCAGTATCCGGATGCCGATGGATATGATGCCATTGCTATAGTGGGCATCGATGCGGAGGGGCATCGATGCGAAGCCTCGCCGTGCGGTGCCTGTCGGCAGGTGATGGCCGAATACGAACAGCGGCAACGACGCGGCATACGTGTGCTCTGCTGCAATGCCGACGGAGGGGCACGAGTGTTTGGCAGTGTCCGCGACCTATTGCCGTTCGGCTTCGAATTTTAGTGTAACCAGTGCTTCGGATGCACCTGCAGAGGGGCAGAAACGGTGAGTATTCGCACAAAAACAAGAATGTGTTGATAGTTGATTGTGTGTGTGTTACGAGGTTATCTATGGGCGATGGACAAAAAAAATGTCGCCACTCCTATTTTTCTTCGTATCTTTGCACGCTTAAAAAGAATAATAAATATAACATAAATAATAAACTAACAACTACAGAAAATGGGAATCATTGGAAGTATTAGAAAGCACTCGGGATGGGCAGTAGCCATAGTGGGTATTGCTATTTTGGCGTTCATCTTGGGCGACTTGACAAAGAATCGTGGAGGAATACCCGATGTGGGTAAAGTGAATGGTGAGACGATGACATCGCAACGCTTCAACGAGCTGGTGAGCGAGGCTGAGGAAAACTACAAGATGCAGTATCAGACCGCACAAGTGCCCAGCGAGGTGGAAAGCCAGTTGCGCAACCGCGTGTGGGAAAACTTCGTCAACGAGAAGCTCATTGGCGACGAGATGAACAAGCTGGGCCTTCAGGTATCCGCTGCCGAGCTGAACGACATGTACGTCGGCAAGTTTGTGCATCCTTATGTCGTTCAGTCGTTCACCGACCCTCGTACTGGCCAATTCGATATTCAGCAGGTGAACTATTGGATTGAGAACTTCAACAATATCGACACCCTGCGCCGTCAACAGTGGGTGGAGTTGGAGAAAGCTGTGAAAGAAGATCGTGGCCAGACCAAATATGCCACACTGCTCACTGCTGGCTTCTATATGCCTAATGCCATAAAAGAACAGGTGAACAACCTGGCAAAAGAGGCTTCGAATGTGCGTCTGGTATCCCTGCCTTATAGCAGTATCAGCGACGAAGAGGCCGTCATTGGCGATGCAGACTACAAGAAATACTACGACGAACACCGTGCCGAGTTCCGTATCCGTCAAGAGAGCCGCCTGCTCGAGTACATCACCTTCCCGGTCAATCCCACGGCAGAAGACCTGGCTTCGATAGAGGAAGAGGTGCAGAAGATATGGGGCGACTTCCAGAACACCCCTGACGACGAGATGGCATTCTTCGTCAATGCCGAGTCGGATCGCTCCTACGATTCGAGCTATGTCCGTGCTAGTTCGTTCCAGGCACCCCTCGCCGAGCGCCTTGCAAACGCACAGGTGGGTCAGATGATAGAGCCTTTCATGTCTGGCAACCAGTGGATGATGGCCAAGGTGATGGCCACTGCAGTGCGCCCCGACAGTCTGCGTGCCAGTGTTATCTATGTTCTCAACAGCAATGCAGGTGGCGATATTACCCGCACTAACGACGAGGCTAAGAAACGTGCCGACAGCGTGCTGGCTATAGTGAACAGCAAGCAGATGACCTTCGAGGAGGCTGTGGACCAATTCAGCGACGATCCTCAGAAGGGCGAGACCCATGGCGACATGAATTGGCAGCGCGATGGCAACTATGGTTTCTTGAACGAACTCATTGTGAACCATGCCGTGGGTAGCTGCTTTGTGTACGAGCATCCGCAGGGTGTGGGCTACTTCGTGGTGAAGGTCACCGACAAGACCCAGGCCGACAAGAAATATCGCGTGGCTGTTGTGACTCGCGAAATCGTTCCTTCGAACAATACCAACCGTGCCATCTACAACGAGGCCAACCGTTTTGCTGGACAGAACCGCACTGTCGATGCTTTCGAGGCTGCTGCCCGCGAGCAGAACCTCCAGGTGCGCAATGCCAACGTCTTCCTAATGGACGAGCGTATGGCCGGCATCTCCAATGCCCGTAGCATAGTGCAGTGGGCCTACAACGATGACACCAAGGTGGGTGCTGTAGCCGATCAGGTATACGAATGCGATGGCATGTTCGTGGTAGTGGCTCTGAAAGATGCCTACAAGCAGGGCTTTGCAACCCTCGACCAAGCCCGCTCGATGATTGAGCAGCAGACCCGTGTCGAGAAGAAAGCCGAGATACTGATGGATCGTGCCGCTTCCGCTGTCAAGGGAGGCAAAGACATCAATTCGATTGCTGTGGCTCTGAACGGAACGGTCGATACCCTGCAAAATGTGGCCTTTGGCGACTACAATCTGCAGAAGTTCGGTATGGAACCCAAGGTGATCAGCACCATCGCTGCAACCAAGAGTGGGCTGGTTGGCCCTATCAAGGGTGCCAACGGAGTGTATGTGGTGCAGGTGGATGGCAAAGTGGAGCACACTCCGACCGGTAACGAGATGGGTCGTATAGCCCAGTATCTCCAATACAAGGCCACCCGCGACGCCCGTGGCGAATGGACCATGTCGTCGGTGCTGCGCGATGCCGCCAAGATTGTAGACCAGCGTAATAAGTTCTTCTAATATCGGAATAAAGTAAGAACGGAACAAAGTGAAAGGTGAAAGGCTATCGTGTGTATCTGCACTTTCACTTTTCACTTTTGTTTTTTACCTTATAGAAGATGAAAATAAAAGAATGGTGGTATAGGTTGAAAGAGAGTCCGTTTGGCGATGTGGTCAAGCGGAAGCACCGATTTGTGGTGATGGACACGGATACCTTCAAGGAGAAATTCTCATTCCAGCTGTCGGGTATCAACTTGTTTGTCACTGTAGGTATCACCATTATTGTCCTCATATTGCTCACTACTGTGCTCATCGCCTTTACTCCTATGCGCGAGTGGATTCCAGGCTACACCAACACCCGCGCCATGGAGCAGACCTATGCCAACGCCAAGAAGCTGGATTCGCTGCAGATTCAAGTGGAAAACCAGGAGTGGCTGGTGGCAACCATGCAGGCGGTGCTGCGCGGCGAGACCCCAGAGACGGTGATAGAGCCATCACCAGACAGTGCTGCCAGCCTGCAGGAAGTGGCTGTCCAGTACCGTCGTTCGAAAGAGGATAGCTTGCTACGTGCCGAAGTGGAACGTGAGGATAGTCGCTATCAGGTTAAAGCTACTTCTTCTGCAGCTTCGGTCAACACGATGGAGACCCAGCCTTCCCTGTCCAACCTCTACTTTCCACCACTGAAGGGGACAATTGAGCGTCACTATGAGATAGAACATAGAGGGGTGGATATTGCGGGCGATGTGACCAAGACGGTTTGTGCCTCCTACAATGGGACGGTGGTTTTAGCGGGATTCACTGCTGAAACAGGACAAATAATAGCAATACAACATCCGGGAAATGTCATCACAGTCTACCAAAACTGCGGCTCGTTGCTAAAACGCAAGGGCGATGCAGTACGAGTGGGAGAACCGGTGGCCTACGTGGGCTCCGATGGTAGTGCAGAAAAAGGCACTCACCTCCACTTCGAGTTGTGGGTGAATGGAATGGCAGTAAATCCTGAAGAATATATTTCTTTCTAACTGGCATGAAGAGAATCGCAATACTAGGATCGACAGGATCAATAGGGACACAGGCCCTCAATGTGATTCGTCGACACTCTGACCTCTATAGTGTGGAGGTACTATGTGCAGGAAGCAACGCTACTTTACTAATCGAACAGGCGAAGGAATTTAGCCCCAATGCGGTCGTAATTGCCGACGAGAGCAAATATGAGACGGTGAAAGAGGAGTTGGCCGATACGGATGTGAAAGTATATGCCGGTGAGAAGGCCATCTGCTCGATTATGGAAATGTCGTCGATAGACATGGTGCTGTCGGCAATAGTGGGTGTGGCTGGCCTCCGCCCCACTATGGCAGCACTGGAGAATGGCAAGCCAGTGGCACTGGCTAACAAGGAGACGATGGTGGTGGCAGGAGCTTTGGTGACGGCTGCTTCAGCTCGGCATCGTGTACCGATACTTCCAGTCGATAGTGAACATTCAGCTATATTCCAATGTCTAGTAGGAGAAGTCAGCCCCGTGGACAAAATACTCCTTACCGCTAGTGGGGGACCATTCCGTGGAAAGAAGAAAGAAGACCTGTTGCAGGTGACACCTGAACAGGCATTGAAACACCCTAATTGGCACATGGGTCCCAAGGTGACCATAGACAGTGCCACACTGATGAACAAGGGATTGGAAGTGATAGAGGCCAAGTGGCTTTTTGGAGTCGATGCTAATGATATTGAGGTGTTAGTACACCCTCAATCGGTGATGCATTCGGCTGTTCAATTTGCCGATGGCAGTATCAAGGCACAAATGGGGGTTCCAACGATGGAGACCCCAATCCAATATGCCCTGTCGTTCCCGGAACATATAGAGAGTTATTTACCTCGGTTGGACTTGACAAAATATGCTGGGCTCACGTTCGAGCAGCCGGACAAGTCTACTTTCCGATGTCTCGACCTCGCATACGAGGCTATAAAACGCGGAGGTAATGTGCCTTGTGCTATGAATGCGGCCAATGAAGTGGCTGTACAGTTATTTATCAAGGGGAAATTAAGGTTTCTAGAAATAGCAGACTATATCGAGAAGTCGATGCAAGAAGTCCCATACATAGCCAACCCTACGCTTGATGACCTATTTTTAACAGATAAAAACGTTCGTAATCAATGAAATGGTTAGCCTTAATACTTAGTCTGTCATTACTTGTGATGACCCATGAATTAGGTCATCTTGGATTTGCTAAGCTCTTCCACACACGTGTGCGCAGGTTCTATATCTTCTTTAATTGGAAGTTCTCTATATTCAAGGCGAAGAAGTTTGGTGGCAAATGGCACTTCCTGTTTTTCAACAGCAAGACCCCTGATAGTTGGGATGAAGCCAATCTTGCCCCGGAGGATCAAAACAATACCTTGTGGGGAATCGGGTGGATTCCGCTGGGAGGATATTGCGATATAGCCGGTATGATTGATGAAACTAAGGATGAGAATGACTTGGCTAGCGAGCCCCAGCCGTGGGAATACCGTACCAAACCGGCGTGGCAACGCCTGTGTATCATCAGTGGTGGTGTGCTTGTGAATTTCATTTCGGCACTACTCATCTTTACATGTATATTTTCTCATTGGGGTCAGGATGAACTTCCACTTCGGAATGCCAAGCTAGGATATGACTATCATCAGGTCCTCCTAGATGAGGGATTCCACAATGGTGACATCATTTACGCTATTGATGGACAGGAACAATACGACTACACCAAGGCAGGCATGTCGTTGCTACTCGACAATCCACGTACGGTCACTGTGATGAGGGGCGACAGTTTGGTAGACTTGACAATGAGTGGCACCTTGATGGAGAAGGTGAACAAGCAACGTGTAAAGGGTATCATGACGCCACGTATGCCCTTTGTGGTAAAAGACTTCACGGCAGGATCGACTGCGGAGAAAGCAGGCATGATGGCTGGCGATAGTGTTGTGAGCATCAATGGAAAGCAGATGGCAAGCTTCAGCGAGATAACTCCGGCCTTGTCAGCGATGGCTGGCCAGGATGTAGTGATTGGCTTTTACCGGCATGGAGTGCTAGATTCATTAACGGTACCGGTCAACTCTTCGGGCAAGCTGGGAATAATGTTGGATACGGACATCGCCCATCTGTTCAAAGTGAATCATATAGAATACAACTTCTTGCAGGCTATTCCGGCTGGTATCAGCCATGGTTGGACCACCATGGTGGAGTATGTGTCGTCGCTCAAGGTCTTATTCTCGCCTGGTGGTGTACAGTCGCTCGGAGGTTTCGGCACTATGAGCAGCATCTTCCCCGACCATTGGGATTGGCACTCCTTCTGGAATATCACTGCATTCTTGGCGCTGATACTGGCATTTATGAATATCATCCCCATACCAGGACTGGATGGTGGCCATATAGTATTCACACTGTGGGAGATAGTTACACGTAAGAAACCTAGCGACAAGTTCCTATCCACTGCCCAAAATGTAGGTATGATATTGCTGATTGCCCTTATGGTGATCGCTAATGGAAACGACCTGTGGCGTTGGATAAGTGGTAAATTCTTCTAAGGCGGCGGCTAATGCGTAAACTGGATAGGCTCATACTCCGCTCCTTTATCGGCCCATTGGCACTAACATTCACCATTGCGGTGTTTGTCTTGCTGATGCAATTTGTCTGGAAATATATCGACGATATGGTAGGAAAAGGACTTGAATTTTCCATCATAGCCGAGCTATTGGCCTATGCCTCTGCCACATTTGTCCCCATGGCGCTGCCCATTGCTGTCCTCTTTGCCTCTATCATGACCATGGGTAACTTCGGCGAGCGCTACGAATTGGTCGCGATGAAGGCGGGAGGTATCTCTGTTAGTCGTGTGATGGCACCAATGATGGTTGTCGTACTGTTGCTCACAGGTGTCGCATTCTACTTTGCCAACAATGTAATGCCCACTGCTATGCTGAAATACAGGATGACCCTGTACGACATCACCCGCAAGAAACCTGCTGTCAACATCCGCCCTGGAGAATACTACAAGGACATCGATGGATATGTGATTCGTGTCGGCGAAAAAGACAACGACACCGGAATAATGGACGACATTACGATCTACGACCATTCGAAAGGCATCGGCGAGACCAGTGTGATAGTGGCTAAGCGTGGCGAAATGGTTACCTCGACAGACGATCGCTACCTCACATTCACCCTGTTCGATGGCTATTCTTATACCGAGAGTGCCACAGGCGAGAACTACCAGAAGCGACCGTTCACAACCATTGGCTTCGACAGACAGGTTATCACCTTCGACATCTCCTCTTTCGCCCTCAACCGAAGCAGCGAGGACATCTTCAAGGGTAGCTACCAAATGATGAATATTACCCAATTGGACACCACAGTAGCACGACTTCGAATGCAGTTGAATACAAGGAAAAATAACGGCCAGGCCGACATTGAAAGCAATCTACACGCATGGCATCTTTATGCCGGAAATGCTCCAAGAATAGATACGGTATTCAATCCCCAGTTTGTGAAAACTCCCCGCGACGTGTCTAAAAACCAACGCAACTACTCCTACAATTGTGTCAACACTGCCGTGAAAGACATTCGTGCGAATATCGAACTGCAAACAGCCGATCAGGAATACATCAACCGTCATGTCATCGAGATGCACCGCAAGTTCACCCTCTCGATTGCCTGCCTATTGCTCTTTCTTGTAGGAGCTCCGTTTGGCAGCATTGTCCGTAAGGGTGGATTGGGTATGCCGCTAGTGGCTTCTGTACTCTTCTTTGTGCTCTACTATGTTATAGGCATGATAGCAGAAAAGGCGGTAAGAGAAAGTGCCATAGGCCCGATAGGTATGTGGTTCAGTAGTTTTGCCATGCTGCCTATCGGCATTGTGCTCACCATTCAAGCCACAACCGACTCCTCCTTCTTCGACTCGGCTTCGTGGAAGCGCTTCTTCTTAAAACTATTGCAAAGAAAAAAACAAAATCCTCCTCAATATGAAGGAAATACATGACTTTACCATTGTCTGCAGGCGGCAACTGGGCGACCAGTATTTCTCGCTTGTGCTGCAGCATCAGGGCACTATGCCCGCGGTCTGCCCGGGGCAATTTGTCGAGGTGCTTGTCGACGACTGCCGCGAGGTGATGCTCCGCCGCCCCATATCGGTGCACGATGTCGACGCCGAAAAAAACACCCTCTCCCTCCTTGTCCAAATAGTGGGCAAAGGAACCCGTAGGCTTGCAACCTTGCAGTGTGGCGACAAACTTAACCTAGTGTATCCGTTGGGACATGGCTTCAGTACTAACATCGCCAGCGATAGCCGGGTTCTGATGGTGGGAGGCGGCGCAGGCATAGCGCCTCTGCTATACCTCTCCAAAGTCTTGTCGTCGAAACATATCCGGCCCACTATACTGCTCGGTGGCCGCACTGCCTCATTGATACCCGTACGTTCCGAGTTCGAGCCCTATGGCTCGGTCGGCATTGCCACCGACGATGGGTCGATGGGCTATCGTGGCATTGTCACCCAGCATCCCGACTTCGGCAAGGAATATGATATAATCTACTCGTGTGGACCCACCCCGATGATGAAGGCTGTGGCTAAGTCGGCGGCCCAGCGTGGTATACGCTGCGAGGTGAGTCTGGAAAATATGATGGCATGTGGCCTGGGTGCCTGTCTATGCTGTGTGACCGACACCGACGAGGGACACAAATGTGTCTGCAAGGAAGGCCCTGTGTTCGATATAAGTGTAATGAAAAAATGGTACGAGTAATATGCTAAACGTCAAGGTACATAATCTAAATCTCAAGAATCCTGTCATGACAGCCTCCGGCACGTTCGGCTATGGGGAAGAGTTTTCTGACTTTATCGACTTGGAGCGTTTGGGTGCATTCATTGTGAAGGGAACCACCGGAACCCACCGCGAAGGCAATCCTTATCCACGCATGGTGGAGACTCCGTCGGGCATGCTCAATGCTGTCGGCCTGCAGAATGGTGGTGTGGAGAAGTTTTGCTCGACCGTGTACCCGCGCATCCAACATCTCGACACCAATATCATAGTCAATGTAAGCGGCTCGAGCATCGACGAGTATTGCACAGTGGCCGAGCAGGTCAACGAGCTCGACCGTGTGCCTGCCATCGAGCTGAACATCAGTTGTCCCAATGTGAAGAAGGGTGGCATGGGCTTCGGTACAGATCCGGCCATGGCATCACAGGTGGTGACCGCTGTGCGCAAGGTATACCATAAGACACTTATCGTCAAGCTCACACCCAACGTGACTAGCATTGCCGAGATAGCAAAGGCCGTGGAGGGAGCTGGAGCCGACAGTGTCTCGCTCATCAATACTCTTCTTGGTGCTGCCATCGATGTGGAGCATCGCCGGCCTTATCTGAGCACCATCACCGGTGGACTCTCTGGTCCAGCTGTCAAGCCCGTCGCAGTGCGTATGGTGTGGCAAGTTGCCCATGCAGTGAAGATACCGGTGATCGGTCTGGGTGGTATCATGTCGGCTAGCGATGCGCTCGAGTTCATGATGGCCGGTGCCACGGCGGTGCAGGTGGGCACGGCCAACTTTATCGACCCCTCTGTCACCATGAAAATCATCGACGGAATGGAGGAGTACTGCCATCGGCATGGCATCAAAGACATCAATGAGATAATCGGCATCGTATGATTCTCGTCGCCGACAGTGGGAGTACGAAGACCACCTGGGCGACAATCCCTGGTGGCTCTCCCATCGTCACAGAGGGGCTAAACCCCCATTTCGCTTCCGACGCACAGGTGCTCGATGTGTGCAAGGCTGTGCGTTCGGAATTGGCGGATACGGTCGATTCGCTTTTCTTCTATGGTGCCGGATGTGGCGACCAAGAGCAGCGGCAGCGGATGTCTGGTCTGTTGCAACAGGTCTTTGCCCCTCAGTGCTTGTGCGTCGAGACCGACCTGCTGGGTGCCTGCCGTGCTGTGTGCGGACACCACGATGGCCTGGTGGGAATACTCGGCACAGGCAGCAATATCTGCTATTTCGATGGCGAAAAGCCATCTATCACCCCTTTCAGTACGGGATATATCCTCGGCGATCATGGTTCGGGCAACCACATTGGCCGCCTGTTGCTCGACGACTACCTTTCCGGTAGTATGCCTTCGGCGATGGCCAGACTGTTCGCCAACGAATATGGTCTTTCCCCCACGCAATTTATGGATGCCGTATATCGGCAGCCTTTCCCCAACCGCTTCTTGGCCCGCATTGGCCATTTCGCCATGTTGCATCAAGACGTGCACTATTGTCGCAATCTGATTAACAAGGCATTCCGCCAATGGCTACGGCATGATGTCCTGCCCATCGCACGACGCTCCCGCTGCCGCCGGCTCAGCATGGTAGGTGGCATTGCTGCCTCGGCATTCGTGCTGCTGTCGTTGCAGGCAGAGCATGTGGGCCTGACTGTGAGCGGGGTGCAGGCCGATCCTATGCCGGGACTCCTTCTGTTTCATTCCGACTGCTAGCCGCTTTATCCCCGTTTTTACCCCCTATCAAGTTTGTATTTCCGCCGATGGGTCACGTTCCATCCACGGTGCATTCACGGTTCATGTACGGTGCATGTACGGAGGAAGTACGGTGTTGATACGTGGATGGCTTGGAATTCAGAGCGTTATAGGGCGTTGTACGTGACGTGTGCCTGAAAATGAGCCATTTGCTCAATCTGTGAGGTGGGCGAGAATATGCGACGGGAACCCATGTCGTAAGGCCGTGTGCGATGGGGTAGGGTAGGATAAGTGTATGTATGAGGGGGGAATGAAAAAGGGTCGTATGCCTCGGTGCTGGCTTTCACGACCCGATTGTGGTGACCCTGCTGCGGTTCGAACGCAGGACCTAGAGTTTAGAAGACTCTCGCTCTATCCAGCTGAGCTACAGGGCCTCTTTCGTGTCGGGGCACCCAGATTCGAACTGGGGATCTCCTGCTCCCAAAGCAGGCGCGATAACCGGGCTTCGCTATGCCCCGAACATGTTGTTTCATCAAAAAAGACGCCGTGTTGGGCGTCTCTTCCTGGCGGAGAAGGGGGGATTCGAACCCCCGGTACCCTAATCGAGTACGACAGTTT
>CAMVGR010000003.1 GCA_947167075.1 uncultured Bacteroidales bacterium
AGGCTCTGCCCGCCAACATGCCCAGCGAGGTGCTCCTCGACATCACCAACCTCGACGTGAACCAGCGCATCCGTGTGCAGGACATCGCCACCGACAACTACTGCATCCTCAATCCGAAGAGCAGCGAGGTGGTCAATGTGCTCAGCACCCGTGCCAGCGCCACTTCGGACGATGGCGAAGAGGCCGCTGCCGAGTAAGTACGCTTATTAACAGTAAAAAAGCAGGCGATTCATTTGAGTCGCCTGTTTTTTTTTATCTAATTTGCCTATTCCTCTTTGTAATTTACACACTCCCAGTCGACGGGCGTGAAGTCGCTGGTGTCGTCCTTGTAGTCCGGGTCGGGCATGTACCACCAGAGGCCCTCGAAGTATTGGCGCAGGCGGCGGTCGCGGAACACGTGGCCGCGGTGGGCGTAGGGCAGGTTGCGCATCACTCGCTGGCGGAAGGCCGCGTCGGCGGGCACCCACTGCATACCATCGTAGGGGCCCCAGTCGATTCGCACGGAGCGGTCGTAGGTGCCGCCCGCGATGCATTGCTTGCCAACGTAGCATCCATCGACTCCCACGGCGCGGATGGTCAGTTCTCCAGTGGGGCGGAAGTCGGTGGCGTGGAGGGTGATGGCGCCGTTGCGGAGGCTCACCTCGGCGCATGGGTCGCCGTAGCAGGTGGCACGGCGCGTCTTGCCCATGCCTTCGCTGACAGCAAAGGGGGCGCCGGCAAACGAGCTGTCGAAGACGTAGAAGTGCTTGGCCGTGCTGTCGACACGGATGGTGAGCGTGAAGTCTCCAATTTTGCCCCCGGCCCAGCGGGCGGCGGGCGTCAGCTTGTAGTCGACAATGAACGGGCTGCCCACATTGGTCGACATGCGGTAGACATACGTGTGATGCACGTGGTTGAGCCCCGGCTGGAAGTCGGCGTCGAAGTAGTAGACGTAGGCGAAACGGATGCCGGCATCGTAATCTATTGGGTCGCTGTAGTCGGACTTCGGGTCGGCGTTGGCGGTGTCGTAGAGCCAGTTGTTGTCCCACATATAGTAGCGCTTCAGGTCTTTGATTTTTGTCAGCGGCAGCGTGTCGGCCACGCACACGGCGTTGCAGTACTCCAGCTGCCGGCCGTTCATCTCGACGGTGAAGAGGCTGATGCTGGGGTGGCGCCCGTCGGGGTGGAGCTTGTAGTCATAGTTGTACGGCGGGTCGGCTTCGAAGCCCATTGTGAGGCGTTTGGCACCGCCCGGGTTCCAGAATTCGTACTGCACATCCACGCGGGCCATTCCGTTGTCCATTAGGCTGATGGTTAGCACCTCACGTTTCACGCTGATGTCCGTCTCTTGCAAGGGGACGAGCTGGTTGCCACGGGTGTAGTAGGTGCCGTCGTTGGCCGCGGTGGAGAGGGTTAGCACTACGCAAAACACGGCTAATAGATATGTTCTCAGAGTCTTCATGCTATGTTTATGTAAACAAATGACACTGCAAAGATATATAATAAAAACGTATCTTGCAACGTCATCAAGAAAAAATGTGTTGCGGGCGACTTTTATAACGGCGAATTACTCTAATTACTCGAAGCTACGCAGGTTAATTCATGTCGAATTACTCGAAACTATGCAGGTCAATTCGTGACGAATTACTCGAAGCTACACTGCAGGCAAAAATATATAAGATTTACAAGATTTCGCGAGCGGAGCGAGCAGGATACAAGCACACCATCCTAGTCATTCGCCGTAAAAAAAAAACGTGATGCTGACACTCTATCTGAAATCGTCTCCGACAAGGCATAAACAGAAGAGGCCATCGTAATTGATGGCCTTTATTCCTTGCGGAGAGACAGGGATTCGAACCCTGGGACCAGCAAGCTGGTCAACGGTTTTCGAGACCGCCCCGATCGACCACTCCGGCATCTCTCCGAATTGAAAATTGAAAGTTGAAAATTGAAAAACTTCAACACTTCCAATGCTCAAAAGCGGGTGCAAAAGTACTAACTTTTTGCGATATGGCCAAATTTATTTTTCATTTGCCGTAGTGTCAGTGGGTTGGGTGGGGTTGTGGGAGATCTCGTAGCGTTGGTTGTCGGCAGCAATGAGGGTGTTTGGGAACTCTTGCTGTGCTTGTTGTAGTAGTAGGTCGGGCTCGCGGAAGCGTGCGCTGATGTGGGTGAGCAACAGCTGACGTGCCCCCGCTAGGCGAGCTAGGCGGCCTGCCTGCCCCGCGGTGAGGTGCATGCGTTCGGTGGCCAATGGTTCGAACTCGTTGCTGAAGGTGCATTCGAGGCACAGCAGGTCGACGCCTTCGATGTGTGGCAGGATACGTTCGTCGTAGGCCGTGTCGCAACAGTAGGCGTAGACGAGAGGGGTGTGATTGCCACGGGGACGTTCGGTGATGCGGAAGCCATAGTCGGGCACCGAATGGTAGATGGGAAAGGCATCGATGGTGCAACGAGAAGTTTCCAGCACCCGCTGTTCGCCATGGTCGAAGTCCATCTCGTGCCATTCTATGGGAAAAGCGATATGGTTGCCTGTGAGTTCGAAGATGGTCTCTATCACCTGCCGTGCCCCTTTGGGTGCAGCGATGGCTACCGTCTCGGTGCGCCCGCACAGATGCATGGTGCTAAGCAACCCGGGCAGGCCGAAGAAGTGGTCGCCATGGAGGTGTGAGATGACGATGGTGGAGATCGACTGCAACTTGAGGTGGTTGTAGCGGATGCGGTCCTGGGTGGCTTCAGCACAGTCGATCAGGAGCTTGAAGCCCCCGATGTTGAGCACTTGGGCCGAGCAGCGCCGTGCACCAATGGGCAGGGCGGCTCCGGAGCCGAGGATGGTGACGAACATGTTCAATGCTTTTGGTTTACAGTTTACGGTTTATGGTTTATCGACTTGGGGAGTGCTTTTGTTGATGCTCAGCGAGGATAACCATAGCAGGGCAAAGGTGATGAGGCCGTTGAGGAGGAGCAGTTCGAAACCGAAGTGGTAGCCAAACCACTGGTAGGAGTTGAGCTTGAGGAGGTAGCAGAGCACCGGCGAGAGAATGGCGATGAAGGGCACCCAACGGTCGCGGGCGCGGCGCCGTGTGAAGAGGCCGAAGGCGTAGAGGCCTAGCAGGGGGCCGTAGGTGAAGCCAGCCACGTCGAACAGGGTGTCGATGAGCGACTGACGGTGGAAAGGCCGGAAGGCAATGATAACCAACAGGTAGAGCAGTGCGAAGGCCACATGGACCAGGCGGCGGATTTTTAATTGAGAATTGAGAGTTGAGAATTGAGAATTGGAAATTGAGAATTGAGAATTATTCCGGACCTGTTTTTTACTTTCCACTCGCTGATTTCCACTCTCCACTTGCTGCTTTTCACTTTCCGCTTGCTGCTTTCCACTTTCCACTCGCTGCTCTTCGGTTTCCTTTCGACCGAAGCCAAGGAAGTCGTAGCAGAAGGTGGTGGTGAGGGCGGTGAGGGTACCGTCGGCACTGGAGTAGCCTGCGGCGACCATGCCGAGTACGAAGCAGACGGCGGTGAATCCGCTCAGCGAGAAGGCGATGGATGGGAATATCTTGTCGGGCACCACTGCTCCACCATCGCCCAGCGGCAGGGGGAAGCCGGTGTGGTCGGCATAGACCAGCAGGGCCGAACCCAGGCAGAGGAAGAGTATGTTGACCACGATGAAGAGCATCGACGAGGTCATCACGTTCTTCTGTGCATCGCGCAAGCTTTTGCAGGTGAGGTTCTTCTGCATCATATCCTGGTCGAGGCCGGTCATGGTGATGGTGATGAACATGCCGCTGACAATCTGTTTCCAATAGTATTTTGGGGCCGATGGGTCGGTCTCCCACATGCGCGTGTATCCTTTCTCGTCCGACACCCGCATCAGGTCGGCGAGGTTCATGTCGAGTGCGGAGAGAATGGCCACCACGGTGGCTGCCGCTGCCAGCAGGAGGAAGGTGGTCTGCAGCATGTCGGTCCACACCACCGTCTTGATGCCACCTCGGAAGGTGTAGAGCAGGATGATAGCGATGAACACCACCGCCGGCACCCAGAAGGGGATGCCCCAAGCGCGGAAGACGAACTCGTAGAGCACAAACACCACCAGATACATCCTCAATGCCGATCCCAGCAGCCGGCTAAGGATAAAGAAGAGGGCACCCGTCTTCTCGCTGAAGGGGCCAAAGCGCTGCATGAGGTAGGTGTAGATGGAGGTGAGGTTGAGTCGATAGTAGAGTGGTAGCAACACCAGTGCTATCACGGCGTAGCCCAACACATAGCCGAACACCAGCGGCATGTAGGTCCACCCCCCGTTGTACACACCGCCTGGCACCGACATAAAGGTGACCCCGCTCAGCGAGGCTCCTATCATGCCGTAGGCTACCACAGGCCATGGCGAGCGACGACCGGCCCGAAAAAAAGCCTCGTTGCCCTTTGCTCCTCGTCGCCCAGTGAGCCACATCACACCGAAAAGCAGTGCGGTGTAGAGTGCAAAACATATTAGGATAGTCAGTTCCATCAGTCTCTCTTGTGTTTTGAAAAATGCAAAGATACATAAAAAAAACAACATGGCGACCAATAGACAAAAAAAGGTACCGTGAAAATGGAATAATAAATGCCTAAAAAACAATAAGATCAACCTGCTTTCACCGTACTTCATCCGTACATGCACCGTACATGCACCGTAGATGCACCGTGATTTTACGTTCGATTCACTTCGATTCTACGCCCTCTGTGCTGTGGAAAAAAGCAGCTAAAAGAGAGTAGAGAGGGCGAACGGCAGATAAACAACCAGTCCGATTCAAAAAAAAATGCTATCTTTGCAAAATGTAAGGCATCCGGAATAAACGCTATATTGTACTGAAAGATAGGTGGATGCAGCTAAAGATAAATAATATATACTAGTTAAAAAACAGAAAAATAAACAATAATAATATGGATTTACCCAAGATTCACTCCATTACTAAAAAGATTTTAGTGGCCTTGCTGGGCGGATTTCTTCTGCTATTCGTGTTGTTTCACGCTTCGGCCAACCTGCTTATTCTGCGCCACGACGAGGGCGCCTGGTATTCGGCATTCTGCCATTTTATGGGTACCAACTGGATTGTCAAGGTGTTTGAAATCGTGCTGCTAGGTTTTATCCTGCTGCATGTGTTGTTCACCCTCTGGCTAGTGCTGACCAACCGTCTGGCCCGACCAGTTCGCTACAGGCAGCCGCAACGCTCGAAAACCCACAGCACATCCAAGTTGATGGCTCTGTCGGGCATCCTCATCTTCGTGTGCCTAATTATGCACTTCACCGACTTCTACTTTGTGAAGGTAGGTTGGGTGAAAGGAGAATACATGGTGAAGACGGAGAAACTGCAGGATCCGGAGACCATGAGTCTGCTGCAAATGGCCCAGCAGTGGGGCATGACCCCCGAGGAATTGGTCGACGAGCTGGAGCAAGAGTCGGCTATGTATACCGAAGAAAACGGCGATGCAGCCGAGACAAAGGCTTATATCGACGGCCTCCGTTCGAAACTGAGCGTGGTGAAAATCATGCAGCGTGCCTCGCAAGAAGGGATCATTACGCAGAATGGGCAATGGATACGCCACCTGACCTACGACGAGCGCCAGACCCTGCGCCAGGCACTGCCCGAAAGCGATCCGGAGCCGGACTTCTACTACATGGCCCGTGCCAAGTTTAAGAATCTCTACCTAGTGGTAATGTACCTGCTCTTCTTCGCGTTGCTGTTGGTCCACATGCTTCATGCTTTCCCCTCGGCCTTCCAGACATTAGGACTGAGCAACTATAAGTACGCTCCCGCCATCGAGGTGATAGGCAAGATATATGCATGGCTGGTCACGCTGATGTTCACAGCCACGGTGGTGCTGGTGTACCTCGGTGTATAACCATATATAATAGGAACTATAAAACAAGACGACATGAAACTCGACTCCAAGATACCCGAAGGGCCCCTCAGCGAGAAGTGGACCCGCTATAAATCCAGCCAAAAACTGGTGAACCCTGCCAACAAGCGCAAGCTAGACATCATTGTGGTGGGCACCGGATTGGCTGGTGCATCGGCAGCCGCGTCGCTGGGCGCATTGGGATTCCATGTGGACATCTTCTGCATCCAGGATTCGCCTCGCCGCGCACATAGTATTGCCGCCCAGGGCGGTATCAATGCTGCTAAGAACTATCAGAACGACGGCGACAGTGTGGAACGTCTGTTCAAAGACACCATCAAGGGTGGCGACTACCGTGCCCGCGAAGCCAACGTGTATCGACTGGCCGAAGTGAGCGGCAACATCATAGACCAGTGTGTGGCCCAAGGTGTGCCTTTCGCACGCGACTACAGTGGACTGCTCGACAACCGGTCGTTCGGTGGAGCACAGGTGTCTAGAACATTCTACGCCCGTGGACAGACGGGTCAGCAACTGCTATTGGGTGCCTATGGTGCCCTGAGCCGCGAGATAGCCCGTGGCACCGTCACCCTGCATGAACGTTGCGAGATGATGGACCTAGTGGTGATCGACGGACGGGCCCGTGGCATCATAGTTCGCAACCTGGTCAGCGGTGAGCTGGAGCGCTATGCAGCCCATGCAGTGGTGCTCTGTTCGGGTGGCTATGGCAATGTTTACTATCTGTCTACCAATGCCATGAACAGCAATGGCTCGGCAGCATGGGTGTGCCATCGCAGGGGTGCTGCTTTCGCCAACCCATGCTATGTACAGATCCATCCCACCTGCATCCCCGTGCATGGCGACTATCAGTCGAAACTCACCTTGATGAGCGAAAGCCTTCGCAACGATGGTCGCATCTGGGTGCCTAAAAAGAAAGAGGACTCGGAGGCCATCCGCCGTGGCGAAAAAGGTCCGAACGATATTGCCGAAGAGGATCGCGACTACTATCTCGAGCGCCGCTATCCTGCCTTTGGCAACCTGGTGCCACGCGATGTGGCCAGCCGTGCCGCCAAGGAGCGCTGCGACGCTGGCTACGGGGTGGGTAGCACCGGTCTGGCTGTGTATCTCGATTTTGCCGATGCCATCCGTCGCCTAGGACGCGACGTGGTGGAGCAGAAATACGGCAACTTGTTCCAGATGTACCAGAAAATCACCGACCAAGACCCCTATCAAGTGCCCATGATGATCTATCCTGCCATCCACTACACGATGGGTGGCCTGTGGGTGGACTATGAGTTGCAGACCACTATCCCCGGACTCTTCGCTGCCGGCGAAGCCAACTTTAGCGACCACGGTGCCAACCGTCTCGGTGCATCGGCACTGATGCAGGGCCTGGCCGACGGCTACTTCGTCTTGCCATACACTCTGCAGAACTACCTGGCCGACCAGATATACGTCGGAAAGATCAAGCCGGAAGGCCCCGAATTCGACGAGGCAGAGGCCTCCGTGCGTGCCCGACTCGACAGTCTTATCGCTATTGGCCGTAACAGTCAGGATCCCCATTCGAACCACAGCGTGGACCACTACCACAAAGCGTTGGGCAAAGTCATGTGGGAATACTGCGGCATGGCACGAAGCAAGGAGAGCCTAGGCATAGCCGAGAAGAAGGTGGCAGAACTGGAAGAAGATTTCTATCAGCATGTGTATATCCCCGGCAAGCCTCTGGAGATGAATCCCGAACTGGAGAAGGCCTACCGCTTGGCAGACTATTTCGAACTGGCACGCCTCATTATCGCCGATGCCACCCAAAGGGAGGAGAGTTGTGGTGGTCACTTCCGTGTGGAACACCAGACCGAGGATGGCGAGACCCTGCGCGACGACCAGAACTTCATGTTCGTGGCAGCCTGGGAATATCAAGGCCACGACAAGCCGGAGCTGATGCACAAGGAGGAACTCAACTATGAGTATATCCAGATTGTTAAACGTAATTACAAGTAAGCCATGCACTTTACACTTCATATATGGCGTCAGGAAAATGCCCGCGCCAAAGGCCATTTCGAGACCTACGAAATAGACAACATCAGCGACGAGTGCTCTTTCTTGGAGATGCTCGACCAACTGAACGAGAAACTGATCAACGACCACATCGCCCATCCGGTATGCTTCGACAACGACTGCCGTGAGGGTATCTGCGGCATGTGCGGCCTGTATATCAATGGTCGTCCACACGGCAACGACGACGGAGTGACCACCTGCCAACTCCACATGCGCCACTTCCACGACGGCGACGAGATATGGATAGAGCCCTGGCGTGCCAAAGCCTTCCCTGTCATTAAAGACCTGGTGGTAGACCGTACGGCCTTCGACAAGATCATCCAGGCGGGTGGCTATATCAGCGCCACCACCGGTGGTGTGCCCGATGCCAACAATATCCTTGTTCCTAAACACAAGGCTGATCAGGCGATGGATGCTGCGGCCTGCATCGGTTGTGGTGCCTGCGTAGCGGCATGCAAGAATGCCTCGGCCATGCTCTTTGTGGGTGCTAAGGTGAGCCATCTGGCCCTGCTGCCACAGGGTAGGCCCGAAGCTGCCGACCGTGTGCATAAGATGGTCTGTAAGATGGACGAACTGGGATTCGGCTCCTGCACCAACACCTACGCATGCGAGGCCGAATGCCCCAAGCAGATCAAGCGCCAGAACATCGCCCGCCTCAATAGGCAGTGGATCGGTCAGCTATTCGGCCGCGACCGCAACAACTAAGAGACAACAGAGAAGGGTGCCCATTCAGGCACCCTTCTACAATGAATGTGGTTTTGTTGGCAGTTATTACATACTGCCCACTATGACTTTCCGTGTTTGGTTGTTGTCAAATTTTACCAGATATACACCTTGTTGAAGAGGCTTGGATAGAGTTCCATTTCGAATGACATCCACAAGTCGACCCATCATGTCGTAAATATTGACATTTCCATCCACAAAGCAATTAATACTGATGCATCCGTTTGTTGTGTTTATTATTGTTTCTGGCATTGTTGTCCTTTCAATACCCACTGGGTCGGGATTATCTGGTTCTTCGTTTGAGCAGTCTTCAATGATGTTCCAAAAGTGTGCCCACAAATAAGTTGTTTCATAAACGTTCAATTTATTGCAAGGAACAACCAATATCGTTGAATCTGGATTCATTCCTACAAGTCCGTCTATTGAGTATAGATGGGAACTAGATCCGCCATGGTTATTAACATCATCCACTACATAAACAATATTTTCTTCATTTTTTAATACTAACGTATCAAGATTGCAACCAATAAAAGCCGAATTCCAAAACCATTCCACTGTGTTACCCAAAACTACTGTCTTTAAGTTGTAACAATTAGCAAAAGCTCTTTGGTCAATATAGGTGGCGTCTTCAAAAAGAGTAGTACTGAAAAGGCCAAAATATTTTAGATTTGTGCAATTTTCAAAACAATTGCTTTTAATTCCTCCCTCATAAATAATTACAGAGTCCAACATAGAACAACCATAGAAGGCATTGTAGCGCAAATGTACATTATGTAAAATAATATTCCCCGAAAGATTAGTGCAACCCTTAAAGCAGCTTTCTTCAATTCGGGTAATAGAATTTGGAATGTTTACTGAGACCAAATTTGAACAATTGTAGAAACAATATTGAGGTAGTATTGAAATAGAATTGGGAATATCAATACTAGTAAGTCCGCTATGGGAGAAACATCTATTGCCTATCATCGTAACTGTACTGGGAATATTAATTGATGCTAGGTTCGAACATCCATAAAAACATTCCTCCTCAATCTCGACAATGGTATTTGGAATGATCACTTCTGATATTGTAGTATTGTTTTTAAAACAATGTGAGCCTACCTTTGTTACTGTATAGTTTCTATTATTATAGGTTACCATACTAGGTATAGTCACACTATTTTGGTGACCTAGGTATGATTTTAAACAAGCTTCAGTTGCAGCTGGATATGAAATGTAATATTCCATACTATCTACAATAAACGTTTCTGCATAGACGTTTTCAACAGCGAGCAAGACTGCAAGAATGATACTAAACTTTTTCATAATATACTAATCATTGATTGTTATTTCTTTTATGTTTCCAACCCCTATTTTTGTTCCGATGGAAATCCCTGTCCAAGGTATTTCCTCGTATGGTCTTATCGGAACCATTGTGGCAGCAGCGTGGTCAACACCTGTGATTACGCCCTCAATAACCTTGTCATCGTTCAAAACAACAGTTGCCGAATGGCCTTGCCATTCCATGACTTCCGCGGTACTTAAACCTAATATTTGATGTTCTGTGTATTTTTTCATTTTATTCTAATGTGGATACGATACTTTTCAAGATGGCCATTATCTCACCATGCTTTTCTTCAGAAACATCAGTCTTCTTATCAATAAATGTTTCGTATTGTTCTGGATAGATACTATTTTTATAGACATATCCCTGAACTTCTTCAAGCCACTTTATATATCTTATTTCATCTTCATAGTCAAGCCCCATAAACAGAGGAGGATTAATGGTGTTATCATATCTTGGGTGCACCATGTTGGAGAGAGTCTCTCCTTCTCTTATTAATTCCAATCCCGTTTTCATTTTTTGCTATTGTATTTGTTTTCCCGATTGCAAAAATACAAATATCGCATCAAAAGGGATGTTGCAGATGTTGCTACGTGGCAACATCTGCTACATGTTTAAATAGTTGGAATAGTATGCAAAAAAGTCAGTGTCAAGTACTCTGCTTACACGGTATAGAATCTGTGTATCAATGGATGGCTTATTAAAGAGGCGCTGGACGGTGCTGCGATCAACGCTTAATTGGTCAGCAAGCCACTGGTTTGTGCGGCTTTGGCGGTGAAGTTCGTCGTGGATGATGTGGCCTATGTGAATCTGCATAGAGGTTGCTATTTGTGCGCGGTGCTACCAATTCCTCTTTCCCCTACGACCAATTAAAAAAAGGAGGCGAGCAAATCTCGTCTCCACACTGCGGTCGTAGGATTACCTTAGAGGAAAGATGGAAAAGCTCGCCATACTAGCGAGCATTTGCCAGTCTCTATTCCTCTAAGTCCTCATGAAGTGTCCTACGTTTCAGTGTGGTCGGAACAAATAGCAAACGCTTGGTTAATAAAATATGTTCTTACTTTGTATGTTCTTTGTTTAAGTCATATTCTTCATTTCAAATTTAGTTGCAAAATTACAACATTTTTCCCATTCTACAAAAAAATATTTGTGGGGATAAAATTTATTCCTATCTTTACAACAAAAATAAGATGATATTATGACTACAATACTAACTCTTTTCGACCTGCGTATGAACTGATGCAGCAAATAGACTCCTGGTGATACAACGAATCCGTGCCGAATGGATGAGTTGGGATTCGGCTCCTGCACCAACACCTACGCATGCGAGGCCGAATGCCCCAAGCAGATCAAGCGCCAGAACATCGCCCGCCTGAACCGAGAGTGGATAGGCCAGGCCTTCGGTCGCGACCGCCGCAACTAAGCTTATCTGGAAGCATAATAAAGATAGATGGCCACTCCATTGGGGTGGCCTTCTGTCTTCGTTGTACCTATGACTATAGGCTCCGTAGCCACTTGATCTCGTCGGCCCAACGCATGGGGTCGGGGGTCTCGAGGATGATGGGCATGTCGTCGAAGCGCGAATCGTGCATAAGGCGGGCGAAGAAGTCGCGCCCCATCATGCCGAGGCCTAGGCTTTCGTGGCGGTCCACATGGCTACCGGCACCCTTCTTGCTGTCGTTGAGGTGCACGGCTCGGAGGTACTTGAAGCCTACCACACGCTCAAACTCGTCGAAGCAGAACTGGTAGCCCATTTCGGTCGAGAGGTCGTAGCCGGCGGCCAGCGTGTGGCAGGTGTCGATGCAGACACCCACTCTAGACTTGTCGTCCACCCCCTCGATGATACGGGCTATATGTTCGAACTTCCAGCCGAGGTTGGTGCCCTGCCCGGCGGTGTTCTCTATCACTGCCGTCACGCCCTCGGTCTTGCTGAGGGCTAGGTTCACTTCGCGGGCTATCTGGTCGAGGCACTCTTCCTCGCTGATGCGGTTCAGGTGGCTACCTGGGTGGAAGTTGAGCATCGTCAGCCCCAGCTGCTGCGCTCTGTACATCTCGTCGAGGAAGGCAGCGCGACTCTTCTGCAGTGTTTCCTCGTCGGGCGAACCTAGATTGATGAGGTAGCTGTCGTGCGGAAGCACCATCTCGGGCCGGAAGCCACGGTCCACCAGCAATGCCCGAAAGCCGTCTATCTCCAGCTGCGGCAGCGGTTTGCTGACCCATGAGCGCTGGTTGCGGGTGAAGAGTGCAAAAGCATTGGCACCGATGGCCTCTGCATTAAGTATGGCGTTGCCTACGCCTCCCGATGCGCTCACATGTGCGCCGATGTATTTTGTCATGATGTATATGGTTTGTTATTTGAATAATCGTGTACTATGGCCAGTATTTCGTCGCCGTATCGTTCCACGGTCTTCTCGCCTACGCCCATCTGCCGCTTCAGTTCGGCGACGGTGAGGGGACGGTTGGTGACGATGGCTTGAAGGGCTTTCTGCTGCAGGACGACGTAGACGGGTACGCCGAGGTCGGAGGCTTTCTCCTTGCGCCAATTGCGCAGTGCGATGCCAAGGTCGTTGTCGATGCTCTCGTTGCCGCTCTGTTTTGCAGCGATGCTCTTTTTCTTGGAGCGGTTTTCGTGGTGTCCCACTATGAAGTCTGTTTTGGCTTTCTGCATGGTCTGCACCGTATAGCCCTTCTCGGCTACTGCTTTCATGCAGGCTATCTTCATGCCCAGCGCATCGGCAAACGATGTGCCGGCTTCGTTCACACTGTGGTGTATCTGCTTGTTGTCGATTTCGACGGAGAGTAGTGGAACCACCTTGGCTGCAATAGAGGACAGCTGCTGTGCGTAGTAGTGTGCCCCTTGCTGCGCTCGCTGGGCTTGTGCCGAGGAGTCGAGGTTCATCAGCTGCACCTTGAACTTCTCGCTCACCCCCTGCAGGTTCAGCAGTGAGGTGTTTTGTGAGTCGAGGGTGGCTAGCTCCGTGGGGTAGATGTTCTTCAGTCTGGCATATGCTTCGTGCAGGCGGTCGGCAAGGTAGACGAGGTCGTCCATGCCGAATAGCTCCATCAGTTTTGCTATGTGGTACTCCTGCTCGTAGGCTGACACCGAGGCGGTAGCCTGCTCGAAGGAGGGACACAAGCTGACAAATTGCGACACCGAGCTGTCGCTGAACGCGACGCCGGCACCGAGTGGGGTGGTGAGCGTCAGTCCTTCGAGGGTGCGGCAACGGCTCAATGCCACATACACCTGCCCGAAGGCAAAGGCATCGGCAGCATCGATTCTGACGCGGTCGAAGGTAAGCCCCTGTGCCTTGTGGATGGTCACCGCCCAGGCCGCCTGCAGCGGATATTGGCTGTAGGTGCCCTCCACCTCCTGTTCTATCTCGTTGGTCTCCTCGTTGAGTGAATAGTGCATACTCTCCCACACCTCGCGACCGGCGAAGATGGTGTTGCCGTCGTCGCTTGCCACCATCACCTGCGTGCGACCGTCGTCCTCGTGAAATCCGGTCACGGTGCCTAGCAGACCGTTGTAGTAGCGATGAGCACCCGACGTGTCGTTCTTGACGAACATCACCCGCTCGCCCACCTTCAGCGTCAAAATCCGGTCGCAGGGAAGTGCTTTTTCAGGATAGTTGCCTGTCAGCCTTGCCTCGAACACACGCTCCTCGCCCGTCAGTGCCTCCATCCGTTGCCGGTTGATGGCATCGGCCTGTCGGTTGTGGGTGGTGAGGGTGATGGCCGTGGGCTGAGGGTCGGAGGCATGCCCCGAGGAGCTACCCGTGGCCCGCACTCCGCTGTCTACCCTCGCATTGAGCAGGGCCAGGGTAGCGTTGTCGATATGGTTGTCGCGCACACGATTCAGCAGTTCGACGAAGGCGGGATCCTGCTGGCGATAGATGGTGGTGAGCTCGATGGTGACATAGGACATGCGGTGCAACGCTTTGCTGGCGAAGAAGTAAGGGGTGGGGTAGACGCGCTCCATGAAGGGACGCTCCTGTTCGGTCACCACGGGCGAAAGCTGGTGCACGTCGCCAATCATCAGCAGTTGCACCCCTCCAAATGGCTGGGTGCTATGGCGATAGCGACGCATCGTCATGTCGATGGCATCCAACAGGTCGGCCCGCACCATCGAGATCTCGTCGATGATGAGCAACTCCAACGTGCGGATGATATTAATCTTGGTCTTGTTGAGCGATTTGCGCCGTTCCGGAAGTTGATACTCCGTCACCAACTCCTTCACCTCGGGCAGGTAAGGTTCGAAGGGCAACTGGAAGAAACTGTGGATGGTGACACCGCCAGCATTGATGGCTGCTACGCCGGTCGGGGCTACCACGGCATGCCGCTTCGGGCAGTGTGCCGCCACCTCGCGGAGGAACGTCGTCTTGCCAGTACCTGCCTTGCCGGTGAGGAATACCGACACCCCCGTCTGCTCTATATACCTCCGAGCCAGCTCAATCTGTGGGTTTGTCTCCATGTCGCGTTGTATTAGTCTCTTTCAGTTTAGGCTGCAAAAATACACCTTTTTGTTCAATCGGCAAAACATTTTTTCGTACTTTCCATTCATGACATATCCGATTCTTTGGCTCATCCCCTTTATCTATTACCCTTTTTCCTCTATTTATCATTTAGCCAACTCATACTTTTTCATTTGTCATGTCTTACTTTTTTAAGAGATGAGTAATTGATGAGTAGGAGAAGAGTAAGAGATGAGTAAGACATGGTCTATTCATACAGCTGACAATCAAGCATATTCGGAGGCGACATTTTGGCCCTTTTTGGCCCTTTTTTCAAAAATCGAACTCCACTATTTAGCCATTTGTCTGCGCCCGATTCTGGAGGCCAACCAAAAATAATTTTGGCCAATCCGAAAAATGTGTGTAATTTTGCACCGTCATTGCCAAGAGAAATGGCAACGACGGTAGAAGAACTCAATTGCCTTACAAATCACCACCTTGAAGATAATTCGAGCCTATCTACAATTTTGAGACTTTTGTGCTTTCTATAGGTACAAGTTGTCCATAGTTGTAGATGGTTGTGGTGAACCAGTAAGGCAGATGGAAAGGCTTGTACCTTTATTATTTAACGGCAATAATGCACAAAACTTACAAATACACCACAAAATGCACAAAACATTTATTATTAGTATTGCAGTAGTTAGTACTATGGTACTGGTAGGCTGCACGAGCACAAGACTAGTAACATCCCGTAAGACATTTGACAGTATGGTTGAGGAAGATTTTCGGACGTAAATGATCATTCGTGGGCGTGAGCCCACGGAACGTGACGGTAAAAGTATTTCGAGCCCCGAAAGGGTGGCACTTTGGTTGAGGTGTCGCCCCTTCGGGGCTCGGTTTTGTAGGGAATATGCCTACCGTAGGTTTAATACCCGAGTATAAAGACGGTCGCCCTTATAGGGCTAATTACATCATCTACAAGATTTACAAGATCTCGCTTGCGCAGCGAGCAGGATACTTACGCTTTCAGCAGGAAGTTCAAATCGTCCTTTAGGCCATATTCCTTGGTGTTCTCCATCTTGGTCTTGAAGACCTTGCACTCCTTTTTGCCCTGCGGATTGGGCTTGCCGATGAGAGAGAGCTTGCCGTCTTCGAGCAGCAGGGCCGTGGCCTCGCGGATGGCGGCGACGGTGGCTTTGGGGTTCACCATGATGTACTCCTTCAGACGGTCGTCGCGTGTCTCACCGCCGTGCTTGGGGTCGAAGAAGTCGGTGTAGTGCGGGTTGATTTGGAACGGCACCAGGCCCATGCAGTCGAACGAGGCGGGCATGACAATAGGCATGTCGTTGGTGGTGCAGAGGGTGGGACCGGCCACATTGCTACCGGCGCTCCAGCCCATGTAGGGCATGCCGTCGAAGGCACGTTGGCGGATGGCCTGCATCAGGCCCGTGCGCTGCAACTCGCGTACGAGGTGGAAGGTGTTGCCACCACCCACAGCCACGCAGTCGGTGTCGTACACAGCATTGACGGGCAGTGCCTTGTGGTGCACAGAGGTGAGCCGCACGCCGAACTCTTTGTACACGGCTGCCACCTTTTGCTCGTAGGCGTCGTAGCTCTTGGTGAGGCCGTTGGGTGCCAGGCTCACGCCGGCATAGGGCACGAAGAGCACTTTCTTCACATTGTGCCGACGGCAGAAGTCGGCAATCATATCCTTGCACCAGCCGAGGTAAGCCTCGCCGCGCATGGTGCTGTTGCTAATCAGGAGAAGGTTTCTTTTATCCATAAATTGTATTTTGGTCGGTATTATCTCGGTGGCTTCCACCTGGGTGGTTGGCTCCTCGTTGTGGTCTTCGATGCTTTTAACCTCTTTGAGGGCCATTATGCGTCGATGGTGGCGTAGGTGGCGTTCTGCTCGATGAAGGCACGGCGTGGGGGCACGTCGTCGCCCATGAGCATGGAGAAGACGCGGTCGGCTGAGGCAGCGTTCTCGATGGTCACCTGGCGCAGCTGGCGATTCTCGGGGTTCATGGTGGTGTCGCGCAGCTGGTCGCTATTCATCTCGCCCAGACCTTTGTAGCGCTGCACGTGGATGCCTTTGTCGCCAAATTCCACCAGTGCTCGTTCGCGGTCTTCCTCGGTCCAGCAGTAGATTTGTTTCTGGCCTTTCTTGACGAGGTAGAGTGGGGGAGTGGCAAGGTAGACGTAGCCGTTTTCGATTAGTTCGGGCATGTAGCGGAAGAAGAAGGTGAGCATGAGGGTGTCGATATGGGCACCATCGACATCGGCATCGGTCATGATGATGATCTTGTGGTAGCGCAGTTTGCTAAGGTTCAATGCCTGGCTATCTTCCTGTGTGCCGACGGTGACTCCTAGGGCTGTGTATATGTCGCGGATGGTCTCGCTTTCGAAGGCGCGGTGGCGCATCACTTTCTCCACGTTGAGGATCTTGCCTCGCAAGGGCAGGATGGCTTGGTATTTACGGTCGCGACCCTGCTTGGCGCTTCCACCTGCCGAGTCGCCCTCGACGAAGAATATCTCGCATTCGGCGGGGTCGTTGCTTTGGCAGTCGGCCAGTTTGCCAGGCATACCGGCGGAGCTGAAGACATTGCTACGCTGCACCATTTCGCGGGCTTTGCGGGCAGCTTGGCGTGCACGGGCGGCGAGGATGACTTTGTCCACGATGGTGTGGGCTTCGTTGGGATGCTCTTCGAGGTAGTTTTCCAGCATCTCGCTGACGGCCTCGTCTACTGCACCACGCACCTCGGTGTTGCCCAGTTTGGTCTTGGTCTGGCCTTCGAACTGCGGTTCGGCCACCTTGACACTGATGATGGCGGTAAGTCCTTCGCGAAAGTCGTCGCCGCTTATTTCCACTTTTGCTTTGGCCAGCAGGCCACTGCGGTCGGCATAGGCTTTGAGGGTGCGGGTGAGTCCGCTACGGAAGCCGGCCAGGTGGGTGCCGCCCTCGTGGGTGTTGATGTTGTTTACATAGGAGTGTATGTTCTCGCTGTAGCCGGTGTTGTACTGCATGGCTATCTCGATGGGGATACCCTTGCGTTCGCCCTCGATGTAGATGGCTTCGGGCATCAGCTTCTCGCGGTTCTCGTCGAGGTAGGCGATGAAGTCGCGCAGGCCTTTTTCGCTGAAGAAGTGGTCTTCGCGGCTGGGCTTGTCTTGATTCTCTGAGCCTTCCTGGTTTTCAGCCTTTCGCCAGTCGCAGATGTTGATCTCGATGCCTTTGTTGAGGTAGGCCAGCTCACGCATGCGGTCGAGCAGTATGTCGTATTTGTATTCGGTGATGGTGAAGATGGAAGCATCGGGGTGGAACTCGATGTGTGTGCCCTGCTTGTCGGTGGTGCCCACTTCGTGAACGGCATACAGGGGTTTGCCTTTCGAGTATTCCTGACGGTAGATTTTGCCATCGCGGTACACTTCGACCAGCATGTGCTCGCTTAGTGCATTGACGCAACTCACGCCCACTCCGTGCAGGCCACCGCTCACTTTATAGCTGTTTTTGTTGAATTTGCCGCCGGCGTGCAACACGGTCATCACCACTTCGAGTGCCGAACGGTGCTCTTTCTCGTGCATGTCGACGGGTATGCCGCGTCCGTTGTCTTCGACGGTGATGCTGTTGTCGGCGTTGATAGCTACATCGATCTTGGTACAATAGCCGGCCAATGCCTCGTCGATCGAGTTGTCGACCACCTCATACACCAGGTGGTGGAGACCCCTTTCGTTCACATCGCCAATATACATTGCGGGCCTAACACGCACCGCTTCAAGTCCTTCCAGTACGGTAATATTACTCGCACTATAGTCTGTGTTCTGATTCTCAGCCATATAGTATCTTATGATTTTCTATATTTAAAAATGCAAAGATACTATTTTTTCTCCGAATGGCAGAGGAAAAGAGGACAATGTTATTAACAATTATTCAACACCCACGTCACCATAGGCTCAGCTGCGATGGGTCGGCTCTTGCAGGGGCGGATGCAGGTGCCGCATCGAGTGTGTCGGGCAGAGGCTGGTCGGCATCGGAGATAGAGGTGGAGTCCATGCTGGCTGCGGTTGTGCTAATGGGCTGTTCGGGTGTTATAATATCGTCAGATGCAGTCTGTTGCAGGATGATATGACCTATATATAAGGTCTCCGACATCATCCCCTCGCGGTTGCACACCATGCCGTAGAGGTGCACCTCGCAGTGGTCGAAATGGGAGGGCAGTAGCACCGCCAGCCGCTTGTCGCGGCGGTGGACCGGTGCCGACAGGAATCCTTGTCCCTGTGCGGGGCAGTAGGCGTAGAGGTAGACATAGTCGTAGGGCGAAGCCGAAGTGAGCCCCTGTGGATTCTTTTCGAAGCTCACAGTCAGTCTGTTGCCCTCGTCGATCGAGGGAGTGCCGAATGCCACCGGTGCTGTCGGTCCGGCACTGAGGCGGAGCGAGGCATAGTCGACCGTGAACACCTTGTCTACCAAGCTGAAAGCGTGCTGATTGATGCTGACAAAGGTGTTGTGGGTCGTCATGTTGGCTTCGTCGGCTAGCGAGCGGAGCCCCAGGTTGATGGCGTCGGCCATGTGTGAGGCGGTACGCACCTCTTCGCGAAACATCTCGCGATGCTCCATCTGCTTGGTTGTGCGTGGATTGTACACCTCGCCTGGCAGCGAACGCACACACCATACCCCTTTCCACCGATAGCCTACGGCAGGCCCCAGCCGACCGCTGAAGCCTCCTAGATAACTGTTAGTTTGTTTTGCCATATCGTCAGTTTTACTTTTGCTTATTTTTTTACCATAACGTTACTTTCGATATATTATTGCTTTCTTTTCTAAAAGATAATAAATCGAATGTATAGGGAATAGAAAGAGATAGGTAAGAGGTAGTGCGGCTAAGTGGCACATTATTATTCTGTTGCAAAACCGGTTTTGGACCGTTTTTGAACTGCTTTTTCAAAAAAATATCTGTTCTTTGCCATTAGGCACTGTGGAGCCGGAATGTTGGAAAGATTGGGACGATATTTTTAAAGTTATATTTCGCTAATAGACAAATATTTGTGTTTTTTATTAATGGTTCATTTATGGTGAAAAGTGTTTTATTGATTTTTTTTTGTATCTTTGCAGGCTGAAGAATGCGTAAAATAGTTGTTATAATATTCACAATGTGTTTTTTCTGTACCGTAATGGCACAGGAATTCCGTTGTTCGGTGCAGGTGAACTACCAGAAGTTGCTCACCACACAGCAGGCGTATGGCTCGGAGAACGACAAGAAGGTGTTTGAGAGCATGAAGCAAGCCATAGAGGATTTTGTCAATGGGCGTCGTTGGACGGGGCTGCAGTTCGAGCCGCAGGAGAAGATAGACATGTCGCTGTCGCTGATACTGAACACCCGCTCGTCGGCCACCGAGTTTGGCGGACAGGTGCAGCTGCAACTGCGTCGTCCGGTGTTCGGTTCGACCTACACCACGGGCCTGTTCAACTATATGGAGCCGGGCGAGTTCAAATTCGTCTACAACGAGAGCCAGTCGCTCGACTTCGACCCCAACAACTACTACAGCAACCTTACCTCGATGATAGGCTTCTACTGCTATATCTTCTTGGGAATGTATTTCGACAGTTTCTCGCCCAATGGAGGAGAGCCTTTCTACCAGCTGGCGCAGCAGGTGCAGCAGAGTGCCGAGGGGAGTGGAGCCATAGGATGGACCAGCTCTGCCGACTATAAGTCGCGCTACTGGTTTATGGAGAACCACATCAACAGTGCCTACGAGACCCTCCATTCGGCCTACTATAAGTACCACCGTCTGGGGCTGGATATGATGACCCGCGACCAGGCCAAGGCCCGCAAAGCCATCATCGAGGCCTTGGATGATGTGAAGACCGCCGCTGCCCGCAAGCCCAATGTGCTGTCGGGCAGCCAGTTTGCCGAGACCAAGGTGCAGGAGCTCATGGCCATCTTCGGCCCTGCACCGGCCGAGGAGAAGCAGCAGGTGTTCGACCTGATGAAGGCGATAAGCCCCATCAATGCCATCAAGATGAAAGAGTTCAACACAAAATAAGGGAACGATGGAGGTGGCACCTATACTAACCAGAACTTTTCGGAAGAGATAATCAACTAAAAATAATAATATTATGACCCAAATACCTATACAGAAAGAAACGATAGACCGCATTGCTGCGGCCAACAAAATTAAGAATCCAGGCAAGGCCAGTATCCGCGAGATGCGCAAGATGATCCAGGATGTGGAGAAAGAGACCGGCATTCGCTTTGTGAAGATGGAGATGGGTATCCCCGGATTGCCCGCACCCAAGGTGGGTGTAGAGGCCCAGATAGAGGCCCTGCGCAACGGCGTGGCCAGCATCTATCCCGAAATATACGGCACCGCCGACTTCAAGCAGGAGGCCGCCCGCTTTGTGAAGAATTTCCTCGACATCGATGTCACGCCCGACTGCTGCGTGCCTACCGTGGGCTCGATGCAGGCCGGCTTTGCCAGCTTCCTCACACTGACCCGCTACGATGCCAAGAAGACCAAGGTGCTCTTCATCGACCCTGGTTTTCCGGTGCAGAAACAGCAGTGCCGTGTGCTGGGCATCCCGATGAAGACTTTCGATGTGTACGAATATCGTGGCGATAAGCTGCGCGACAAGTTGGAAGAGGAACTGAAAGACGGCGATGTGGCCTGCCTCATCTATAGCAGCCCGAATAACCCCGCTTGGTTCTGCTTCACCGAGCATGAGCTGCAGATCATCGGCGAGATGGCCAATAAGTATGGTGTGGTGGTGCTCGAGGACGATGCCTACTTCCTGATGGATTTCCGCAAGGACTACTCTGTGCCTGGCAAGGCTCCGTTCCAGCCCACCGTGGCCAAGTATACCGACCGCTATGTGCTTATGATCAGTGGCAGTAAGAGCTTCAGCTATGCTGGCGAGCGTATTGCCATGATGATTTGCAGCCCGAAGCTGTTCAATATGGAATGCCCCGACCTGGCTCGCTACTACAGTCAGACGCAGCTCGGTCGTGCCCTTATCTTCGGCACCCTCTATTGCCTCAGCTCCGGCACAGCCCACAGTGTGCAGTATGCCATGGCAGCCATGCTGAAGGGCGCCAACGACGGCACCTTCAACTTTGTGAAAGACATTAAGGAATATGGCGAGAAGGCCAATGTGATGAAGAAACTATTCACCGACAATGGCTTCTACATCGTCTACGACAAGGATATGGGCGAGGACATCGGCGACGGCTTCTACTTCACCTTCTGCTATCCGGGCTTCGAAGGGGTAGACCTTCTGAACGAACTTATCCGCTATGGTGTCAGTGCCATCGCTCTCGACATCACGGGTAGCCATAAGCAGGGAATCCGTGCATGTGTGGCCCTGGTGCAGCGCGACCAGTTCCCCGACCTCAAGGTGCGCCTAGAGCAATTCCACAAAGACCACCCTGTGAAGTGAGTCTGACGATAAAAAAAGAATGGCTGACACTTGATTGCGTCAGCCATTCTTTTTTTTATTACCAAACGGTTATTTCTTCTTAATGTTTTTGTACTCTTCGTTCAAGCCCTCGACAATCTCGTTGGTGATGTCCATAGCGGGATTGATATACAGTGTGGCGGCTTTGGTGATGATGATGTCGAATTGTTGGTTGGCCGCGTTGTATTCGCGAACATAGGCCATAATTGCGTTCATTACCTTCACAGTCTCGCTGCTTTGTTTGTCGGCTATCTTGGTCATCAGCTCCTGTTCGAGCGTCTGCATCTTTTCGGCACGCTGCTTCAGTTCGGCCTCTTTGCTTTGCTGCTGGGTGAGGGTCATGGTGGAGCCGGTTTGCAGATAGTTGTTGTAATCCTTTTGGAAGGCATCCACCTGCTGCTGACCGTAGCGGCGCTGCTGTTCGCCATATTCGCGGATTTCTTTTTCCATGTCGATGGCGTATTGGTATTTGGCCAGCAGTGTGTCGGTGTCGATATAGGCTATCTTTAGGCCTCCTTCTGCTACGACCGGTGTGGTTGCTTCGGGATTCTGTTTGTTGTTTGCATTGTTGCAGGCCGCCAAGCCAAGGGTGAAGATGGCGGCGAGTAGGAGTGTGGTGTGTTTTTTCATTATTCTATTGTATTATTATTTCAATTCTCGATTTCCCCTATGGTGTCGATGGCACGTTGCACGCGGCGGATGGTCTCTTCCTTGCCGAGCATCATTACCAGTGTGAGCATGTCGGGGCCAACGGTCTTGCCTACCACAGCCAAACGTAGCGAGTTCATCACAGAGCCCATATTGAGCTGATTGCCTTTGATGTAGTCCTCCAGTAGGGCTTGATGAATGGCATCGTAGTCGAATGGTACGGTGTTCAGTATCTCTATCACTTTGGTCATGTGGGTCGTCATGCCGGCCTTCCAACGTTTTTTCACGGCTGCAGGGTCGTATTCGGTGGGGGCTTGGAAGAAGTAGCAGCAAGTGTCCCACAACTCGCATGGGAAGGTGATGCGTTCTTTCATCAGTGCAGCCACCTTCACGGCAAAGGTGTGGTCGGGTTTATAACTGTGCTCTTCGGCTTGTTTCCCGAGCATGATGGCCACCTGTTCGTCACTGAGTTGCTGGAAGTATTCGTGCTGGAACCATTTGGCTTTGTCTAGGTTGAACTTGGCTCCGTTCTTGCTGATATGCTCTATGTTGAATAGCTTTATCAGTTCGTCCATGCTCATGATTTCTTGTTCGGTGCCTGGGTTCCATCCCATCAGTGCCAGCATGTTGACTACGGCCTGTGGCAGGTAGCCTTGCTCGCGGTAGCCACTCGACACCTCCCCGCTTTTGGGGTCGTGCCACTCGAGTGGGAACACGGGGAATCCAAGTCGGTCGCCGTCACGTTTGCTGAGTTTGCCGTTGCCCTCGGGCTTCAACAGAAGGGGGAGGTGTGCGAACTGGGGCATGGTGTCTTCCCATCCGAAGGCCTTGTACAGCATCACATGCAGTGGTGCCGATGGGAGCCATTCCTCGCCACGTATGACGTGTGATATTTGCATCAGGTGGTCGTCTACGATATTGGCCAGGTGATAGGTGGGCATGCCGTCGCTCTTGAACAGTACTTTGTCGTCCAGTAGGCGGCTGTTCATGGTGACATCGCCACGTATCAAGTCGTGTACGGTGATGTCTATGTTTTCGGGAAATTTGAATCGTACTACGTAGGGGTCGCCGGAGTCGAGGCGGTGTTTTACCTCTTCCTCTGGCATTGAAAGACTGTTGCACATGCCCATTCGGGTGGTGCAGTCGTATTGGAATGTCTTTTTCTGCGACTCGTACTCTTTTCGTTTGGCATCGAGTTCCTCCGGACGGTCGAAGGCATAGTAGGCCCATCCGTCGGTCAACAGTTGGTCAGCATACTGGCGGTAGAGTGCTTTGCGGTCGCTTTGGCGATAGGGGCCAAAGGGTCCACCGAGGTGTACTCCCTCGTCGAATTGTATGCCAAGCCAGTCGAGGGCTTCAATGATATATTGTTCAGCACCGGGCACAAATCGTGTCTGGTCGGTGTCTTCTATTCGTAGGATCATCTTCCCGCCCTGTTGACGGGCAAAGAGATAGTTGTAGAGGGCGGTACGTACACCGCCGATGTGGAGGGGTCCCGTGGGAGACGGGGCAAATCTTACTCTTATTTGCATTAGTGTGTGTGTAATGTATGTTATTTTGCAAGGCTCCCCAATTTGTAGGAGACTCCGAACATGACGGAGTGGTTGTTGCCATTGGGGATTTTGATATTGACATCTTCGGCGATGGCTCCAGTCTGCTGATCGAGCAGACGGATGATGTCTTCGCCTTCAGAAGTGGCCATGAAGCCATGGTCCATGAAGAGGGTGAAGGTGAATGGCCCGCGTTCGTAGCTGATACCGAGTATGGCACCAATGTCCAGACGGTTGATATGGTTGAACAGTTTACGGTCGTCGGGGCTGCCATTGAAATTCACGTCGTAGTTATCGTGGTAGGTGCTCATGCCCGGGCTCACCTTTCGGTCTGAGTATTTGCCGAATACTCCGTAGTTGATGGTGGGTCCCACGAAGACACCTACGATATGGCCGGCTTCGCGGATAGGCAGTTCAAGATGTACGCCTGCCAGTATAGGCAGCTGCACATACCATGTATGGTAGTAGCCTGTGCGGATGCTGAGGGTGTTCTCGTTTTCGAATATCTCCTCAAAGGAAGCACCGCGACGCACCAGGTTCAGCCCAGTCTGCAAATAGAATATCTCTGCTAGAACGGTAGGATTGTTCTGCAGGGTGAAGTTGATGTATCCTCCTGCGTTGAATCCAAATAGTGGTGCTTTGGTGGCCAGGTCGTCTTCGATGGTGGCTACGCCGGCAGCCAACTTGACACCGTAGTCGCTGAATTGGGCGTGTGCGTTTCCGCACAATACGAGGGCCAATACGATAATGAGGCTTATACGTTTCATAATTGATTTATAGTTTTCTAAGAATAAAATCGGTCATCAATTGATATAGGTTGAGGCGTGTGTTGCCTGTGGCATCGTAGATAGAGTGGTTTTTGTTGGGATATATCATAAACTCGAAGTGCTTGCCAGCCTCTTCCAGCTTTTCTACCATCTCGGCACTGTTCTGAAAGTGTACGTTGTCGTCGCCGGTGCCATGGATGAGAAGGTAGTTGCCTTGCAGTTGGTCGGCGAAGTTAAGTGGCGAGTTCTCGTCGTATCCCTTGGCGTTGTCTTTCGGCAGACCCAGATAACGCTCTGTGTAGATGTTGTCGTAGTAGCGCCAGTTCATGACCGGTGCCACGGCGATGGCGGCTTTGAACACATCGTTGCCTTTCAGCAGCGACAGAGTGCTTAGGTAACCACCAAAGCTCCAACCCCATATTCCAATGCGGTCGGCATCCACCCATGTCTGCCGTCCCAGCCAGCGTGCCGCTTCGATGGCATCTTCGCATTCCATGCGACCCATGTCGCCGTAGGTCTGTTTTTTGAACTGTACGCCACGGCCACCAGTGCCGCGTCCATCAAAGCAGAACACCACATAGCCCTTCTCGGCCAGCATGTGGTACCAGTAGTAGTCCGAGTAGCCATAGCTGTCGGTCACCTGCTGGTTGCCAGGACCGCCATAGACGTAGATCAGCACGGGGTATTTCTTGGTGCCGAGTGATGCATCTCGGGTGTTGAGCTCCGATGGGGCTATCATGTAGTAGTTCAGTTCGGTGCCGTTGGCTGTGGTGAATGAGCCAAACTGCTTGCGAAGGGTGCCGTAGTCGGCCATTTTCTTGTTGAGCGCAGCGTTGTCTTGCAGCACTTTAACCGTTTTTCCCTGTGAATCGTGCAGGGTATAAATGGGGGCGGTGTTGGCATTGCTGTAGGTGCAGATATAGTATTTGCATCCTTCGCTGAAAGCAGCACTGTAGGTGCCTAAGATGTAAGGGCTCTTAGTATTTCTTACTTCAGCAGACGCATGTATGGGCAGGTTCCCGTTGTCCTTCCAAGTATAGTCGAGGCAAGTGGTCTTTATTTTCTTGCCACTATAGTCGACCACGAAGAGGCTCTTCTCGATGGCACCGTGCTCACGACTGGTGTAGTAGATGCGCTGATGTTCGTCGTCGATGGCACACACCTCGCACACCTCCCAATCGCCATGGGTCAGTTGCTTCAGTTCTCTGCCCATCACATCGTAGAGGTACAGGTGGCGGAAGCCGTCCTTCTCGCTGGTGATGATGAACTGTTGCTCTTGTCCGCTCAGTTTCTTGCCTTTAGGCTGTTTGGGCATGATGAAATGCCACGTGTCGGGCACCTCCACATAGGTGTCGCTATTCTCCTCGTACATGGGCATCACCTCCAGCTCGTTGGCATCGATGAGTAGCAGCTCCATCTGGTTCTGCAGTCGATTCATCCGCATCACAGAGAGCAGGTTGGGGTCTTTGGTCCATTGGAAACGAGGTAGATACTGGTCGCGTTCGCTATGTAGGAAGGGGCGTTTCAGCTGCTTGTTCTCGAGGGTATAGATGAATATCTCCACCATCGAGTTGTCCTCGCCGGCTTTGGGATATTTGTAGCGATAGTCCTCGGGATAAAGCGCTCCCCACATCTGCATGTTGTATTCTTTCACATTCCGCTCCTCGAAGCGGTAGAAGGCGATGCGCTTGCTGTCCGGACTCCATTCAAAGCCCTTGGTGATGGCAAATTCCTCTTCGTACACCCAGTCGGTGGTGCCATAAATCACCTGGTTGGGCCGTCCGTCGCGGGTGATGGGGTACTCGTCGAGGGTGGCTAGGTCGATCCAGTAGAGGTTGTTCTCGCGCACAAAGGCCGCCTTTGTACCGTCGGGGCTCAAGGTGGTCAGCCGCTGTTTACCGCTGCCACTCAGCTTGGTGAAGGTGCCTTCTTGGATGTCGTAGAGCCAGTAGTCGCTCACCCCGCTATGGCGGTAGATGGGCTCGAAGCCGCTGCTGAGCAGTATCTTCTGCTCGTCGTCGCTCATCACAAAACTCTCCATCGGGGGGAGCGGCTTGACTTTCGGACCCATGGTGGGCGAGGCAAAGAGACAGATGTCTTCCACCTTCTCGCCGGTCAGGTAGCTGTATTTCGCAATGCCTGTTCGCGACATGACGAGGTAGTGCTCGCCGTCGGCCATCGACCGCACACTTCCGATGCCCTGCGGGGCGAATGTCCGCTTGGTCCAGATGTCTTCCAACGTGATATTCTGACTTTGTACCGCTGCACCGCCACCAGATAGGACTACTGCAAACGTCACATACATAAGTAGTTTCTTCATTAGTATATCCAAATATATGTTTTTATAATAAAATGCAAATATACATCTTTTTTTTTGAAACAATGGCAAGTGTTCAAAAAAAAACTCGCATCTGCAGTCTTTTCTCAGCTTTGCACCGCGTCTTGTACCACCAGTCCGGCCAAGGTGAAACCCATGATGGCAGTGATATGGGCCATTGTGCCGTTGATCTGGGCTTTGCTGCTGTTCCAGTCATGGCTGGCTAGGTCGGCACGTCCGGGAGTGTGCAGACTGCTGTCGTCTAGTAGTTTGTCTGTTCCAAAGCCGTCGTTGGCTCCTAGGTTGGGGAGCACTTCGGGGCTCCAAACACATTTGAATTTGTGTCCAGGAAAACGTTTCTGCCGCCGCATCCGGCGACGAAGTGCCGCTGCCAATGGACAACCGTCTACTTCCCAGAACTCGCTGACCCTCACCTGCGTGGGGTCCATCTTCAGTGCCGCCCCCATCGAACTGAAGAGGGTAGGCCGGCGGTGGCCATCGATAGCCGTGGCCAACTTCTTGTCGCTTGCCTGCACGATCAGCTCCATCTTGTTGGTCAGGCTGTCGATAGCATCTATCACATAATCATATTCTTGCAGCCGAAAGAGAGGTGCTGTCGCAGCCGAATAGATTTCCTGCACTGCCTGCACGTCGCTCCCTGGGGAAATCTGTAGCAGTCGCTCGCGCAGCGCCTCCACCTTCACCTGTCCCACGGTGAGACTGGTGGCCATGGCCTGTCGGTTTACGTTGGATGTGCTCACACGGTCGCTGTCCACCACGGTCAGATGTCCTATCCCACTGCGTATCAGACTCTCGGCACACCATGACCCTACGCCGCCCACGCCGAACACAATCACGCGTGTCTGTGCCAGCCGCTCCATGGCCGCTGCCCCCACCAGCAAGGCGGTGCGGTCGAAAATAGGACTGCATTCTCTCATTGTCTTGTTGTTTTCTCTCCTTAACGCTACCGAATGCACTTTATTATGTGGTAGCACTATTTGCATTCGGCCCTCGTCGATAGCCCTCGTCGGGTGGGGTGGCTTCGTTGCTTTTCGCAGGCGATTCATTGATGTTGCTTTCCGATTCGGAACTCCCCTTGTGCTCCAATGCCGACAAGCCAATGGCTGCTGCATCGTCCACTCCCTGTGTGGGTTCCATTGCCAGGCAGCCGCCATAGGTTGTCTCCGACCACTCGCCGCGTTCGTTCTTCACCATCAGGTAGAGGTGCACTTCTTGGCCTGCGAAGCTGTCGGGAAGACTGACGCTGAGTTGTTTGCTGCGACGGTACACAGGTGCGGCCAGGAAGCCTTCGCCCGACGAAGGGGCGTAGACATACAGATACACACTGTCGTACTGGCTGCAACTGAGCCGCAGAGGGTTCTTCTCGAAGCTGATGTTCAGCACGTTGCCATCATCCACCGTCACTCCGGCGGTCTCCACCGGTGCCACCGGTCCGGTGCTGAGCGACAGACGACTGTAGTCCACCTCCAACGCACCGTCTTTCAGCGAGAAACAGTGTTGGTTCAGACTGACAAACAGGTTGAAGGGGGTCATGTGTGCTTCGCGGGCTGTCTCGCGAAGGCCGTTTATCACCGCCCAACGCAGTCGTGCTGCCAGTTGCACCTCGGCCTTGAACATGTTGCGATGCTCTATCTGCTTCGCTGTGCGTGGGTTATGCACATGCTGTGGACGTGAACGCATGCACCAAACACCATTCCACATATAGCCGACGGCAGGCCCCAGCGTCCCGCTGAATCCACCAAGATAACTGCCGTATTGTTTCGCCATGATGATATATTTTATATTTGTTTTCTAATAATGATAACATACTTTTCGACTATTTATTGCTTACTCGAATAATATTTAATAAATGGATGATAAAAGGAAGAGTAGGGGATGAGTAAGAGATGGTATCATGGATGACTGGATTACTGTCGGTTACGGTGGGGACTTTTTTCTATTCGTTAGCCATTTGGCTACGTTGTGCATGCGGGGCGAGGGTGGGGGAGCGATGGATGACACATCCCCAAGATCGGTGGCCGGCAGAAGTCGAATCCAAAATCTCGACGCTGAGCGTATTTCTTCTCCATCTAGGACTCCACACTGCACCACGGCTACAAACGTCTGTCTGGAGCGATTTTCTACGTTTTACTTTTGTAAACACCAGACGGTGCATCTGATGTATATACAGATGTAAATAGTGTTGTAATCTGTAATATTGTGTAATATTTACAGATGTATCATGTAAATATTGTTAAATCAATTCACAGTTGGCTGTTATATAATATATAATAATTAATACTCAGTGTTTTATACCTGTCTTTTCAACTATAGAATGAACCTGTTAGCGGTGCTTAAGTATAATGTATGCAATATGATAATAATACTTATAACTATAAGAAATATAGGTATATAGTAAGTTTTATTAATGCAATAATCTAATTTTCTAATATGTTTACAAATGTAATTTTGTAAAATAATTTTGTTGGTTCTGAAAATTGTTGTATTTTTGTAAATCGATAATTATACATTTTACATCTGTAAGAATATGATAAACAGGATAAATCTGATTTTACAGGCAAAAAATATCACTGCAAAACAGTTTGCAGAAGAGATTGGCATACAGCCTTCCGGTATGTCGCACATTTTGGGTGGCCGCAACAATCCCAGTCTCGATTTTGTGAACAAGGTGCTTCGTCGCTATCCAGAGATAGATGCCAACTGGCTGCTGCTAGGTCGCGGTCAGATGTATGGCGGAATGGCGTCTGTTGGTAGCCGAATGGAAGAAGATGAGCATCATGTAGATAAATCGGAGCCGACACTCTTCAGCGAAGGACCGTCGGACACGGTGATGGTGGCAGAGCCTCGCCATGAGCCGATGACCCAACAGGAGGCCATCGACGAGGAAGAGAGGCAGAATCGTATCGCCACTGCCCCGCCGGAACCCATCTATGCCCCTTCCTACATCGCCTCGGCCCCTACAGAAGAGTCGGATAAGAATACAGATCGTGCGGAGACATCGGAGCATCGGCTGGCGCGTTTGCTGTTCGTATATTCCGACCATACATTCGAGGAGTATCGTCCCCGATAGTCGCTGTAGGCGACACATTATGTTGGCGGGGGGCGAAAATAAATTTCGCCATATCGGTTTTTATTTGTATCTTTGTACGTTTCATTTCCCGCAAGAAACGTTAAAAACAATTAATAATCAAAAAAATAACAACATCTATTATGCAGAAAAAAGGCAACAAGTACGGTACACACCGCGTCATCGAGCCGAAGGGTGTGCTTCCCCAGCCCGCCAACAAGCTTGACAACAACATGGACGAAATCTACGACAATGAGATCCTCATCGACGTCCAAACCCTGAACATCGACTCCGCTAGCTTCACGGACATCCACAACTATGCCAAGCAGCAGGCCGGCGAAGGTGCCAGTCAGGAGAAGATCATGGAAGAGGTGAAGAAGGAGATGCTCCTCAACGTCGAGCTTCAAGGCAAGCATCGCAACCGTCGCACCGGTTCGGGTGGTATGCTACTCGGCAAGGTGGAGAAGATCGGCGACGCCCTGAAGGGCAAGATCGACCTCAAGGAGGGCGACCGCATCGCCACCCTCGTCAGCCTCTCGCTCACCCCACTGCGCATCGACGAGATTCTCGAAATCCGTCCCGACGTGGACCAGGTGGACATCAAGGGTAAGGCCATCCTCTTCGAGAGTGGTATCTATGCCAAGATCCCGACCGATATGCCCGAGAAACTCGCCCTGAGTGCCCTCGACGTGGCCGGTGCTCCCGCCCAGACCGCCAAGCTGTGTCAGTATGGCCAGACCGTCGTCATCCTCGGTGCCGGCGGCAAGAGCGGCATGCTCTGTGCCTACGAAGCCAAGAAGCGTGTCGGTGTCACCGGTAAGGTGATCGGCATCGCCAACAGCCCCAAGAGCACCCAGCGCATCAAGGATCTCGGCTTCTGCGACATCGTGGAGTCCGCCGCCGGCATGACCCCTGTGCAGGTATACGAACTCATTGAGCGTCTGACGGATGGCAAGATGGCCGACGTCACCATCAACTGTGTCAATGTGCCCGACCAGGAGATGACCGCCGTACTCTGCACCAAGGACGACGGCATTGTCTACTTCTTCTCGATGGCCACCAGCTTCACCAAGGCCAGCCTCGGTGCCGAGGGTATTGGTGCCGATGTGAACATGATCATGGGCAACGGCTACACCAAAGGTCACGCCGAGTTCACCCTCCAAGAGCTCCGCGAGTGCCCGAAGCTTCGCAAGATCTTCGAGGAACTGTATGCCTAATTGTGCCGGATACAGTATGACATAATAAATAGTGGCCCCGCCGATGGCGGGGCCACTACTGTATCTGTCTGTTAGCTTTAGAAGCGATAGGTGAGTCGGAGCGTCAGTCCGACAGCAATGCCGAACTCCCATTGGTTGTCGATTTCTAGGCTGTAGCAAGCCGATTTGCTGTTTGTTTTTACGCTGCAAAAATACAACTTTTTTTGAGGAAAATCCCTAATGGTCAGTATATTTTCCTCTTGATGTCTTTGGCAAAGTAAAGTTATTTCTGCTAAGTGGATGTTTTTTTGTATCTTTGCATCGTGAAGTGTGTGAACAGGAGTGTTCGTTTGCATGTGCTATAATATTGATATAAAAAGGAATAAATATAATAAATATATGAAAGTTAACCGCAGAAAAGAATTGTTCCCCAACGTCACAGACGAGCAGTGGAACGACTGGAAATGGCAGGTGAAGAACCGCATCGAGACCTACGAAGAACTGAGCAAGTATTTCACCTTCGAGCCCGACGAAGCTGAAGGTATCAAGAAGGCCCTGGCCAAGTTCCGCATGGCCATCACGCCCTATTATCTGAGTCTTATCGACCCAAACGACCCCTTTGACCCTATTCGTCGTCAGGCCATCCCACAGGGTGCCGAGTGCAACATTGCCCCAGCCGACCTCAACGACCCGTTGCATGAGGACGAGGACTCGCCAGCCCCTGGTCTGACCCACCGCTACCCAGACCGTGTGCTTTTCCTCATCACCGACATGTGCTCCATGTACTGTCGCCACTGCACACGCCGTCGCTTTGCTGGCCAGAAGGACGACGAGAGCCCCAGCGAGCGCATCGAGAAGTGTTTGGCCTATATCGAGAAGACCCCCGAGGTGCGCGATGTGCTGCTCAGCGGTGGAGATGCCCTGATGGTCAGCGACAAGAAGCTCGAATATATCATCCAGCGCCTACGTGCCATCCCGCATGTGGAGATAGTACGCATCGGTAGCCGCACCCCCGTGGTCTGTCCGCAGCGCATCACCCCCGAGCTGTGCGAGATGCTGAAGAAGTATCATCCCATCTGGCTCAATACCCACTTCAACCACCCCAACGAGTTCACCCCCGAGGCGGAGCAGGCCCTCGCCCGTCTAGCCAACGCCGGCATCCCTCTGGGCAACCAGACTGTGCTGCTGCGTGGCGTGAACGACTGCGTGCATGTGATGAAGAAACTGATGCACGAGCTGGTGCGCAACCGCGTACGTCCGTACTATATCTACCAGTGCGACCTCTCGATGGGGTTGGAGCATTTCCGCACTCCCGTCAGCAAAGGTATCGAGATCATCGAGAACCTACGCGGCCATACGAGTGGCTATGCTGTGCCCACCTTCGTGGTCGACGCCCCGGGTGGTGGTGGAAAGACCCCTGTGATGCCCCAGTATGTCATCTCGCAGAGTCCCGACAAGGTGATTCTGCGCAACTTCGAAGGCGTTATCACCACCTATACCGAACCGCGCGAGTATCACGAAGAATGCCATTGCGAGGCTTGCGAAGCCAAACGTCGTGTGGACGAAGGTGTCGCCTCACTGCTCGAGAGCGACCGTATGTCGCTCGAACCCAAGCATCTGATGCGTCACGAACGTAACAAGAAATAGGTCTATAATGATTATCAAAGGATTGAAAAGGAAGGCAATGATGCTGACTTGTTTCGGCATTGCTTTCCTTTTCCCCTTTTTTGTGCATGCCCAGGTGAGTGGCATGAGCACGCTGACGGCCCTCGACCTCAGTCCTTTTGCCCGCACGTCTGCCATAGGGTTCGACTATCTGTCGCTCTATTGCGACGACCCGACAGTGGGATTCGACAATCCCTCGATGCTCAACAGTAGCATGTCGGGTGCAGCAGTGCTCAGTTTTGTACCCATGTTTGCTGGCAGCAACATGGGGGCTATTGGCTATATTCATCAGTCGAAACACATCGGAACATTCTCCTTTGGATTCAATTTCATGAACTATGGGCGCTTTCAGGCCTACGACGAAGAGGACACCCCCCAGGGGCAGTTTGGTGCCGGCGACTACAGTCTGACGGTGGGGTGGGGTATGTGGCTCGATTCCAACTTCAGTATTGGTGCTCGTTTCAAACCCGTTCTCTCGCAATACGAAAGCTACACTGCCTTTGCCGTGGCGTTCGATGTTGCGGCTAGCTACACTAGCGACTCTCGTTCGTTTGCTGCCACCCTGATGATGAGGAATATAGGTGCACAGATAGTCACCTTCGACCAGTCGACCGAAAGCCTTCCTTTCGAGTTGAGTGCTGAGGTGTCGTACAAACTCAAGCGTGCACCATTCCGCCTTTTCTTTGCTGCCACCAACCTGCAGCAGTGGAATCTCCGCTATGAGGATCCGCTGCACCCCAGCACCCATGTCGACCCCTTCAGTGGCGAGGTGACCCGACCGAGCTGGATAGCTTCCACCGCCGACAATCTGCTTCGGCATGCACAGGTCGGCATCGAGATTGCCGTGGGACGCTCTCTCTTTGCCCGTGTAGGCTACAGCTATCGGCAGAGTGCCGAGATGCAGGGGTTCGATGTGCTCAACCTCAGCGGATTCAGTTTCGGCCTTGGATTCCGCACTCGCCGCTTCGAACTGGGATTTGCCCGCCGCAACTACCATGTTTCGCAGGCTCCCAATTACTTTACCTTCATATATCGATTCTGATGAATCTGCAGTTTGTCGTTTCCAACCAGACCAATCCTTTCCTCAACATCGCTGTGGAAAACCACCTGCTCGCATGCAAAAATGAGCAAACCATCACACTCTATCTCTGGCGAAACCACCGCACGGTGGTGATCGGGCAAAACCAAAACCCCTACAGCGAGGTGAATATGGATGCCCTGACCGCCGATGGAGGCCACTTGATGCGTCGCCGTACGGGTGGCGGAGCAGTATATCACGACAGTGGCAACCTCAACTTCAGTTTCATCGTCCCCAAAGCCCTGTACGATCAGCCACGCCAGTTCGAGGTGTTGCAACGTGCGGTGAGGCATTTCGGTCTGCATACCGAGGTGAGTGGCCGCAACGATGTGTTGGTAGAGGTGCCTACCAACGAGCCCGACGGCGAGCGACAGATGCGTAAGTTCAGCGGCAATGCCTTCAGCAAGGGCCACTACAACAACCTCCACCACGGCACCATCCTGATACACACCAATATGGACGACCTGCAGCGCTACCTACGTCCTAAGCCGGCCAAGCTGCGCAAACATGGTGTCGAATCGGTGCAGAGCAGAGTGGCCAACCTAGGCGACCTCTGTTCCGACATCACTGCCGAGAGCATTCAGCAGCCACTGCACGAAGCCTTTGAACAGGTCTACGGAGCCTCGTCCACGGTGCTGGACTTCGACGTTCTGGCTTCGCATCCCGATGTGGTCAAGCTTCGCGACGAGTTCGCCTCCGACCGCTGGCGGCTTGGCAACTGGAGCGACTTCCGTTTCCAGCGTTCGGCACAGTACGAATGGGGTGGGGTGGAGATAGCCCTCGGCATAGAGGGGAACACCATTCGCACGGTACAGATTGCCTCCGATGCACTGGATATGCAGGCCATCGACGAGGCCAAGCACCTGCTGACGGGTGCCGACATCATGACGATGCCCGTTTCCGACAACGCCATCGTGACCGACATTCTGTCGCTCGTCTACAAGGCGTAGCCCTTTGGGATATGCTTGCTCGACGGCTCTGTGGAATGACATTATAACGATTTGATTATCTGCACTAAAGCTTCGTTGTATTGCTGTAAGGTACGGCTCTTGACGATGGCCTTATACTGTCTGTGGTCGAGCCATGATGCCATGTATTCCCAGAATGTTTGCAGGTGCATCAAGGTCTGTTTTTCGCCGCAGTAGGTTGCCACAGCGTGGCGGTAGACTCTTTCGTGCATCCCCTTCACCACACTTCCTGGACTATTCTCGCTTAGCATCCATGGCCTAGCTAGCAGCCCTCGCCCCAGCATGAAGCCTTTCAATAAGGGGTAGCGTGCTTGCATCGCCTCCATCTCTTCCATTGTGTGCAGGTCGCCATTGTAAACCACAGGATGACTGCATACTGACATCAGACTTTCGAATGCCTGCATGTCGGGTACGCCTCGATATTGCTGTATACCCAGTCGAGGGTGGATGGTGATGTGCAGCAGTGCGATGCTATTGAGTATGGGCATTAGAGCCCTTGCCTCGTCTGGCGAGTGGAACCCCAGTCGCATCTTGACCGAGAAGACCACCTCGGGCCGATGCTTCATTTCGCAGGCGATGGCCTCTACGCGGTCGGGGTGTGCCAATAGTCCGCTTCCTCTTCCGCTCCGGACCTGCATAGGGAAGGGACACCCCATGTTGAGGTCGATTCGATTCCATCCCTGGGCTTGCAGGGCATCGCATAGCCTGGCAAATTCGTCGGCATTAGCTGCAATCACTTGTGGCACAGTGGGAACACCGCTATTAGCCTCGGCACTAGTGTCGGCCATGTCGTGTCGCCGTGGTGCTCCTTTCTCCATCCGGACAAAAGGCGTATAGTATTCGTCCACGCCTCCGGCACATTGGCAATGGGCCTGACGATAGACATGGTCTGTGTACCCCTGTATCGGGGCAAAGGATATATATTTCAGTGCGTTGTGCATGATTGTATCACCCTAGGATGCCAGTGCAAAAGTACAATTTTTTTCCCAAAGTGCAATAGAATGCGGTCTCGTTCGTTCAATTCAATGTAACAAGTGCAAACTATCGATGCCGATGGTACGTACATGCTCCGACTCGAGAGGGTGATTTCACGGTTCATCTACGGTGCATGTACGGTGCATGTACGGTTGAAGTACGGTGTTGGTACCATAAGAGGCTGGTCTCATTATAGATAGGTGCTGTTACATTGGGTTTTTGTTATTAACAGTTAAAACAGAACATAGTATGCTGGAAATTGGCACAAAGGCTCCTTGGTTCGAAGGTGTGGACGAAAATGGCAACAAAGTGACACTGGGCGATTTCGCCGGTCGCCGACTGGTACTGTATTTCTATCCCAAGGATAGCACCCCCGGCTGTACCTCAGAGGCGTGCAGTCTGCGCGACAATTACGAACGATTCATCGCACAGGGATACAGTGTGTTGGGGGTCAGTCGCGACAGTGCCGAAAGTCATCACCGCTTCATCGCGAAATATCAACTGCCGTTCCATCTAGTAGCCGACACCGACCTCGCCATCCTTAAGGCTTACGAGGCGTGGGGCGAAAAGACAAGTTTCGGCAAGGTGAGCGAAGGCACCCTTCGCACCACCTACGTCATCGACGAGCAGGGCTTCATCATCGATGCCATTGGCAAGGTGAACACCAAGGAGCATGCCAGTCAGATATTGGGCAACAAGTAGTTGTACATCATCAGTATGGTCAATATATAAACATCATTCCTATGAACAGATATATGCAGACAGCCATCGACGAAGCCCGTCGTGGCATCGAAGCACACGATGGAGGCCCATTTGGTACGGTGGTGGTGAAGGATGGGATAATAGTAGGACGTGGCCACAATCGGGTGCTGGCGCACCACGACCCCACGGCACATGGCGAGATAGAGGCCATCCGCGACGCTTGTCAACGACTGATGACCCACGACTTGACAGGTTGCGAACTCTACACTACCGGCGAGCCGTGCCACATGTGCCTCTGTGCATGCATGTGGGCGAATATCAGCAGGGTATACTATGGATGCACGATCAAGGACAATGCCATGATAGGTTTTCGCGACGAGAAGTTCAACGAGATATTCTCTGGACGCGATGAGTTGGGCGACTACCTGGTGCAGACAGACCGCGATAGCTGTTTGGAGCTCTTCCGCTACTATCAATCCATGCAGCACGAGAGCTACTAATGTCCGTCATCCTATACAATTGGAATAACCGTAGCATTATGAAGAAACCGTTGCTATCGATAACGAACCTATGGTTAGCCTTTATTCTGTGTGCCATGGGTGTTGCACTGGCATCATGCCATGGAAGGTCGATTCGCGAGGCTGTGCCTGCCGAGCCCGACTATGCCGACTCGTCGATGTGGTACGTTGAGGATCGTTTGTCCGACGTAGACCTTTTCTACATCACCTCCACCGAGACGGGCGACTACACGCTGAACGGGGTTGCAATGCACCATGCCGATGTCACCCTCGACAGCATCCGCGCCCTGCTGCTAGGCGAGATGCAGGGCATAGACCACATGTATGGCGAGGGTTTTAACTTCTTTTCGCCCTACTACCGGCAGTGCACGCTCGAGACATACACCAGCGACTCGCTGCTGGCCGCGCGGCCAACGCTGGCCATGGGTGATGTGCGTCGCGCATTTGATTACTACCTTGAACACCTCAACGAGGGGCGCCCCTTTGTGTTGATGGGCTTCAGCCAGGGTGCGCAGGCTGTTGTGGAGCTGTTGCGCACACTGAGCGACGAGGCCTACAGTCGCATGGTAGCCGCCTATGTCATCGGTTGGAAGGTGACCGACGATGACCTCGCCGCCGCCGGTGGCCATATCCGTGCCGCACAAGACAGTGCCGACCTCGGCACCACCGTCTGCTTCAACAGCGTCCGCTCGCCCGAATGCGCCATCTCCACCATCAGCCACGGCAACCGCCTGGCCATCAACCCCGTCAATTGGCGCACCGACTTCACGCCGGCCACTCTGGTGTACAAAGGCGATACGCTGACGGTCTGTCTCGACACAGCCTCGCTGCTGCTTTGTGTCGATGGGTACACACGCGACGACTACATGCTCCCCCTCATCGGACGCGACGGCAACTACCACCGCCTCGACATCACCCTCTATCACCAAAGTCTCCACCGCAACATGGCTCTCCGAGCCTCGCGGTGGACGGTCGGAACATCAGCGAACATATCAAAAGGGACGTGCTTGGAAACAAGCGCGCTACCTATGGAAAACTAATTGTCGCGCCACATGCGCGACAATTGACGTGGTCTCACTTCCTGCTGGTTGTGCACATTAAGGAACCGCTGACACGTGAATTCTATCTGACTATGGCAGCTGTCGAGCAGTGGAACAAGCGCACCCATGAAGCCAAGACCGTGTATGACACAATATATGACTGAGCTGTCATCCAAAGAGCTTCTGCAACGCCAGTCACACAAAAGGCATGAGGCCGCCCGCCAACATTGGGATGGCTACACGGAGGTCTGATTCTACAATAAGTTTTTTTTGATTCAAATATAATTCGTATCTTTGCAAACAAAAAAACAGCTAACAACCATCTAATGGCAGACAGCATAACTATACAGAATAACAACATTATGCCGTTGGTTGACGACTTGCGGCAGATAATCAATCAGACACGCAACCGCGTGGCCGTCAATGTCAATGCAGAACTCACCCTGATGTATTGGCATATCGGCGAACGCATCAATCGAGAAGTGCTTGGGAACGAGCGCGCTGAATACGGGAAACAGATTGTTGCGCAGGTGGCGCGACAATTGCAAGAAGAATTTGGAGCAAAGGGATTCGACGAGAAAAGCATTCGTCGTATGATGCAATTTGCATCCTTGTTTCCTGAATTTCAAATTGTCGCGACAATTACAATGGTCTCATTTTGTAGAGGTTATTCCTTTAAAAGACGACCTTCAACGGGAATTCTACCTGACGTTGGCAGCCTCCGAAAGATGGTCTATTCGTCACCCTGCGCAATGAGCCCTTCCCGGACACCTACTTCACATTCCCCGTGCGGCAGCTGTAAAGCACAAGCCACGCCAACCCGTGCAGCGGTAGGGAATCGGCCCGTCCGCTGCACATTGTGTTTTTCGCCCCTGTGGCAGACCTCGACACACACAGCAATATGGAAAGAAACCGCAAAATCATACAGGTGAGCACCGTGGGAATAGTGGCCAACGTGCTGCTCGCTGCCTTCAAGGCTGCAGTGGGATTCATGTCAGGCGCCATCGCCATAGTGATGGATGGAGTGAACAACCTGAGCGACGCCCTCTCGTCGGTGATCACCATCGTGGGCACCAAGCTTTCCGCCAAGCCGGCCGACCGTGAGCACCCGTTCGGACACGGACGCGCGGAGTACCTGACAGCCATCGTCATCGCCCTCATTGTCACCGCAGCCGGAGTCACATCGATGGTAGAGTCGATCCAGAAGCTCGTCAGCCGCACCACCCCCACCTACTCCACCGTCACGCTGGTGGTGGTCGTAGTGGCCATAGCGGCGAAGCTGGTGCTGGGACATTACGTGAGACGAGAGGGCAGAAAACTGAAAAGCGATGCCCTGGCGGCCAGCGGTGCGGATGCCCTTTTCGACGCCATCGTCACACTATCCACCCTTGTGTCGGCGGGCATCACGATGCTGTGGGGGTTGAACCTCGACGGCATCATCGGCACGCTGATTTCGCTGGTCATCATAAAGGCCGGTGTAGAAATGCTGGCCTCGCCCGTCGGCGAGCTGCTGGGCAGCCGCATCTCGCCTGAATTCGTCGCCTCGCTGAAAGAGAAAGCGCTGACGTTCGAGGACGTGAACGGGGTGTACGACATTATCGTGAACAACTACGGCCCCAACGTGCTTATCGGATCGATGCACATCAGCGTCCCGGAGAACATGACAGCCAGGAAGATACATCTGCTCACGCGCTCGCTGTCGACCACACTCTACAAGGAGTTCGGAGTCATTATGACCATCGGCATCTATGCCCTCTACACCGGCGACACTCCCATGGCGCACCTGCAGGACGATGTGCTCCGAACGGCCTCCAGCCAGCCGGGCGTGCTGCAGACACACGCGTTCTATTACTATGAAGACCAGAATCTGATCACTATCGATGTGGTGCCCGACGAAAGCGTGCATGACGACCAGGCCTTCTCCGACACCATCGTCGAACTGCTCACCCGAAGCTTCCCGGACTATCGGTTCAGCATCGTGGTGGACCACAACTACAGCTGAACAAGCCTCACTTCAGGCAATCGAGATAGCGGGCAATGGTCTGCCCGATTCCCAAATAAAGGGCGTCGGAAATGAGGGCATGGCCGATGCTCACTTCATCGAGCCACGGTATCTGCTGGTGGAACCAGGACAGGTTCTCCAGCGAAAGGTCGTGCCCTGCGTTGAGACCCAGGCCGCAGTCGCGTGCCACCCGCGCGGCCTCGACAAACGGAGCCACCGCAGCTTCGCGTCCGGCAGAATACTCACGTGCATAACTCTCCGTGTCCAGCTCCACACGGTCGGTGACTGTCCGCGCAGCCATCTCGATCATCTTCGGGTTGGCGTCGATAAAGATGCTCACACGGATGCCGCAGGCCTTGAACTCCTTGACCACATCGCACAGATAGTCCTGGTTCTTGACGGTATCCCATCCGGCGTTGGAGGTCAGCACCCCCTCGGCGTCGGGCACCAGCGTCACCTGCGCGGGCTTGATTTCCTTCACAAGGTCGATGAAACCGTAGGGTCGACTCTTAGACACTCCCTTGGGATTACCCTCGATATTGTATTCCACACCTATCAGCGGCCCTATAGCCAGCGCGTCGGCATAGCGGATGTGGCGCTCGTCGGGACGGGGATGCACCGTGATGCCCTGTGCGCCGAAGCGCTCGCAGTCCTGTGCGAACTTTAAGACGTCGGGGGTGTTGCCGCCACGTGCATTACGGATGGTCGCTACCTTGTTGATATTGACACTCAGTTTTGTCATACTTGCTCTTTTCTTGCTTTATAGAATGGAAAATCGTGTGCAAAAATACAAAGTTTTTTTTATCCGACAGAACAAGTGCACTATATTTAACATTTACCGGCCCGCACGTATGCCCGGAGAAGGGATTTTGGGCACAGGACATGAATGGGGCTGCATGCGGAACAGGCCTCTCACGGTCAGTACAGAAGCGGCATTTGAAGCCTTCGCAATGGCAAATCCACAAGTTTTTTAGTTGCAGAAAACATTTTTTGTGTAACTTTGCACCCGACAAACAAATAACGACATGAAGAAGATTATTCTTGCAGCAGTGATGGTTTTGGGCATGATATGCCCTGTGGCAGCACAGCAGATGCTGAACATGAAAGGCGACAATATTGTAGGTACCTACAAGGGTAAACAAGGCGATGATGTCTTCAAAGCCCGCATCACCCGCTTGGCCGACGGCACCTACCAGGGACAGATCATCTGGATGGAACACGACCGAGACACCAACGGCCAGAAGATTCTCGACAAGAAGAATCCCGACAAGAGCCTTCGGACGCAACCGGCCGACCGCATCATAGTGTTCTCCGGTCTAAAATACGACAAGGCCAACCATCACTGGGGAGACACCAAGATCTACGATCCCCAACGTGGCCTACGCGCCAAGATGACAGCCGACTTTGCACCAGACGGGCGCCTGCGCATCAAAGGATCCCTTCTCGGAATCAGCGAGACGGTCTACTGGGTCAGGGTCGGCGACTGAAGGACCCGGTCGCGCAATCAGAACTGTTTGCTCTGCAAGTCGGCCAAACGGCGACGTGCCATGATATAGGAGGTGCGCCGGTCGGTGATGGCGTTTTGGGCCTGGAGCAGCAAAGCGTGGGCTTGAAGCACCTCGGACAGGGTGCACACACCGGCAGTGTAGTTCAGGTTGGCAATCCTGTAATTCTCGGCAGCGATATCGAGCGCGGACGAATCGGAGCGGATAAGCATATAGGCATCCACCATATCGCTGTACGCTTTCTCCTCTTCAATCGACATCATTCCATTCAGATGCTCCTGCTTGATGGCCGTCTCATGGATGCGGATGTCATGCTGGCGCAAGCGGTATGCTGTTTCCCACCAGGCGCTGATGGGGACGGACAGCGACAACAGCACGACAGCGTTGGCCGAAGGGTCCTGCTTAATCACGTTACCATAAAAGGCCGACCCGATGAGGGTGAGCTGCGGCAGGGTCTCGCCGAGGGTCATGCGCTTGTTGAGCCGCTCGGCTTCCAACGCGAGTGACAGCAGACGCACCTCGGGCCGCAGGCTGTCGCCGGTGGTGGCGAAGGTGTACCGCAGCGGGGGCAACTCCATCATCTCCGAAGCGACAAAGGCAAGGCTGTCGCTATAAGCAATGCCTATCTGCGAGCAGAGCAGCCTCTTCGAGAGACGTATTCCACTGGTCAGCTGCTGTCGTTGAGCGACAATCTCGTTACGTTTCAGCTGCACCTGAAGGGCATCGGACTTGGTGACGAGACCGTTGGCAAGCGCCGACTGCACCGTGCGGTCGAGCGAGTCGATGAGATCCAATGCGGCAGATACCGTGGTTTCTTTCTCCTGCAGACCTACAACCAAATAGAATGTCGACTCGACCGATTCCAGAATATCACGTATCTGGACCTTGGCCTGCAATTCGGCTGCCTCGATTCCGATGTCGGCCAGGCGGTTGCCTGTCACGATACGGCCGCCGGCGAATAACGGCTGCGCCACCATTGCCATGGCACTGCCGCCTCGCTTCATGAGCGACACCTCGTTACGCACATCGCTTCCCGCCTCAGCCACCAGTTCGTAGAGTGCCTGAAGGATCTCGCGCATATCGTTGGACTGCACATCATTGATACCAAACCTGATGAGAGGATCGGCCGCATAGTATCCCAAGGCACTGACACGCATTTGCGGGAAGTATTTGGTAAAGACCTGTTTCTTTACCTCGCGGGCACGCTCTATTTCCAGCAAGGAAGTGCGTATGTCGGCATTGTTGCGCTGCGCCATGGCAAGACAGCTGTCGAGGGTTAAGGTTTGAGCGTAGGCCCTCGGCAAGAAGGCTGTCAAAAGCACGAAAGCTATGATATATATCACTCTTTTCATCTGAAGAACGCTTTAAGATTCAGTTATTCATGTATACGGTCCTTTAGTGGACGGAAGTTCTGGCGTTTCTTGTTTTCGAAAGCGACACAATAGGCCACCGGCAGGATAGTGACCACAAACGGGAGGGTGAGGAGTGTGCCAAAGCAAATGACAACGCCCATAGGCATCCACAGCATGGTACCGGCCAGAATCATTGGCACGACCCCCAAGGCGGTGGTCGCCGAGGTTAGGAATATGGGCCTCATGCGGCGAATACCTGCTGTGAAGGCGGCATCGCGGACGGACATCAGCTCCTTATTGCGCAACTCTGCCACATAATCATACATGATGATTGAATTACGCACAATGATACCTACCAGTGAGATGATTCCAAGCGTAGCCGTTACTGAGAAATCAAGGCCAAACAACCACAGTCCGAGGATGGCGCCGAAGACGCACAATACAGACATGGAGATAGAGAGGAGCGAGATGCCCAGTTTTCCGTAGTGGATGATCAGGACCAAGAACATGACTCCTATTGCCGCCAACACAGAGAGCATCAGGTCTGGCATCAGTGTCCTGGAGACAGCATAGGTGCCCCCCTGCTCAATAGTCACGTCCTCGGGGAGATCCATTTTGTCCAGTTCCTTCATTATCTTACGGAACTCACGCATCTGCCCTGCACCGGCCATCACGTCTGCCGACACGGTAACCGTCCTAATGCCATTACGGTGAGGCAGGTTATTATGGTGGAAATGAGGCTTGATATCGGCCACCAAACGCAACGGCACCCAAGCACCCGGCTGTGCGCCCGGCACGAGCATATCCCCTAACGAGGCGTAGTCAATCTGGTGCTTGTCTTTCGAGTATATTGCGATCGGAATGCTGTAATCGCCCTCCCACAAGGAGGTAAGGTTCGTGCCAGACAGGGCTCCGCTAAGGAACACCGAAAGGGTAGACTGAGAGATGCCCAGCCTATTGGCTATATCGGTCTTGAGCACCACATCCACCATGGCCTGCGTCTCGTCATAGTCGGAATGGACATAGAACAAGTTGGGGGTTTGCTTCATGATGCGCAGCAGCGAGTCGCGCACCGGCTCTATCTTGGCATATGAATCTGCCTGAATATAGAACTCAATGGGCGATGCTGCAGGCTGGTAATCCATCTGCTTGAACCTGATCTGCGCCTGCGGGAAGTAGTTTTCGTAGCGTTGAGCATATTCGGCGATAAGCTCCTTGGTTGCCTTGTCGCTGGTAGTATTCACTATGAACTGTGCATAGTTATCCGACGGCAATTGAGGAGCATACGTAATATGGAATCGCGGCGACGACATACCCACAAAAGAGGTGATACTCTTCACACGCGGGTCCTTAAGCATTATCGCCGTCAGCGAATCAGCCACCTGCTCTGTCTCATCGACAGAAGAACCCGCCGACAGATGCAACTCCACCGCAAAACTATCGCGCTCGGCCTTAGGCAATATCTGAATATTCAGTTGCGAGAAGAGGAATATACCAAACAGTAAAAAGATAGCACCATTAAGCAGTGTAAGTTTCTTATGGCGGAAGCAGAAAGTTAGCAACCGCTCATAGCCCCGTTGCAGCCAGCCGAAGAAACCCTCTTGTACCTTCTCAAAGGCATTGGGAGCCTTCCCCGCATTTCTTCCAATCAAGCGAGACGAGAGGAACGGAATCACCTGAACAGAATAGAGGAAACTGCATGCCAGGGCGATGAGGATGGTCCAGGGGAACAACTTGATGAAGTCGCCCATCATGCCGCCTTTCATGATAGAAAGCGTCGGGAAGAACATCGCTGCAATCGAAATCGTGGCGAAAAGCATCGACCCTGCCAGTTTCGTGGTCGAAACGACAGCTGAATACCATCGCGAATGGCCCACCCGCAACAAGTCAGAATACCCGTCTATGACTACCACCGAATCGTCAACCACCATTCCCAATACAGCAATCAGGGCTGCCAGGGTGACTGTATTGAGCTCGAATCCAAGGAAATACATGATACCTAACGTGGCTGCAATACAGATTGGGACCGATGTGGAGCTCACCAATGCTGTGCGCAGCGGGAAAAGCAGTAGCATCACAATGATGACCACCAGCACTGCCTCGAGCAGATCTTTGAGGAACGACTGAACCGAACGGTCCACTATCTTGGGCTGGTCGGTGACACGGTGGATATGAATGTCGGGGGTGAGGGTTTTCTCATACTCCCTAATGATTTTCTCCACCCGTTTACCGAAGTCCACCACATTGTTCCCCGTACGCATCTCTATCGAAAGCATGACACACCTGCTGCCGAACGATGAGGAATCACTGTATTTTATATGCGGCTTCAGTTCTTCGTACTGCGATTCGACGGTAGCCACATCGCGTAAACGTAGTGTCTGACCCGTCGCGGGGTCGGAGAACACGATCAACTCATTTAGGTCGTAAATATTCCCGAATGGAATTGAGACATGCACTATGGCACTTCCCTCATCGTTACTCACCTTTCCCGATACTGTCCGGAACCCATGGGCAGCCAACTCGGCCGACACTATCGAAGGCGAGATGGCATACTGCGTCAGCTTCATGGGGTCCATATAGACGGCTATTTCTTCCTTCTGCGTACCCACCACGCTGATCTTTCCCATCTCCTTGATACTGCGCAACCGTGTAGAGAGTTGCTTGGCTACAGCTTCCAACTCACGCGGCGAACGCTCGGCACTCTCTATAGCCAGCAGCAACGACGAGGAATTTCCAAAGTCATCCATCACTGCCGTGGCAGCAACCCCTTGGGGCAAGTCTGTAAGACGGAAAAGCGACAGACCCTCACGTATCCGCGACCATGTAATCTTGGTATCCGTATCCGTAGGCACCAACGTCACAAACACATATAGCATCCCGTTCTGGCTATAGGAATAGGTCTTGGTCTTGTCCACATCGGTAAATGTAAAGAGGTACTCTTCGACAGGTCCTGCCACCTGTTCTTCAATCTCCTCGGCCGATGCACCCGGATACACTACCGCCACCACACCCTGCTTCAGCGACATTGCCGGGAACTCGTTCTTGTTCAGGTGAGGCAACGCATATGTCCCCAACAAGATAATCACAACGAGGGTGAAAGCGAGGATGGGAAAACTCCGCATCGTACCCTCAATCAGATTGCTTCTGCGTGCCATATCACTAACGGATTGTTTTCACTGGTGCACCGGTGTAGAGTTTCTGCCGGCCTTCCGCCACCACCGTATCACCAGCAGAAAGGCCCGATTTCACATATACTCCATTGTAGTAGAAATCGCCCACTTCTATGCGGCGCTGCTCCGAACGGCCATTCTTCACAACCCACACTATCGTACCATCAGGCATGGTCTGAATGCAGTCTACAGGGATAGCCATACCATCGGATTCACCCAGTGTGGTCTGCACTTTAGTCACCATATCGGGCAACAGCCCCTTGCAATCGCCCCCAATCACCGAGGCATGCACCCTGTAGGTATGGCCCATCGGATTTGCTGTCATTCCTTTGTCTGCCACACGCAGGCTCAACTGCCGATCGCCCAATGCCGGCACAATGGCTGTAGCTTTGTCACCCACAGATATCAGCGCAATCTCCTGCTCTGGAACCGAGAAGTTTACTCGCATCTGACCCATGTCTAACACATGGCAGAACGACTCGCCAGGCTTCATCTCCTCGCCAATGTGGTGGTCCACACACGACACCACGCCTGAGAAAGGAGCCTTGATAACACAATCTTCCATATGCTTTCGCGAACTCAACTCGGCTTGGCGTGCTTTCTCCAGGTCGGTCTCCATCTCTATCCACCTCACATCGCTGATACCACCCTCTTTGTGCACAGCCTCCAAGCGACGATAGGCATCTTCTGCCTGACGCAGGGAAGCCAGCGAAGCATCATGCAGGCTTCTGGCCGTCGTGGCATCGATTTCGGCTATCACCTGGCCGGCCGTCACCCGATGCCCGTTGCGGGCGGCTATCTTGGTCAGCACCCCACCCATCGGGAAAGAGAGTGACACCTCACGCTCCGACCCAATGGATCCCACATAGTTGCGTTCTGCTGACATCCCGACATTCCCCACCACCACATAACCGATGGGTATCGTGTCGCTCCAACCTGTCTGCTTCTGCTTCTTTCCTGAGCATGCCGACAGCAGCAGAATTACAAGCAGTATACCAGAGATTGATCTAGTTAACGAGTTGATTCTTTGCATAAATATTTCAATTTAAAATCTTTATTTGATAGTGTCTTACTTGTCGAATTGTCCCATGCCGAAGCAGGCAGGCTTCAAGCATAAGCCCTTGCTGCCCATGGCAGACCTTTGTCCATCAGGCATCTTTTCACCCCGCGTATTGCGGATGGTGGCCACCTTGTTGATATTGACACTCAGCTTTGTCATTGTTGTATCGGTATTAAATTCGGCTGCAAAATTACGAAGAATGTACGGAATGGCAAAATAAATTACAAAACCATTCCCCATACGACCGCTTAGCTTTTACTCCCCTTTTACTCAAACTCTAATCAAACTTTACCTCGGTCTATGTCTCCCCTATGCCTCCAATGCCACACCTCCATCGTTCACCCAGCCATGCCCGCCTCCAAAATAAATTTGGCCATATCAGAAAATTGTCGTAATTTTGCAAAACAGAAAAATAAAGTCGAAGATACCCTCGCATAATCCAGCCTCACAATATCAGACACCTCATGAACGACAACATAACCATACACAACAACAGACTTACGCCTCTGGTTGACGACCTGCGGAAGATAATCAACCAGACGCGCAACCGCGTTGCCGTCAATGTCAATGCCGAACTCACCCTGATGTATTGGCATATCGGTGAGCGTATCAACCGTGAAGTGCTTGGCAATGAGCGCGCAGAATACGGGAAACGGATTGTGTCGGCAGTGTCGACACAATTGCAGTTGGAATTTGGCAGTAAGGGATTTGAGCCACGTAGCATTTGGCGGATGATGCAATTCGCACAAGAGTTCCCTGAGTTGAAAATTGTGTCGGCAGTGTCGACACAATTGACGTGGTCGCATATAACAGAGATTTTACCCTTAAAAGACGACCTCCAGCGGGAATTCTACCTGACGTTGGCAGCCTCCGAAAAATGGTCAGTTCGCCAGCTGCGCAAGGAGATTGACGGTATGCTCTACGAGCGTACTGCCATTGCGACGAAACCAGACGAACTGATCAAACAGGAGCTGTCGGAACTGCGGGACAACAATGTCCTCACCCCGGACCTTGTCTTCAAGAGCCCCTATTTCTTGGAGTTTACAGGACTGAAGGGGATGTATAGCGAAAAGAGTCTTGAGGACAGTCTTGTGGCGCATCTGGAGCAGTTTATACTGGAGTTGGGCAATGGCTTCACTTTCGTCGAGCGACAGAAGCGGATGATTATCGACGGCGAGGACTTCTATCTCGACCTGCTTTTCTACCATCGCAGGTTGCACCGTCTGATAGCCATCGATTTGAAACTCGGTAAATTCAAGGCACAGTACAAAGGACAAATGGAGTTGTATCTGCGCTGGCTCGAAGCCCACGAGATGGAGGCTGGCGAGGAGCAGCCCCTCGGGTTGTTGCTATGCACCGAAGGTGGCGACGAGCAGATAGAGTTGCTGCAACTCGACAAATCCGGCATCAAAGTGGCGCAATATATGACCGAACTCCCCTCCAAAGAACTGCTGCAACGCCAGCTACACAAAGGCCTTGAAGCCGCCCGCCAGCGCTGGGAGAATTATCAGGAGAATTGATTCAACAATAAGATTTGTTTGATTCAAATATTATCCGTATCTTTGCAGTCGAAATAATAACTAAAAAATAACATATAGAAACAGAAAAAATAGAAGATAAATAACATATTATAAAGCGTTTTCGCTCTAACTTGCCATCTTAAAGTTCCACAGTTAAGACCAGTCAATGTAAAGCGGTAAACGCCTGCGAGAATATCGTGGGCTTTACTTATTGGCTGGGCAGGTCGTGGAACACCTAAGATGGCATAAGCAAAGTTCCACGATTTTCTTTATGCCCAGCAACGAAAACACAAAACAGATTAAGAGCCGCCAGAGGGTGGCAGACCACGGCGAAGTGTTCACTAATCCGCGCGAGGTGAATGCTATGCTCGACTTGGTGCGCGACGAGTCGTTCCGGCTCGACAGCCGCTTCCTTGAGCCTGCCTGCGGCGACGGGAATTTCCTTATCGAGATTCTGCGTCGCAAACTTTCACTACTTTCTTCTGTAAAGTCTTCGACGGAATGGGAATTCCAAATTCTTATCGCCGTAGGGTCGTGCTATGGGATTGAGCTGTTGGAGGACAATGCGGAGGACTGCCGGGAGAGGCTGTTTGGGGAGGTGGTGGGTCGAATGGGTCGAATGGGCGATTTGGGCGACTATGGGAAGAGCTTACGCTATATGCTGCGGAAGAATATCGTCTGCGGAGATGCGCTCACCTATCGTACTGCCGACGGCAAACCTATCACTTTCTGTGAATGGACTCCCATTGCGGGGAGCATGCAGTTCTCGCGGCGCGATTTCCAGTTTGACTTCATTGTCAACCAGACGCATCAGTATTCACTCTTCGACGAGCAGGGCGAGGCGCAGAATTTCGACGAGCCTGTGCGGTCGTATCCTCCGCTGCATTACACTCAAATCTATAGATATGGCGATTAATCAATACTCTTTGCCCTGCGGGCAGAAATCTAGTAAATCTTGTAAATTAATGCGCTTCGCGTAACCGCCGCAGGCGGAACAAATCTGCGAGATTTACAAGATTTCGTGAGCACGTAGTACGAGCAGGAGAAAATAAAGATATACTGATATGAAAGAACGATATGCACCGGACATACTCAACTGCTTGGCCAATCTGAGTAGTGACGAGGTCTTCACCTCGCCGGAGTTGGCTAATAGGATGCTTGACCTATTGCCGCAGGAGTTGTTCCATAGTCTGAAGACTCGCTTTCTCGATCCCTGTGCGAAGAGTGGCGTCTTCCTGCGCGAGATTGCCAAGCGACTGCTGGCTGGGTTGGAAGCGGAGATTCCCGACCTACAAAAGCGCATTGACCACATTATGACCCAACAGGTCTTCGGCATCGCCTGCACCGACCTTACCGCCGAGATGAGCCGACGGACACTCTACTGCTCCAAGCTTGCCAACGGCGAGTACAGCGTCACCACCGCCTTCCGCGACCAGCAAGGCAACCTGCTGTACGACCGCTGCCAGCACACTTGGAACGCGCAAGGCCGCTGCGAGTACTGCGGTGCCAGCAAAGGCGAGTACCTCCGCACCGACAGCCGCGAGACGTATGCCTATCCCTTTATCCATAAATCAATCAAAGAAATATTCCATAAAGATATGCAATTCGACGTAATCATAGGTAACCCACCGTACCAATTGAGTGATGGAGGACACGGAGCTAGTGCAATTCCTATTTATCAGCATTTTGTAGAAAAAGCAAAAAAATTGAATCCAAGATACTTGAGTATGATTATCCCTGCGCGATGGTACTCTGGTGGACGTGGTCTAGATAGTTTTCGAGAGGCCATGTTAAACGACCATAGAATACGTGTGCTATATGATTACTTTAATTCGGAAGAGTGTTTTCCTGGTGTTGACTTATCGGGTGGAATATGCTATTTTCTTTGGGACAGAGAGAACGTCGGTTTATGTAAAGTTTCGTCAGTTTTTAATGGCCAAACAACAACACTTGAACGGCCTCTCCTAGAAAAAAACGCAGCTTCATTCATTAGATTCAATCAAGCAATTACTATTGTCTCAAAAGTGAGTGAGAAACATGAAGAATCTTTTATGAATATAGTTAGTTCTAACGATCCATTTGGATATGATGTTCGTGAGGAAAACTCATATACACGTATAAAACCAAACATTAAAGAAGAAAAATTTGCTAATGCTTTAAAGATACATTATTGGGGGAAGCAAGGCAAAAGCATGGGGTATATTGAGAAAAAAACAGTAAGAAAAGGGCACGAAATGATTGAGAAAAAGAAACTCTTTATTTCACGTTCATATGGTGAAAGAGGGGAATTTCCGTATCTCGTGATAGGAAAACCTTTTAAAGGAGAGAGCGGAACTGTTTGCACTGAAACATACGTTGTTGTGGGAACATACGATGATGACAAAACAATGGATAACGTTATCTCCTATATGACTACAAAGATGTTTCGATTTTTAGTCATGTTAAAGAAAAACACTCAAAGTGCTACAAAAAGTGTTTATCAATTTGTTCCCCTTCAGGACTTCTCCCACCCATGGACGGACGAGATGCTGTATAAGAAATACGGCCTGACGCAGGACGAGATTGCCTTTATCGAAAGTATGATACGACCAATGGAATAGGCCAACACCGCCGAGAGGTCACCGAAGGATCGTAGAACCCACATAGCTGCCTGACCGCAGGGAATGGCCTGTGTGGTAAGACCTGCGAGCACCACTAAATAGATTAACTATAGCGAGTCAACTTGATGAGCAAACCCACGCCGAGGGGAATGACTCGGCAAAAAGCAACAACAGAGCGCTCTTTGAAATAAAAAATGTAATGGTGAGGCAATAAAAAGGGAACTGACGACGTTATAATGACAAAAAGGAGTTTATTATGACCGAGTTGACATTGAGAATTACTGACGAAAGCCTTCTGCCAAGCTTCCGCAGACTGGTGAGAAGTATCGATGGCATCGAAATCGTACCTACCAAACGTAAGCGCAAGAGTGGTATTGAACAAGCACTTGAAGACGAAGCTGCCGGACGGGTGACCGAGTGGAAAAGTGCTGATGAAATGTTCAAAACATTAATGGCTGAGGCATAATGTACAGTGTACAAACTACAAAGAACTACGAGCGCGCTTTCAAAAGGTGCGTCCGTCGTGGGTTGCCTATGGATAAGTTGGACAAGGTTGTTAAATTGCTTGAAGCCACGGGCACACTTCCACAAAAGTACCGTCCTCATAAGCTGTCAGGCTTTGTCGGTAACAACGTTTGGGAATGCCATATCCAACCCGATTGGCTTCTCGTATGGAGGCAGTATGACGACGAACTGGTATTGCTAATGCTCGATACGGGCACACACGCCGACCTTTTCTAATCCATTACATTTTTATTTCTGCATAAGGGCGTCTGTTTGAAATGATAACGGACAAACTGATATATTATGCAGACCAACGAACAGATACTACCCACTATGCGGCGTGCGGTGCCGCAGATTTATATGTATGATGACACGTCGTTTCCCGGATGGATCAAGATCGGGCAGACGACGCGGGCCGACGTGCGGCAGCGCATCGACGAGCAGCACCCCATTACCGAGCCGCACAAGACCTACCACCTGCTGTGGCACGACAACGCCTTCTATGCCGACGGCAGCGGCGAGAGTTTCAGTGACCACGACCTGCACGAGGTGCTGCGCCGCATGGGCAAGGAGCTGATAGGCGAGTGGTGCCGCTGCTCGCTGCGCGAAGCCAAGGCCGCCTACGTGGCGGTGCGCCATCGCGACACCCATATCGAGACGGTACGCGACCTCGACCACAAGATGCGTCCCGAGCAGGAGAAGGCGGTGAACGACACGGCGGAATACTTTGCGCAGATGGACCGCGAGGAACCCAACCGCCCCAGCCACTACCTATGGAACGCCAAGATGCGCTTCGGCAAAACTATTTCTACTTACCAGTTGGCCCGCAGAATGGGCGCCAAGCGGATATTGGTGCTCACCTTCAAGCCCGCCGTCGAGGACTCGTGGCGCGACGACCTGCTGCGCCACCGCGACTTCGAAGGATGGCGGTACTACAGCAGCCGTGAGGCGGATGCCACTAACGCATTGACGCACTCCCACAATAACACATCCCCGCTCGTTGTCTTCGGCTCGTTTCAGGACTACCTCGGCCGCGACAAGTACGGCAACATCAAGCCCAAGAATGAGTGGGTGCACACCATCAACTGGGACCTCATTGTGCTCGACGAATATCACTTCGGCGCCTGGAACGACCACGCCAAGAGTCTGCTCGACCTCGGCGACAGCGAGGCCAGGAACCGCCAGACGGAAGAGGACGAGGTGATGCGCGAGAGTGGCATCGACGTGGAGAGCGGCCGCGCATGGGACGACGAGGACATACCCATCACCGGCTGTCACTTCCTCTACCTCAGTGGCACACCCTTCCGTGCCCTCGCCACGGGCGAATTCATGGAGAACCAGATATTCAACTGGACCTATCAGGACGAGCAGAAGCGCAAAGAGGCCGTCGGAGGCCCCTATCTGGAGATGCCGACAATGGTGATGATGACCTATCAGATGCCGCAGGACCTCGGCGCGATGATAGAACAGTGGGATATGGACGGCTTCGACCTGAATGAGTTCTTCCGAGCGGAGCCAGCCAAGGGTAAGGAAGTGGCCACATTCGTACACGAGAAGGCTGTGCAGAAATGGCTCGACATCATCCGCGGCAAGACACCCATCTATGGCGACAGCAGCTCGCCCCTCAACGAGCACCCTCCGCTGCCATTCGAAGACACGCGCCTGCTCGACCTCTGCGCCCACACGATGTGGTTCCTGCCCAACGTGGCCTCGTGCGACGCAATGGAGGCCCTGCTGCGCCGTCCGGCCAACGGATTCTACCAGACTTACCAGATCATCAACTGCAGCGGTACGAAGGCCGGCATCGGCATTGACGCCCTCGGGCCTGTGCGCGAAGCTATGGGCGACAACCCGCTGACGACGCGCACCATCACCCTCACTTGCGGCAAGCTGACCACCGGCGTCACCCTGCGGCCGCTGGGCGGACTGCTGATGCTGCGCAACTGCAAGAGCCCGGAGACCTACTTCCAGACGGCTTTCCGCGTGCAGAGCCCGTGGACGACGACCGACAAGGACGACCCGACGAAGAAAACCATCTTGAAGCCCACCTGCTATGTCTTTGACTTCGCCCCCAACCGCGCCCTGCGCGAGGTGGTGACCTACGCCAACCAGCTGGACATAGACAGCAACCGTCGCATCACCGACAAGGTAAACGAATTCATCAATTTCCTGCCCATCCTACAGTTCGACGGAAGCTCGATGAAACGGGTGAATGCCACTGAAATACTTGACTTTGTGGACAACGGAACCAGCGGAACGCTGCTGGCGCGCCGATGGAACAGCGCCCAGCTGGTCAATGTGGACAACGCCACCCTGCAGCGTGTGCTCGACAGCCCCGAGGCGATGGCCACCATTATGAAAATCGAAGGCTTCCGCGCACTGGGCAGCGACATCATCGAGAACATCGTCAACCGTGCGGAGCGGATCAAGAAACTGAAGCGCGAGGCTGGCGACGACCCCAAGAAGAAAAAGGAACTGACTGCCGAGGAGAAGGAGTACCGCAGCAAGCGGCGCGAGGTGCAGGAAAAACTGATGAAATTCGCTACGCGCATCCCCATCTTTATGTACCTCACCGACTACCGCGAGGAGAGCCTCGAAGATGTCATCCGCAAGCTGGAGCCAAGTCTCTTTGAACGCGTCACAGGCCTCACCATCGACGACTTCGACCTGCTGCTTCGCATCGGCGTCTTCAACCGCGCCCAGATGAACGACGCCATCCTGAAATTCCGCCGATACGAGGACGCCTCGCTGGCCTATACGGGAGTGAACCGCCATGCAGACGAAACGAGAATCGGTCTGATGGATAGTTCGATTCCTATTGAGGCATTGTTGGGATGATTGATGACGAAATATAGATTGTGTTTATGTGTTGATATTTTGATATGTTGATACGTTGACATTTTAGGGATATGCTTTCTATATGTTTTTGTATATGCTTTCCATATGCTTTCCATATGCTTTGTATATGCTTTGTATAGTGTGGGGATATGGTAAGTATATGGTAGACGTAAGGTGGGTAACCCATACCGGTAACGTAGAAAGAAGTCTTGACGAACAAGATTGCCGGTATCGGCAAAAAATGTATCTTTACAATGTGTTTTTTAATAAAAGTCTTGCCGATAAAATACTAAAAGAGGGCACCCGAATGGGTGCCCTCTTTTCTGTTAAGTCGACAATGACTTATTTGTACTCGGCGATGATGCCGGGGACCTTGTCGGGGGTGAGGCGGCCGTAGACCTTCTCGCCGATCATGGCCACGGGGGCCAGACCGCAAGCACCCACGCAACGGAGGGTGTTGAGGCTGAACTTGCCGTCGGGGGTGCATTTGCCCACCTGGACGTTCAGCTCACGCTGGAAGGCATCCAGCACCTTCTCGGCGCCGCGCACGTAGCAAGCCGTGCCGAGGCAGACATCGATGGGGTGCTCGCCCTTGGGCTCCATGGTGAAGAAGCTGTAGAAGGAGACGATGCCGTAGACCTTGGCCACAGGCATGTTCAGCTCGTGGGCCACGACTTCCTGCACCTCGGCGGGCAGGTAGCCGAATTTGCCCTGCACCTGGTGCAGCACGTTGATGACCTCGCCGCTATTGTTACCAAAGCTCTTGCAGATGTCTTTGATAATGTTTATTTTCTCTTCGGAAATCTTAACGTTTGCCATTGTTGTTTTTATTAGGTCAGACGGGTCGGACTAGTCAGACTAGTCCGACTTGTCTGACGGGTTACTTTATTTCGTTACTTCCAATTTGTCGCTCTTGTCGAAGTAGTGGGTGTGGAGCTGCTCGTGGCTGAGGTGGCCGCAGGGTTCACCGTAGTACTCCTTGTAGATGGCGATGATGTCGGGGTTCTCGTGGCTCTTGCGGATGGGCTTGCCAGCGTCCTCGCGGTAGATGGCGTCCATGCGCTTCTTGATGATGTCGCTCTTGCCGTGGTGGTAGGGCTGGCCGGCGCCGCCGATGCAGCCGCCGGGGCAGGCCATGACCTCGATGAAGTGGTAGCCGTTGGGGTTGCCGTCGCGGACCTCTTCCATGAGCTTACGTGCATTCGAGAGACCGTAGCAGATGGCGATCTTCACGGGCAGGCCGTCGAAGTCGATGGTGGCCTCGCGGACGCTGTCGCCGAAGATGCCGCGGCACTCCTCGAAGTCGATCTTCGGGAGGGTCTTGCCGGTATGCACCTCGTAAGCGGTACGGAGGGCAGCCTCCATCACGCCGCCAGTGGCACCGAAGATGACGGCGGCACCAGTCGACTGGCCGAGAGGATTGTCGAAGTCCTCTTCGGGCAGGCTGTTGAGGTCGATGTTGCTCTGCTTGAGCATGTGGGCCAGCTCACGGGTGGTGAGGCTGAAGTTGACATCCTGGTCGGTGCCGTTGCCGAGCTCCGGACGGGCGCACTCGCTCTTCTTGGCCAGGCAGGGCATGATGGACACGCAGACGACGTCCTCGCGCTTCACGCCGATCTTCGGGGCGAAGTAGTTCTTGGTGACGGCGCCGAACATGCCCTGGGGCGACTTGGCGGTCGAGGGATGGCCGAGCAGGTCGGGGAAGTTCTTCTCGTAGAAGGTGACCCAGGCGGGGCAGCAGCTGGTGAACATAGGCATCTTGACATCCTTGTCGCCAGCGAGGAGCTTCTTCACGCGGCCGAGGAGCTCGGTGCCTTCCTCCATGATGGTGAGGTCGGCGCTCCAGTCGGTGTCGAAGACATAGTCGAAGCCGAGACGGCGCAGGGCAGCGGCCATCTTGCCGGTGACGATGGTGCCGGGCTCCATGCCGAACTCTTCGCCGAGGGCGACGCGGACGGCGGGAGCGGTCTGCACGACGACCTTCTTGGTGGGGTCGGCGAGGGCCTTACGCACGTCGTTGATGTTGTCGACGAGGGTGAGGGCACCCACGGGGCACACCTGGACGCACTGGCCGCAGTTGACGCACGAGCTGTCGCCGAGCTTCTGCTCGAAGGCGGGAGCCACCACCGAGGGGAAGCCGCGGTTGACGCCGCTCAGGGCGCCCACGCTCTGGAACTTGTTGCACATCTCCTCGCAGCGGCGGCAGTAGACGCACTTGTCCATGTCGCGGTATACGCTGAGGGTGGTGTCTTTCTCATAGTGGCTCTGCTCGCCCTTGAAGGGGATCTCGCGGATGCCCATACGGACGGCGAGGCTCTGCAGTTCGCAGTCGCCGCTCTTCTCGCACTGGAGGCAGTCGTTCGGGTGGTCGCTGAGGATCAGCTCGAGGACGGTCTTGCGGGCGTTGAGGGCGCGGGGCGAGGCGGTGAGCACCTCCATGCCTTCCACGCAGTCGGTGGCGCAGGCGGGAGCCAGGTTGCGGCGGGGCTTGCCGTTGAAGTCCTTGGTCACCTCGACCATGCAGACGCGGCATCCGCCAGGTTTATTCTCAAATTTCATTCCGTCGAGCTCGAAGTAGCAGAGCGTCGGGATGTCGATACCGGCCATGCGGGCAGCTTTCAGGATAGTGGTGCCTTCGGGGACCTGGATCGCTTTATTATCTATAGTTACGTTAATCATTTCTTTCTTTAATTTCTAGTGATTCTAGATTTTCTAGATTTTCTAGACTTTCTAGATTGTACTATTTTATTTAATCGAGATGGCACCAAACTTACAGTTCTGGTAGCAGGCACCGCACTTGACGCACTTGTCCTGACCGATGACCATCGAAGCCAGCTTGTGGCCGGGAGCGATGTAGTCGGTGCGGGTGATGGTCTCGGCGGGGCAGTTCTTGGCGCACTTGCCGCAACCGATGCACTTCTCGGGATCGATGACATACTGCATGAGTTTCTTGCAGACGCCGGCGCGGCACTTCTTGTCCACGACGTGCTCCACGTACTCATCCCAGAAGTTGTCGAGGGTGGAGAGGACGGGGTTCGGCGAGGTCTGGCCGAGGCCGCAGAGGGCGCTGTCCTTGATGACGGCGGCCAGGTTGCGCAGGGCGTAGAGGTCGTCCATGGTGCCACGTCCGTCGGTGATCTTCTCGAGCAGCTCGCAGAGGCGCTTGTTACCGATGCGGCAGGGGCTGCACTTACCGCAGCTCTCCTCGCAGGTGAACTCCAGATAGAACTTGGCGATAGCAGGCATGCAAGAGGTCTCGTCCATGACGACCATACCGCCGGAGCCCATCATCGAGCCAGCAGCCACGAGGCTGTCGTAGTCGATCTCGGTGTCGAGGTGTTTGGCAGTGAGGCAGCCGCCGGAGGGACCACCGGTCTGCACGGCCTTGAACTCGCGGCCATCCTTGATGCCGCCACCGATCTCGTAGATAATCTCACGAAGGGTGATGCCCATCGGGACCTCGATCAGACCCACGTTGTTGATCTGGCCGGCGAGGGCGAACACCTTGGTTCCGGGCGACTTCTCGGTACCGATGGTGCGGAACCAGTCGGCGCCCTTGGTGATGATGACGGGGATGTTGGCCAGGGTCTCGACGTTGTTCACGTTCGAGGGCTTGTCCATATAGCCGCGCACAGCGGGGAATGGGGGCTTCAGGGTGGGCTCGCCGCGCTTGCCTTCCATGGAGTGGATAAGGGCGGTCTCTTCGCCGCAGACGAAAGCACCGGCACCGTAGCGGAGCTCGATGTCGAAGTTGAAGCCAGTGCCGAGGATGTCCTCACCGAGGAGGCCATACTCGCGGGCCTGGCTGATGGCGATCTTCAGACGGTCGATGGCCAGAGGATACTCGGCACGGATGTACACAAGACCCTTGCTGGCACCGATGGCGTAGCCACCGATGGCCATGGCCTCGACGATGCTGTTGGGGTCACCCTCGAGGATGGAACGATCCATGAAAGCACCGGGGTCGCCCTCGTCGGCGTTGCAGATGATGTACTTCTGGTCGGCCTGGTTCTTGGCGCAGAGGCCCCACTTGACGCCGGTGGGGAAGCCGGCGCCGCCACGGCCGCGGAGGCCGGACTTGGTGATCTCGTCGATAACCTGCTGCGGGGTCATCTCGGTCAAGCACTTGGCCAGAGCCTCGTAACCGCCACGGGAGATGCTCTCCTCGATGTTCTCGGGATCCACAAAGCCGCAGTTGCGCAGGGCGATACGGATCTGCTTGCGGTAGAAGTCCATGTGCTTCGAGTCGCTGACGTGCTCCTTGTTCTCGGGGTTGGTGTAGAGCAGCTCGGGAACCTTACGACCCTTGATGATGTGCTCGTTGACGATGCGCTCCACGTCCTCGGGCTTCACCTGGGTGTAGAAGGTGTTGTCGGGCATGATCTTCACGATGGGGCCCTTCTCGCAGAAGCCGAAGCAGCCGGTCTTGATGACCTGCACATCGTCGGCCAGGCCTTTCTCGGCGAGAATCTTATGGAAATTGTCGATGATCTGGAGGCTGTTGCTGGACTTACATCCGGTACCGCCGCAGATCAGGATATGCATTTTGTATTTTGCCATGTTTTATTGTCTTTTGTTATAGGACCTATAGGACGTATAGGGCTTATATGACCTATGCTTTATTTGTCAATCGTTTCGTAGTTCACGGGGATGATACCCTCTACCAATTCGCCGTTTTGGACGTATTTGGTCAGGATTTCGTCGGCACGGTTGTTATCGACGTGGCCGAAGACGATAGGGTCTTTGCCGGGGATACGCACCTCGAGGGTGGGTTCGGCGTGGCAGTAGCCCATGCATCCGGTCTGCGTGAAGACAGCGGGGATGTGCAGTTCGTCGGCCTTCTGCATCATGTGTTCCATTACTTGCTTGGCTCCTGCTGCAATTCCGCATGTGGCCATAGCAACTTTGATCTGCACAAGGCTCTCTGGGTGTTCAGCCTTCTCTCGAACGTCGAGATTCGACTGGAGTTTCTCGCGCATGGCCTTCAAGTCGGCCAAAGATTTAACTTTTGTCATAGTAGACTAAGGTTTTTAGGATTAATATTAATATTTACTTTATTGTATATCAAAAAATTATCTACGCATTGAATGCTATTTAACCCTTGCAAATATACAAAAAAAAATCAAGTTGCAATAAATTTTTTCATCTTTTTTCACCATTTTTGGTGAATTTCTGAATGTATGTTGATGATTATGAGAAATGGTTACCTATCAACTCGTTGACAATCGGTTGTTTTCATCCATCTACAACCGCCTTTTCGCCCATCCATCCCGTCCTTGTATGCGGACTATCTTCGACGTATTTTCACCGTGGATATGCGAGGATGGTACGGTGCATGTACGGTGCATGTACGGATGAAGTACGGTGTTGATACCACATTGACGTGTGGCTGAGGAGGATAGGAGAGGGGCTATCGGATGCCTTGGGCATTCAGAGCACGATGGAAGGCTGCTGCATTCCTGTTGTGCTCGGCCAAGGTGGTTGCAAATCGGTGGGTGCCATCCATTTTCTCGCTGGCGCAGAAGTAGAGGTAGTTGGTCTCCGGTGCATCGATTACGGCTTCGATCGACGACTTCGACGGCAGGCAGATGGGGGCGGGGGGCAGACCGGTGTGGAGGTATGTATTGAACGGACTGTCGGCGGAAAGGTGTCGGTTGAGAATGCGTCGCAGTCCGAAATCGCCCACCGCATATTTCACCGTTGGGTCTGCCTGCAGGGGGATACCCCGCCTCAAACGGTTCCAGTACACACTGGCTATGAGTGGCTTTTCTGGGTTGTAGTTGGTCTCTTCCTCGACGATGGAGGCGATGATGATGGATGCCAACCGTATGTCGAACGTTGTGTCGTGCGGTGTCTGCAGGTTGAGGCAAAACTCGCCATTGGTCACCGCCTTCCCTTCCCAATATTTTTCATACTCGTTGCACATGCGTTGCATGAATTGTTGAGGCGTGATGGTCCAGTAGACTTCGTAGGTGTCGGGCAGTATGAGGTGGAAACTGTCGAGAACAATATTGAAGTCGTTGTGCATCAACTTGCTGTCGAGGTATTGGTTTAATTGTTCTGGTAGGCGGAACTTGCCGATAGTGAGTCGGAGCGGATCCTGCTGACCACGATAGAGTTTCTGCACCAGATGTACGACACTAGTACCACTCTGCACTACGTAGCTTCCTGCACGGATATTCTTGTCGAGACCACGTCCGCGGCTGACGATGTCGAATACCATCATACTCTTCAATATATTGTTGGAAGACAATGTGTCGCACAAGCCCTTGTAGGAGGTGCCTTCGGGTATAAAGACACGTACAGCTTGGGCATTTGTGGTGCGATTGTGCAGCAATGTATAGGCGGCTCCCAATGCTAGTAGGATGAGTGCCGCTATAATAACTAGAAGGATAGGTAAGGTTTTCTTTTTCATGACTTGAGGATTAGTTGCATACGGACAGTGTCTACATATTCTTGGTCGACCATGACCCATTCGCGAAAACGACCACATTCTGTATAGCCTGCCTTTTGGAAAAGGTGTAAGGATATGGTGTTGGAGGTGATGATGTCGGCATATAGTTGATGCAGAGAGTTTTGGTACATTTCTTCGAGCGATCGCAACATGGCCAAGGCATACCCTCGGCCACGGTGTTCGGAGGCGACCATAATGCCTACGGCAGCACGTCGATTGATGGGGTCGTAGTTGTACAAATCCACACACCCGTAGGGGAGGGCATAGAGTCGCAGGCTACCACTAGACAGGGAGGTGCCTTGTTCGGCTGCCAGCACTAGCTTATTTTGCTCCATAGGAATTTGTTTTTCGATTGTTCTAGATGCCGTTGCAGAATTGGGTAGTTGCTTAGTGAGGGGTCGCTGTCGAGCAGGCGGCGCACACTGTCGCGGGTGGCCCCGACGAGGGGTTCGTCGTCGACGATGGATGCTATTTTGAGTTCGAGCATACCGCTTTGTTGCAGTCCCTGCATATCGCCGGGACCACGCAGTTTTAGGTCGGCCTCTGCTATCTTGAATCCGTCGGTGGTACTGCACATGGTGCGGATACGTTCGCGACTGGTCGAACTCAGTTGGTCTTTAGTCATCAGAATGCAGTAGCTCTGTTTGCCGCCTCGTCCGACGCGCCCGCGCAGCTGGTGTAGTTGTGACAGACCGAAGCGTTCGGCATTCTCGATCACCATGACGGTGGCGTTGGGCACGTCCACGCCCACCTCGATCACTGTGGTGGCCACCATGATGTGGGTCTTGCCCTCCTTGAAGCGCTGCATCTCGCTGGCCTTCTCTTCGGCGGTAAGCTGACCATGCACCATCGATGTCTGGTATTGAGGTCGAGGAAAGTAGCTCTGAATCATCTCTAGTCCATCCTCGAGGTCTTTTAGGTCCATCTTCTCGCTTTCGTGGATGAGAGGGTAGACGAAATAGACCTGCCGTCCGGCGTCGATCTCCTGTTTCAGAAAATGGAACACCAGCGGACGTCCAGGTTCGGTACGGTGCACAGTTTTGACTGGTTGTCGGCCTGGGGGGAGCTCATCGATAATCGAGCAGTCGAGGTCGCCGTATATTGTCATAGCTAGCGTACGTGGTATGGGGGTGGCTGTCATGACCAAGATATGAGGATGGCCCTTAGCCCATAGCTTGGCACGCTGTTCCACTCCGAATCGATGCTGCTCGTCGATGACCACTAGCCCCAGGCGTTGAAACACTACATCGTCTTCGAGAAGGGCATGGGTACCGATCAGCAGGTGGGTCTCTCCATTGGCGATTCGCTGTTTGATTTTCTTTTTCTCAGAAGCCTTTACGCTGCCTATCAGTAGTTCTACTTTGACAGGCAATCCGTCGAGCATGCGGCAAAAAGTCTGGTAGTGTTGAGTGGCCAGTATCTCTGTAGGAGCCATCAGACATGCCTGGTAGCCATTGTCGGGAGCAAGAAGCATACTCATCAATGCCACCAGTGTTTTGCCACTGCCTACATCACCCTGCAAAAGGCGGTTCATCTGTCGCCCAGAGCGCATGTCTTCCCTGATTTCGCGGATCACTCTCTTTTGAGCACCGGTGAGGGGGAACGGGATTTTCTCTTTGTAGAAACGGTTGAAACAGTCGCCCACCGACCTAAAGACGTATCCGGCAGCGGCTTGATTGCGATAGAGATGCGAATACTGATGGTCGAGTTGTAAGAAAAAGAGTTCTTCAAATTTGAGCCGCAGACGAGCCGATTCCAGTTGTTGTTGGCTTTGAGGATAGTGTATGGCAATCATGGCTTGGTGGTGCGACAGCAGATGGAATTGGTCCACCACATCTGGAGGGAGGTTTTCGTCGAGGGGTGTTATACAGCCGCAGAGAGTCTCTGTGAGACGTGCCATGGCACGTGTGCCGAGCCCTACTCGTTTCATCTTTTCGGTCGTGTTGTAGACCGGTAGGTATTTCAGTTCTATATCGGCAGAATTGGCCACTTCCAGTTCGGGGTGTGTTATTTGCCAAGTACCGTTGTAGAATGACGGCTTTCCCATGATGGTGTACTTTACCCCTGGCTTAAGTTTTTCGCGTACCCATTTGGTGCCTTGAAACCATACCAGTTGTAGCACACCGGTGTTGTCGCTGAAGTCCACGGTCAGTCGTTCGCGAAAGCGGCCAGTGCTGATCACACTCATATTGCTCACCGTGCCCTGCAGTGCCACATAGCCACTTTCTTCAGAGAGCGTGTTGATGGTGGTCATCGAAGATCGGTCGATATGCCGGAAAGGGAAATGCTGCAAAAGATCGGCGGCGGTATGTATATCGAGTTCCGCTGCTAAAACTTTAGCCCTAGATGGACCCACTCCTTTGAGATAGACTATGTCGTCAGAGGGTTGCATGAGACAATCGTTCTCGTTCCAGCGTACTGCTGATTGCCACATGATCTGCGTCTGCCATCACCAGTAGGGTTTCGATAGTGGGGTCTTGAGCTCGATTCACACTAGCTACAAGTTGTTCGTATTCGAAATCAGCAGCAGTTCTAATACCTCGCACGATGCATTGTGCCCCAATCTGATGACAGAAATCGACAGTCATCCCGCTGTAGGATACGATGGAAATATTGGAAATATCATGAATCATGGATTGTATGCGATTCATACGTTCTTCGACACTGAACATGCAGTGCTTCTCGCTATTTACACCCACTGCCACGATTAATCTGTCGAACAAGGGTGCTACACGACGGACCACAGCCTCATGGCCTGTGGTAAAGGGATCGAACGAGCCTGGGAAAAGTGCTGTTGCCATAGCTAAAATTGCCAAATCAGCCTCATTGTGAGACTATGATTATAGAAGTCGTTCACACTTTTGTGGGGTTTGTTGTGAATGTATTCGATGAATGTCCAGTCGCGTTTAACGGCGAACAAGGAGTATTGCCATCGAATGTTGAACTGCAACCCCTTCCATATAGTAAAACGCATGTCGAGCACTACTGCTAGGTCGTTTTTTAGAAACGTCATGTCTGATGTGTCGGGAAGATAGGCCAGGGGGTTAAAGGCCAGCTCTCCATGTGGCTGTTGCACAAGACGACCATAACTGACACCTGCCCCTAGTAGCATACCTCCATAGGGGTCTTGGTAGTGAAAAAGCAATGGTATGTCGATGTAGTTCAGTGTGATACGTCCGTAGTAGGGGTCGATAGAGTTGTTGTATGCACCTCGTTGTGAAAAGAGAGCCTCCACACTTAAGCCCCATCGGTAGTTCTTGTCCAAAGCTGTCAGTGCACCTACACCACCAACATAACCCACCTGTCGGAAGCCTTTCAGTTCGTCTCCCTCAATTTGTGATAGATTGAGACCACTTGAAATAAAAGCATGAATTTGTTGTGAGTATGTTTGCTGTGGAAAACAGAGTAGCAGCATCAACACAATACCAATAGTATATCGATGGTTCATGGTAGTCGTAGATTTTAAAGGTTATTCCAATTGTGTAGGAGAATATTCCAATCTGTGGTGGATTTGTAGTGTCTCATATACCTCAATACCAATCGTTCTTGTTGTTTTTCTGTGGCGGATGGATACAATTGAAATGGAGAGAAAATGCCAGGGTGACCGGTGTAACCCACCCATGTTTTTCGCCCTATTAATACATGCCAGCAATCCTTTAGATAATCATTCTTTCTTTTTTGGAACCAAAAGAGAATAGGAGAGAGCAGAATGGCAAACAGAGAGGTTGTAATATCGAGGATTCTTTTGGTTCGGTGCGATGGGTTGGAGCTGATTGTATCCAGGTTGTCGAGCAGCAATTCGTCGGAAGCAACAATGCTTTCGCTGCCGACGATATAGTCTCCTCCGGAAGGAGCTATCTTGTATTCCACCCCTGTGGTGCGCAGTTCGGCCATCATGGAAATAATATCAGCGAGTGGAATATCTTTTCCACAAAATATGACTTCGTTGGCATGTTCAATTCGAATCATATCCTGCAGTCTTGATGTAGTGAAGGGTGTTGAAAGGGTGATGAGTGATGCCGGCTTGCGATCCAATGAGGTGAGTAAGTTACCTATGCGTGCTGTTTCTTCCTCACTGCCAGCTATTAATGTACATCCTCGTGCGCGTGTGCGTAGCGAGTATCCTTTAATATGAAGAGCATTCAGAGAGAAACGTATTGTCAGCATCCCCAACATCGTCCACAATGAGCCAAGCAGTAGTAGCAGTCGCGAATAACGTTGGCTTTCGTCAAGGAGAGAATAGAATGCTAGCAATAGTACCATTCCCATACCAACCCCTCGCACAATGCGGTTGATTCGGACGGGTTTGTCGTATCCACCGTGAAGCCAACTGCTACATAGGAGAATTAAAATATAGATTGGAACTATGATTATTGAATACTCAGGAGGATAATAGTTGTGACCCATGCCTTTGGTGGGTTCCCAGATATATTTTATAAGCATCCATCCTCCGTATGCTATGGCGAAATCAGCCAAAGGTACGATTAGACACTTGGCAATGCGTTTTATCCAAGAAAGGCTGGCACGGAACCATATTGCTGTATGTAGCAGTATTCGGAATAAACGTGCATTACTACCGGTAAAATAGCGTTGCACAAAGATTGACATTGCATTGTAGAAGGTGTAAACATAGTTCATCGACCCTTTACGAGTACTCTCTCCTTTATAGTGGATGATACGTGCAGAGGGAAGATACCAGTTATGCCATCCGGCCAGTTTGATTCTCCACGAATAGTCGATGTCTTCGCCATACATGAAATAGCTTTCATCCAGGCCTCCGATCTGCTCATATACCTCGCGCCGCAGCATAAGGAATGCACCGCACATAATCTCAATCTCATTTGTTTCGTCTTCTCCTAGATGCCCTGCGTAATATGAAGCGATCCGTTTATGGTGAGGAAAGAGTTTTACCAGTCCGCTTATTTTGTAGAACGAGGCTTCTGGAGTGGGAAAACCACGCTTACTTTCCTTTAGGAAATGACCCTTCCCATCAACCATTTTTACAGTCAAGCCGCCACATGTAGCATGAGTGTTGAAAAAGTTTGCACATTTGACAAATGTGTCTTTTCCTACTACAGTGTCTGGGTTGAGAAGTAGAATCAAGTCACCTGTGCATTGTTTAAGTGCTATATTGTTTGCACGGGCAAATCCAATGTTCTCTTGATTGATGATGAGGTGGGTGGCAGGATACTCATTTTGCACCATTTCGGTGCTACTGTCCACCGAGTCATTGTCCACCACAAATACTTCCAACTCCAAATGTTCATTGTTATCTAGCAGTGTATCACTTCCGTACACCGATGCTAGACATTGTTGTAGGAAATATTTTACGTTGTAGTTGACTATGACTACACTCAGCTTCATCCTTGTCTCTTACGGGCTTTTCTTTTGGTGGATGTTTCAATCACCTCCATTGCGCCCTCCAATGTGAGGGTCTGTGGATCTACTCCTTTAGCCAAGCGATAGTTTTCACCTCGGAATGTGAGGTAAGGGCCAAAGCGTCCGATATTCGCCGAAACTGGGTCGCCATCATGGATACCTATCTCAAGAGGATATATTTTTTTCAGTTCTTCTTTTTTCTGTTCGGCATCTCTTTTCACTTTGATGATCTCGATTGCCCGTTCTAACTCCACTTCATACGGGTCATCGTTCTTGCCTAACGAGTAATATTTACCGTTGTGGCGTACGTATGGACCGAATTTTCCTATGCTGACGATCACTTCTTTACCATCCATCTCACCAAGGGTACGAGGTAAAGCAAAAAGGCTCAGTGCTTCTTCGAGACTAATTGTCTCAATACTTTGTCCTTTTTTCATGCTGGCAAACAGAGGCTTCTCGTCGGTATTGGTCTCTCCAATTTGTACCAGTGTTCCGTATCGACCTATTTTGGCATACACATTCTTTCCGCTTTTGGGATCGACACCAAGCAGGCGGCTACCAGTGGTTCGTTGACTGGTCTGCTGTGTCTGTCTGATGTTCTTATGGAATGGTACATAGAACATGTCAATCACTTTATGCCAATCCTTCTTTCCAGCGGCAATCTCATCGAAGTCTTTCTCTACTGTTGCTGTGAAGTTGTAATCCATTATGTCTGCAAAATGACCCATAAGGAAACTGTTCACAACACATCCAATATCTGTTGGGAATAGCTTGTTTTTCTCCGAGTTGCTGATTTCGGTCTTATTTGTTCGGCGAATCTGTCCGTTCTTGAGCGTGATAGTGGTAAATGAATGAGGCTCCCCTTCACGATCCTCTTTTATAATGTACTCTCTTTTAAGGATAGTACTAATTGTTGGGGCATATGTCGATGGGCGACCAATTCCAAGATCCTCTAGTTTTTTCACCAGACTGGCTTCTGTGTAACGAGGGGGATGTTGGGTATAATGTTCTGTGGCAGTACAACTATCCATTGTCAGGCGAGTTCCTTCGGGCAAACGAGGCAGGGTATGACTCTCTACTTCATTGCTCTCGTCATCGCTGCTCTCCATATATACTTTTAGGAAGCCGTCGAATCGGATTTGTTCTCCTGTGCATCCGAAAGAGACTTTTTCTGTATTATTACCACCTTTATCGTTTATTATGTCAATCTCTATCTCCGTCTTTTCTAATTCGGCATCTGCCATTTGGCTAGCCACTGTGCGTTTCCATATAAGTTCGTACAAGCGGCGTTGTGCACTTTCTGCAGCGATGGTCTGCGCTTCTAGGTTTGTTGGACGGATAGCTTCATGTGCTTCTTGAGCTCCCTTCGTTTTTGTCTGATAGTGGCGCATCTTGTGGTATTCTTCACCAAACCCGTTCACGATCACAGTCTTGGCCATATTGATGGCAAGGTCACTAAGGTTCACACTGTCTGTTCTCATATAGGTGATATATCCACTTTCATACAACTGCTGTGCCACCTGCATCGTTCGAGCCACACTGAAGCCTAACTTTCGACTCGCCTCCTGTTGCAAGGTGCTTGTAGTGAAGGGGGGGGCAGGAGTACGACGTGCCGGCTTCGTCTCTATGCGTCCAATCTTGAATCCGGCTCCTGTCAGCGATTGAAGGAATGCTTCTGCACTTTCCTCGGTATCGAAGTGTCGACTGAGTTCTGCCTGTAATATCTTGTTGCTGTCTACAGGGTGGAATTGGGCAGTCAGGCGGAAGTAAGGAGTACTTTTAAACTGTTTGATTTCATCTTCCCGTTCCACTACTAAACGTACTGCCACGCTTTGCACGCGTCCGGCACTGAGTGCAGGCTTTATCTTACTCCATAGTATTGGACTGATTTCGTATCCCACTAGACGGTCCAATACCCTACGTGCTTGTTGTGCATCCACTAGGTTCATATCAATGTCACGTGGATGTTCTATTGCGTAAAGTATAGCCGGTTTAGTTATTTCGTTGAACACGATGCGTCGGGTGTTCTCCTTGTTCAGACCCAATGTCTCTTGCAAATGCCATGCGATGGCCTCTCCCTCGCGGTCTTCATCGCTTGCCAGCCACACGCGTTCTGCCTTACCTGCATCCTTTTTCAGTTCGTTCACCAAGGCCTTTTTGTCATCGCTCACCTGATATTGGGGCTCATATCCTCCCTCCACATCAATGCTCATCTCTTTTTTGGCAAGATCCCGTATGTGACCGTAGCTCGACTTCACTGTATAGTCCTTGCCAAGAAATTTCTCTATTGTCTTTGCCTTTGCAGGCGACTCTACAATAACCAGATTCTTCATATTATTCTTTTTTGAAGTCCTTTTGCTTCTATTATTGTTTTTGTACTCGTGATTCTATTTTTTGATTTAGGTAACGTATATATATTTTATTTATTGTTTGAAATCTGCAAAAAAACGCTAACGTAAACCATAGCCTCTCATTTCCAAGTAAAAGGAATGGAAAGATAAGGAGGGATGATACAGCCAGCTCTTTTTATTCTTTGCAGTATTCAGAATCACTTAGCAGCCAGACATGACTTATACCGTTTTATCGTCTCTTCAATGCCTAAATATAGTGAATCCGATATGATGGCATGCCCGATGCTCACTTCAGCCAGCCATGGTATTCTTTGATGGAAATATTCCAAGTTTTCCAACGACAAATCATGTCCTGCATTAAGTCCCAGTCCGCATTCGCGAGCCACTTCTCCAGCCTCCACAAATGCAGCTATTGCCCTTTCTTCTGCCATATGGTCGCCTGCAGCTGCGTGATATTCGCGTGCGAAACTCTCTGTATACAATTCCACACGGTCTGTCCCAGTTCGGGCAGCACCTTCCACCATTCGGGGGTCTGCATCAACGAAAATACTCACTCTTATGCCACTCTCTTTCAGTTCTTGCACCACATCGCACAGGTAATCTCTGTGTTTTATCGTATCCCATCCGGCATTGCTTGTCAGCACTCCTTCTGCGTCGGGCACCAATGTGGCCTGGGTGGGCTTAATCATCTTGACCAGCTGGACGAATCCGTAGGGCAAACCTAATGCATCTGTACTCTCGGCAGGTCCAGGTGCACGCACCCCAAGCGGATTGCCTTCAATGTTGAATTCCGTTGCCACCACTCCTTTCAATTGCATCACATCCTCGTATCGGATGTGTCGCTCGTCGGGACGCGGATGAACGGTGATACCTTCCGCTCCGCATTTCTCACATACTTTTGCAAATTGTATCACATCGGGCAGCGACCCACCTCTTGCATTGCGTACAGTGGCCACTTTATTGATATTCACGCTCAGTCTTGTACTCATTTTTCATTTGATTAAAACGGTGCAAAAATACAACAAAAAATAAATATATTGCAAAAAAAAGTGTAATTTTGCACCCACAATGAAAGAAATAGAGAATAAAAAAATGAGTATCGTCGGATTGCTCCGACGGTTGGTACCTTTTCTTTTGCCATACAAATGGCTTTTGGTGGTGACACTTGTTCTGACTTTTGCAGGTTCTCTGATGGCACAGGTGAATGCTGTTGTGCTCGACCGTGCTGTCGATTCTATCAATTCGCTGCTACATGTCGAGGAAGGGTTCCAATGGAGCGATGCGGCTCACATTCTGCTGCTTGTCAGTGCTGTTCTGCTTGGAAAGGAGTTGTTGGCTGCCCTTATCACTTTCGGGCAGAGAGTGTTCGGCGAAAAAATCCGTATCCATGTAAGCCGTGACCTCTCCCTCCGTGTAGTAGACCGTATTCTGCAATTCCGAATGGCTTTTTTCTCGCAGGAGGATAACGAACCAGGCAAACTGCAAACACGTATCGACCGCGGCATCATGAGCCTCAGCAATACGGTGAAAAACTTCTTCATCGATATTCTTCCCCTTTTCACCAGTGCCGTCCTAGCCTTGGTGCTGATGTACTCTGCCAATGTGTATGTAGGACTAGTGGCCACGGTCATCATCCCCATCTATTTCTGGATTACTGCCCTTCAGGGGCGGCGAATGAAAGGATGGCGCCATCGGGTGTTTGGAACTCACCAGAAGCTCTCTAGTGGCATTCTAAATATCATAGAAAGCATGGGGGTAATCAAATCGTTCAACCGCGAGCGAGTGGAGGCCGACAAGCAGGCTGTGTTGCAGGACCAAAGTACCGACCAACAGATGCAGACCCGACGCATCTCCTTCCTTTTCGAGGGCACAAAGAGTTTTGTAGAGCAAATTGGCACAGTCCTCATCATCATCCTTACAGCCTATCTTGTACTTATCCATTATCCAGGCATGAGCATTGGTAAAATCATGTATCATGTCATGCTCTTTGCCAACGTGAGTGCCCCCATCCGACAGCTGCACCGTATCTACGACGACCTCAACGATGCACTAGTGTATGCTGAGGGATTTTTCGGTATTCTCGATGCCGACCACGAGGTGGAGGCAAGTGGCTCATGGAAAGGCGGTGGCGAAGCCCGGGAGGTGAGGGGGTGTTTCGAATTGACGAATGTCGAGTTCACCTATCCCAACGGCACCCATGCCATACGCGACCTTACGATGACCATCGAGCCAGGAAAGACCACTGCCTTGGTAGGACTGAGTGGAGCCGGCAAGACTACCATAGTCAATCTCTTAGACAAATTCTACAACCCCGATGGGGGCACTATCAAACTCGACGGTGTGCCCCTCTCCGAATGGGATACGCACGCCCTACGCGAAAACATAGGTCTCGTATTGCAGAAGAACCATATCTTCAGTGGATCGATCGAGGACAATATTCGGTATGGGCGCCCCGATGCCTCGCTCGACGACGTGGTGGAGGCTGCCCGTCGTGCCTACATTTACGACCAGGTGATGGCACTGCCCGATGGTTTCCGGAGCAACGCATTGCTACTGAGTGGTGGGCAGCAGCAGCGTATCGCTATCGCACGCATGTTTCTAAAGAATCCGCCCATCATCTTCCTCGACGAGCCCACCGCCAGTCTTGATGCCATTGCCACGGAGCAGATCAAGAATAGCATCGATGCCATCAAGCAAGGGCGTACGGTGATTGTTATCTCGCACAATATAGGCCAGATTATAGACAGCGATATGCTCTATGTCCTCGATCGCGGACATGTGGTGCAACATGGCATTCCCGACGAGGTCTATCGCCAGGGTGGTCTCTACAAGCAGATCCTCGATGCCTCGGCCCGAAGCATGAATGTAGACAAGATTGTGGCCAGCGTACAGTAGGGGTTAGAAGCCCATGCCAAAACGGTGCCAGTATTGCTCCTCGAGTTGTCGCCATGCACCCACAGCGTTGCCATAGATGCGCTGTGTGTAGTTGTTCAGGTACCGTTCTGTCTGTTTCTTCTTTTTCGATTGGTTCTGTACTTTTTCTTCCAGCGCAGAGAGGCCGTGCATGGCATCGGCTTCCAGCCGTAGCACCTCTGTCGTATGGCCCTCTTTGGTGGCTTGCCATTGCACGGTGGCCAGCTTGTTGGCACGACGGAATTGCCACAACACGGCATCGGGGTTGTAGCGTTTTTGGCCGCACATGCTGAATGCCTCGGGCAATTCGGTGGTGCCACAGAAGATAGGTATGCGGGGCGATTGGCCAGGATTGTCGACTGCCACCCAGCAGATGCCGCCTACCGCGTCGGGCAACCAATCGCGCAACTGAGCCACAAAACTATAGCTACACCACGCCACGCTCACCGTGCGTTTGAAATCCACCGTGCCCGGTGCCAGCATATTCAGCGTCTGCTGCATAGCATTGCCCAGCCAGGGGTTGGCCACAGGGCTTGCCACGGTGTCGCCCTGCCGGTTCACTATCTTCAGGTTGCGAGTCATATCCATATCCGTACCCTCGTAGGTGGAGCGGAGCAGACGCATCACGTCGCGCACGTCTACAGGGTCGTCGGGCTTCACGCTGAAGGGCAGTTCGGGCATATCCATTGTCAAGTGTAGCGATGGTGCCAAAGCATTCAGGATGAACCATTCGCGTTCGCGGAAGTTCTTGCCCTGTGCATAGCTGTCGTTGAAGGCACGCCAAAAGAGGAATTCGCCCTCGCCATCCCACAGTCCGTAGCGCTGTGCCACCTGTTCGATATTGTCCGAGCAGCGGAACCAGTCGGGGTTGCCACGTTGCAGCCGACCGATGCGGGCTATGTTGGCACTGACGGCCACGTGGTCGTCGGGCACACGCTGTGCAGCCCAGATGCCGCCGATTTCGGCCTTTCCACAGCCCAGTATCTCCATCTGCCACACCTCTTTCTTGTCGGCGATGGTGATGCACTCGCCGCCATCGCCATATCCATGCTGGGCAATGAGCTGTGCTATCAGGTCGATGGCCTGGCGTGCCGTGGAGCAGCACATCAGAGCCACCCTCTCCAGCTCCTCTATCTGGAACCACCCGTCGGGGTTGCGTAGGGTGTCGGGACCGCCAAAGGTGGTCTCGCCAATGGCCAGCTGGCGCTCGTTGAGGCAGGGATAGGCTGTGTTGAGATAGGCTAGGGTGGGGGTGTTGCCCAAGTCGATGGTGCCCACCGTACGCACGCCGGTGGTGTCCTCGCGATGGGTGGTGTGCATGGTGCCTTTGCGCACCTCGTGGCGTATGGTCTTCTGCCCTTTAGACGGCTTCTGCCCAGGCTCAATACTCATCCATGTGCGGTAGCGTCCGTCGCAGGTGTGCGAGGTGATGACACTGCCATCGGACGAGGCATATCTGCCTACCATAATCGAGGTGCAGCTTTCGCGGTTGTTATCCTGTGCCATTAGGGTCAGTGGCAGCACTGCAAGCAATATTGTAAACAATCGTTTCATCTTCAATATTTTTTCTGATATTCGAGGTGCAAAGATACATCTTTTTTTCGGAATCTATAAAAAAATCTCTCATTCGATAACTCGTTCGCACACCGTTCGTTCCGCCTTCTACTATCCAAAATTAGTTTTCTATTTCGCACTATCTCAATGCTTTATTCGCCCTCTCACCGTACTTCATCCGTACATGCACCGTACATGCACCGTAGATGAACCGTGACTGCCGTGTGCCGACACGGACCTTTGGCGGAGCATCCACGCGGTATCTACTCCGGATTCTGCCTTGTGGGGCAACGCAAGCACTGACTCATACATCAGAGTGTCCATATAGATGAGTGTGTCCCACCAGCCCACGGAAGAAGGGCTGGTGGGACTTCCTATATCATCCTCAGCCTCAATCAGCATCTCCACAATCAACTATATGCCTTCCTTAAACTGCATTAGGATGTTAGAATGCAAAGGGTGAGTCTACAGTGCCTAAAAAAATCGTGTCGATGGACAATAAAGAAGGGATAATCCTCGTTTAGGAAAGTATTATTACAATAATGTCTATGAAAATTCATATTGTTCAGCGAGATATACGTACCCTACGTATCGACGATAACTTGGCCTGGATCGAGGCCGAATTGGATTCAGAAGCCTCGCGCGAGGCCTTGCTCACCGTCTTTCCAGCCGGCACGTTGTGTGGGGCACCCCTCTTTGCCGCCGCTGGCTATACCGACCTGCAGAAGCAGGCACAGGCAGCCCTGCAACGTCTGGTGGCCCGAAGCGAACATAGAGCTTTTCTGGTAGGACTGCCGCTGCAGATACAGGACAAGGGCCTGTGCAATGCCGTGGTGTTTGTGCAGAATGGTGCCATCCGTGCTGTTGTCACCAAGAAGTACCTCAATGTCGATGAACAAAAGTACTTTGTCAGAGGCGAAGGTGTGCAGGTGGTAGACTTCCACGACCAGCGTATCGCCATCGGATTCTACGAAGACCTGAAAGAATTGCTCAAAGGGCATGTGGAACGTTGCGACATGGTGATATGCTGCGGTGGACAAGTGTTCGACTATCAGCGTCCTTACCGCCGTCGCTATCGCATGATAAAGATTGTAGAAACCCTCAATGCTGGAGTGGTGTATGTGAACCGTACGGGAGGCGAAGGCCCCTACCTCTATGCCGGAGGGTCGATGGCGATGAATGCTGCTGGGACGCTCCTATGCCAGATGCCCTACTTCGAGGAAGGCTGCCAGACGGTGGATATGCAGCAGATGGAGCCGGTGGAAGACACCAAGCCCGAGGCAGTGGAGCTGGTATATAAGGCGTTGGTGACGGGATTGAGAAACTATTTTCACAAAAACGGTATGCACAAGGCGGTGCTGGGACTGAGTGGCGGTATCGATTCGGCATTGGTGGCGACGCTGGCCGTCGATGCGCTGGGTGCCGAGAATGTGCATGGGCTGTTGATGCCTAGCCAGTACTCGACCGACCACTCGGTGCGCGATGCTGTCGACCTGGCCAACAACCTGGGCATGAGCTACGACATCGTGCCCATCGCTCCGCTCTTCGAGCAGTTTAAACAAAGCCTCAAGCCTGTCTTTGGCAATCGTGCCGAAGATGTGACCGAGGAGAATATGCAGGCTCGCATCAGGGGCACACTCGTCATGAGCTATGCCAACAAGTTTGCAGCATTGGCCCTAAACACTACCAACAGGTCGGAGGCAGCCATGGGCTACGGAACGCTCTACGGCGACTCGTGCGGTGCCCTGGCAGTGATTGGTGACCTGTACAAGACCGAGGTGTACGAGCTCAGCGAATGGCTCAACCGCGACGGCGAACGCATCCCGCACAATAGTATCGAGAAGGCTCCCAGTGCCGAGTTGCGTCCTGGACAGAAAGACAGCGACTCGCTGCCCGACTATGAAATCCTCGACACAATATTGGGTCTCTATCTCGACGAAGGTCTATGCGAGGACGAGATTGTGGACGAGGGATTCGATCGCGAATTGGTGCATCAGGTTATCACCAAGACCAATCGCAACGAGTGGAAACGGCTGCAGTTTGCTCCTCAACTGAAGGTCAGTCCGATGAGCTTCGGCCTCGACCGCCGCTGGCCTGTGAGTTGATTTTAATGATGGTGTATAATAATCAGTGGAATTCTGACGTTAATATACCACAATAAGGAATTCTGTTTAAAGCAATAAGGATGAATATGAAACGCAGTGTACTTATAATGGCGATGCTGATGTCGTGTGTGGCTGCATCGGCCCAAATACAGGCTTTGTTTGGCTACAGTACCTACTATCAGGCTACAGCCTCGCAACCGTATATTGAGACCTACCTACTGTTCGATGCTTGGACGTTGCACTTCGAGCCGCAGGCCGGTGGTCGCCGTCAGGCAACGGTGGCCATATCGTTGGTGGCTCGTCAGGGCGATTCGATATGTTTCGCCAAGAAATACGACCTGAACAGCCCTATGCTTGGCACGGACGATTCGCTCAATTTCAACCTGCTCGATATGCAACGTTTCGCGTTAAATAACGGGATATACGACCTCGATGTCACCCTTCAGGACAAGAACAAGGAGGGACAGCCCGTGGCATTCACCGAGAAACTGGTGATCAACTACGACAGCAAGCGGCCCGCACTCTCCAGTGTCCAGCTGATGTCCTCGGTGAAACCGACCACCACACAGACCATCCTGTCCAGAGGTGGTTACGATATGGAACCCTATGTCGACGATTTTGTCCCGGAAAAGATGAGCGACCTGACCTTCTATTACGAGGTCTATAATATCGACAAGGAGATTGGAAAGGAGGCATTCCTTGCCAAGTCGTATATCGAAGTGCAGGAGACGGGAACCCGTGTGGAGACCCTGCAGCACGCCGTAAGGAAGAATGCTTCCGAGGTGGTGCCAGTGCTTGGTAGGTTGGACATCCACAATCTGCCGTCGGGCAACTATAACCTAGTGGTAGAATTGCAGAATCGCGACGGGAATTCGATGCTGATAAAGAGAGTGCCGTTTTTCCGCTCCAATCCTGGAGTCAAAACCATTCAGCCTAGCGAGATGACGCTGACATTCGTTGGGAAGTACACTGACGAGGAGGACTTGAACCTATATCTAGATGCTCTCTATCCCATTGCTAGCGAACAGGAGAAAGTAGCAGCCAGACAGATAGTAAGAAGTGGCACTGTGGAACAGAAACAAGCCTTCCTATACGAGTTCTGGACCCGCCGCGACCCAATTAGTCCGGAGGCGGCATGGCTGAAGTACAAAGAACGTATCGACTATGTACAGGAGCATTTCACCTACTCGATCACTAGAGGTATCATGACTGACCGTGGGCGAGTGTATCTGCAGTATGGACCTCCCGATTTCGTCCGTGACGAGAAGAACTTCGCTGTGATTGGCTATTCGAAGTCCGATGTTGTGAGTACTGGCAACCATGGCATATATAACACCGAATCGATAGAGAATGCTAATGTCCATGCACATTATCTCCCATACCAGTTGTGGCGGTACAACAGGCTTGAGGCTGACGACCCCAACAGGGTATTTCTCTTCTGGGATGAGGGGAGCATCGGCTATTATACTCTGCTGCAAAGCAATGCCAAGGGCGAAGTGCAGACTTTCGGATGGGAGAGAATGCTTAGTCGCCAGCAGCTGCCAGAGGGTGTTGTAGGTGCTGTGGGACAGCAATACAAGCGTGGCTATTGATGTATTTCCTGTCGGATATACTGTATCTGCTGGTCTACTACGTGGTAGGCTATCGGCGTAAGGTTGTCAGAGACAACCTCTCGAAGTGTTTTCCTGATAAAAAAGAACCAGAACTTCGACGGATTGAGCGCCGATACTATCGCTATTTGTCTGATCTGTTGGTGGAGGGTGCATACAACCTTCTGTTCGCCACGCCGACTTTTCTGAAGCGCCACTACCGGATAACCAATCGTCAGCTTGTCGACCGCTATTTTGAGAAGGGGCAGTCGGTGGTGCTGATGTCGGCTCACTATGGTAATTGGGAATATATGGTGACATCGCTCAACATGCAGTTTCTTCACCATGGGATAGGGGTGGGAAAGCCCCTCGACGACAAGGCAACTGCCGGTTTCATCAATAGGAGGCGCATCCGCTATGGCACACAGGTCGTGGATCAGACCGATGTTCGCCAGCATGTGGCATTCTATATGGAACATCATGTGCCCTGTGTATTGATGATGTTGTCCGATCAAAGCCCGAGCAATCCCCACCGGAGTTATTGGACACGCTTTCTCGGTCGGGACACCGCTTTCCTGTATGGAGCAGAATATTTTGCTCGAAAATACAATCTTCCTGTACTATACTATACGGTCCGTCGTGTTAAAAGAGGTTTCTATGAGGTGACTTTCCAAAACCTCTGTGACCATCCCTTGGATGTGCCCCAGTATGCTATCTGTGAGCAATACGTACGCATGCTTGAGAAGGATATAATGCAAGAGCCGGAGTACTGGCTATGGAGCCATCGCCGGTGGAAACTCACTCGAGAGGGACGTATTCAAAAGGACGGTACCATCAAAATCATAGCGTCATGAAACATGTGGCAGTGGTGATACTCAATTGGAATGGCTGTGCTATGTTGGAACGCTTTCTTCCATCGGTAATAGCTCATAGCGGCGATGCGGAACTCATTGTTGCCGACAATGGTTCTACGGACAATAGCTTGGCATTCCTCCAGCAAAACTACCCTCAGCTACGTTTAATCTGCCTTGATCATAACTACGGTTTCGCCGAGGGATACAATCGGGCATTGGCACAAGTGGAGGCCGACTACTACGTGCTTCTTAACAGCGACGTGGAATGCCCAGAGCACTGGATAGAACCCGTGGTGCAGATGATGGAGAAGGAGCCCGATATAGCAGTGGCCCAGCCCAAACTGCTGATGTACGACCAGCGCGACACCTTCGAGTATGCTGGTGGTGCTGGTGGCTTCATCGATAAGTATGGCTATCCTTTTTGCCGTGGACGACTCTTCCAGACCCTTGAGCAGGACCACGGCCAATACGACGACGAGTGCGACATCTTCTGGGCTACAGGTGCCTGCATGTTCGTCCGTGCTTCGGTGTGGCACGAGCTAGGTGGGTTGGACGGCGACTTCTTCGCCCACATGGAAGAGATCGACTTCTGTTGGCGTACCCACTTGGCGGGCTATCGTGTGGCCTATTGCCCGATGTCGACAGTCTACCATGTCGGCGGTGGCACGTTGCCCAAATCGTCACCCTTCAAGACCGAGCTCAACTTCCGCAACAACCTCTCGATGCTCTACAAGAACCTACCTGCCTCGCGGCGTGGGTGGGTCTTGGCCATGCGTATGTGGCTCGACCGCGTGGCGGCTCTCAAGTTCCTCTTCGAGGGACATAAAGGTGAGTACCAGGCTGTGCGTAAGGCTCATCGTCAGTATCGCAAGTGGAAGCCCGCTCTACGCGAAAAACGCACCCGCAACGGCATCCACCCCGTCAGTGGTGTCTACCGCGGCCTGCTCCTTCCAGAGTACTACCTCCTCGGTCGCAAGTCCTTCACCGCCCTAAGGTACGTGGAAGAGCTATTGCAAAAATGAAATATTAGCATTTCTTCTGTCATCAAACCATTGAATGCCTCAATGGATTAATGGTATTACCCTAAAAGATATTTAGTAAAGAAACACAAAACACTTATCGTGGCGGCTGTTGATCCAATATCGATGAGCAACAGCATAATGGAACAAGACTCGGACAGGTTAGCTCACGGAGACTTATGCAATGCAAATGGCATGCAGATACTCCGCAGGTGCGGCCTAAAGTCTACCTATCGACACGGTGCAGTCACGGTGCATGTACGGTTCATCTACGGTGCATGTACGGATGAAGTACGGTGAAAGGAGGTATAAAACACTGTGTTAGTGCAAAATAAAAAACAAAAAATGGATGATAGAAGGCGGAACGAACAGGGTGCGAACGAGTTATAGGAAGATTGAATATGGAACGACGACAGGCTAGCTACACGAAAGTTTCAATCCAATACACCTAAAAGGACTATAGCAGAAACAGCTCCTCTGGATTTTGGGGAGCTGTTAGTTCTGTTCTATTCCCGCTGATGAGGTCTTGACCAGCAGGGTATTACTGATATGGTAGTCAGGCTTGGAGCCACGCATCGACGTGGGCGAAGACGATGTCGGCGCGGGCAGCGAAGCTCTCCTCAGTTGCAAAGGCAACGTGGGGAGTGACCAAGCAGCGGCGGCTGGAGAGCAACAGGTGGTCGATGGGTAGGGGAGGTTCCTTCTCGAATACATCGAAAGCGGCTCCGGCGATGGTGCCGTCGACGAGAGCCTGCCCCACTGCAGCGATGTCGCACACCGGTCCGCGGGCGGTATTGATTAGGAGTGCCGACGGTTTCATCATTGCTAGCTGGTCTTTGCTGATAAGGTGGCGGGTCTGGTCGTTGAGGGGTACATGGAGGGATACAATATCACTCTGTTGCAGTAAGTCTTGTAGCGAAACGTATGGAATGCCCATTGCCTCCACTTCGGGACGCTGGGTGCGGCTCCAGGCGATGACTTTAGCTCCGAAGGCCAGCAAGAGGCGTGCCGTGGCGATACCGATGGCACCAGTGCCGACAATGCCCACCGTTTTGCCTCGAAGTTCTTTGCCGAGGAATGATCCGCGACCTTTTCCCTCCCTTATCTTGCCGTCGAAGGTGGTGATCTGGCGCAGCAAGTCGATCATAAAGGCCACGGCCAACTCGCTAACTGCCGTGGTGCTGTATCCTGCAGCGTTCTGCACTTTAATATTATGCTCTGCACAGTATGCCAGATCGATATGGTCTAAGCCAGTGAAGGCAACACTCAGAAAGCGGAGAGATGGACACTGCGACAGCACCGAGGCCGATAGCTTGATGTTGCTGATCACCACAACGTCGGCATCGTGCATCCGTTCCACAAGGGTGGCATCGTCTTCGCGGCGATCCATGTAGTAGTTGAATGTATGGCCCATCGACTCGTAGTGTTGCTGAAGGGTTGCAAAACGGTCGTGGGAAATTCCTAAAGATTCTACACAGGTAATGTTCATTGACTGTAGGTGTTTTTTGTCTGCCACCATGATGGGGCATGTATTGAATAATCTCGAAGGCTGACGTTTGTACTCTCGGCTGCTATTTGTTGCCCTTATGGGCTTTTTTGACGCTGAATCCGAAGCCGCCTAGTTTCTCTCCTAGCGAATAGTATTTACCATGCGAGTATGCCAGCGGACCGGCATGGTTCAGTTGGAATTGGCCGGTCTTCTTGTCTATCAGATTCTCTTCTGCATCGATGGCCACTACATTTGCCATAAACATGTCGTGGGAACCTAGATGCTTCACCTCGCACACACGGCATTCGATATTCAGTGGGCTTTCCTTGATGAGAGGGGCTTTCACCAGTTGTGCTGGCTCGGGAGTGAGGTGCATCTCCTTGAATTTGTTGTAGTCGCGCCCACTCTTCACACCGCACCAATCGGTTGCCCGAGCCAAGTCTGTGGTGGTGATGTTGATAACGAACTCGCCGGTTCGCTCCACTAGGGCGTGGCTGTGTCGTTCGGGACGGATGCTGATATAGCACATTGGAGGCTCGCTGCAGAGCGTTCCGACCCATCCGATGGTGATGATATTCCAGTTGTCCGGTGCATCGCCACAGGTGACCATCGCCGCAGGCAACGGGTATATCATCGTCCCGGGTTTAAAGGGTAGTTTCATCGCTCACCACTAACAATCACTCTGACAGTTTTTTCTCCAGCTCCTCCACCATATTACGCATATAGCGGTCGGTCTGTCGCAGGTTTTCTATCTGTTTGCAGGCGTGCAGTACGGTGGCGTGATCCTTGTTGCCGCACTGGGCACCAATCACGGCTAGCGACGATTTGGTGATTTTTTTTGCGAAGTACATAGCCAACTGGCGAGCCTGCACAATCTCCCTCTTGCGCGATGTCTGCTGGATGCTCTCCACAGGCAGTTCAAGATAGTCGCACACCACCTTCTGGATGTAGTCGATGGTCACCTCTCTGCTGGAGCTCTGCACATACTTGTCGATCATCTGTTTCGTCAGCTCGAGGGTGATCTCCTTGCGGTTCAGCGAGCTCTGTGCCATTAGCGAAATCAGTGCTCCTTCCAGTTCGCGCACGTTCGTATTGATATTATATGCGATATATTCTATCACTTCGTCGCTCATCTCAATGCCGTCGTTCTGCAGTTTTTGGCGCAGAATGCGTTTGCGTGTCTCCACATCCGGAGCCTGCAGGTCGGCATTGAGTCCCCATTTCAGGCGCGAAAGCAACCTAGGTTCCAGGCCCTGCAATTCGCCAGGGGCCTTGTCGGACGTGATGATGATCTGGCAGCCATGCTGGTGCAGATGGTTGAAGATATGGAAGAAGGCCTCCTGTGTTTTGGGTGCCTTGCCTGCCCAGAACTGGATGTCGTCGACGATCAATACATCCACCATCTCATAGAAATGGAGGAAGTCGTTGGTAGTGCCGGCACGACCAGCCTCGGCATACTGGGCCATAAACTGTTCGCTCGTGACGTACAGCACCACCTTGTCGGGGTGTAGCTCTTTTGTCTTTAGTCCGATGGCGTTGGCGAGGTGGGTTTTGCCCAAGCCGACACCCCCATGCAGCAACAGTGGGTTGAACGAGGTCTGCCCCGGTTTCTCGGCCACGGCATAGCCCGCCGACCGTGCCAACCGGTTGCAATCGCCCTCCACATAGTTCTCTAAGGTATAGTTCGAACTCAACTGCGAATTGATACGCTCTTTCTTCAATCCGGGAATGACGAAGGGATCCGGTATTTCGCGCACGCCTTCTTTATTAATATTTAGGGGCATGCCGCTCATCGGATTGCGGGTGGCACTGCGCGGCTGCGACGGCAGTTGGGTGGTCAGCGGCTCTGTGGGAATGGTCTGATCCATCACGATGCTATATTTCAGCATGGCTCCCGGCCCCAGGTGCATACGTATCACTCGGCGTAGCAAATCGATGTAGTGCTCTTCGATCCATTCGTAGAAGAACTGACTAGGCACCTGCACAAGCAGGGTGCTCCCTTCCAATCGCAGCGGCTCTATTGGAGTGAACCACGTCTCGTACGCCTTCCTGTTCTCTGGCCCCAGTGTGTCTTTGATCACTGCCAGGCATTCGTTCCACACTCTCCTGTAGTCTTCCTCTTTTGAGTATTTCATCGTATCTTCTTTGTACATTTTCTTTGCCATTTTTATTTCGGTGCAACCCCCTGACTCACATCTTCAAAATCGTTGCATTCGGCTGGATGCACCAGTTTCTTTCTGCTTGCAAAGATCAACCAATAATTGTGAATGGAAAGTAAAAAAAAAAGTTGCATTATTTTCGAAAAATATGTAAAGACATATCATTTTTTTGAACCCCAAATCGAGCCCCTTTTGTGTAAAATATTGATTTATAATTTTGCTATTTCATACCTCTTTTTACACGGGGCCTTAAATATACGAAGAAAAAACGAAACGACAAAAAAAATCTTCGTCCGAAATCGTGTCACGGCATGGATTTAACATTTTTTTTGCAGAATATTGTCGAATAATAAGTTACAAAAAATCGGAAAATACAATAAATTGAATCACAAAATCTTTGTTGCAATTGGTTGAAAACCAAGTTGAAAAAATGAAAAATAACAGTATAATCGGTTGATAGTCACTCTGGTGAGATCTTTTACACTGCAAACAGTTGAAAAAAATAACCTCAAATAAACAGTAAATTTTTTTTGAAAAAATAGGACTGCTACTACACCGATCTACCGCAGCACAGAATAATCAATATGTGGGATACAAATGTTTGCAATTCAGTGATATAATGATGTTTGCTATTTGTAATTGATTGAGGCATAGGATGTAAACGTAGCTACACCGTACTTCAACCGTACATGCACCGTACATGCACCGTAGATGAACCGTGACGACACGGTGGATCCACTATCCATCTACGGACTTATTTCATTCCTTATCCATATATGATCCTGCCTTAATGCATGGTTCATATCTAAGGTAGCAGCAGCATTTGGCCCAATCTTCTTGCTGGATAATATATCTATAAGGGTAGGGATGGCTTCGACCAGACAAATAATATATGTCCTATTGCAGAAATATATGTATTTTTGCATTGTGTCGGCAGATGGATCTGCTAAATACAATCTGTTTAAATACAGTGGTTTGGTCGATAATGGACACGACAAAAGAGATGCATAAAGTGTCGCAATTCGGATGACGGAAAAAGAACATAGCACCAACACGGAAAGCGAGAACCGAACCGCCCGCGAATGGCAACGGTGGCGAAGAGAGTACACCACCTGGCTGATGCTAGAGCGTGGCCTTTCGGAAAACACTGTAAGTGCCTACCTGCGCGACTACGACCAGCTGGCATCATACATGATACCCCTGTCTGTATCGCCCGAGGCGGTAAGTGCCGACGAGATGAGGAATCTGCTTACGGACCTGACTGCAACAGGCCTCAGCGCGGCCACTCAGCGACGATTGCTGAGCGGGTGGCGCTCGTTTTTCAATATGATGGTTGCGGTGGGTGCCATGAAAGACAATGCGGCAGCCATGTTGGATCTGCCTGTCAAGGCGGAACATCTGCCCGATGTGCTGACCGACGACGAGGTGGCGCGGCTACAGGCTACGTTCGACCTAAGCCGACCCGACGAGGTGCGTAACTACACGATGGTGGAAGTGCTGTACGAGTGCGGCTTGCGGGTGTCGGAGTTGGTCGAGCTGCGTATGTCGAGCATTGTGTGGGAAGAGGGGTGGATCAAGGTGAGAGGCAAGGGCGATAAGGAGCGCTGGGTGCCCATAGGCGAACGCGCCAAAGGTCTGCTCCGGATATATATCGACACCGTTCGGTCGCACATCATGCCCAAGCCCGGCGAGGATCTGTATGTATTCCTGAATCGTCGGGGCTGCCATCTCACCCGCCAAATGGTGTTCATCTTCCTTCGCCGTGCCGCTTCTGCAGCAGGCATCAAGAAGAATATAGGCCCCCACACACTGCGCCACAGCTTTGCCACTGTGCTAGTGGAGAATGGAGCCGACCTGCGGGCGGTGCAGGAGCTACTGGGGCATGCCTCGATAGCCACCACCGAACTGTACACCCACCTGAGCCGCGAATCGCTACGTTCGGCCATAGCCGGATGTCATCCCCACTATGCCAAAAGATGAGTTGATGAAAAAAAGTCTGCAGATTAAAAAAAAAGTTGTATCTTTGCAGTCTAAAAAATTAAGTAATATAAAATAATAAATTATAAACTAATAAATTATATTTTTATCAAATGACGAAGTACGTATACACATTTGGTGGCAAGACAGCCGAAGGAAAAGCAGACATGAAAAACTTGTTGGGTGGCAAAGGTGCCAATTTGGCAGAGATGTGCCATCTGGGTCTACCTGTTCCTGCGGGTCTAACCATCACTACAGAGTGCTGCACTGCCTATTATGCAAACAATTGCCAGTTACCGACCGGCCTGATGGACGAAGTGTGGAAAGGAGTGGAGAATATAGAGAAACTAATGGGAATGAAATATGGCGACGCAGAGAATCCCCTGCTGGTGAGCTGTCGTTCGGGTGCACGCTCGTCGATGCCTGGCATGATGGATACAGTGCTGAATATTGGCCTGTGCAGCAAGACCATTCCCGGCTTGATAAAAAAGACGGGCAACGACCGCTTTGTGTACGATTCCTATCGCCGTTTGATCATGATGTATGCCGACGTGGTGATGGAAAAAGCCGAAGGTATAGAACCTGCCGACGGCAAGGGTATCCGCAAACAGCTGGACGACATGCTTGACGAATTCAAACACCAGCGCGGCTATGTGAGCGATACTGAAATCAAGGCCGACGAACTGAAACAACTGGCCGAAGACTTCAAGAAGAAAGTAAAAGAGGTGCTCGGAGTGGACTTCCCCGACGACGCACGTGCCCAAATGGAAGGCGGCATTAAGGCCGTGTTCAAGAGCTGGAATGGCAAGAAGGCTGTCAGCTACCGTAAGATTGAGGGTATCCCCGACGACTGGGGTACTGCAGTGAACGTCCAAGCCATGGTGTTTGGCAATATGGGTGACACCAGTGCCACCGGTGTGGCCTTCACCCGCAATCCTGCCACCGGCGACAACCAGTTCTACGGCGAATGGCTGATCAATGCACAGGGCGAAGACGTGGTGGCCGGCATCCGCACCCCCAATCCCCTCAACGACGATACCAAGAACGAGCAGAACAAGCACATGCACTCGATGCAGGAGCTGATGCCCAGCACCTACAAAGAGCTGTGCGATATACGCGACATACTCGAGAAAAACTACCACGACATGCTCGACATCGAGTTCACCATCCAGGATGGCAAACTGTACATGCTGCAATGCCGTGTTGGAAAGAGAACGGGTGTGGCCGCACTGACCATGGCAATGGATATGCTCAAAGAGGGCCTGATCGACGATAGCGAGGTGGTGATGCGCATTAGCCCCGCCCAGCTCGACGAACTATTGCACCCCATTCTCGATTCTTCTGACGAGAAGAAACACGAGGTGTTGGCCAAAGGTCTGCCAGCCGGCCCTGGTGGTGCAGTGGGTGTGATAGCCCTCACCAGCGAGAAAGCTAAAGAATACAATGCCGCCAAGATAAAGAACATCTTGGTTCGTGAGGAGACCAATCCGGAGGATGTGGAAGGAATGCGTGCTGCCGACGGTATACTGACAGCCCGTGGTGGAATGACCTCGCACGCCGCTCTGGTGGCCCGTGGATGGGGCAAATGCTGCATTGTGGGATGCGATGCCGTGAAGATCGACATGGAAAAAGGTGTTGTCAGTATCAATGGTAAGAACTTCAAAGAGGGCGATTTGCTGAGCCTCAATGGTTCGAAAGGCTGGGTGTATGACGAAGAGGTGAAGATGATCAATGCCACGGAGAATCCACTGTTCCAAGAGTTTATGAAACTGGTCGACAAGCATCGCAAGATGGGTGTCAGAACCAATGCCGATAATCCTGCCGACGCACAGAAAGCAATAGACTTTGGTGCAGAAGGTATCGGACTGTTCCGTATCGAGCACATGTTCTATGGCGAAAACAGCGAGAAGCCTCTCGAGAAGCTCCGCAACATGATTCTTGCCGGAAACGAGAAGGAACGTATCGCCGCCCTCGACGAATTGGAGCCTTATATCCGCGAGAGTGCCAAGGGAACACTGAAGGTGATGGATGGCAAACCGCTGACATTCCGCCTGATGGATCCCCCGCTGCACGAGTTTGCACCCCAGGGTGAAGAGAAGATGCGTGAAGCCGCTAAACGTCTCGGCATCAGCTACGAGGATGTGAGGAAGAGAGTGGACAGTCTGCACGAGGTGAACCCAATGATGGGTCTGCGCGGTGTGCGATTGGGCATTATCTATCCAGAGATTACCCGCGTGCAATTCCGTGCTCTCTTCAGTGCCACTGCGGAACTGATGAAAGAGGGGTATCATCCGATGCTCGAAATCATGGTGCCTCTCACCATCAATGCGGCTGAGCTAAAGCACCAGAAAGAGATTGCCAACTGTGTGAAGAAAGAGGTGGAGGAAAAATATGGTATCAAATTCGAATACAAATTTGGTACAATGATCGAGATACCTCGTGCCGCTCTAGTGGCCAACCAAATTGCAGAGGTGGCAGAGTTCTTCAGCTTCGGCACTAACGACCTCACTCAGATGACATTCGGATTCAGCCGCGACGACGTGAATGCCATTGTTAAAACATACATTGACGAAAAGATCATCCCTGCCGACCCCTTCAACTCGTTCGACCGCGAGTGCGTTGGCGAGCTTGTCAAGATCGGTGTGGAACGAGGACGTTCGACCCGAGCCAACCTGAAGTGTGGCGTATGTGGAGAACATGGTGGCGACCCGACTGCAGCAGAATTCTTCTATAAGACGGGAATGAACTACGTCAGTTGCTCGCCATTCCGTGTCCCCGTGGCACGCCTCGCCGCTGCCCAGGCCGCCATTAAAGAAGAACGTGAAAAGTAATAAAATTAAGAACAGGGACTTTAAGGATTGTCTTTAAAGTCCCTATTAAAATCCAACAATGATGAACGACAAGATAATAAAAGAGCTGGAGACTCTTGGTATCACCGATGTGAAATGTATCCATCACAACCCATCCTACGAAGAGTTGTTCAAAATGGAAATGGATCCTAGTCTTACAGGATACGACCGTGGTCAACTCACCGAGCTGGACGCAATGAATGTGATGACGGGAATCTATACTGGACGTTCGCCTAAAGACAAATACATTGTCATGGATTCGAACTCGAAAGACACAGTATGGTGGACGAGTGACGAATACAAGAACGACAACCATCCGATGAGCGAGGAAGTATGGGTGAAGATGCGTGACTTGGCACGTAAAGAACTATGTGGCAAGGAACTGTTTGTCTACGATGCATTCTGTGGTGCCAATAAGGATACCAGAATGGCGGTTCGTTTCATCATGGAAGTGGCATGGCAGGCCCACTTTGTGGCAAATATGTTCATTAAGCCTACTGCTGAAGAACTAGCCAACTTCACTCCCGATTTCGTAATCTATAATGCTTCTAAGGCTAAGGTGGATAACTACAAGGAGCTTGGCCTTAATAGTGAAACGTGCGTTGCTTTCAATATCACCAGTCGCGAACAGGTAATACTCAACACGTGGTATGGTGGTGAGATGAAGAAGGGTATGTTCAGTATGATGAACTACTATCTGCCGCTGAAAGGGATAGCCTCGATGCACTGCTCTGCCAATACCGACATGCAAGGCGAACACACAGCAATCTTCTTTGGCCTTAGTGGTACTGGAAAAACAACGTTGAGCACCGATCCCAAGCGCCTGCTTATCGGTGACGATGAACATGGTTGGGACGACGAAGGAGTATTCAACTTCGAGGGTGGTTGCTATGCAAAGGTTATCAATCTCGACAAAGATAGTGAGCCAGACATTTATAACGCCATTCGTCGCAATGCTTTGCTAGAGAATGTGACAGTGGACAATGCAGGGAAGATTGACTTTAAAGACAAGAGTGTGACCGAGAATACCCGCGTTAGCTATCCTATCGATCATATTGAGAAGATAGTGCTCCCGGTACATGGTAAGAGTGCCGGTCCTGCTGCCAAGAATGTTATTTTCCTCAGTGCCGATGCTTTTGGTGTGCTCCCCCCTGTTAGCATCCTTACCCCAGACCAGTGCAAATACTATTTCTTGAGTGGTTTTACTGCAAAATTGGCAGGAACAGAACGTGGTATTACTGAACCAACCCCCACATTCAGCGCATGCTTTGGACAAGCTTTCCTTGAGCTTCACCCAACAAAATATGCCGAAGAATTGGTGAAACGAATGGAAAAAAGCGGTGCAAAGGCATATTTGGTGAACACAGGATGGAATGGTACAGGAAAGAGAATCAGTATCAAGGATACCCGTGGCATCATAGATGCAATACTTGATGGCCATATTCTGAATGCACCTACCAAAAAGATACCTTATTTTGAATTTGAAGTTCCCACTATGCTTCCGGGTGTTGACCCGAAGATTCTTGACCCACGCGATACATACGCAGATGCCAAACAATGGGACGACAAAGCCCAAGACCTGGCTCAGCGTTTTGTAAACAACTTCAAGAAATTCACATACAACGAGGCAGGAAAGAAACTGGTGGCAGCAGGTCCACATGTGAAATAAATGAATGTAATGAAACGTTTATTTGCAATTCTTTTGTTGAGTGTAACGCTCCCTCTTTGGGCATTTGATTTTGAATCGCAGCGAGATGAGGGTTACACACTATACTTTAACATTCTCTCGGACGATGATGAGAATGCGGTCGAAGTAACTTACCCTGTTGCATCCAACAGTAATCATTGGCAGGGTCATAGACAGCCATGGGGTGAACTGGTCATTCCAGCCACGGTGGACCATGAGGGTGTAACCTATACGGTGGTCTCTATTGCCAACCGTGCTTTCTCTGGATGTAAGGAGATAACAGGTATAAAACTGGCACCGACAGTGACCGAAATTGGAGACTTTGCTTTTTACCAGTGTACAGGTATCCAAGGTGTATTGACAATAGGGGAGGATATAGTCCGCATTGGCCGCTCGGCTTTCTATGGATGCAATAATATCAGTTCGGTGCAGTTCAATGCCATCAAGTGTGAAAGCATGGGAGGAAGTCGTAGTTCTATGATTTTCGCCAACTGCCGTTCTCTCAAATCTGTGTCTTTCGGTCCGAATGTGACTTCCATCCCCGACTATGCCTTTGTAGGCATGGATGGATTGAGTAACAATTGGAACCTTCCGGAGGCCTTGGAGTATATTGGAGAATACGCATTCGCCTATTGTACCAAGATACAAGGTCCGCTTCGTATCCCGACCAATGTGAAGCAAATTGGTGCTTATGCATTCGCCCAGTGCCATTCGATAGCCTCTATCGAGCTACCCCTAAAGCTGGAACGTATTGACCAACGTGCTTTCTACCAGTGTGTCAATGTAAAGGAAGTCGATGTCAAAACCATCACACCGCCCGAGATAGGCAATGATGTTTTTACTGGATTCAAAGCTGCTGTGGTGTACAATGTGCCCTGTATCAGCATTGACAAATACAAGGAAGCTGCAGTATGGAAAAGATTTCGCAATCTTCGCACCAGCTATCCATGCCGACTCGACCTGGTGGCACGCCTGAGCGACCCCGCTGCCGGCACCATAAATGGTACTGGAACCTATGTGATGGGAGAGAGTGCTCAACTGCTGGTGATATGTAATGCTGGCTATGGTTTCCGTGGGTGGAGCGATGGCAATACCGACAATCCGCGTACCGTCGTCGTCAACGACACTGTAAGCTACACGGCAATAATGCAGACTGCCGACGTGGTTCATGAAATCAAATATATCCACGATACTATCTACAAAGACGGACGTGATACCCTCGTCGAGTATTATGAAATAAACGATGTGGCTGAACCCATCAGTTCGCAGGAGGGAATTGTCTACAACCGCGATAAGCGACGTGTCGAAGTCCCTATCGACAAGGCCGATATTCTTAATGTGGCTCTCTACAATGATGCCGGTCAATGTGTGATGACAGGTATGCCAAAGCGTGGCCATATCAATATGCGTCGCTTCCCGACCGGTTCCTACATTGTGCGTGTGAGCACATACTATGAGGAAATCGTCGTTCGCTTCTTCCATGCTAAAAAGAAATAATCAAAAAATAATATAATTAATGAATACAAATAACTTTACAATGCGCCATAATGGTGTGTCCAAAGATTCGGAAGTGAAGACCATGCTCCAGACTATTGGAGTTGAATCGATGGATGAATTGATAGAAAAAGCCGTGCCCGAAAGCATTCGCTTGAAGAATCCGATGCCTCTTGAAGCAGGTATGACAGAAGCACAGTTTTTGAACCACTGTCGCTCTTTGGCCCAAAAGAACAAGGTATGGCGTACATATATAGGTATGGGTTATTATGGTACAGTAACCCCCGCAGTCATCATGCGCAATGTGTTTGAGAATGCAGGCTGGTACACCAGCTACACTCCATACCAGACAGAGATCAGCCAAGGCCGTCTGGAAGCTCTGATGAACTACCAAACCATGGTGGCCGAAATGACAGGTATGCCGCTGAGCAATGCCTCACTGCTGGATGAAGCTACTGCCGCAGGCGAAGCCATGATCATGTTTTTCAACAGCCGTTCGCGTCAGGCTGTCAAGGATGGTGTCTGCAAAGTGTTCGTCGACGAGGGCATTCTTCCACAGACATTGGCTGTGATGCGTACCAATGCCGCTCCCCGTGGTATTGAAATCGTTACAGGAAAAGCTGCTCAGACCGAATTGGACGGCACCTATTTTGCTGCTTTTGTACAGTATCCAAACCAGTTTGGCGAAGCACAAGATTGGACCGACTTCATCACCAAATGCCACGAAAAGGGTATCTTCGTGGGCATGGCCACCGACCTTATGGCACTGGCACTGATGAAGACTCCTGGCGAGATGGGCGCCGACTGTGCCGTTGGTAGCTCACAGCGTTTTGGACTGCCAATGGGATTTGGTGGCCCTCACGCCGGATTCTTTGCCTTCACCGAGCAGTTCAAACGTGCCTTCCCTGGCCGTATAATTGGTTGGACCATCGATGCTAAGGGCAATCCCGCTCTGCGTATGGCCTTGGGTATGCGCGAACAGCATATTAAACGCGACAAAGCAACATCGAACATTTGCACTGCTTCTGCTCTAGTGGCCAATATGAGTGGCTTCTATGCAGTATGGCATGGCCCGGAAGGTATCCGCCAGATAGCCACCGCCATTTGCACCAAAGCCCACCGATTGGCAGCCGAGCTCGAAAAATACGGCTACAAGCAGTGGAACCGTGTATACTTCGATACCCTCGCTCTTCAGTGCCCCGTGCCAACGACAAAGGTACGCGAGGTGGCAGAAAAGCATGAGATCAACTTCCGCTATATCTGCGACGAATGCATTGGTATCTCTATCGACGAGACAGTATGCCATGCCGACATCGAGGCTATCATCAACTGTTTGGCCGAAGCTGCCGGCAAGAAAGCCGAGCCACTCGTGTGTGGCGGCAACTGTGCCAGCCAGTCGGCATTGCCCACCGAGCTGCAGCGTCAGAGCCAGTACCTCACCAAGAAGGTATTCAACAGCTACCACGACGAGACTTCCATGATGCGCTACATCAAGCGCCTCGAAGAGAAGGATCTCTCCCTCAACCGTGCCATGATACCACTGGGCTCTTGCACCATGAAGCTCAATGCAGCAGCCGAAATGATGCCCCTCAGTTGGAGCCACTTCGGAGGTATGCATCCGTTTGTACCGGCAAACCAGGCCGAAGGATACATCGAAATGATTAAAGACATCGAACACCGCCTGGCCGTGATTACGGGATTTGCCGGTGTCTCGCTGCAACCCAATTCTGGTGCCTATGGCGAGTACAGTGGTCTGACAGTCATCCGCAATTATCATATCGCCAACGGACAGAGCCAGCGCAATGTCTGCCTCATTCCGGCCAGCGCCCACGGCACCAATCCTGCCAGTGCCGCCAAAGCCGGCATGACGGTGGTGGTGGTGAAATGCAACGAGCGTGGCGATGTCGATATCGACGACCTCAAAGCAAAAGCCGAGCAATACAAAGACACGCTTAGCTGCCTGATGATCACCTATCCGTCCACCCACGGTGCTTTCGAAGAGGGAATATTAGAAATCATCAATATCATCCATAGCATGGGTGCACTGGTCTATATGGACGGTGCCAATATGAATGCCCAGGTCGGACTGACCAGCCCGGGCCACATGGGTGCCGATGTGTGTCACCTCAATTTGCACAAGACCTTTGCCATGCCTCATGGCGGTGGTGGCCCCGGAGTTGGCCCCATTGCCGTCAGCGAGAAGTTGGTCGACTTCCTGCCCACACATCCTGTTGTCGAAGTAGGAGGAAAGCAGGGCAACACTATGGCCGCTGCACCTTATGGCAGTGCCATGCTGCTCCCCATCACCTACGGCTACCTGCTGATGCTTGGTGGAGAAGGCCTTACCGAAGTGACCAAACACGCCATCCTCAATGCTAACTATATCCGTGCCCGCCTGCAGAAATACTATAAGATTCTGTACACCAATCGCAATGGTATGTGTGGACATGAGATGATCGTCGATTTCAACGAGTTCAGCCTTAAAGTCAGCGTGGGCGATGTGGCCAAACGTCTGATGGACTATGGCTTCCATGCTCCAACGGTTGCATTCCCGGTGCACAACACATTGATGGTTGAACCCACCGAAAGCGAACCGCTGAGCGAGATGGATCGCTTCTGCGATGCCATGATAGCCATCCGCCAAGAGATTGACGACATCATGACCGGTCGCAGCGACGAGAAGAATAACCCCATTTGCAACGCCCCGCACACCATGCAGGTGGTCTGTGCCGACGAGTGGACACTGCCATACAGCCGCCAGAAAGCTGCCTTCCCGCAGCCACACACCGAGAAGTATTGGCCCACCATCAGCAAGATCGACGATGCCTATGGCGATCGTAACTTGCAGGCTGTTTGGGCCGAATAGCAAACGGACCAAAACATCGATCTCTATGAATACACCCCACCTGCAAGGTGGGGTGTTTCTTTTTTCATCCTCGACTCATAGTTGCACCCTAGATAGCCCCTGTCTACGTCGTATCGTCACGGTGCATTCACGGTGCATCTACGGTGCATGTACGGTTCAAGTACGGTGTGGGTATGTATTGGTGCCTGAGAACGAAAGTGTTAGGAACGAAAAAGAGTACTCTCTATTTATCTGCATATAGCTTTAAGAATAAAAAAAAGAGCTGATATAAGACAATATCAGCTCCACATATTTGTAGAAGTATTCACATTGACTGCAAGTAGTTTACACTTGCATGAATGTGCTTGTACATAATTTGGTCGATGTCGACAAAGTTGACTTTTGTGCGATAATCGGCCACCATTTTTTCTATAGCGGGACTACTCTTAAGACCTTCTTGGTGACGGAAGTCGAGTGCTTGTGCTGCATTGAAGAGCTCGATGGCCAGTACGCGCTCGGTGTTTTCGCACACACGATAGCATTTGGTGGCAGCATTACCACCCATGCTGACGAGGTCTTCCTGATTCTGGCTGCTCGGAATGCTGTCCACACTGGCAGGAGTGCAGAGTTGCTTGCTTTGGCTCACTATGGCGGCAGCGGCATACTGCGGAATCATGAAGCCGCTGTTCAGGCCTGGCTTTGCCACAAGGAAAGAGGGGAGACCCCGCTTGGCATCGATCAGCTGGTAGGTGCGTCGTTCGCTGATAGCTCCTAGTTCAGCCACCGCGATGGCGAGGAAGTCGAGCACCATGGCCAGGGGCTCGCCGTGGAAGTGACCACCGCTGATGATCATGTCTTCGTCGGGAAGGACGATGGGATTGTCGGTAGTGGAGTTTATCTCAGTTTCCACCACACTTGCTACATAGCGAATGGTATCCTTGGCGGCACCATGCACTTGCGGGGCGCAACGGAAACTGTAGGGGTCTTGCACATGTTCCTTATGACGGCGGATGAGTTCGCTACCCTCCAGCCAGTTGCGTACTGCGGCGGCAGTCTCCAACTGTCCTTTGTGGGGGCGCACCATGTGCAGGGCTTCGTAGAAGGGCTCGATGCGTCCATCGAAAGCGTCAAGGCTGAGCGACAGAATCATGTCGCTCTGTTTGCTCAGTCGCATGGCTTTGAGCAGGCACCATACGGCATAGCTGCTCATAAACTGTGTGCCGTTCAGAAGAGCCAGTCCCTCTTTGCTTTGCAGTTCGATGGCTTTCCAGCCTTTGGCTTGATAAACCTCTTTCACATCGCAACGGCGGCCCTTCCAATACACCTCGCCCATTCCGAGAATGGCAGGAAGCATCAGATTGGCCAGGGGGCAAAGGTCGCCGCTAGCTCCGAGCGAGCCTTGCTGGTAGACAACGGGCAGAATGTCATCGTTGTAGCAGTCGACCAAACGCTGCACTGTCTGCAGTTGTGCTCCGCTATACCCGAAGCAGAAGTTTTGAGTTTTAAGCAGCAACATGAGACGAACCACCTCGGCGGGCACTTCGTCGCCCACGCCGCAGGCATGGCTCATGACTAGGTTCTTCTGCAACTGTGAGAGTTGCTCTTTGCTGATGGAGATATTGCAGAGGGAGCCGAAGCCAGTGGTGACACCATAGATGGGCTCTTTTTGGCTTTCCATCTTGTGGTCGATATAGGCACGGCATTTTTCTATGCGACGAACAGCCTCATCGCTCAGCGCGATTGGCATCTTGTTGTCGATAATCTCTTGTATCTTGGCAAGTGTGAGTTTTTCGTCGGGGTTGATATAATGAGTATTCATAATGCAGTATTGGTTTGTTCCTTATTTTTGCAAGAGGGCTTTTGCTTTTTCAGCTATATCGTCGTCCACCAGAATACGACCGCAGTTTTCGCATACGATCACTTTCTTATGCATCTTGATCTCCATCTGACGTTGAGGAGGAATGCTGCTGAAACAGCCACCGCACGAGTCGCGGTCAATGGTAACAACGGCCAATCCATTGCGGGCTGCATTACGGATGCGTTTGTAGGCAGTCAGATAGCGTTCGTCGATGTATTGTTCTTGTTCGGCACTCTTTTGGCGCAGACGTTCCTCATCTTTCTCGGTTTCGGCAGTGATGGAAAGGAGTTCTTCCCGTTTTGCGTCGAGGTCTTTCTCGCGATTCTGTACCAACACCTTGGCAGCATCGATGTGTTGCTTAAGCTCTTTCACGTGAGCCACTCCGTCTCGATTCTTGCGTTCGCACAGCTGAATTTCGAGGTTCTGGAATTCGATTTCCTTGTTCAGCGACTCGAATTCGCGGTTGTTACGGACGTTATCCTGCTGCTTTTGGTATTTCTTGATTTGCTCTTGGTGTTCTGTTATCTCTGCGTTACGCTGACGATTGGCGGCTTCAGTCTCTTTTATTTCGGCTGCAAAGTTGTCCATACGAGTGTGCAGACCGGCTATCTCATCCTCCAAATCCTGTACGGCTTGTGGAAGCTCGCCACGGATGATACGTATCTTGTCGATTTCGCTGTCTACACTCTGCAGAGTATATAATGCCACTAAGCGTTTTTCGACGGCTTGATCCACATCGGGACGTAGAATAGCAGGAGCTTCTGTCAACTCTTGGGCTTTTTTAGTACTCACTTTCTTTGCCATATTATTATATTATTATTTGTTTTACAATTAAATGTAGCGAACAATGGAGTGTTGCCGCTGGGAAATTCGAACTGCAAATTTACTAAATTTTTCGGATATGACAGAAAAAATTACATCTTTTGCATATTGTTCACTCTCATAGTGTCCGGCATCGCAGAGTACGATGTTCCCTTCGGAGCGTTGGAAGTCGTGATATTTGAGATCTGCTGTAATATAGATGTCCGCATGGGCTTGGATCGCATCGCCAATCAGGAAGGCTCCACTTCCACCACAGATGGCAACACGTTGGATGGCCATGTCTGGTTTGTATTCGCTGGTACGAAGGGTGGGGATATGGAGTATGTCTTTGAGATGCAGCAGAAAGGACTCGACCGAGATGGGGTAGGGCAGTTCGCCTATCATGCCGGCACCAATGGTATTGTCGTTGGGCACAGGCTTCAAGATACGGCAGTTCTGCAGTCCTATCTGTTGGCTCAGCGCACCATTTACCCCCCAATTTAAGTTGTCGAGATTCGTATGGGCGGCATAGACAGCGATGTTGTTCTGAATTAGACGGTGAACCATTCGCCCTACAGCATGGTGCGAGGTAAGTCGTTTGATGCCATTGAAGATAAAGGGATGGTGTGTGACAATAAGGTTCAGGCCATATTCGATGGCCTCGTCGATCACCTCGTCGGTAAGGTCGAGGGCGATAATAGCCCCTTTGTATTCCATACTATCGTCGCCCAAAATGAAGCCTGCATTGTCGTATTCTTCTTGCAGTTCGGGCCTGAAGCGGTGGTCTAGATAATCTATTACGTCTTTAGTTTTCATATACATACTGCTTTGCTGTGTGATGCTATCGATGCTTTAAACGGTCGATGTTGTTCTGAATGCAAAAATACATTTTTTTTCTTATATGTATTTTTTTTTATGTATATTTGCATTTCACATCTATTGGATAATTATCAAATAACATTAAGATATGCAAAGAGATACACAAATCTTCGACCTCATACAGAAAGAGCGTGAGCGTCAGACCAAAGGCATCGAGCTGATTGCCTCCGAGAACTTCGTTAGCGACCAGGTGATGGAAGCCATGGGTTCCGTCATGACCAACAAATACGCCGAAGGCTACCCCGGCAAGCGCTACTACGGTGGCTGCCAGATTGTGGACCAGAGCGAGACCATCGCTATCGAACGTGCCAAGAAGCTCTACGGTGCTTGCTGGGCCAACGTGCAGCCCCACAGCGGTGCACAGGCTAACATGGCCGTGTTCCTGGCTTGCCTCAACTGCGGCGACACCTTCATGGGTATGGACCTCAACCACGGTGGTCACCTCTCGCACGGCAGCCCCGTCAACTTCAGCGGCATCAACTACCATGTGGTTGGCTACCAGGTGAAGGAAGAAACCGGCATCGTCGACTACGACGACATGGAGAAAAAGGCCCTCGAGCATCATCCCAAACTCATCATTGGCGGTGGCAGTGCCTACAGCCGCGACTGGGATTGGGCCCGCATGCGCGAGATCGCCGACAAGATTGGCGCCATCCTCATGGGCGACATCAGCCACCCCAGCGGCCTCATCGCCAAGGGCTACCTGAACAACGCCCTTAAATATTGCCACATCGTCACCACCACCACCCATAAGACCCTCCGCGGACCCCGTGGCGGTATGATCCTCATGGGCCAGGACTTCGACAATCCTTGGGGCAAGACCACCCCGAAGGGTGAGATTAAGAAGATGAGCGCCCTGCTCGACAGCGCCGTATTCCCCGGCACACAGGGCGGCCCTCTGGAGCACGTCATTGCAGCTAAGGCCGTCGCCCTCGGCGAGGCCCTCACCGACAGCTACGACCAGTACATCCAGCAGGTGATGAAGAACGCCAAGGTGATGTCCGAGGCTTTCATGGCCAAGGGTTACAAGGTCATCAGCGGTGGCACCGACAACCACTTGATGCTCATCGATCTGCGTCCTAAGTTCCCCGAACTGACCGGTAAGGAAGCCGAGAACGCTCTGGTGGCCGCCGACATCACCATCAACAAGAACATGGTGCCCTTCGACAGCCGCAGTGCCTTCAAGACCAGTGGTCTCCGTGTCGGAACGCCCGCCATCACCACCCGTGGTCTGAAAGAGGCCGACATGCCCGTCATCGTCGATATGATCGACGAGGTGCTTTGCGCCCCGACCGACGAGGCAGTCCGCGCAAAAATCGCTGGCCAAGCCAACGAGATGATGCAGAATCGTCCGCTCTTCGCTTGGTAAAAAGCGGAAGACCGAATTACAATCCGGCATGTCTGTACGATCAGATGTGCCGGTTTTTTTTATGAGTGGTTTAAAGCTTTTTGGGTAGCCCTAGGTATTTCTATTTGGGGATGTGTGCATCCTGACCGCTCGCTGTGCCCGCTGCCATAGTATCGCCGACGTGACCCGTCGATGGCATTTCAATGGTTTGATTTATAGAAGGTTCATCCAAATCTTCACTTTCGTTAGATAGTACCCCACTGTCCGCCAGCATCAGCCTACCACCATAGGCAGTCTCCGAGCAGCGCCCCTCGCGGTCGGTGGCGTACAGATATAGATGCACCTCGCTGCCGGCGAATACATCTGGCAGCAATACGCTGATTTTCTTTTGTCTACGGTATACCGGTGCCGTCAGAAAACCTTCTCCTGCCGATGGCGAGTAGACGAACAGTCGCACCTCGTCGTAGGCGTCGCACTGCAGATGCAGCGGATTGCGCTCGAAGGCCACCTCCAGTTGCAGTCCGCCCTGCACGCTGACGGTGCCGGCCTGCACCGTTGCCACAGGCCCCTGACTGAGCATCAGCGACGGGTAGTCGATAGATAGTTGTCCATCTATGCTGCTGAAAGCGTGCTGGTTGAGGCTGACGAAGAGGTTGTAGGCCGTCATGCCAGCGGCGCGGGCCGGCTCGGTGAGGGAGTGCCGCAGCACCCACCGCATGCGTGCTGCCAATCGCACCTGCTCGCGGAAGAGGGCGCGGTGCTTCTGCTGTGCCTCGGTGCGAGGGTTGCTTACCTGTGTAGGCCGGCTGCGCAGGCACCACCGCCCGTTCCACATATATCCGATGGCTGTGCCTAGCTTGCCGCTGAAGCCGCCCATGTATCCATTTTCAAACTTCGCCATAGTGATTTGTTATTTTCTTATTATAACGTTGTTTTCGACTTGTTATTGCTTACTCGAGTAAAAGATGATAAATAGATGACAAAGGGAAGAGTAGGAGATGAGTAAGAGATGGTCTGTCTTTTTTATTAACCTTCAGCGACTTGTGGAAGCACTTTCGGGGGCTTTTCCTGCCTACATGTTCAATTTATACAATAGGAAGAGGGTGCCCCACTAACTAATGGAACACCCTCATTGGGTTCGACAGTACAGAGCTCTGTATTCGGACTCAGCTGCTGCTATAAAAACAATACCCCATTTCCACTCCTTGGAGCGGAATCGGCGGAAGGCAGTTAGAGACGGATTCGACGGCCTGCTATAGAGCGATCTTCTCTATCTTGGCGCGTGCCTCCAATATGGCCATATAGTCTTTCATAGCCCGCAGCTGCAGGTCGTAGATGCTACGTGGACAATCGGGGGTGAAGGTCAGTTTTCCACCATCCCAGAGTTTGAGAACTGCTTCCAGGTTCTCCTTGCGGTTTTGGAGATGATAGTATTCGGCTTTCATGCGATCTTTGTAGTCACTGGAAAGCATCAGTGAGGTGATTGTCTGTAGGTCCATAATACTGTATTTTACGGTTGTTATTTATATTCTATGAGAAAATCCACGTACAAATGATAGTGCAAAGATACGTAAAAAAAATGATATGGTGGCAAAGTGGATGCAGAAAAACTATCATTTTTTTATGTTTGTAGTTGGCGAGAAGGAGAATTAGTGGCTAGTTATCACCGCTTTATATGCCATTAATTAGATGTGGGCGCTGTTACGTACGATGATAAGAACAGAAATGCAGGGGGCATGCCTGCCAATAATCAGTTGTATCTAGCAATTATATCCCAAAAGAAAAAGGATGTCGATTCTAGACATCCTTTAGTTGTATTGATTGTTAATGGGTGGTAAGCTCTTCTATGCCTGGTTGCATAGTATATCCTTGGCCACCTCAAGTGCATGATCGAGGCCATTGGCATTGCGTCCACCGGCTGTGGCGAAGTGGGGCTGACCGCCGCCACCGCCCTGTATCTCTTTGCCTAATGTACGCACCAGTTGTCCGGCGTTGAGGCCTGCTGCAATACGGTTTTCGCCAAGCACGATAAGCAAGGCAGGCTTGTCGGCTGTAACACTACCTAACACCACGGCCATGTCGGGGCGCTCGTTGCGAAGAGCTATGATGGCATCCTTCAGCGAATTGACATCTTCCGCCACTCGCTCTATTAGGATGGGACAGGCATCGAGTTTGGCAGCTATGCCTTCGGCCATTCTCTGCGCTTTCTCTTTCTGTAGTTTCTCCAAAGCCGACTTCAGCTGAGCGTTGTCCTCCTGCAGTTTTGTGATAGATGCGGTGAGGTCCTTTGTCCCCTTGAATAGGTCTGCTAGTGCAGTCAGTTGGTCCTGTTGCTGGTCGGCGAGGTCGGTTGCGGCGTTGGCAGTTACGGCCTCTATACGACGCATTCCTGCGGCAATGGCACCTTCGCTTACGATGCGGAAGTATCCAATCATGCCGGTATTTGCTACATGTGTGCCACCGCAGAACTCGATGCTAGGACCATATTTCACCACTCGGACGTGATCGCCATATTTCTCTCCAAACAGAGCCATTGCTCCAAGCTTTTGGGCTTCGGCAATGGGCATGGCTCTGTGCTCTTCAAGGGGTAGGCATTGGCGGATCATGGCATTGACACGACGTTCCACATCCCGAATCTCCTCGTGACTAAGCTTTGCGAAGTGGCTGAAGTCGAAGCGAAGACGATCCGAATCCACGCTAGAGCCTTTCTGTTCCACGTGGTTGCCTAGCACCTGCCGCAGAGCATAGTGCATCAAGTGTGTGGCCGAATGGTTGCATGCCGTTGCCTGGCGTTTTGCTGCATCTACCACAGCATGAAGGGTGGCAGTAGAGATATCATATTGAGCATTGAGGGTGGAAAAATCGCTTGCATCAACGATATGAACGGTAAGACCGTTCTCCTTTTTTGTATTGACTATGCTGATTGTCAGCCCTTCGATACTTAGTTTGCCGGTGTCACCCACCTGTCCACCGCTCTCTCCGTAGAATGGAGTTTGGTTGAAGACAAGTTGGTAGAACTCACGATCCTTGGTTTTTACATGACGGAACCGTGTTATTTGCACATCTGCCTCGAGGGTATCGTAGCCGACAAATACTTGTTCCACACCGGAATTTAGCTCCACCCAGTCGTCGTTTTCCACTTTGGCTGCACCGCGAGAACGCTCCTTTTGCTGGGCCAGACCGCGGTTGAATCCATCCATATCGACAGTCCATCCCTTTTCGGAAGCCATCAGCTGAGTGAGGTCGATGGGGAATCCATAGGTGTCGAACAGCTCAAAGGCAAAGTCACCATCGATCACCTTTTGGCCGTTTGGTTGCTCTTTCTTTTGCGAGATATAGGTATCGAAGCGCTTGATACCGCCAGCAAGGGTACGAAGAAAAGCCTGCTCCTCTTCGAGAATGATACGACGAATCAGCTCTTGCTGCTGCTGTAGTTCGGGGAATTGGTGGCCCATCTGTCCTACAAGGGTGGGGACGAGGGTGTGCAAGAAGGGTTCGGTGAATCCGAGGAAGGTGTAGCCATAGCGTACGGCACGTCTTAGGATGCGACGTATCACATAGCCGGCTTTGACATTGGAGGGTAATTGTCCGTCGGCAATACTGAAACTAACTGCACGCAAGTGGTCGGCACATACACGCATGGCTATATCGGCCTGTTCGTTTTGGCCGTACACTTTGCCACACTTCTTGGCAAGCTCTTGGATTAAAGGTTGGAAAACGTCCGTGTCATAGTTCGACTGCTTGCCTTGCATCACCATGCAGAGGCGTTCGAACCCCATACCAGTGTCGATATGTTTGGCTGCCAGTGGTTCCAAAGTCCCATCGGCCTTGCGGTTATATTGCATGAAGACGAGGTTCCATATCTCGATCACTTGCGGGTTGTCTTTGTTGACAAGCTCTTTTCCTGGCACCTTTCTCTTCTCTTCGTCGGTTCGGATGTCGACATGTATCTCCGAGCATGGGCCACAGGGACCTTGGTCGCCCATCTCCCAGAAGTTATCTTTCTTCGATCCACTCAGGATGCGGTCTTCGCTGATGTGGGCTTTCCAGTATTCGTAGGCCTCGGTGTCCATGGCGAGACCTTCTTTATCATCGCCACCAAACACTGTGACATAGAGCCAGTCCTTGTTTATCTTCATCACTTCGGTAAGGAATTCCCATGCGTATGCGATGGCCTCCTTCTTGAAGTAATCGCCAAAGCTCCAGTTGCCAAGCATTTCGAACATAGTGTGGTGATAGGTATCGTGCCCCACTTCTTCTAGGTCGTTGTGCTTACCGCTGACGCGCAGGCATTTCTGGCTATCGGTGGCACGTGGCCATTGGCGTTGCTGGTTGCCGAGGAAAATGTCTTTGAATTGGTTCATTCCGGCGTTGGTGAACATCAGCGTCGGGTCGTTCTTTATCACCATTGGGGCTGATGGAACCACATGGTGCTGTTTGCTCTCGAAGAAGTCGAGGAATGCTTTGCGTATTTCGTTGCTAGTCATAGGGCTATTAGAATTCGTCTCGTTCCACCATCAGTATGCCATTTTGTGGAACGATGAAATATTTTTTACTGTCGTATTTGATTTCTATGGCATTCTTAAGCATGAAGATGGCCATGTCGCCGGGCTTTACCTGTAGGGGCAGGTAGCGGGGTTCCCCGTCGGACGGATTCCATGATTCGTCGCTGCTGTCGCCGGGTAGGGGATAGCCGGGGCCGCATTTGATGATGTAGCCGGTTTGTATTTCCTCTTTTTCTTGATACCCAGCAGGCAATAATAAGCCTCCTTTGGTCTTGTGTGTGGCCACTGCCGGCTCTATCAGCACTCGGTCGCCGATCACTATTAGGTTGTTTATGTTGGTATTAGCCATAATGTGGATGTGAAAAACAAGATTGCAAAGATACATAAAAAAAATGGATTGGCTCTTTTTAATATTAATATTGATGGTTTTTGATTCACGTTTGTGCGATTTGTTATTCGCACAGGAGGGGCCCCGGTCGGGGTGTTGATAAAAAATAGCCGGACGATTGAAAAAAAGTATGTACCTTTGTAATCCGATTTTTGAACCCAAAAAGATGCCACAAACAGATACAAAACGCAGAAGCCGAATGACTTACGATCAGGCATTCAGCATTAACGGAAACATACCCCCACAGGCTATCAATCTTGAAGAGAGTGTGCTGGGGGCACTAATGCTCGACCAAACCGCCCTTATCAATTCGATAGAGTCGCTACACGCCGAGTATTTCTACAAGCCGGAACACCAAGTCATTTACCGTGCTATTCTGAAGTTGTTCGAACAGAGCCAGCCTGTAGATATGCTGACTGTCGTAGAGCGTTTGCGTCTCGATGGCGAACTCGAAGCTGCAGGCGGTGCGTATGCCATAAGTAAACTTACAGAAAACGTCGTTAGCTCGGCCCATACCGACTTCCATATCAGGGTGCTCAGCGAGAAGTATATCCAACGCGAGATGATACGCATTAGCACCGAGACCATCACTGAGGCCTACGACGAAACGACCGACGTGGTCAATCTGCTCGACAAGACGGAGCAGAAACTGATGGATATTAACGATAAGAATTTCCGTTCGGACTATCATCCTGTGAGCGATTTTGTGGGTATGGCGACCGACCTCATCGAGGAGGCCGGAAAGAAGGAGGATGGCTTGAGCGGTCTCGAGACGGGATTTATCGGACTTGACCGTATGACAGCCGGCTTTCAGCCTGGCACGCTGATCATATTGGCCGCCCGTCCTGCTATGGGTAAAACGGCTTGTGCCATGAGTATGGCTCGCAACATGGCGGTCGATTTCAAGAAGCCGGTTGCATTCTTTTCGCTCGAAATGAGTGGCCAAGAGTTGGCCATGCGCCTTATCAGCAGCGAGGCCCGCATCAAGGGCGACCATCTGAAAAAAGGAAAGCTGGCGGCTCACGAGAAAGAACAACTCAAGGTGGCCGCACAACACCTCAGCGGTGCCCCCCTCTACATCGACGACACCCCCTCACTCACTATCTTCGAACTGCGAGCCAAAGCCCGACGGCTGAAGCAACGTTTCGGTATCGAAATGATATTCATCGACTATTTGCAGCTGATGTCGAGTGGCTCGTCCGACAACCGAAACGGCAATCGCGAACAGGAGATATCGATGATAAGCCGGCAGCTGAAAGCCTTGAGCAAGGAACTGAACATCCCCGTGTTGGCCATGTCGCAGCTGAGCCGTGCAGTAGAAAACCGTGTGGGCAACAAGCCGCAGCTGAGCGACCTTCGTGAATCGGGTGCTATCGAACAGGATGCAGACATCGTGGTGTTCATCTATCGTCCTGAATACTACGGCATCCAGGAGGACGACCATGGCGCCACCGCGGGCATGGCCGACCTCATTATTGCCAAGCACCGTTCCGGCGGAGTGGGCGAAGTGCGTATGCGCTTCGTGAGCGACTATGTCCGCTTCGAGAATCCCAGCGAGTTGGCTGGCCTCGAGGGGGCTATCGGCGGCACGATGCCTCGCAATTCCTCGTTCGACCAGCAGGGCGGGACGATGATAGTCGATTCGAAGATGAACGAAGACCTAGACCCCGACGGCGATGTGCCGTTCTAATCCGACAGGGAATGCCCCGTATGTCGCTTACCCTCAAACATATCTACAGATGGTCCAACCTTTGCCCACAGCCGCCACTCCCTCCCCGTCAGCACGGAATGCGATGTGTGTTTCCACCGTCGATGCTACGTCGTTCAGCGAGGATGGTACGGTTCATGTACGGTGCATGTACGGAGGAAGTACGGTGCAGACAGGTACTTCGTACTGAAACACAGTGTATTATAAATCAATAAGTCTGTCAAATGGTTGGATGTGTGTGCATTATGAATTACTATCGTGAGGCAGCCGAGTTGTGCTTCGACATGGAATATGCTAAAGGGGGATTTTTTTATTGAGCGATATACTAACTTTCTGAGATTATCGTTAAAACATAAAATACGTATCATCAAAAATACAACAACATGAAAAGCATAGCAATACTCACTGGTGGCGGCCCAGCCCCTGGAATGAACACAGTAGTGGCCTCGGTTGCCAAGACATTTCTGCGCGATGGCTATCGTGTCATCGGACTGCATGGTGGCTACAGTGCCCTCTTCACCGACCATCCTCGCATGCAGGACCTCGATTTCCACACCGCCGACGAAATCTTCAACAAAGGTGGCTCAATCCTGAAAATGAGCCGTTTCAAACCCACTGCAGAGGACTTTGAGCAACGTTTCAATCTAAACCTCTTCACCGACAATGAGATCAAGCTGCTGGTGACGGTGGGCGGCGACGATACTGCATCGACAGCCAACCGCATTGCCAAATTCTTGGCCGAAAAGCACTATCCGATAGCCAACATCCATGTGCCTAAGACTATCGACAATGACCTTCCCCTTCCCAACAGTAGCCCTACATTTGGCTACAACAGTGCCAAGGCGCAGGGGTGTGTGCTGGCTACAGCAGTGATGGAAGATGCCCGCACCAGCGAGAACTGGTTCGTAGTGAGTGCCATGGGCCGGTCGGCTGGCCATTTGGCTTTGGGTATTGCCGGAGCATGCCACTACCCGATGGTGATTATCCCCGAGTTCTTTAACAAGACCGAAATCACTGTCGACAAGATTATCAACATGGTAGTGTCGAGCATTGTGAAACGCAAATTGATGGGCATCGACTACGGTGCAGCCATGATCAGCGAGGGTGTATTCCACTCGTTGAGCGACGAGGAAATCAAGAATAGCGGCATCCATTTCAGCTACGACGAACACGGCCATCCGGAATTGGGCAAGGTTAGCAAGGCTCATATCTTCAACGATCTGCTGGAGCGCAAGGTGAAGCAACTAGGGCTGAAAGTGAAGAGTCGTCCGGTGGAGATCGGCTACGAAATCCGTTGCCACACCCCAATCGCTTTCGACCTCACCTATTGTTCGTTGATGGGTATGGGAGTGCACACCCTCTTCAACCAGGGCTGCACAGGGTGCATGGTGTATGTGGACCATCAAGGCATGGTCAGCCCCCTCTATCTGAAAGACTTGCAAGACCCAACAACGGGCAAGATACCGCCTCGTCTGGTGAATGTGAATAGCAACAAGGTGCAGAGCTACGTCAACGACATTATGGACTACATCACACCAGCCGACTACGAATCGGCCAAACGCTATTTGTCCAATCCAGAGGAATACGACTTCAAACGGATTCTCAACTGGTGAATCCAACAATGAATAATCTGAAAAGTGAAAAGCGAATAGCGAATAGCAGTACGATATGACAAAAAATAGGCAAAGTATCAATAACTGTTGGCGACCGCTATTGGTCATGCTCCTCGCTTTTCACTTTTCCTTCTCTGCCACCCTGCCGGCACTGGCACAGTCGAAGCAGCAGTTGGAAAAGGACAAGGTGCGCGTAGAGCAAGAAATAAAGAAGCTTAATGCCGACCTAAGTAAAGCTAAGAAGAACAGCAAAAACAATCAGAAACAGCTGCAACTGCTGGAACAGAAGATACATCAACGTACACGTCTCATCAACAATATCAATGGACAGCTGAATGTGCTCGGAGTGCAGATGGCCCAAACCCAGGACAGTATTCTGATGATGCGCTCGCAGATAGACTCGTTGAAAGCAGAGTATGCCCGCGTGGTGCGTGTGCTATATGGCGAACGAGGTAATCTAGACAAACTGGTCTTGCTGCTCGACACGAAGAGCTACAACACCGCATACTTGCGTACCAAGTATTTTCGCGACTATTCGCGCTACCGTCGCCGCCAGGCTGGATATATCAAGCAGAAAGAAGACGAGCTGAACGAGACAGGACTGCAGTTGGCCCGTCAGCAGCAAGAGACTACTTCGCTGCTGGCACAGGAACGCCGACAGCAGCAGCAACTGGCTCAGGAACAGAAGGAGAAGGAAAAAAGCCTAAAGCAAAGCAAACAGCACGAAAAGAACCTGCAGCAGCAGATCGACAAGAAAGAAAAGCAGAAACGACAACTGCAGCAGCAGATTCAGAAAATAATCAATGAGGAAATAGCTAAGGAAAACAAGCGTCGACAGCAGGTGAGCAGTCAGGGAAAGACCACTACTGCGTCGACCACGAACAGTGTGGAGACGGCCCTGTCGAGCGAGTTTTCGGGCAATAAAGGTAAATTGCCATGGCCGGTCTATTACACCAAGGTGGTTCGTGAGTATGGAAAATATACTCATTCCAGCGGTGGCCAAAATATGAACAACGGCATCGACTTGCAGTGCAAGAGCGGTGCGTCGGTGCAGGCGGTGTTCGAAGGCACAGTTAGCAGGGTGTTTACCACACCGGGAGGCACCAAGGGCATCATTGTTCGACATGGAGACTATATGACCGTATATGCCAATATGGGCACTGTGACAGTGAAAGAGGGCACCAAAGTGGCGACCAAGCAGAATCTCGGCACAGTATACACCAACGACGATGGAACGGCAGAATTCAGTTTCCAACTCTGGAAAGGTACGTCGTCACAAAACCCACGCACATGGTTGAGGTAGGATATCGAGACACCGAGACATTGGAACACCGGGACGAAGTGTGTCTTAATAACATGAAGACTCGAAATCCTGAAGGCTCGAAGCCACGTTGTCTTGTAGTCTTTCTCTCCGATGCCCACCTTGGTAGTGGTGTCGATAGCCTTGAGCGCGAGAGGCAACTATGCCTGTTTCTCGACAGTATCAAGCACGATTGCTGTGAGTTATTCCTTCTGGGAGATATGTTCGACTTTTGGTTTTCTTACCGCTATTTAGTGCCACGTGGACATATACGACTGCTTGGCAAGCTGGCGGAAATGGCCGATAGTGGAGTTCATATCCACTTCTTTATCGGCAACCACGATATGTGGATGTTTGACTATCTGGAGAAGGAGATTGGTGCTGTCATGCACGACGAACCGGAACTCATCAGCATCGACAATAAGGTATTTCTGATTGGGCATGGCGATGGATTGGGACATCTCGACAAGGGGTTCGATTTTATGCGACGAATATTCCGTTCTCGTATCAATCAGCGTCTGTTTGCTCTACTGCCCGCGCGCCTCACTTTCCCTATAGCCAACCGATGGAGTGACAGTAATAAGGTGAAACGTGCCAAGCAAAACTCGCTTCGCTATCTTGGGGACGACCGTGAGGGCATAGTGATATACTGTAATGAACAGTTAAAACGTGCAAGAATAGACTATTGCGTTTTCGGGCACAGGCACACTCCTCTAATGAGGGAGTTGGCTGTAGAAGGCGAAAAAGTGACTGACGATAAAGGAAATAAGACAATGGAATGTCCGGATTCTGCTTCAGAACGTCTTTCAACGTCCACCATTCAACATTCAACGCTTTATATCAATACCGGCGACTGGCTCATTAACCGTAATTACGCTATCTATTCGCTCACCGACCACACCTTCAAGCTCTATGATCTTCAGAAAGGCCTCATTGCAGGATGTTGATCCCATCATGACCCTTGTCCAGCTTCGCATCGACTGGATGAACGCAGTGGGTCTACATCAGTGGAACGAGACCGACTATTTTGGTCGCTACCCCCACCACTATTGGGAGCAGCATATCTCGTCGTTTCTAGTTGGCGAAGAGCAGGGTAGGGTGGTGGTGGCTATTGCCTTATACTCTGAGGATGTACGCTGGACACGTGATGGCGTATACACTGGTAGCCATACTGGGGATGCTTTTTATCTTCACCATCTTGTTACCGACCCTGCTGTGCCAGGAGCAGGACGAGCTATGATGCTCTATGTAGAAAGCTATGCTATTCAGCATGGAATTAATCTTTTAAGGCTAGATTCCGCTGTGGGAAATCATGCTTTAGAAAAATACTATTCGGATTTAGGCTACACAGCATGTGGCACATGCCATCATCAGCTCTATCACGGTATTCTCCGTGAGAAAGTGCTCAGACCACTGTGATATTTCTTCTACCATTGAGGACAGAAATACAAATAATAAAGCCACCCAAATGGTGAAATGTTGGGTGGCTTTCATTTGTTTTTAGATGTTATTTAGAATCGGAATAAATCTTTGAATTTTATTTGTTTCACTTTGCCGTAATTCTTCAGTTCTTTTGCCTTGTATTTTTTAGCATTACCGGTGATGAGTATTTGCATTGGGCGATCCGCTATGTATTTTTGGTGGAATTCTATTAGATCATCGAAACGTATCTTTTTGATCTCTTCGGTGATGGCATTACGTGGATCTGTGTCGAGTCTCTCCACCTCATGCCAATAGCGGACTTGGTTAGGTATGTTTCGGAAGTGTATATAGTCTGAATTACGGGATGAAAGTAAGAAGTTTTTGGCAGGTAGGAATTTTGCTTTGCGTTGGGGGAAGCTGATCATCAAGTCGCGCATTGCGGTAATTCCGTCAATGGTTTTGTCGCACTGAGTCCCGAGATAACCGACGAATTGTGCACGATAGCGGTTTTGGCGATCGTAGTTAAACCGTCCGTTTGTTGAATAGCCAAGTGCTCTGAATTCACGGATTTCTTGGAAGAATATGCTGTTCATACCACCCCCCATATACTCGTTGAACATTTGGGCAGCGGCACGGTCTTGCATATAATCAAAATTGGAGGATTGTATTTTTAGTAGTATATCGCTTTTAAGGAATTTTTTGTTGGAAGTATAGTATACTTCATTTTCTTTTATGGTCCTTGGCAAACGAATACGAATGGGGACAGTGGAGACTGCTGTATGGGCAAGATTCTCTGTTTTGATGATATTAACAATCTTTTCGGGAGCAGTATTCCCAACGAAAGTGACATATCCATCTCGGGTGAAGATAGTGTTGATTAGATTCATTAATTCTTCACCTTTGAATTTCTTCATTTCTTTGATAGTGGTGTGATTGATGTAGTTGGATTGCTCACCATAGGTGATGTATTCACGTAGTGCATCGAACCATGTGCTAGCATCATTTTTAACTGCCGATTCATTAGCCTGTAAAGCCTCAATCAGATTCTTTATTTGTTGTTCATCGTGGTTGGGATGATGCAACTTCAGCATCACCAATTGCATGATCGATTCTAAATTGGCTTCAGGACCGCTGATGTTCATATATGTGTAGTCGTAGTCGCTTGAGAGAGAGAAACTAGCACCTAGTTTATCTAGGGCAAGTTGATATTGTTGTAGATCCATATTTCCTGCCCCGAGCTGATTGAAGTATGCCGTTGCGGGATCAATGTCTCGGTTGTCTACGGTACCATAGTGATATGCGATGGTAAGGGAGAATAAGTCATTTCGTGGGTTGGGGCTTGCATATAACCGATATGCTTGATTAATGGGTAGTTGAATGACGTCTTTTTGGAAATCGATGACCTGGGGGTTGATCTCTTTGACAGTTTGAGAATAAATCTTTTTAGCAAAAGAAGATTGTTCACCTTGGTTTTGTGCTTCGAGATGATCCCAGTCTGGTTTGATGGCTGCGTCTTTGGCAGGAAATCCCATGGAAGAACGGATAATGGTGCAATGCTCACGATCAAAATAATATTTGGCGACCCTCATTATATCGTTCTTTTGCAGGTTTTTCAGTTTGTTGATATCGTCAAGCCATTGCTCATATCCACTTCCTGTGCATTCAAGACTTTCGAGAAGCTCTGCTATACCAGAAATGCTTTCTAGCTGTTGTTTTCGTTCCACTAAGAGTCGCATCTTTATGGCATCCAATAGTTCATTATCGAATCCTCCAGTTTTCATGCTGTCAATACATTCCCATATTAATTCTTCGGCTTCTTCGTGTTTTTGGCCTAATAGCTTAGGAATATAAATAATTACGTTGGAGCCGGCATCTTTCAGCGAAAGCTGTGTCAAAGAAGCAGCAAGGAGTTTACCATCAGTAGATAACTTGTCTAAAGTGCCGTTACCACCGTTGAGGAGAAGGCTCATAACATTAAGAGCGATTTCGTCTCGATCACCATTTTTTACACCAGGAAAGACCATTAGACCGGCCTTGATGGGTGTTTGTTTTACGTTCTTGATTACTTTCGTTTCAAATTTTGGTAGATTGTAATTTGGCTCCTTTACTTTTTTACCTGCAGGCCAGATGGTAAAATATTTTTCAGCCATTTGTTTTGCTTGTGCAGGATTAAAGTCACCGACAAGTAAAAGTGTCATATTAGAAGCGACGTAGTATTTGTCATAGAATTTTTTCATGGCCGATGGTTGTGGATTTTTCAAGTGCTCATCGAGGCCAATAATATCTCTCGAATAGGGATGTTCGCCAAAACTTTCCGTAAAGATATTTCGACTAAAGGAATACATAGGGTTATTGGCATAAATATTGCGTTCTTCGTATACTGCTTCCAGTTCCCCTTGAAACAGACGGTAAACAGGGTTTCGGAATCGTTCAGCGTATACTTCCATCCAATTCTCTAGTTGATTGCTGGGTAAAGTGTTATAATAAATGGTATAATCATATGTTGTTCCAGCATTGAGATTTGTGCATCCCATTTGTTGAAGAATGGCATCTGTCTCATTTGCAATGGCATATTTTGAGGCCTCAATATTCAGCCTGTTTATTTCCAATTGTATCTCGTGACGCTCTTTTTCGTCTTTTGTCGCTTGGAGTTGATCGTATGCATCACTTATTGCGTCAAGAATAGGTTTCTCTTTGTTCCAATTTGTTGTACCGATTCGGTCTGTTCCTTTGAACATTATATGTTCAAAATAATGTGCCACACCGGTCGCCAATGAATCCTCATTTTTAGAGCCGGCATGTACTATTACAGCACCGTAAATTTGTGGTTCAGAGTGGTCTTCTGCTAAAATAACTTTCAGTCCGTTGGACAATCTGAATGTCTGAACATGTAATGATTGTTCACTATTGTTTATAGGCTTGACTTGTGCATATAGGCCAAATACCAATAGTAATGTAATTATGAAACTTGTAATTCTTTTCATTTTATTATATTTGAAAAGGTTAATCTATATATTATTTTATTTTTTCTCTAAAGAAGGACGGTAACTGAGAGATATTTACTCGTTCTTGCAACATGTTATCGCGGTGACGAATGGTGACTGTTTCATCGTCTAGAGTGTTGTTGTCCACAGTAATACAATATGGGGTTCCTATAGCATCTTGGCGACGATATCGTCGTCCGATAGCATCTTTCTCATCATATTGAACCATCCAATCGTTTTTTAGAATACTAACAATCTCACGTGCTTTCTCAGGTAGCCCATCTTTCTTTACCAAAGGAAGAACAGCAATTTTGTATGGGGCAAGTCGAACTGGCAAAGAAAGAACTGTACGTAGACTACCATCTTCCAATTTCTCTTCTTTAAATGAATTGCTGAAAATTGCCAAAAATGTTCGGTCTACTCCAATTGAGGTTTCGATAACATAAGGTGTATAACTTTCATTAATTTCAGAGTCAAAGTATTGCAGCTTCTTTCCACTAAATTCACTATGTCTTGACAGATCATAATCGGTCCGAGAATGAATACCCTCAAGCTCTTTAAATCCAAATGGGAATCGGAATTCGATGTCGGTCGCCGCATTAGCATAATGAGCTAGTTTTTCATGGTCGTGATAGCGGTAGTTTTCGGCTGGAATTCCAAATGATAGATGCCATTGTAAACGTTCTTCTTTCCAATGATTGAACCATTCCAATTCTGTGCCAGGACGAACAAAAAACTGCATTTCCATTTGTTCGAACTCACGCATTCTGAATATGAACTGTCGAGCGACTATTTCATTTCTGAATGCTTTTCCAATCTGTGCAATACCAAATGGTATTTTCATTCTGCCGCTTTTTTGGACATTTAAGAAGTTTACAAAGATACCCTGTGCAGTTTCTGGACGAAGATATAGTGTATCAGAGTCATCGATAACAGATCCCATCTTGGTTGCAAACATAAGGTTGAATTGTCGGACATCAGTCCAATTCCGTGTACCACTTCTTGGGCATACAATACCCAAATCCAATATCATTTGTTTTAGACCATCAAGATCATTTCTGTTCATACAATCAGCATATTTTTCATGTATTTCATCAATCTGATGTTGATGTTCTATGACTCGTTGATTGGTAGCTCTAAACTGTTTTTCATTAAATGAATCACCAAACCGTTTTCGCCCCTTTTCAACTTCTTTTTCTATTTTGTCCTCTATTTTTGCTATATGGTCCTCTATCAATACATCAGCACGATATCTTTTTTTGCTATCTCGGTTGTCTATTAATGGGTCATTGAAAGCATCCACATGTCCTGATGCTTTCCAAATTCTAGGATGCATAAAAATAGCGGAATCAAGTCCCACTATATTTTCATGTAGTTGAACCATTGACCGCCACCATGCCTGTTTGATGTTATTTTTTAATTCAACGCCAAGTTGACCATAATCATATACAGCAGCCAGTCCATCATATATTTCAGAAGAGGGGAATATGAATCCATACTCTTTGGCGTGAGCAACTATTTTCTTGAATAAATCGTCTTGATTTGTCATATAATTTTGTTTTTTAATAATAACGTAATAGGTCAATTTATATTATTTCATCCTCTAAAATATGATATTGGATGATTCTATCAATGTTTATCCTTTTTTTTAGATGGTTGTTTGTTAAGTACGATTCTAAAACATGATCCCTGTCCCGGAATACTATACTTTAGATAGAGTTGTCCTCTGTGATATTGATTAATGATACGTCGAGCCAAGGGCAATCCTAATCCCCATCCTCGGGTCTTTGTGGTGAACCCACTGTCAAAAATTCGCCTTGCAATAGCATGTGTCATTCCTCGACCGGTATCAATTATGTCTATATATATTTTCCGAGCATCGTGTGATGCAACAATGGTAACGGTACCTTCTCCGTCGGTAGCATCAATGGCATTTTTACATATATTTTCGATTACCCATTGAAACAATGGTCGATTTATTGCTGCTAGAATTGTCTCGTTTTCTGGGAACGATATGCTGAAACTTATTCTTCGAGATGATCTGTTGCGTAGGTATTCAATAGCACTTTCCGTGACCTCCTGAACGTTTTCTTCTTTAAGTTCTGGCGATGAGCCTATTTTCGAAAAACGTTGTGCAATAATGTTCAATCGACGTATATCTTTTTCTATCTCTGTAGCATATTGTGGAGGTAAATCCTTCTCTTGTAGGTATTCTATCCAGCCAGAAAGTGAGGTTAGTGGAGTTCCTAGTTGATGAGCTGTTTCCTTTGCCAAACCTGCCCAAATACGGTCTTGCTCGGCTCGTCGGGCAGTGCTGAACAAATTGAAAGCAACGAAAAGTATGGCTGCAGCTATGAACAAATAAAGAATAGGAACCCATTTCAATGCTCTTAATAATGGAGTGGAGGAGTAGTACACATAACTTAATCCCCCAGAGGGTAATACTACTTCAATCGGATCGTTGCCGAAATCATAGTGTTTTATATCGGTTGTGTCGATATTTCCGAATGCAAGTATATTACTTTTTGTGCTGTCAAGAATTACCACAGGAACCATCACCGAATTCTGTGCTATATCGGATAAGAATGATTGTGTGATACTTTCCAACACTTTTCGGAGATGAGAATAGTATTCTGACTCTTTGTAGAAAAGAGTCATGTCCATATCCCACACCTTATATTGAAATGGGGGATTATGTGAGTATTCTTCCAACAAAGGTCCTTCAAGTTTTCTGCCAGCTAAACTATGAGGAACAGTAATAATGCTATCTCGTGTACTTATGATAATTATATCAGTATGACTCGAATCTACAATATAATTGACATATCGCAGGCTGAATCCAAGGTCTGTTCCCATGTCGGGATCGCCAAACGATTCAAGAATATCTGTATATAGTTGCATCTTACGATGCTCATCGATGGTTGCGGCTTGGAAAAACTGTTGGGCGGCTGCCGACAATTCGTTTCGTTGTCCTATGGCTGTAGCCCACAAGCGTACCTTTTCTTCTTCGTTTCTCTTGATTTGATCGGCTACTCGTTGCACCTGCCACAATGCCACTAAAGACAAAACCAAAGTGACCGACAGAAGGATATATCTCCATCGATTGTTCATTTCTCTACTCGCATGGTTTTAGCTGGTGTAATCTTGGATATGCTCGATACCGGTATGGTAATAGCCAGCATGCATAACAGGAAGGTTCCTATACTGACTAAGATATAAACCGATGGATCTATAAAAACAGGAACGTTACTCATAGAATAGCTTTCGGGATCAAGTGTGAGTATGTGCCATTTGTTCTGTATCAGACTAATTGCTATACTTATTGTATCGCCAATTATGATTCCCTCAAGTGCAATCCATATCGCTCTAATCAAGAATATCCTGCCTACCGAATGTCCGGTTGCACCTAAAGCCCGAAGCAGCCCGATAGTTGAGCTCTTTTCGTATATCATGATTAGCAATGCACTGATAATACAAACAGCACTAACGATGGCCATTATGAGCAGCAGTAGGGTGGTGTTTGTATTAAGCAGGTCAAGCCAGGAAAACAATGCCGGGTTTGCCTGGGTAATTGTGGTCAACATCATCTCGTATGATAGAAGTGGTGTGATTTCGCTGGCCACAGTTTCAAGGTTTTTGAAGTCATCTATAGCTACTTCATAGCCTCCTACCTGGTTGGTATCCCAGTCGTTCAGTCTTTGCACTATTCTTCGGTTGCCGATAACATAAGTTTGGTCCATGTTCTCTAGGTCGGTATTATATATGCCGGCTACAGTGAATACTCTAGGACGATAGTTATCTTCTTGCCAAAAGTAAGTACGCATCTTGTCACCAATGCTGAGAGACAGTTTGTTGGCTATGAGAGAAGAAATGATCACTTGGTTGTCGTCTATTGTCAGCTCGCCATCGATGAGACAGTTCTTAAAGAACGATTTGTCCCAGTCATTGCCATAGCCTCTAAACATGATGCCATATATTTGCGAGTCGGTTTTAATCATTCCTCCTTTTGTGGCGAATGCTTGTATATGCTTTACTCCGTTGACTCGTGCAATACCTTCCAACAGGGTGCTATCGACGGTGACGGGCTCTTCCGTATACGTTTGGGAAGGAGTATATGCGGTGATGGTAAGGTGGTTGCCAAAGCCAGACACTTTTGTAGTGATGTCTTTTTGAAAGCCAGACAGTATACTGATAGCCATCACCATCACCAGTACACCCATGGCAATGCCTCCTACAGCGATAGCAGACAGCGGACCTGAGAATCCGCTGTCTGCATTGCCACGAGGCATAAAGCGTTGCGCTATGAATCTTTCAAACAATTAAATGAAGGCTTTAATGATCCCCATGAAGTCGTCCGCTTTTAGCGATGCACCTCCGATCAGACCTCCGTCTACGTCAGGGCAGGCGAATAGCTCTTTGGCATTAGTGGGTTTGCAGGAACCTCCATATAGTATGCTTATCTCGTCGGCCAGTTCTTTACCATATTTCGCGGTAAGAAGCGAACGGATGTGGGCATGCATCTCTTGGGCTTGCTCTGTGGTAGCTGTCTTACCCGTTCCGATGGCCCATACAGGTTCGTAGGCAATAATGATATTCTTCATTTGTTCGGCTGTCAAATGAAACAGACCTTCCTCCACTTGTTTGCGTACCACATCCAGTTGTTGGCCGCTCTCGCGCTCTGCAAGCACTTCTCCTACACACACAATGGGGCGGATATTATGCATCAGCAGCCGATCTACCTTGGCCGCCACCAGTGCATTGGTTTCGTGGTAGTAGCCGCGACGCTCGGAGTGACCTACGATGCAGTAGTCCAATTCGCAACTTTCCAACATGGCTGCACTCACTTCACCAGTATATGCTCCTTTCTCCTGGTCGCTCACATTCTGTGCACCAACAGCGAAATAGCTATCGTTGGCATAGTCGCTCGCCATTTCGAGGTATGGGAATGGGGGACATACAATCACTTGTACGTCGCGGGGCAATTCCTCTTTCTCTAGCTTTTCCATCAAGTCATTCAGCAGATCGTCGGCCTCGCTGAATGTCATATTCATCTTCCAGTTTCCTGCTACAATGTGTTTTCTCATTCTCTTTTGTGTTTTAAATGGTTTGTATTTTCTATTTCTATTTTGTCTTTAACGATGATTTCTCCGTTTTATTGCGTTGAAAAGGAGCAATCATAGCCGTCGCCCCAATTTGGGCAACATAGAGGCCATCCACCCCATATAGTCGCCGTCCATAATGTGTCGGCGAGCTTCTTTCACTAGCCAAAGATAGAAGTGCAGGTTGGAGATTGAACAGATTTGCAATCCTAGTATCTCTTCTGCTTTAATAAGGTGGTGAAGGTATGCCAGGGTATAGTCTGTGGCGAACATAGGGCGATCGTCGTTTGCCCCGTTCACCCACTTGGCTACGCTCTCGAAACAGTCTTCCCACTTTTTGTTCTTGATATTGATCGTACCTTCCGGAGTGAAGAGCAGGCCGTTACGTCCATTGCGGGTAGGCATCACACAGTCGAACATGTCCACTCCACGAGCAATGGCTTCGAGCAGGTTTTGCGGGGTGCCAACTCCCATTAGGTAGCGAGGTCTGTCGGTGGGCAAAATGGCGTTCACCACCTCGATCATCTCATACATCACATCGGTTGGCTCTCCCACAGCCAATCCACCGATGGCGCACCCCTCGGGCTCTTTACTGGCGATGTATTCTGCACTGCGGCGTCGCAGGTCGGCAAAGCGGCATCCTTGCACAATGGGGAAGAGTGCCTGGTGGTATCCGTACAATGGTTCGGTCTCGTTGAAGCGTGCTATGCAGCGATCCAGCCATCGGTGGGTCAGTTCCATACTGTTTTTGGCATAGCGGTAGTCGGCATCTCCAGGGGCACACTCGTCGAAAGCCATCATGATGTCGGCCCCTATGATGCGTTCTATATCCATCACCCCCTCAGGTGTAAACAGGTGTCTACTTCCGTCTATATGGCTTCTAAAGGTGCAGCCTTCCTCTTTTATCTTGCGGTTTTCTGCAAGAGAGAACACTTGGAAGCCCCCACTGTCGGTCAGAAGAGGGCGATCCCATCCGTTGAAACGGTGCAGTCCACCTGCCTTTTGCAGCACATCGCATCCTGGCCGAAGATACAGATGGTAGGTGTTGCCAAGAATGATTTGCGCTCCTATGTTGTCTTTCAGCTCCTGCTGGTGTACTGCCTTCACACTCCCGGCTGTCCCCACGGGCATGAATATGGGTGTCTCGATGTCTCCATGATCGGTATGGATCGTAGCGGCACGGGCATCTCCGCAGCGGGCCTGGAGGTTGAATTTTAGTGACATGCTTTTAGTCGTATTTGTTGTTGCTTATTTCTTTAAGAACGTTATGGTTGCCATTTTATTTGCTCGTGTCGTAAAAAAAATCCCCTCTTGTCTGATGTCGAGAGGGGATTCTTAATTTCGTAGAATAACTATGAACAACTATTGCACAAGGATTGTTAGGTCGTTGTGCTGGCCTTTGGCCACGCCACCCCTTACAGGGAAGGTGTGTTCTTTGTCGTCTGCGTCGATAAGGCGGAGTGTACCCCGCTTGAGCGACGAGATGATGGGAGCATGCCTGTCGAGGATTTCGAAAAGTCCACCCGTGCCTGGCAACTGTACCAGTTTGGCTTCTCCATCATACAGGATGCTATCTGGCTTGGTGATTGTGACTTTCATAGGGGGGCATTATTTTGTTTCGGCCAATATCTTCTCGCCTTTGGCGATGGCTTCCTCTATGGTGCCAACCATGAGGAATGCTTGCTCGGGCAGGTAGTCCACTTCGCCGTCGAGAATCATTTTGAAGCCTTTGATGGTGTCTTCGATGTTGACAAACTTGCCCTCCAGTCCGGTAAATGCCTCTGCAACAAAGAACGGTTGCGAGAGGAAGCGCTGCACGCGGCGTGCACGGCTGACCACCAGCTTGTCCTGTTCGCCCAATTCCTCCATACCGAGGATGGCGATGATGTCTTGCAGATCGTTGTAGCGCTGTAGCATCTGTTTCACGCGCTGTGCGGTCTGATAGTGTTCGTCGCCTACTATGTTGGGGGCCAGAATACGGCTTGTGGAGTCGAGCGGGTCGACAGCAGGGTAGATGCCTAGTTCGGAAATCTTACGCGACAACACGGTCTGGGCATCGAGGTGGGCGAATGTGGTGGCAGGGGCGGGGTCGGTCAAGTCGTCGGCGGGCACATACACTGCCTGCACCGATGTGATGGATCCGCGTTTGGTCGATGTGATACGTTCCTGCATCAAGCCCATTTCGGTGGCCAAGGTGGGTTGGTAGCCCACAGCCGAGGGCATACGACCCAGCAGTGCACTCACCTCCGAGCCGGCCTGTGTGAAGCGGAAGATGTTGTCGATGAAGAGCAGAATGTCGCGACCACCGTTTTTCTCATCGCCGTCGCGGTAGTATTCTGCCAGGGTCAGACCTGACAATGCCACACGTGCACGGGCACCAGGGGTCTCGTTCATCTGTCCGAACACCATTGTACACTTGGAGTCTTTGAGGGCGTTTTGGTCGATTTTGCTCAAATCCCAACTGCCTTCTTCCATACTCTTGACGAATTCGTCGCCATATTTGATAACACCGGCCTCGATCATTTCGCGCAGCAGGTCGTTACCCTCGCGAGTGCGTTCGCCTACTCCGGTGAATACCGACATGCCGCTGTATTTCTTGGCGATGTTGTTGATAAGCTCTTGGATAAGAACAGTCTTGCCCACACCGGCACCTCCGAACAGACCGATCTTTCCGCCTTTCAAGAATGGCTGGATGAGGTCGATCACCTTGATTCCGGTATAGAGTATTTCCTGACTGGTCGAAAGGTTTTCGAATTTGGGTGGCTCGCGGTGTATGCTGTATCTTTTTTCGTGGGCAGGCACAGGCATACCGTCGATTGTTTCGCCGATTACATTGAACAGTCGTCCATTGATGTTTTCGCCAACAGGCATCGAGATGGGGCCACCTTTAGACACCACTTCCAATCCGCGCTGCAATCCGTCGGTCGAATCCATGGCTATGCAGCGCATGGTGTTTTCGCCAATGTCTTGTTGGCATTCCAATGTTATCTCTGCTCCGTCGGAACGGCGTACACTGAGGGCTGTATATATGTCGGGTAGTGCTTCTCCATCGGGAAATGTCACGTCGACAACGGCACCAATGATTTGCGATATTTTACCTTTCAGTTCCATATTTATATTTCTATTTCTCGTGCGTCGAAACGCGGTGCAAAATTACATATATTTTTTTATTCTGTAAAAAAAAAATCCATACAGGTTCTATTTTTAACATTTTCGTTTTTTGATGATGGGTGTCGGCGGTTTGGAAGAAATGGTGCGTGCGATAGTTATTCGACTGTTTATCAAACTGTCTACGACGATTCTTCGCTGCAAGCGGCATGTGGATGGGGCGGGAGTGGTACGTGCCGTCACGGTGCATCTACGGTTCATCTACGGTGCATGTACGGAGGAAGTACGGTGCAGACACGTCCTATGTATTGAGTATTAGTGCTTTAAGTAGTTGTTGTGGTAGCTTACGGGCTGATAATCAGGACAAAAAGCTTGCCACTTGGTCGAGCTGTAGGGCTTGCTCGATGTGGTATTGACCTACCTGTTCGCGACGCAGGGCACTGAGGAAGGCTCCGCTGCCTATGGCTTCGCCAAAGTCGCGGGCAAGCGAGCGGATGTATGTCCCTTTTCCACAGTGGATACGAAAGTCGGCTTGTGGCAGGTGGGGCGGCACTTCTCCCTGTGGGTTGTCGTAGAGGTGTGGTGCTTTGACGGGGGCATCGGAGGGCTTTGTGGCACATTGTGTGCCGACCTCGGCAGGGCTATCTTCGGTGTGGTTGGGATCTCCCTCCCTGAAAGAGGTGATGTCGAATCCATACACCTCGACCGCTTTGGGCTGGATGGTGATCGACGGATCGTCGCGACGGGCATATTCGTATGCACGCTGGCCGTCGATTTTAACGGCACTGAACATGGGCGGAACCTGAAGAATGGTGCCGACAAAACGGCGTGAGGTTTGTTCCAGAAGGGTGGGGGTGATGTGCTTGTAAGGATAGTGGTAGTCGATGGCTTGCTCCAAATCGAAGCAGGGGGTGGTGGCCCCGAAGACAAAGGTGCCTGTATACACCTTGTCGCCGTCTTGCAGTTCGGCTATTCTTTTGGTGGCCTTCCCCAGACAGACGAGCAAAAGTCCGGTGGCCAGCGGGTCGAGGGTGCCAGCATGTCCTATCTTAAACTTTTTAAGGCCATAGACATTGCGTACTATAGCCTTAACTTTGTTCACCACCTGGAACGATGTCCATTGGCGGGGTTTGTCGATAGGTAGGACAAGGCCTGCCTGCAGCTGTTCGATGCTGAACATCAGAGCACGTAGGGGAGGATGATGGTGAGGGTGCCTACCACTGCACAATACACAGCAAACCATATCAGTTTGCCACGCTTCACAATGTTGATCATCCATTTGCAGGCCAGGCATCCGCAGACGAAGGCTGCGAGGAAGCCAATGGCCAGCGATAGCGGTGGCAGACCGGCCATGGCTTGGCTAACGCCCATCTCGGCAATGTCTTTCACATCGAGCAATGCTTCGCCAAGTATGGGGGGGATCACCATCAGAAACGAGAATTGTGCTAGGCGCTCTTTTTTGTTGCCCAGCAGCAGGCCGGTGGCAATGGTGCTACCCGAACGCGACAGGCCTGGCAGTACGGCGAGGGCTTGGGCGATGCCTATGATGAAGGCGTGCAGGGGCGAGATGTTTTCGCGTTGGCGAGGTTTGGCGAAGAAGCTGAAGGCCAACAGCGAAGCCGTCACCAGCAGGCAGATGCCTACTACTAGTAGTCCACTTCCGAAAATGGTCTCGACTTTGTCTTTGAAGAATAGGCCTACGATGCCAACGGGAATCATGGAAATGAGGATGTTGACAATGTATCGTGTACCCTCGTTCCATTTCCATTTGAAGAGGTCGGTGAAGAGCCACACTATCTCTTTCCAAAGGATTACGATGGTGCTGAGTACGGTTGCAACATGTACGGCGACTGTAAAAGTGAGGTTCTCTTCGCCGTTGAGCCCAAAGAGATTGGCACCGATGGCGAGATGGCCGCTGGAGCTGACGGGCAGATATTCGGTCAGTCCCTGAATGATACCCAGTATTAGTGCTTCAAACCACTCCATGTTTACTTCTTGCCTTTATACAGTATAGCTACTATTTCCACTACAAATCCCAGCATGATAAGGATTGGGGCCCACACCAGGCGCCGGCTGTCGAACATGGCGGGATTGAACACATTGGGGTCGTCCGAACCGCCGCCGCTAAGGAGTATGTATCCTATCGCCAGCAGCACGATGCCAGCTCCCATCAGTATGTAGTTGATTTTGTTAAACGACAGGTCGAATTGGGGGTTATTCTCGTTTTTTTCCATAATAGATATTATTGATTCTTGGTTACATAACGTCGAACTGTGACTGCAGTTGAAAGGTAAGACACTAGTATGCCTGCCACTACCAGTACCACACTGATTGCGGCATACCATAGATAGTGTTCGGATGCTAGCAGAGGCAGCTCGAACTGGTTGCTAAAGGCCCACAGGGTGACGAAGGTGAGTGCGGATGCGATAATGCCACCAATGGCACCGTAGAGCACGCTGCGCCAAAGGAAGGGGCGACTGATGAACGAAGTCGTGGCACCCACCATCCGCATGGTGGCGATGGCTTCGCGGCGACCATAAATGGCGATCCGGATAAGGCTGGCGATGAGGACGATGGTGATAATGAGAAGAAGTATCACGAATACGATAAGAAACCACGACAGCTTGTAGAACACTTCTCGTAGTTCGCTGACCACATTCTCCTGGTATGCCACACCGGTCACACCCTCCATGTGCCCTACACGGTCGCAGAATTGGTCGAGGATTTCTGTGGAATTGTCAGGCAATAGGCTGACATTGAAGTTCACCATCAGTGAGGGATAGAGGGGATTGTATCCGATAAAGCCGACGAAATCCTCACCCAGATCTTCGCTGAAGATGTCGGCAGCCTTTTGCTTGGATATATAGTCTACATGTTTGACATACGGCATCCTTTCCACATCGGCCAATCGACAGAGAGCTAGAGAGTCTGTAACATCAGGTGAAAGATCCACCTTGTATGTGATGCGCTCCTGTGCGTCGTGCGTTAGGCGGAAGGAATGGTATTCTATGCAAAGCAGAAGACCCAGCATGAAAAGCACCAAGGTGATGCCTAACACCGTAGTGCCATGTGTCCCCCACAGATTTACCTTGTTGCTCATGTCTTAGTTGGCCAACATGACTGGCATTACAAGCATCAGGATGTCGTCGTTGCGATCGCTGTCTTCTTCGGTATAGTATGGGAATATGATACCGGCACGCGAAGGGTGAGATAGCTCGATGAGGACCTGCTCGCTTTCGAGATTGTTGAGCATCTCCGTAAGGAACTTGGCGTTGAAACCGATGTCCATACTATCGCCCTCGTATTGGCAGGGGATGGTCTCATGAGCATTGTTGGAGAACTCAATGTCTTCTGCCGATATAACGATGTGGTCGTTACTGATGCTGAGGCGTACTTGGCGTGTGGCTTCGCTAGCAAAGAGGCTGACACGGCGCAATGTGTTTAGGAACGACACGCGATCGAGTATCAACTTGTTCGGGTTGTCTTTAGGTATGGCTGCCTCGTAGTTGGGATAGCGTCCATCCACCAAGCGGCATACGATGAACATGTTGTCGAACGACAAGAAGAGGTTCGTATTGTTATATTCCAACTGTATCTCGGAATCTTCCTTATGAGCGGCTAGGATATTCTTGACAATGGTGATAGGCTTTTTGGGCAGAATGAAGTTGGTACTCTCGTCGCTTTGTACGTCTTTGCGACGGTAGCGTACCAGTTTGTGTGCATCTGTTGCGACGAAGGTGATTCCGTCGGGTGTCATCTCACAGAAGATGCCGCTCATCTGTTGGTGCATTTCGTCGTTGCTGGTGGCAAAAACGGTCTTGTTGATGGCCTCCACCAAGGCATTGCTGCCGATGGTGACTTTGTTTACGCTCTCTTTGACGGGCATCGAGGGGTAGGTGGCTGCATCCATTCCGACCAGTTTGTACTGGCCTTCTCCGCTTGTGATTTCGACAGAGAATGTGGTAGTATCAATATTAAACGTCAGTGGTACATCGTCAAAAGTCTTCAATACGTCGAGCAGCATCTTGCTGGGGATGGCTACTGCCTCGGGCTGGTCTATTCGCGGGGTCTGCACCTCTATCTGTGCTACTAGGGTGGTGCTAAGGTCTGTGGTCTTCACTGTCAGTTTGTTTTCTTCCAACAGGAAGTGGAAACAGCCGATTATCGGCATGGTGTTGTTGCTTGCAATTACACCGCTAAGCGATTGCAACTGCTTGAGAAACTGTTGACTATTAACTATAAAATTCATATTGGTGTGTTTTTATTTCTTGATAAATCGGATGCAAAATTACAAATAATTATTCACATAATATGGTATGAAATAGTTTTTTTTTCACACTTTAATCAACAGACAGTTCTACAAACACACCTTCGGGGAGTTTCTCGTCCCATATCATGGTGCAGTTGGCTCTCGAATACTTCTCGTCCCAATAGAAGGTTCCATGGATGTGGTCATTGACCATCAGCCTTTCGTCGGGCTCGTATAGCACTACCAGATTGGACATTTTCTGCCCATCGTCCGACGTAATGGTGCCACCTACTCCTTCAGGATATATCAATTGTACGACGTAGCCCATATTCTGTTCATATACAATCGATGTGCAGTTGCGACCTCCCACCACGATTCCTTCGAATGCAATCTCTTCATGGTGTATGCACGATGTGCTGATCAGTGCCGTCAGCAAAACCAGTAGGTACAGTTTTCTTCTCATAAGGCTAAAATAATCTAAGTGCTTCGTTCAACGATGTCTTCTTGTCGGTGCTCTCTTTTCGCTGACCAATTATGAGTGCACAGGGTACATTGTAGGTACCTGCAGCAAACGATTTGGGCAGTGTGCCTGGAATGACCACGCTTCGAGCAGGTACACGTCCAATGTATGTTTTGGGCTCCGGCCCGGTTACATCCACTATCTTGGTGCTGGCTGTGAGTACGGTGCCGGCCCCTAGTACGGCATCGTGTTCGACATGGACGCCTTCCACCACGATGCACCGGCTACCTATGAAACAGTGATCTTCGATGATTACTGGCGAGGCCTGGACGGGCTCGAGCACTCCTCCTAGGCCTACTCCGCCGCTGAGGTGCACATCTTTGCCCACTTGTGCACAGCTACCCACCGTAGCCCATGTGTCCACCATCGTCCCACTATCCACATAGGCCCCGATGTTCACATAGCTTGGCATCATTACACTGCCGGGTGCTAGGTAGCTACCATATCTGGCCACTGCTGGTGGCACCACTCTCACCCCTCTTTCGGCCAAGCCATGCTTGAGTGGAATCTTGTCGTAGTATTCCATCGGGCCTGCCTCGAGGGTCTGCATCCCGCATAGCGGAAAGTAGAGCAATACAGCCTTTTTGACCCATTCGTTGACCACCCAGCCGTTTTCGCCTGGTTGTGCTACCCTGAGCTGGCCATTGTCGAGTTGGGCTATGGTTTCGCGCACAGCCTCTTGAACGGTTTTGTCCGCGAGCAGTTCACGATTCTCCCATGCTTTTTCTATCCATTCTTTCATGTCTATGTATTGTTTGTTTCATCTAATTAAGGTGACGCTTCCACGACCGATTTTCTTTTCGTCGGGGCGCACTAGGGTTCGGTATTCTATCATGTAAACGTATGTTCCCTGTGGACATGGCGACCCATCCATCGAGGTTCCATCCCATGCTTCGTCGATGTCTGTTAGGTGAGCCACCAACTGCCCTGTACGATTGTATAGCCACACCTCCTGCTCCTTTACACCGTACACGATTGGACGCCACCTATTGTTCGATTCTTGGTTGGGGGTGAATACGTTAGGAATGCTGGCGAGTGTGCGGTCGAGGTGTATTGTCACGGTGTCGGTGTCGGCACAGTTGTGCTTGCTGATGGCGGTGAGTATCACCTGCAGCGAGTCTTCCTCGATGGGATATGTCATGGCAATGCTGCTGGCATCGCTGGTGGCAGAGCCGATGGTCCATCGTCTGGCTACATGGTGTTGGCTCTCGTCGTAGAGTCGCAGATTGGGATTCTCTATATCCACCACGGGTGGGATGGCTCTGATGCGGGCTTTCAACTCTTGGTCCGTCACAGTGAGGTGCAGGGTCAGTACCGAGTCGCATCCGTCTTGTGTGGTGTAGCGGTGTGCATAGTTGCCTTGTTCGCTGTATTGTTGGCCGTCGAAGAGGGTGTGTCTGTTTATGCAGATGCTGTCGTAGAAGTGCATGTCGTACTTGGGATACTCGGTCAGGAATAGATGGACGATACTGTCGCATACGTCGGGCATCGGAATGGACACAGTGTGTTCGCCACCTCCATATACGGTCTGCCCCTCGATGATGTATGGGTCGTCGCCACACACTTTGCCTTCGGCCCAACCTTCTGGTATATGGTGGTAGCTGATGCTGGCCGCACTGTCGATGGTGTCGCCACAGGTGGTGACCATGCGGAAGATGTATGTGATGGTGGTGTCGTGTGCCAACGAGTCGGGTGCATGTATCAGAAAAGAACTGTCGCTCATTTGTTTGGTGTCCCCACCTAGCACGGCATAGCTTTTGGGCATGCAATCTAGCGGGGGTAAGAGCGAAGCATCCAACGACAATTCCCATTCGAAAATATAGCCATTGTCCATCGAGTAGCCATCGATTACAGTCACTTTCCATTCCCCGTTCAGCGGACAGCCCACCAGCGAATTGAAGTGTTCGTCTGGATGGTAGTAGTTGCTCTTGTTCTGCACATCCGACGAATCCACTATTCCCTTGTGCTGGTGCTCTTTGCGGTAGATGATTCCATCGCCCGACGAATAGGTGATGCCTGTGGTCTGGCAGTTGCTCCAGCAATAGTTCCAGCCCTTTCCAGGTGCGTTCAGCGGTGAGGTGACATCGCATGGCCAGTACTCGTCTTCGTAGTCGTTGGCTTTGCCTAAAAAAGTGGTCACTGGCATGTTGTTCCCAGCCAGCCAGCTACGCGAAGCATAGGGGATGTTCTTTTTGCATTCCGATTCGCCTGTCCCGGCAAAGCGCATCAGGTCGGCCTTTTTTCCGTTGGGGCATTCTATCTTGATATACACGTCGCCGATGTAGCTGTGCTCCATATTGATGCGCAGATACACAATGTCGTTGGCGGATCGAATCGTATCGCCCGCTTTGAAAGAGGCGAATTTCACCGGCGATTCGTAGGCGCACTTCCCGTCGCAGGGCACTCCATCGGGCAAGAAAATGGTCTCGCTGTGCCCCAACGTACTCTCCTGCAGCACTATCATCACCTCGTTGGAGGGGGCGGTACCGAAGTGTACTTCAAAATCCTCGCCCTCGCAAAGCACAGGAGGAATGGTGATACTGCTAATATATTGTGCCACAATCGGCCCCGATACAAAGGCAGACATCAAAACTAGGCATACTATGACGAAACATTTTCTCACAAAGAATATAACTCGAAATCGGCGTTTTTATTTTTGTTAGACTCCTAAAAATATCACAATCATATCTGGTTCTCTTTTGTCCCGATACTTTATGATGACAGGCAAGGGTGGCCTCTCCACAGACATCAGAACCGACCTCCGAAGCAGACGGGGGGATACAACTCCATGATTTCACCGTATCCTCACCGTGATTATGCGAGGATGGTACGGTGCATGTACGGTGCATGTACGGTTCATGTACGGATGAAGTACGGTTCAGATAAGGATTTTTAACATACTGTGGATAGCTATTATTAAAATAATCACAATAATGTTTGCACAACAATTTTTTTTTGTATATTTGCAGTGTTTAAAATACATACTAAAATGAAGCAACTTATTGAATGTGTGCCCAATATTAGTGAGGGCCGCAACATGGATATCATCAATCAGGTCACAGCTGAGATCGAAAAGGTAGAAGGAGTGAAACTGCTCGATGTCGATCCCGGTCAGACCACCAACCGTACCGTTATCACCTTTGTCGGCGAGCCGGAACCCGTATTGGAAGCCGCCTACCAAGTGGTGCGTAAAGCAGCCGAGCTCATCGACATGAGCCAGCATCACGGTGCCCACCCCCGTCAGGGTGCCACCGACGTGTGTCCGCTCATTCCGGTGAGCAATATCTCAATGGAAGAAGTGGTGGAGTATGCCCACAAGCTCGGTAAGCGTCTGGGCGACGAACTTCAGATTCCCATCTATTGCTACGAGAATGCAGCCTTTATTCCCGAACGCCGCAATTTGGCCTACTGTCGCACTGGCGAGTATGAGAGCCTCAGCAGCCGTCTGGGTACCGAGCAATGGAAGCCCGATTTCGGTCCTAATGCTTGGAACGACCATACCGCCCACACCGGTGCCACACAGGTGGGTGCACGCGACTTCCTAGTGGCTATCAACTACAATCTGAACACCACCAGCACCCGTCGTGCCAATGCTATCGCCTTCGATGTCCGCGAGAAAGGACGTCCCAAACGCGAAGGTGGCAAACCCAGCGGCAAGCCCATCAAGGACGAAAATGGCAAGACCATCATGATCCCTGGCACACTGAAAGGCACCAAAGCCATCGGTTGGTATATCGAGGACTACGGCATTGCCCAGGTGAGCATGAATATCACCAGTATCAAAGTAGCCCCCGTGCATCTCTGCTTCGACGAAGTGTGCCGTTGCGCCGCCAACCGAGGCCTGCGTGTAACGGGATGTGAAATAGTCGGACTTATACCCAAGAGCGTGCTGATCGATGCCGGCAAATACTATTTGGCCAAACAGCAACGCAGCCTGGGAGTGAGCGAGGATGAGATTATGAAGGTGGCCATCAAGAGCATGGGTCTAGACGACCTTAAGCCCTTCGACCCCAAGGAGAAAGTGATAGAATACCTCATCGAGGACCACTCGAAGAAGAAGCTCGTCGACCTCACATGCCGCGGCTTCTGCGACGAGACGGCCAGCGAGAGCCCCGCTCCTGGTGGTGGTAGCGTGAGTGCATATATGGGTGCTTTGGCAGCCAGCCTTGGCACCATGGTGGCCAACCTCACTGGAGGCAAGGCAGCATACGACGACGAATGGGAGAAGTTCAGCGACGTGGCCGTCAAGGGTCAAGCCCTTAAGGAAGAGTTGCTGCACCTTGTCGACGAAGACACAGAAGCCTTCAATCGCATCATGAATGCCTTTGGTCTGCCCAAGAAGACCGACGAGGAGAAAGCCGCACGCTCTGCCGCTATCCAGGAGGCTACCCGCTATGCCACCGAGGTGCCTTTCCGCACCATGCAAAAGAGCCTGGAGGCCTTCGAGGTGTGCCGTGCCATGGTAGAGTGGGGCAACCCCAACAGTGTCACCGATGGTGGCGTGGGAAGTCTCGCAGCCCGCAGTGCCGTTATGGGTGCCCACCTCAATGTGAAGATTAATGCATCCTCGCTCAAGGACGAGGTATTCAAGGCAGACATCCTGGCACGTGCCCAAGCTATCGAGGACGAGGCACTGAAGCAGGAGGCCGAAATCTTGAAGATAGTAAACGAGAAAATTGGATTGTAAACAATACAGACTAATCCTTTTTTAAAGATAACACAACGATGAAGAAGAAAGCATTAGCACTATTGGCCGTGGTGGTAATCGCACTGGTGGCATCCAGCTGCACCCATCACACCTGCCCCGCCTATCGCGGTAGCACTGCCATGGCAGAGGTGGTGGAATAAACCACTGCTTTGTGCCCAATAACCAAACGACCTGCAGAGGGACACTCACGGTGCTCTTCTGTTGGTTGTTTGTTTCATATAGATACATTTCTATCCTTTGGAAGGCTGGGGTTTAGAGACCGTAGAATTATTCTTCACCTAGCTATGCGTCTACTGTTGCCGCATGAGATACAACACACGGATGGTTGAGGGGTGGGGATGACCGTTCAGAAAGAGCAGTCGTCGCAGAGCCTTACATGGGAGCTACCGCCGACAGAACCTTGGTTTCCACCGCCATATACATTTCCATGGACAACGGTGTTGTCTTTGATGATGACAGAGGTGTCGGAGTAGACATCGCTTTCCTCTCCGCCTCCGTACACATTGCCAAAGTCGGTGCCATCACCTTCAGTGCCGACGACGCTGTTACCCTCAATAGTGAGATGGACTGTGCCGCTGACAGATCCCAGTGTGGACATATGTTTCGAGGTGCACAGCCTGAGAATTCCCTATAACCCCGTTGCGAACCACATACTTCCCTGAGGCGTAGTGTATAATGTAGTATGTACTCCCGTCGCCCGTGCTACGCACCTCCCAGATGCCGTCCTCGTTGTTGCCGCCCTCTGTTGTCTTCAGAAACGGCTTACTTGCATCACTATTGTATATATTGCCCGACGGGGTGAGATAGTGAGACGAATTGTTATTGTTCTGAATGTAGTAGAAGCCTTCAGATACTTGAGCAAAGACGGTATTGGGGAGTATAAACAGGAAAAAAGGAATTAGTAAATAACAATACCACTGTGCTGAAGATTTACGTTTAAATTCATGTTTTACAGTCATTATGGAGATTGAGATGTGAGTTTGTCGCCGTGATGTTAGTTAAAATATTAATAATTTCATTAGGTAATTGAATAGAATTAGGTGCTGAACGATGTCAGCCTTCAGCACCGAATTCCATCAAGTAGGCCTTGATAAACTCATCAATGTGGCCGTCCATGACACCAGCCACGTCGGAGGTTTGGTAGCCAGTGCGGTGGTCTTTCACACGACGGTCGTCCATCACATAGGAGCGGATCTGTGATCCCCATTCGATCTTTTTCTGGCTAGCCTTGATCTTATCCTTTTCCTCCATACGGTGCTTCAACTCGCGGTCGTAAAGTTGCGAGCGGAGCAGACGCATGGCGTTCTCTTTGTTTTTGGGTTGGTCACGGGTCTCGGTGTTTTCAATGAGGATTTCTTCCTCGACACCGGTGTAGGGGTCTTTGTACTGGTAGCGGAGACGAACGCCTGACTCTACCTTGTTGACATTCTGTCCACCGGCACCACCGGAACGGAAGGTATCCCAGCTGAGGCGACTCATGTCGACGACGACCTCGATGGAATCGTCGACTAGTGGAGTGACGCTGACAGAGGTGAAGGAAGTCATGCGTTTGCCCTGGGCATTGAAGGGACTGACGCGGACGAGGCGGTGTACGCCAGTCTCGCTTTTAAGGTAGCCGTAGGCGAAGTCGCCCTCGATCTGTAGGGTGCAGCTCTTGATGCCAGCCCCGTCGCCATCGAGCGAGTTGGAGATGACCACCTTGTAGCCGTGGGTCTCGGCATAGCGGATATACATGCGCATGAGCATCTCGGCCCAGTCCTGGGCCTCGACACCGCCGGCTCCGGCGTTGATGGAGAGCACGGCATCGAGCCGGTCGCTATCGTTGCGGAGCATATTCTTAAATTCGAGTTCCTCCACCTTCTTTTGCGTGAGGGCAATCTGTGCCAAAAGCTCTTCCTCGGAGGCATCGCCTGCCTCGAAGAACTCGCCCATCACCTCCATGTCACCACAGGCTTGGTCCACTTCTTTGAAAGCATTCACCCAACTCTTTTGCGAGTTGATGCCTTTCACCACCCGTTGAGCCTCTTTGGGGTCGTTCCAGAAGTCGGGGGCCTCGGTCTTTTTCTCCTCGTTGGTTATCCATGCTTGTTTGGCTTCTATTTCTAGAAACCGATGCAGAGCATCTTTGCGTGATATTAGGTCTTTTATCTGTTCTTGATTTGTCATAAGTGTTTTTAAACAATGAAATACACTGACACAAAGGCCAGCAGAATGAGAAGTAGATTCAGCCACGAGAAGTGGTTCCTCTTATGGTCGAAGAGAATGCTGCTGCTGACGTGCAGAAGCACACCCACTACCAATCCGTCGATGAAACACTGCCAGCGGGGGGCAGGTTGAATTAGGTGGCTACAGCAAAGCGAGCCCAGTGGCGACATGATGGCAAAGAGGAAGAGTAGCAGCAGTATGCGTCCGAAAGAGTGACCACGTGCAGTCATCAGGCCAACCAGCAGTATGGCGACTGGGATATTGTGCACCACAATCCCCCATAGCAATCCTTTGTTTACCTGTCCGTCCTGCACCAGAGGCATTCCTTCGAGGAAAGCATGTAGGCAGAGTCCCAGCATGAGGCCACCGATGGTATAGCCATCCTCGGTGTGGCCATGTTCGGCATGTGCCGAGAGACCGTCGAGCACTTGTTGAAGAAGGAATCCTATTAGAATGGCCACGAAGGGAAGCTTGCCCAGCCAGGTGTCGTCCATGAAGACCCCCGCAGTGGCTTCTGGAAGCAACTCCAGACAGCATACAGCCAAAAGAAAAGCACCGCCAAACACGGTGATTGCTCGCATTGTATTGTCCGAAAGGCGTTTTCCAAACGGCACCATCAACCCCCACACCACTATTCCCAATACTATTATAATATATGCCCAAAAGGTCATCATCGGCATTAAAAAAGGGCAAGCTGATTATATCGCACCGCTACAACCAAACACCCTTGCTGTATTCCTACCCTGGGGGATTCAATGGGAGCTGGTCGTATAAGACTTGCCCTATTGTTATGAGTTTACTCTTTTCTTCAAAAAATGGATTGCAAAAGTACCACTTTTTTGCATATCTGCCAAATTTTTTTTACAAGACGCTGTTGTACAGGAGTGTCTATGCAGATGCTTTGTATCCACGAAACAGATTTCTGTCGTGTACCGGCTCTTTTTTTACCATTATTCACTCAGTCATTGGTGGTGTAGATTTAGGAATGCAAGGCTCCAGTTAGGCCGTGTCAATATGGGTCGACATCGAACACCACCGCCACACCCGACCATCCTTCCTGTTTAGTCAGGTCTGCAGCCATCTGCATGATCACCCGTTTGGCATCGGAGATGGGTTCCGACTTCTCGAATCGGAGCATGATCTGTTTCAGGTAAAGTGCCCTTACACGTGCCACCAACGGGTATTCCGGCCCCATCACACGCCAAGCAAATGCCGATCGCAGGGCTGTGGCCAGCCATTCGGCAGCGGCATTCAGTACGTCGGCATCGCGGTGTTTGAGGGTGATTTGAATCATGCGGTAGAAGGGCGGGTAGCGAAAGACCCTCCGTTCCTGTATCTGTTCGTTGTAGAGGTTGGTATAATCGTGGTCTACTACATTGCCGATCACCTGATGTTGTGGGTTGAAAGTCTGTATGATTACTCGACCACTGTTGCCATGCCGTCCAGCACGTCCGCTTACTTGGGTCATCTGCTGGAATGCTCTTTCGAACGAACGGAAGTTGGGATAGTTGATGATATTGTCGGCATTGATAATACCAACCACCGATACATTTTGGAAATCAAGCCCTTTGGTAACCATTTGTGTGCCAACCAAGATGTCGATACGTCGTTGCTGGAAGTCGTTGAGCAGTTCTAGATATTGGTTTTTCTGCATTGTACTGTCGAGGTCCATGCGGGCCACTACAGCATCAGGGAAGAGGATTTGTAGGTCTTCCTCGACCCGTTCGGTGCCGATACCTACCATCCGTAGCCGTGAGCTGTGGCATGCTGGGCACTCGGAAGGGACGGGTATGGAGTAGCCACAGTAGTGACAACGAAGCGATTGGGTGGCTTTGTGGTAGACCAGCGACACATCGCAGTGGATACATTGCATGGTGTTGTGGCATTCGTCGCACTCGAGGTGCAGGGAAAATCCACGGCGGTTCTGGAAGAGGATGACCTGCTCGTGCTTCATGAGGGCATCGTCGATGGCATCAAGCAGGGTTTGGCTGAAATTGCCATGCATCTGTTTCTCATGATGTGCCTTGCCCATATCCACCACCTCGATTTGCGGCAGTTGGTAGCCTCCGTAGCGCTGCATGATGGAGGCAAAGCCATATTTAGAGGTCATGGCGTTGTAGTAGCTCTCCACACTGGGGGTGGCGGATCCTAGCACCACTTTGGCACCGCAGTGTGAGGCCAGCCAAATGGCGGCATCGCGTGCATGATAGCGAGGGGCTGGTTCCTGCTGTTTGTAGCTCGTGTCGTGCTCTTCGTCGACGATGATGAGCTGCAGATTGTTAAAAGGGAGTAGTAGGGCACTGCGTGCACCCAATATGATTTGCAGCCGGTCGGCCTCCGACGAATGGGTACGTTTCCATACCTCGACCCGCTGATTGGGTGTGAAGCGGCTGTGATACACACCTACCGAGGAGCCAAAGTAGCGTTTCAGTCGGTTGATGACCTGCGTGGTGAGCGCTATTTCAGGAAGCAGGAAAAGCACCTGTCCACCTTGTTGCATCACGTCGTGTGCTAGGCGTACGTATACCTCTGTTTTACCACTTGAAGTAACACCATGCAAAAGACAGACATTGTGTACTTTGTCGTTCGAGATTGTGTCGTATGCCGCTTGTTGCTCTTCGTTCAGCACGATGCTGCTAGGATCGACAATCTGGTCGTCGCCATAGTCTTCTATTCTACTTTCGGTGTGCTCTTCGGCAACGAGGATGCCGTTTTTGAGCAATGTGTTGATAGCCGATCCCTGCGGAAGCAGTCGTTTGGCTATTGCATCGCTCTTATTCTGAGCCTGTTGTATCAGTTGTAGCAATACCTCGACCTGCTTGGTGTATTTCTTTTTCTCAAGCTGATCGAAGAGCAAGTGTAAGGATTGGTCGGACTGATATTGGTCGGCTAGCCGTACGTAGGTGGAGGTCTTGGGCCGATAGTAGTTGCTTATCTCCTCATCCATCACTATAATGGATCGCTCTATCATTCCTCTAATCAGCGGCATAATCTTCATTACTCCGATAGCCTTCGAGAGGTCGTTCACCTTCATTACCCGTTGTTCGGAAAGCAACTGCACCACCTGGACTTCATATTTGCCGAGTTGCGACAGTTCACCATCGTAATCGGGATGGATGGCCACGGCGCTCTCGCTTGCCAGTTTCATGCCCGAAGGGAGGGCCACCGCCATCACATCGCCCGGATAGCACATGTAGTAGCGGGCAAGCCATTCCCAAAACACCATTTGGTCTTCCGTCACAATTGGTTCAACATCAAGCACAGACATGATGTATTTGGCTTTCCATTGCGGTGCATGGGTATGTACCTGCCTGACCAAGGCCGAATAGAGCCGTTGTCGACCAAACTGAACGACAACTCGCATCCCAACCTTTATCTTCCCATTGTATTCTTGTGGAACTCTATACGTGTAGTATTCAGGAAGATGTAGCGGTAGCAGCACATCGACATAATATATCTCTTGCTCGCTCATTTCAGGGTGCAAAAGTACGACTTTTTTTTCGACCGGAAATGAAATATCCATTCTTGTAGTCTTATGATTCGTAGGATGCCTAATATCAGACATATAAATCATTCTGTCTGTCGACTGGATTTCGATATGAAAAAAAATTGGATTATTTATCGAAAAACGATAAAAACAGCTCAAAAAAAGCCTTTTTGCAAACCGTTGATTTCCAGTAATAAAAACCGACCATCTCTTACTCATCTCTTACTCAACTCCTACTCATCTATTTGTCATCATTTATTTTTCTAAGAGTTGGGTAGTTTTTCAGCAATGGGATACTATGATTTCAAATGCGATTAAATGTGCTTCGCTTTGTCTTTCGCTCGTCGATTCGTGTCGACATTCCATTATCCGACATGTAGAAAGCACCCATCTATAGCATCGGCAATATTCTTTTTGGAGTCCAATTTAGCCAGGCATGGAAGAGTAGACGGTGTGGGGGTATGTGTGTGTGGATAAATATCTTCGATATGTTTGATGTTTTTTTTGTATATTTGCATTTTTAAAATAATGTAGTAATGAATATAGTAGAATCACTTAATCAGACTATTAGCAAGGCGCTCGACTCGCTTTACGGTATTTCTCTTGCACCGGAATCCATCAGTTTGCAGGAAACACGACGCGAATTTACAGGCGATTTCACGCTCGTCGTATTCCCTTATGTGAAGCAGGCACACAAGAGTCCTGATGTTTTGGCCAACGAAATCGGTGCCTATGTGGTAGAGCACCAAAGCGAGGTGTGTGGATTCAATGTGGTGAAAGGGTTCCTCAACTTCGAGATTGCCGATCGCTATTGGTTGGACTTTGTCAACGATAAATCACACGATGTCTCGTTCGGAGTGCGTCATGCCAATGCCGACGATGCTCCCATAGTGGTAGAATACAGTAGCCCGAACACCAACAAACCTCTCCACCTAGGACATATACGCAACAATTTGTTAGGCTGGTCTGTGAGTCAGTTGCTGGCAGCCTCTGGTGCCAATGTGAAGAAGGTGAACCTCGTCAACGACCGTGGTATACATATCTGCAAGAGTATGCTTGCATGGCTTCGATACGGCAACGGCGAAACACCCGAAACAAGTGGCATGAAAGGTGACCATCTGGTGGGTAAATACTATGTCGAATTCGACAAGCACTATAAGGAAGAGGTTAAGAAGCTGATGGAGAGTGGGGTAGAGGAGGAGCAGGCCAAACGAGATGCTCCCCTAATGGTAGAGGCTCAGCAGATGCTCAAACGCTGGGAAGAGGGCGATGCCGAGGTGCGTGCCCTGTGGGAGAAAATGAATGGATGGGTGTATGCCGGCTTCGACGAAACATACAAACGTCTGGGGGTCGGCTTCGACAAGGTATACTACGAGAGTCAGACCTATCTGCTGGGCAAGGAGTTGGTGCAAAAGGGGTTGGATATGGGAGTGCTCTTCCGCAAGGAGGATGGCTCGGTATGGTGCGACCTGACAGCCGACGGCCTCGACCAAAAGCTGTTGCTGCGTCGCGACGGTACCAGTGTGTATATGACCCAGGATCTGGGTACAGCCCTGCTGCGTGTGGGCGACTTCGGTGCTCGACAACTCATCTATGTGGTGGGCAACGAGCAGGACTACCACTTTAAGGTGCTGAAACTGATATTGGGAAAACTGGGCTACGAATGGGCAGACAAAGTCTATCACCTCAGCTATGGTATGGTGGAGCTGCCCAATGGCAAGATGAAGTCGAGAGAGGGCACGGTGGTGGATGCCGACGACCTGATCGACGAGATGGAGCAGACCGCAGCTGATATGAGTCGCGAGCGTGGAAAGGCCGACGAACTGAGCGAAACGGAGCAGCGCGAGCTCTATCACATGCTGGCTTTGGGAGCCCTTAAGTATTTCATTCTGAAGGTGGATCCCACCAAGAATATGCTCTTCAATCCGTCGGAAAGCATAGATTTCAACGGAAATACAGGTCCGTTTATCCAATACACCCATGCCCGCATACGGAGTATAGTCCGTAAGGCTGAAGAGGATTGTGGATGGAGTATAGAGTCGGTGAAGCTGAACGACAAAGAGAAGGCTGTCGTCAAGACCCTCCACACACTGCCGGCAACCATTGCCGCCGCAGCCGCAGCCTACAGTCCGGCACAGATAGCCAACTATGCCTTCGAGTTGGCCAAAGCCTTCAACAGCTTCTATCAAGACACCCCGATCCTGCGCGAAAGCGATGAGAATACAAGACGATTCCGTGTCCAACTTTGTGCCTTTGTAGCCAATGCACTGAAGACCACGATGGGAATACTTGGAATCGATGTACCTGAAAGAATGTAGACTATGATATACAGACAGACTATAGAAGTACCTTCGTATTTGTGCGACGAGTTCGACCGGCTGCACCCCTGGGCGGCAATTCGTCTATGTCAGGAAGTCACCGAATACCACGGCAATGCGACGGGAATAGGATTCAAGACCCTCGTGGCCCAGAACCGTGCCTGGGTGCTTACCCGTGCACTATACAATATACGACGCTTGCCGGATGCTTTTGAGACCGTGGAGCTTTCCACATGGAGTCGTGGCCACAACGGATTGGTGGCATGGAGAGACTATATGATGACCGACAAGGATGGAAAAGAGCTGTTGTCGGGTACATCCTATTGGCCAATGATTGATATGACCACCCGTCATGTGCTTCGGCTCAACGACGTAATAAAAGGGTATGAGAATCACGACATCCTCGCTACAGAGCACAGAGAGATTCAGAAAGTTAAGATACCCAATGATGTACAGCCCGATGGCGAGATGCAACGCCGAGTTGTGTTCTCCATGTTGGACCATACACGTCATGTGAACAACTCCGAATATATCCGTATGCTGTTCGACCTTTTGCACGAAAAGGAATTCGACACACAACAGCCATTCGTGATAGAGTTGAATTACAATATGGAAAGCCGCCTCGACGAGGATTTGACAATACGCCATTGGCAGGTGGAACAAGAACACTTTATTCAGATAGATAACCCGCGTGCCGTGAGCGTTACGGCACGTATTGCCCGAATATAGCATGGAAGAAAACGAAAAGGATATTATCCAGGAAGTCACCAACGAGGAATATAAGTGGGGCTTTACCACGAATATAGATACGGAAACCATCCGTAAAGGATTGGATGAGGACATAGTGCGTCTCATTTCGCAAAAGAAGAACGAGCCGGAATGGTTGCTCGAATTCCGCCTCGAGGCCTTTCGCCGTTGGCAGAAGATGAAGGAGCCCGACTGGGCACACCTCGAGTATGAAAGTCCTAACTATCAAGACATCATATACTTCGCAGCTCCCAAGCAGGAGAAAAAGAAGAGCATGGACGAGGTGGACCCCGAACTGTTGGCCACTTTCGACAAGCTGGGCATCCCCCTGAGAGAAAGAGAAGCGTTGGCTGGTGTCGAATCGTCGGTAGGCGTTGCCTACGATGCCATCATGGACTCTGTGAGTGTGAAGACGACGAGCCAAAAGGCATTGGAGGAGAAAGGCATCATATTCATGCCCATCAGTGAGGCTGTGCAAAAACATCCGGAGCTGGTTAGAAAATACCTAGGCAGTGTGGTCCCGTCCGCTGATAACTTCTTTGCAGCCCTCAATAGTGCTGTCTTCAGCGACGGCTCCTTCTGCTACATTCCCAAAGGGGTGCGCTGCCCGATGGAGCTCTCCAGCTACTTCCGCATCAATGCCAAAGGCACGGGCCAATTCGAACGTACCCTCATCGTGGCCGACGAGGGGGCCTACGTCTCCTATATGGAGGGTTGCACTGCTCCACAGAGGGACGAAAACCAGCTGCATGCCGCCATTGTGGAGATTGTGGTGATGAAGGATGCCGAGGTGAAATACAGCACCGTACAGAACTGGTACCCAGGCGACAAGGAAGGGAAGGGTGGCATATATAACTTCGTCACCAAGCGTGGCATCTGCAAAGGGTCGCACTCGAAGCTCAGCTGGACGCAGGTGGAGACCGGCAGCGCCGTGACGTGGAAGTACCCCAGCTGCATCCTGCAGGGCGACGACAGCACGGCGGAGTTCTATAGCGTCGCCGTCACCAACAACTACCAGCAGGCCGATACGGGCACAAAGATGATACATGTGGGCAAGAACACCCACAGCACCATTATGAGCAAAGGCATCAGTGCCGGACGGAGCCACAATAGCTACCGAGGCCTGGTGCAGATAGGCCGTGGGGCTGACAATGCCCGTAACTACTCGCAGTGCGACAGTCTGCTGCTCGGCGACCAGTGTGGAGCCCACACCTGGCCATACATCAAGGCCGACAACCACACCGCTATTCTGGAGCACGAGGCTACGACGAGCAAGATCAGCGAGGACCAACTCTTCTACTGCCAGCAGCGCGGCATTAGTCCCGAGAGCGCCGTGGGTCTCATCGTCAACGGCTACGCCAAAGACGTGCTGAAAAAGTTGCCCATGGAGTTCGCTGTCGAGGCACAGAAACTGCTGTCGATCAGTCTGGAGGGCAGTGTGGGATGAACAATACCATTAAAATAACCACAGAAGAAATGGCGCGTGTGGACGCGTCAGAATACCGTACCAGCACCGGTCTTGTGCCAGTGGCGGTGGTTCTGGACAATGTGCGAAGCAAGAACAATATAGGCTCAATCTTCCGCACGTCCGATGCAATGGGTGTCGCCAAAATATATCTCTGTGGCATCACGGCCATCCCGCCAGATCGGGATATACACAAAACCGCTCTTGGAGCCGAGGACAGTGTGCCGTGGGTCGAATGCAGCGACACCAACCAGGCACTTGACTACCTGCAAGGTGCAGGCTATAGGCTATATGCAGTGGAGTTGACGCACAACAGCCTCAAACTAGGCAGCGACCGCATAGCCACCGACAAGCCCATCGCCCTCATATTCGGCAACGAGATAGAGGGTGTACAGGAATCGGTGCTTGAACGCTGCGATGCTTTTCTCGAGATACCGCAGTATGGCTCAAAACACTCGCTCAACGTCAGCTGTGCCGCTGCAATAGCCATATGGGAGATTACCAAACAGATGAGACAATGACCAAGGAAGAACGAATGGAAAAGGCCCGTGCTTTGCACAAGCAGGGCTGCAACTGCTGCCAGGCGGTGGTGATGGCTTGGGCCGACAGGTTGCCGATAAAAGGGGAGGATGCCATGAATGTGGCCGCCCCGTTCGGTCGCGGTCTGGCAGGCACACGCGAAGTGTGTGGCTGCGTCAGCGGCATGGCTATGGTGTGTGGCCTCACACAACATACCCCCGACACCCGCACCCTAATAGAGAAATTTCGCCAAAGCAACGGCGACATCGTCTGTGGCCGCCTGCTAGCTGCTGGCAAGAAACCCTGCGGCGAGATGGTAGCCGAAGCTGCAGGTCTTTTATCCGACATACTATGACGAAACGTAAGATTATCAACGACCCGGTATATGACGGATTCCTCTCTGTGGAAGATCCGGTGATTCTCGCTGTGATAGAACATCCCTATTTTCAACGGCAGCGTCGCATTAAGCAGCTGGGACTGACCCATTTGGTCTATCCTGGTGCTATGCACACACGCTTCAGCCACATGCTCGGGGCACTGAACCTGATGGGTCGGGCTCTCGATGTGCTGCGGCAGAAGGGGGTGGCTATCACCGACGAAGAGTGCCGCGGGGCTAAATTGGCCATCCTGTTGCACGACATTGGTCACGGACCCTTCTCCCATACGTCGGAGCGTGTGCTGGTGGACGTGCCGCACGAGGAGATCACCCTCCTCATGATGCAGCGTATCAACGAAGAGATGAAAGGAGCACTGGATGTAGCCATCGACATTTTCTCCAATACCTATCCCAAGCATTTCCTCCATCAGCTGGTGAGCAGCCAGTTGGATATGGACCGTCTGGACTACCTAGGGCGCGATAGCTTCTTCACAGGTGTGAGTGAGGGTATTGTAGGCACCGACCGCATCATCAGCATGCTCAATGTACACGACGACGAGCTGGTGGTCGACGAGAAGGGTATCTACAGTGTGGAGAAGTTTATCATCAGCCGTCGCTTGATGTACTGGCAGGTGTATATGCACAAGACTGTCATTGCCGCCGACCAGGTGCTGTTGAACATCCTCAGGCGTGTTCGAGAGATGATAGGCAATGGGCAGGTGAGTGTGGGCCATATAGCCGATTCGCCGCTCAGCGTTTTCCTGTCGCATCGCTACACCGCTGAGGATTTCTATACCCCGCCGCTGCTCGACCGGTTTGCCGAGTTGGACGACGACGATGTGATGGTGGCCGTCAAGCGCTGGCAGCATTACCCCGACGAAATACTCCGCACGCTCTGTCAGAGCCTTGTCAATCGCCAGTTGCCGGCCATCCGATTCAGCAACGAGCCGTTCGAGGGTATAGCGTGCGACTACTTCCACGGCACCGGCGAACTGCACAATCGCTCCTACGACTTCAACGACCAAGAAATAAAGGTGTTGTACAAAGATGGACGTTGTGTGGATATTAGCGAGGCCAGCGACCAGCTCGATCGTCGATTCCTCGAGAAGCAGGTAGTAAAATATTTTTGCTATTTTCCAAAGTCGACCTCACAGGTGGTCTAAAAACGGATTCCCCCTTCCACGTATCACTACCGTACATGCACCGTACATGCACCGTACATGAACCGTGAATGCACCGTGACGACAGGTTGTTGCTACGGATATAGTACGAAGGTATTATGTATCAGCGATTTGTGGCATAAGGCGGATGAATGTACCGTTGATATACTAAACATGGATTCGAGTCGTTAATAGTGAATAACAAATATACCAGTATGAAAGTCCATTTTATTGCCATTGGAGGTTCGGCGATGCACAATCTTGCTATCGCACTCTGTCAGAAAGGGATTACCGTCACCGGAAGTGACGACGAGATTTTCGACCCAGCAAAAAGCCGACTGGAGAGGTACGGTCTGCTACCGGCAGAGTTCGGTTGGCATCCCGAGAGGATCACCAAGGATCTCGATGCAGTGGTGCTGGGCATGCATGCCCGTGTGGACAACCCCGAACTGCTGCGCGCCCAGGAGTTGGGACTGAAGATATATAGCTACCCGGAGTACCTCTACGAGCAGAGCAAGGACAAGATGCGCATCGTCATCGGCGGCAGCCACGGCAAGACGACCACCACGGCCATGATATTGCATGTGTTGGCCCACTGTGGCATCGAGGCCGACTATATGGTGGGAGCCCAGCTGAAGGGCTTCGAGGTGATGGTTCGCCTCTCGCACACCGCAAAGGTGATGGTCATCGAGGGCGACGAATACTTGACCTCGCCCATCGACCGCCGACCCAAGTTCCACCTCTACCATCCCAACGTGGGCATCATCACTGGCATTGAATGGGATCACATCAATGTTTTTCCGACGTTCGACATCTACCGTGAGCAGTTTGATAAATTCATCGACCTGATTGAACCCGTTTCGATCAAGGCCGGTCTGTCGGACTCCACAGGTGTCCTCATATATTGCGACGAGGATAAGGAGGTACACCGCGTGGCAGTGGAGAACCAACGCACCGACATACAGAAGCTGCCATACGTTTGCCCCGAGCATGTGGTAGAGAACGGCATCACCTATTTGACTCATTCGAACCATAAAACCCCATTGATGGTTTTCGGCCACCATAATCTGCTCAACCTCACTGCCGCACGCTTGGCTTGCCGACAGGTGGGAGTGACCGATGAGCAGTTCGACGAAGCTATCTCCTCGTTCGAGGGTGCCTCGAAGCGCCTGGAGTTGGTGAAGAAGAGCGATACCTGTGCGGTGTATAAGGACTTCGCCCATGCTCCCTCAAAGCTTCGTGCCACCATCCACGCCATGCGCGAGCAGTATCCCGACCGTCGCCTAGTGGCCTGCATGGAGCTACACACCTTCAGCTCGCTGACGCAGGAGTTCCTGCAGCAGTATGCCCATGCGATGGACGAGGCCGATGTGCGCTACGTCTACTTCAGCCAGCATGCCCTGCAACTGAAGAAACTGCCGCCGCTCGACCCCGAGGCGGTGCGCAAGGCCTTTGTTGGCGACCCCGAAGGGGAACCGAACACCGATAGGAACCAAAACCACGCAGTGAGAAATGTGGAAGTATTTACCGACAGCGCCGCTATGGTGGCCAAGGTGAAGGAGATGGAGTGGCAGAACGCTAATCTGCTGATGATGAGCAGCGGCAACTTCGACGGCATCGATTTTGCTGTGCTAGCCGACGAGATTGTTTAAGCTTAAAATATTGTGTCGTCCAGATTGAATCAAAGCACCGTTGTGGTGTCTTTCTCCAAATTGGTCAGCATGTGGATGGGGGCACTCTTGCCACATAAACGTTCGTAGTGGGCGGGGTTGGAGGTCTCGCATCCGTCTATGCTCACGTCGGTGACATAGACCACACCTTGTTTAGGATTGACACCAGTGCGGTACGACACCGTATAGCTCATCGTTTCACCGTTGCTGTTTTTGAAGCTGTAGGTGTTGGAATAGGAGACTCCCGTGGCGTTGCTTCCCTGGAAGCCATGTTCGTCAGGGCTATAAGACTCTGATGCACGAACGGAAAGTGGTATGTCGCGTATGTTTTTTTTCTCTGAGCTTTCGAGAGAGAATCCCTCTTGTTTTATCTCTTCTGCCACCTTGTTAATTGCACGGTCGAAGGCATTGTAGGAGGTGACGTGCGAGGTGACAGTACATCCGCAGAATACTGTAGTGCAGAGTAGTGCGATGGAATAAGTCTTAAATCCTTTCATGTTGAATAGTGTAATTTTCGATTGCAAAAGTAATAATTTATATGCATTTGGTAAAATAAAATTGCACATGTCGCGAATAAGTTGTATTTTTGCAGTCAAAATATTAATGCAACTATGGCACAATTTGAAGTAGGAGATAAAGTGAAGTTCCTCAACGCTGTGGGCGGGGGAATCGTTAAGAAAATACAGGGCGGCATGGTGTACGTCGAGGACGAGACAGGCTTCGACATGCCTTTCGCACCTAGCCAGCTGATTCGAATGGCAGACCAAGAAGGCAAAGCTAAAGCTTTCAACGACGACACCATTGGTCGTCGTCCCGCACCTGTACCTAACGACGACGACGGTCGCCTCAGCTTCCCCACCATCGATGAGCTTGAGGATGAAGTGCGTCGCCTCAAGAATCAGAACGCCAACCTGCAGGACCAGGTCAAGCAACTCAAAGCCCAGGTCCTCAGCTTGCAGCGCACCATCGCGCGAATATCGTAAACTTTTAGCAGATATAGACTATGAAGAAGATGATTAAATCGACTGTGGCACTGATTATGGGTGCCATGCTGACCATGTCCTTCCAATGCGGCAAGAGCGAGGACCCCGAGCCGCTGAACACCAACTACAATGCCCACCACTCCGAGTGTCTCTCCCACACCGACAATGGCACAAAGGGCGTGTACAGTCCCGATTCTGTGAGTGTGTCATACGATGTCGCCAGCCAGCGGCTGCATGTTACGCACCACAACCTGATGGTCAACTGCGGCACCGCCGAAATTGATGGTGGCATCACCGTCAGTGCCACCCGCATCGGACAGACCATTGACATCTATGAGTACGAAGATGAGAGTAATCCACAAGCCGACTGCATGTGCGATGTTGACAACGAGTTCGACCTCCACAGCATCGAGCATGGAACCTACACGCTCGTCTTCCACAGCTGCTATCCCGACCCGCAGTCGTTCACATTCACGTTTTGATGTTCTAACTCTATGAGCAGACAGATACATATAGGCAAGCTGACGCTGGGCGGGGGAGCGCCCGTGCGCGTGCAGAGCATGACGAATACCGACACGATGGACACCCGCGCCACCGTGGAGCAGGCGCTCCGCATGGTGGAGGCGGGCTGCGAGCTGGTGCGCATCACGGCGCCCGACGTGAAGGCCGCCGAGAACCTCGGCCGCATCAAAGAGGAACTCCTCAGGCGCGGCTGTGAGGTGCCGCTGGTGGCCGACATCCACTTCAACCCCAAGGCCGCCGAGGTCGCCGCCACGCTGGTGGAGAAGGTGCGCGTCAACCCCGGCAACTACACCGACCGCAATACCGGCAAGCTGGAGTTCACCGACCAGGAGTACAACGACGAGCTGAAGAGGATAGGGGAGAGGATGGCCTCGCTCATCGACATCTGCAAGCGCCACCACACCGCCATGCGCATCGGCACCAACCACGGCTCGCTCTCCGAGCGCATCATGAGCCGCTACGGCAACACCCCCGAGGGCATGGCGCAGAGCGCGCTGGAGTTCGCGCAGGTGTGCGAGGCGCAGGACTACCACGACCTCGTATTCTCCATGAAGGCATCTAATGTGAAGGTCATGGTGGACAGCACGCGCCTCTTCGTGCAGAAGATGCACACCCTCGGCATGGACTATCCCATCCACCTCGGCGTCACCGAGGCGGGCGACGGCATGCAGGGCCGCCTCAAGACTGCCGCCGGCATCGGCGCCCTGCTGCTCGACGGCATCGGCGACACCATCCGCGTCTCCCTCACCGAAGACCCCGAGGCCGAGATGCCCATCGCCTACGATATCCTGCAGGCCGTGGGTGCACGCATCACCCAGACCGAGTACATCGCCTGTCCCAGCTGTGGCCGTACACAGTACGACATACAGCGTGCCCTGAAGGAGATAAAGGCCAAGACCAAGCACCTAGTGGGCGTCAAGATAGGCGTCATGGGCTGCATCGTCAACGGCCCCGGCGAGATGGCCGATGCCGACTACGGCTACGTAGGGTCCGGAAGAGGTAAGATTACCCTCTACAAGGGTCATGAGATAATAAAACGCGACATCGACCAAAAGGACGCAGTCGATGAGTTGGTACATTTTATAGAACAAGATAGAAAATGAAGTGGTCGTTCATCATTCTCCTTCCGGCAGCAATGTCTCTTTTATGGGCATTGCTCATCCTCATCATTAAACGGAGACCTACAAGAGCTCAGCTTATCTTAAGCGTCATGATGATCTTCGAGGCATTTGCCATGTTTTTCATCACCATTATACTACGTGGCAGGTCGCATGCAGGATTTATCTATGACTTTCTTTTTATCTCCACTTCCTTGATATGTGTGCCCATGTACTATGTGGGTATTTGCTCTTTAACCGAACCCAACGGTGCTAGCCTGTCGCAGCGTCGTTCCTTTTTCGTGCCACTCGTCTACATACTCGGACTCACCGTGGGGGCATTTTGGCTCGGACCACGCCGCTATGATTCAATGTGTTTTGCAATTCAGGAAGGAATGGCGAGTTGGATACCTGGCGACATGGCTTGGAATTATATGCTGTTTTGGGACCATTATCTGTATCCCTCCCTAATGCTACTATCGTGTATTGTCCTAATGATTACTGCTGTGCATAAACTAAGGATATTTGCAAAACGCTTCAATTCTTTCTACGCACAAGGCATCAATGTCCCTCGAATTAGCACATGGCAATTGATAGTTTACACCCTTGTATTCATTGTGCTGGCTTTCATTACGGTCTATCTGATCGACTATCGTCCTCATTTCTATAAATACTGGCTGATAGGGATAGCTATTTTGGTGACGATTATGCAATATGTCATGGGGCGCTACATTTACCATCTCGACTACGATGCTCGTTATTTGGTGGAATTAATCAAGAAACAATAACATGTCACTTCTTTCAATCATATACCTTACGGTCGGCCTTATCACCTTGATCTGGCCTTTGTCGATACTCTTTTTTAGGAGAAAAGTGCTGGGTTCACAGTGGCTCATGACGGTTGCACTCTACCTTTTCGGTCTATCTGTGGTTTTGTACAGTACCTTCTTTAACACCTTCCTGATGGGAGAGTATATTCTTGTGATCCTCTATATGGTCATGTCGTTGTCTGTCTTACCCATTACTCAGGCTGCAATCGCAATCTACACGCGCCCCCAAGGTGCAAACCTTATGTCGAAAATATTGGTATTGCCCTCTTTCATCACCATAGGCTTCATGGTTGTGTCGGTAGCGATTGGGGGGATCGACATGTATCGTCTGTGGATACATAATAGTGCTGAAGGAATGGCCGACCACTTCTTTTCTGGCAGTTGGAGGTATAATCTCATCGTGGCTGTCCACTTTTATTTATACTGGATCGTGTTGATATCCGAGGCTTTCTATGTAATGGTATATGTGTCCAAAAGTATACGTCGCTTGAGCAATACGCTCAATGAATACTTCACTTCCGAACATCACAATTTAGGAAACATCCGTGGCATATATATCACCGTGGGAATCAACTGCCTGTGTGTGCTTATCTTCTACCTCTTTTTCCCATTCAACCGCCCCCGACCTTTAGGAGTGGCATTTGTTCTCTGTCTGGTTCAAGCTGTCGACCTGTTCCTTCTCGGAAGGTATACCTACTATTTGGGCTATGGTGCCGAACGATTGGCATCCAAATTGCACAGCAATCGATTCGGACGAGGCAACCTTGACGAGCTTGGACATCAGATAGTCCAGTATGTGGAGCAAGAGGAGCATTATCTCAACCCCGACCTCTCCGTCTTCATGCTCAGCGAGTTTTTCAAGGTTTCTCAAGACGATGTTGTCGATGCCATCCATCGTATGCAGGGAACACCCTTTGGCGATTACATCACCAGCTTGCGGGTAGAAAAGGCCTCAGACATTATGATGAACCAGCCTGATATTGTCTTCGACGATGAAGAACAGCTAGAACAGGTGGCCCATTCGTGCGGTTTTCTCAGTGTTGAAGCATTGCAGCATGCCTTCGTGCAAGTGATGCACACGCCGCTAAAAGAGTGGGTGGAACATTTAGACTAGTAGCCGTATTTCGATCCCCATCGGGCACGCAGACTATTGCGGGTGTCCTGTTCGCGTGGTGTGTTGCCAGGTTCATAGAACCTACTACCTTCCAGCCCTTGTGGTAGGTATTCCTGCAGTGCGAAATTGCCCTCGTAGTCGTGGGCATATTTGTATCCATCGCCATACCCCATATCCTTCATCAGCTTGGTAGGAGCGTTTCTGATATGCAGTGGCACAGGCAGGTCGCCCCATCTCTTTACTGCAGCCTGGGCATTCTCCAGTGCCATGTATGTAGCATTGCTTTTAGCCGAGCATGCCAGATAGCAGGCACATTGCGACAGGTTGATTCTGCATTCGGGATAGCCTATCTTGCTCACCGCATCGAATGTGGCGTTGGCAAGCAACAGGGCGTTGGGATTGGCATTGCCAATGTCCTCGCTTGCGAAAATAAGCATACGTCGTGCAATGAAGAGGGGGTCTTCGCCTCCAGCTATCATTCGAGCCAGCCAATACACAGCACCATTGGGATCCGAACCACGCATGCTTTTGATAAAGGCAGAGATAATATCGTAGTGCATCTCGCCTTGCTTGTCGTAGAAAGCCAGATTTTGTTGTATTACGTCGGTGGTGTGCCTATTGTCGATAATCACCTGCTTCGTTCCGGTTCGGTTCACAACCAGTTCTATTGCATTCAGCAGTTTGCGTGCATCGCCACCACTGATGCGCATCAGAGCGTCTGCCTCGCGCACCTCGACGGTGATTCCCTGTCCGGCATAGTGTCGCACTGCACTGTCGATCAGCTTCTTCATGTCGCTCTCGTCAAATTCCTTGAGCACATAAACCTGGCATCGCGACAGCAAGGCGGAGATCACTTCGAACGAGGGGTTCTCGGTGGTGGCACCTATCAAGGTGATGGTGCCCCGCTCGACGGCACCTAGCAGCGAATCCTGCTGGGCTTTGTTGAAGCGGTGAATCTCGTCTATAAACAGGATGGCACCCTCTTCTTGCTGCGCCTGATTGATCACGTCGCGTACCTCTTTCACTCCGCTGCTGATGGCGCTAAGTGTGTGGAACGGACGCTGCAGGGTATGGCTGATGATCATGGCCAATGTGGTCTTGCCGATGCCTGGTGGCCCCCAGAAAATCATGCTGGGTATGTTGCCACTCTCTATCAATGTGCGAAGAACAGCACCTGGTCCGATCAGGTGCTGTTGTCCGATGTATTCGTCGAGGGTTTGGGGCCTCAGTATTTCTGCCAGTGGTGTCATATGATGAGCATTGCGTCGCCATAGGTGGAGAAGCGGTAGCGCTCTTTAATGGCCGTCAGGTAGGTCTGCATCAGCAGTTCGGGGCCGGCGAAGGCGCTAGCCATGATAAACTGACTGGACATGGGATGGTGGAAGTTGGTAACCATCATGTCGGCAATGGTGAATTCGTAGGGTGGATAGATAAACTTGTTGGTCCATCCATCGAATGGGCGCACCATGCCGGGGATGGTGACGGCACTTTCTAGTGCACGCATGGTGGTGGTGCCGACGCAACACACGTGGTGGCCGTTCTGTTTGGCATTCTCTATCGTGTCGCAGGCTTCCTGGCTGAGGTGCATCTCTTCGGCATCCATCCGATGTTTCGAAAGGTCTTCCACCTCTATCTCTTTGAATTCGCCCATGCCTGTGTGCAATGTCAGCTCTACCCACTTCACATCTTTAATCTCCATGCGTTTCAGCAGTTCGCGGCTGAAGTGCAACCCTGCTATAGGTGCTGCTACCGAGCCTTCCACCTTGGCATAGATGGTCTGGTAGTCGTCGGCATCCTTTTTCTCTATATCGCGCAGCCGGCGGAGCTCTTCGGGTAGGGGAGTGCGTCCCATGTTGTGCACGATGTGGATAAACTCGTCGTGGCTTCCGTCGAAGAGGAAGCGGATGGTGCGTCCGCGCGAAGTGGTATTGTCTACCACTTCGGCCACCAATGCGTCGTTGGTGCCGAAATACAGCTTGTTGCCAATACGTATTTTTCTAGCAGGATCGACAATGACATCCCACAGGCGAGTCTCTTCGTTCAACTCTCTTATCAGCATCACTTCTATTCGGGCTCCGGTTTTCTCTTTCTCTCCTTCGAGCAGCGAGGGAAACACGCGGGTGTTGTTTGCCACTACCACATCGTCCTGGTCTACATAGTCTATAAAGTCCTTAAAAAGGCGGTGCTCCACTTCGCCGCTGTCGCGATGTAGAACCAGCAGTCGCGCTTCGTCGCGATTACGTGTGGGTTTCTCGGCTATAAGCTCCTTTGGAAGGTTGAATCTGAATTGCGAAAGTTTCATGATGATTTCTTTTCAAATATGTCTTATAACGCAATTTTATCCCTTTTTGTATATTGTAGTAAAAAAAATTATTATAACATTATAAACAGCTGATTCATAGATGTATGATAAAGTAGAGTAGGGGAGTGCTGCCCTCTGTGGCTATCTTTTCAGTTTGCCCTGGCCGATATACACGGTCGGAGAGACTTGCTCGAGGTTAAATCCTTCGCCACCCTGCACAAAGGCAAATAGATGCACCGTCTGTCCAACCCAGATGCTCGGTGTGGACAATGCTACCTCAGGACTGCGCCGACTAGCCGTATTGTCGTAGGTAGATGCTTCGAATACAGGGCAATAGGCCACTACAATTAGATGGTCGTTGAGCGAATCCAGCACTCCGTTTCCCTTCGGATCCAGCACGGGCACATGCACCTGGCATCCCTCGGTGAATTCGGGGGTGCCGAATACTACATCGCTCAGCGTGCCGTCGCTGAGTTTCAGCTGCGTATAGTCGATCGACACTGCAAGATTCATATCGACGCTGACGGCATTGTGGTTCAGTTGGATGAAACTGCCCACGACTGTCGAACTATTTCTGTCGGCATATTGCCGGAGGCCGATCGATGCCGCTCCACGAAATTGGCTCACCAGGCGGTTCATCACCGCAAAATGCTTGCAGCTGCGTTTCTGCTTTTGTGTTTTGACATGGCGTGTGTATCCGATATACGAACGCAACACCTGTTTGCCTTTCCAGTTCATTCCTACGACTGGACCCACTTTGCCACTGAATCCATCAAGAATTCCAAGTTTTGTTTTTCCCATTTTCTCTCTGTGTTTGATTGGTTGATAAATTGTGTTCTCAGTGTGGCTTCACGGTTCATTCACGGATCATCTACGGTGCATCTACGGTGCAAGTACGGTGTTGATCCGTATCGGAGCCGTTTCTTAGCCACGCTTACAATATAATTTCTAGCAGTTTGAGCAGGAAAAATCTTGGCGTATGATGACGGATGGTTACTCAAATTCACGAATTTGTTACACCAGATGGTCGTGCGATCAAATCAGCGCACAGATGGCAAAAATAACCAAAGTACAATATCACTACAACCTAGATTATGTTAAATAGAATATTTTGAACCCCCTTTTTCCATGTTTTTGTTTTGCATCTTTTAGGCTGTATGTGATGCCAAATAAGAATTGGAATAATGTGGATCGGTCGAGACATCGAGCCCAAACCATTGTGGTTTGGAGAAATTGTCGGCTGATTTGGTGTCGCTGAATTCAACCTCGACTAGCTTTAGTCCTTCGTACTGGTCGTGGAAAATGTCTAGTTCGGCTGTTAGTCCGGATATTGGAATACGGTAGCGTGTTTTACGTATTAGCGGATATTCGCACTTGTCTTTCAGTTTGTTATACGTTTCCTCGCTAAGACTGAATTCTTCTTCTCGATTGTGGATGGCTGTGCTGCCGGATGGCAGTTTCTCTTTTATGGTGAGCCAATATTCTTGGTCGATTTTACGGATTCGAACGGTGGGCGCAATACAGAGATAGCCTTGCTCTATCTCATGGTGAGGATATTGGGCAAGGCTATCCGGTAGTCTGTCGACCAAGTACTTACGTTCTATCTCCATTGCGTCAGAGCGTCGACAGATAGTCGGTTACGTTCTTTTCGATGCGGGCTTCGAGGTCGGCACAATCGTCGGCTTTCTGGAAGCGTTCGCCTGTGATGTGTTCGTAGAGTTCGATATAGCGGTCGCTGATGCTATTAACAATCTGGTCGGTCATTTCAGGCACCTTCTGCCCTTCTTTCCCTTGGAAACCATTGTCCATCAGCCATTCGCGCACAAATTCCTTGCTCAGTTGGCGCTGGTGTTCTCCTTTTTTCAGTCTTTCTTCGTAGCCTTCGGCATAAAAATAGCGGCTGCTGTCAGGAGTGTGGATTTCGTCGATGAGGTAGATCTTGCCGTCGCGTTTGCCGAACTCGTATTTGGTGTCTACTAGTATTAGTCCCTTTTCGGCGGCTATTTGGGTGCCGCGTTCGAACAGTTGCAGAGCGTAGCGTTCCAGTTGGTCGTAGTCTTCCTTGGCCACCAAGCCGGTGCGGATTATTTCTTCGCGGCTAATGTTCTCGTCGTGGCCTTCGTCGGCTTTGGTGGTTGGGGTCACGATGGGCTTGGGGAATTTCTGGTTTTCGACCATCCCTTCGGGCAGTGGCACACCACAGAGTGTGCGGGCACCGGCCTTGTATTCGCGCCATGCACTGCCTGCCAGGTAGCCACGGACAATCATTTCTACTCTGAAGCCCTCGCATTTAAGACCCACAGTAACCATCGGATCGGGGGTGGCCAGTTTCCAATTGGGAAGAATGTCGGCTGTGGCATCGAGGAACTTTGCGGCTATCTGGTTCAGTACTTGTCCTTTATAGGGAATACCCTTGGGCAGCACCACGTCGAATGCCGAAATACGGTCGCTCACCACCATGGCCATATATTTGTCGTCGATGTTGTATACATCACGTACTTTGCCTACATAGAGGCTTTTTTGCTTCGGAAAATTGAAGTTTGTTTTGACAACTGCTTTCATTATTACTATTCTTCTAATTTATTTGCAAAAAAAGTAAAGTTCACCTTACCATAGTTTCGGTGCTGCCAAAAGTGGGGATGGTCGACGAAACTGTACTCGCGTGGGTGTTCCAGGATGAATATGCCATCGTCGGTGAGCACTCCCCTTTCGAAGAGCAGATCGGGCAATGTGGCGAGCTCGGCCAATGCGTATGGTGGGTCGGCAAAGACAATGTCGAATTTCTGGTTGGCTCGTTTCAGCAAGTCGAACACATCGGCACGAACCACATGTATATTGGATATGCCGAACTGACTGGAACAATGCTTGATAAAGTCGGTACAGAGTGCGTTGATATCCACTGCGGTTACGCTCTTAACTCCACGGGAAACGAACTCGAGCGATACTGCACCTGTGCCGGCAAATAGGTCCATCACCGTGCAGTCCTCGTAGTCGACATAGTTGTTCAGTATGTTGAACAGGCTCTCTCGGGCCATGTCTGTCGTAGGACGGACAGGAAGTCGATCCGGTGGATTGATTCTACGACCACGAAGTGTACCGGCGATGATGCGCATTAAAGTAGGATTAATGTGTGTCGATAGGCCGGCAGGCCACGGAATTCAGCCGCTTGCATTGCCAGGTCGATGGGACTGAATATGGTCACCTTGGGAAAATACGGCAGGCAGGCTGCGTAGCGTTCGCGGTTGGCATCGCCACAGAGCATGAGCTCCATATCTGCATCCTCCAAGCCATGGCTTTTCATGATGTCTATCAGATGATAGACAGCCTCGTTTCCATAGTTGAACTGAAGGGTGTTTCCAAAGAGGTATTTACCGTCACGGAAGGCAGCTACATCCACCCTACCCTTTCTCCAATGTGCCACCATAAGAGGATGTTGCACACTGAGAGGTGCCATTTGAGCGAGTTTTGCATGCTGATGCATGACATTAACGCCGGGCATGGCCACCTTGAAAGCCGTCACCACTTGCTCGTCGGCAGCATAGATGGCCGTCGATGACAGTTGCTGGCTGTGGCACGACAGGATCGACTCTGCCCCACCCCCGACTAGTTTCATATAATGGCGGTTGGAGAGCGATGAGTAGAGTTCATCGGGCACCCATGTGCTTATTTCGCTCAGCACGATGAGCTCCATCTGTGCATATCCGAGTGGACGAATATTCACTTGGGAGAAAAACTCCTTGACATCAGACATTACGCCTGTCAAGGTATAGGCATGATGGCCTTCTGCTTCACCCAATGTCAGCACCTGTCCTTTGAGTGTTACTTCGGCAAAAGAAAATCCACCCGCCTCGAGGCAAATGGATAGTCTTTTCTCGCGCGAAGCAAGCTCATTGGATGTGTTTATCAGAGACTTGCAAGCGTAAGACATATTCTTTTTATTATTCGAAATTACCGTCTGTTACAGCTTGGGTCATATCGCCGACTTTCCATCCGGCGTAGCGTCCCTTAACCTCGTTGATTTCAGCAATCTTGTTCACTACCAGTTGGTGATCCATATCGCTCAAAAGAGTGGTGAGAGGGGCTTTGCACTCGAATACAGGAACCAACAAGCCGCTCTTCTCAATCATTCCGGCTTCCAGTTCGAACTGGTTCTTCTCGCCTTTGGGGTAAGGAATATAGCGAAGGTTAAGTATCTCCTCGTCGGTTAGCTGGTGTACATATCCGTTTGCATCTTTGATGGGGAGTTTTCCGTCTTCGCGAAGCTTCTCGATCGGGTTGACAAGGATTTCTTTACGCGAGATATACCCTTTCTTAACGGCCTCTAGTTCGGGCACTTCGTTGATGTCGACATCAGCAGGGATCTGATCGTAGTTGATTACCTTGCTTACCACCTTCATGCTGTCTTCATTCATTAGGCGACTGAAAAGGGTGTCGAAACTGCCACAATACTTGCCATAGGTAAGCTTGTAAGCATCTTCAAGGGCACGGATGGATTTGAGTTTCTCGGCACATGCATCGCGACGTTTGGTATACTCATTGTCGAAACGCATCGGCTTTTGGATACTGTTGTAAAGCAATACACACAGGGCTATGATGGCAACGCCCAGCACGATTTGGATGATAGTTCTGCTTTTCATTGTTATGTATATTATCAGTTTTGCTTTTTTATTATTCTGTATTTCAATAGAGAAGATTCGTTGCGGGAAAAATTCCCTATCAAAACAACCGACTGCAAAGATACAAAAAAATATTGATACGGCAATTTATTTTCACTTTTTTATATCTTGCTCGCGATGAATCAACTCTATGTTTATATTTGGGTATTTTCTACGAAGATTCAGAGCGGTTTGTTCTGCACAGTATACCGAGCGGTGCTGTCCTCCGGTGCATCCATAGGCCACACTCAGATGGGTAAAATGCCTTTCTATATATTTGTCTATACTTTGTCTGACAATGGCATTTGTATGCTCGAGAAAAAGACCTACTGCAGGCTCTTTTGCAAGGAAATCAATGACTGGTGCGTCTTTACCTGTATAGGCTTTGTATTCTGGGTATCGACCAGGATTGGGAAGGGCTCGGCAATCGAAGATGTGGCCTCCCCCATTCCCACTGCCATCTTCGGGAAGGCCCTGCTTGTAACTGAAACTAGTGATGGTGACTGTCAGTCGATCGTCGGAGGAAGGATTGGAAGGAAAGCGTGATATGGAGTGGATGCATTGCATTAGCTCAGGTAAATCTATGGGCAATGGGTGTTCCTCAACCAGCTTCTTCAAGTTGCCAAGAGCCAATGGAATGCTCTCTATAAAGTAGCTTTTGCGTTCATAAAGTCCACGATAGCCATAGGCTCCCAAAGTCTGAAGGATACGTATTAGTGCATAGCCCCAAAAGTGTATTAAGAAGTTGTCATCTTTATGTATAGAGATGTAGTGGTTCAGAAGTTCTTTTCTGATGCATTCAGGCAAGTCACTTTTGGCACTATAGAGTAGTGAGGCTACATCGTACTGGGCAGCCCCTTGTCGTCCACCCTGATAGTCGATGTAGTATAGCCTGTCGGAAACCATAATGTTACGTCCTTGAAAATCCCTGTAAAGAAAGTAATGGCAGTCTGCCTCAAGCAGAAAGTCCACTAGTTTCTCAAAATCGTTTTCCAATAGTTCCTCGTCGAAGGCCACATGGTTGAGCTTCAAGAAATAGTACTTGAAATAATTCAAGTCCCACATCATGGAGCGCCTGTCGAAGGAGCCTCTGGGGTAACCCACAGAGAAATCCATATCAGATCCCGCATTCTGTAGTGCGTTCAAGTCTTCTAATGCCTTTTTATAGAGGGAAAGCATTTCCTGGTCAAATCCCCCACCCTCTCTTTTCTTTTGGAAAAGCATATCATAGAGCGAAGTGTTGCCAAGATCTTGTTGTAGGTAGTGGCAGCTATCGTCGGAAACACAATACACTTCGGGCACAGGAAGCCCTTTAGCCATGAAGTGGCGCGTGTAGGAGAGGAAGGCTTTGTTTTCCCTTTTGTCTAAGGCGATGGTACCAATGCAGGTGAGTTTTTCTCCAACAAGGCGATAGTAGCTCCTGCTAGAGCCACCACCAGACAACTGTAAGCATTGGACACAGGGTTCACCTGCCCACTTTTCGAATAGTTGTTGGAGCACCTTCATGTGGATTCCTATTCGGCGACCACTTCTTCTTTTTCGGCCTCTTGTTCCTGCTGTGCCTTGATCTCGTCAATCATTCTGCACTTACCACTGAACATGGCACCGGGTTCGATGCTTAGGTTGTTGATTAGTATATCTCCACGTACACGTGCTGTAGCATGCAGGGAGAGTAGTTCTTTGACTGAGATGTTGCCATTGACACATCCTATAATGTTGGCATTCTGGCATAGTACATTGCCATTGACGATTCCGCTATCGCCTACCACTAACTTGCCGTTGAGTTGGATGTTTCCTTCCAATTTGCCGTCGAGCCTAAAATCTCCCGATGCTATTATGTCGCCCTTTATTACAGTGCCATCGGTGATGATGTTGATTGGACTGTTTTCTAGTTCCATTGTTTTTGCCATGATGAATTATTGTTATTGATTGTTTTCTACTTTCTTAAGGTGGTATTTTTTGAAGTATGCCAAGTAAGGTTCTATTTCTTTGCGATTGTAGAATGTGGCATAGTTTTGAGTGGATATGAAGAACTCTACATGGTCCTGTTCGGAATACTGCTGCAGGGGACTTTCTTCCTGCTGCAGGTGTTTGTAGTAGCCCATCGCCGCTTCTTCGTTCATGAATCGATGGATGGTGATTAATTGCGATGTGTCGGAGAAGAGCATCGCATTCACCTTGTAGTTCTGGTTGGAATAGTATTTTGTATTGAAGTCGGAAATCTTGTATTGCAGTTCTGTGGCCCTAATTCTACGGTCGTTGATGATGATAATGACATAATACTGTTGGCCTTCGCGATAGCGATAGACACGTGCTTCGGGTGGTAGATCGTCTTCTGGTTGAGCGGTCATCACAGGCATAACGACCTCGTTCACTTGAGCTAGTCGATCCTGCTCTTTTCGGACCGTTTCTTTGCGCTGTTTCATCAACTCTCGTGTGGCACTATCGCTCGACAGATATTCCAGTTGTGCTTTGGCGAGTGGGTAAATGGTGTCGGTGCGGGACGATTGGTCTACTATCTTTTTTAGTGTGGCGATAGCTTCTTCGCGCTCACCTATTCTCGAAAGCGCCAATCCTTTCCAGTAGCGGAATTTGGGAAGCATGAAATGACCAGCATACAGCTCTTCTGCCTGTTCGCAGAGGGTTACCACCGTGGCATAGCGACGACGTTGATAGTAGTCGTACATCTCTTCGTAGGCATCCTCGACAACCCTCTCGCGACGTAGCAACTCCTTGTAGTACTCGTGGTCACGTATCAGATTTGCGAAGTCGCAGTCGGGGAATCCCATCAAGACCATATCGCGATAATAATTAGCTTGCGGCGTGTTGCCTTGCTTGTCGTAGATGCGATAGAGCATGTAGAAGGTCTGGACGATCTCGTCAAACCCTGTGAATTCGTTGGCGAGGCGATGGTAGCATTCCAAAGCCCGAGGTTCGTTGTGCACACCATCGTAGTAGATATATCCGGCGCTGAGCAGGTTGGTAGCAATCAGCGTGTCGAGCGAATCTCGCTGCTGTTGGGTGGTTGGCAGGTCTTTGAGGTAATAAGCCTTATTGTGAGGGTCGTTGGGATTGCCGGTGTTCGTTGCAGAATGAGTCGAGTCGGAAGCATTAGATGAAGACGTGCTATCCATGTTGTCGGCACCCGATTCCGAATCGTCGAGCGTAAACATACTGAAGTCGGGCTTGTTGGAAAGGAACCAGTTGTCTTCCAACACTCTCATACCCCAAGCTTTACGGAAGGCATCCTTTCCCTTCTGAACGTTATTCTGATTGTAGAAATACCAGTCGCCCTTCAGTGTGTTTTGTTGTCCTTTGGATTCGTTGGCCATTTCTTCCAACAGGGCTTGCTGGCGAGCACGCTCCTCTTGTGCATTGAGGGTATCTATCTTTGCCTGAATGAGGGCATTGAGTTCATCCTCGGGGAGGGCGGCCACAGCCAGTAGACTGTCGGCTCGTTGGTAGGTACGTGTATACTGGCAAAGCTCGGTGAGGATGTCGCTACGCCGTTTTATTGCATTATAGTTTGGGTAATCTGCAGTGATACACTGCATGGCGGTGTCGTAGTAGAGCTGCGCCTGGTCGTAGTCTTCGTATATCTCATACAGCACTTCGCCTAACTTCAAGGCACTTTTCCCTTTCTGAGATTTGTTGTTGGTCGAAACTGCCACACTCTTTTTCAGGTTGTCGCATGCTTTCTTGGCATCTTTTACTCCAAGATACATCTCGCCCTTGGCATAGTAGATCTGATCGCGATACTCCTCATTTTTCTTCTCGCGAAGCATAGCATCCAGCTGCCGCTCCAACTTGCCTATGTCGCTGTGCTCTAGGTCGGCACACGAAGCTTCGCCTAGCCGAGCGTTGAACTCCATGACATATTCCGGCCCATAGCTTAACACTTTGTGGTAGTATTTGGCGGCCACACTGCGCCTATCCAGGCTTTGATAGATCTGTGCCAACATGAAATTGAGGCGAGCCTTGGTTTGGCGGTCTTTGGTTGCATCCAGGGCAAGGTGGATATACTCGACTGCTTTCTTGTATTTTTGCTGAGGCACAGTGGCTTCCACCATAGCCAAGTAGAGTTTGTCTTTCTGCGAGGCAGTGAAATTGCCATTGTCGTACAGCTGCACCAGCTGGTCGAGGGTTACCTCGGCCTCCGAATAGTGCTGCTCTCTCGACATGCAACGGGCAAGCAGTACGGCTGCCTCGTCGCCGGCTCGGGTGCCTCTAAACTGGCTGATCAGTATGTTGCATGTGTTGCTTGTAGAGGCATAGTCTTGCTTGTAGAATGTGGCATAGGCTGTCAGCAGGTAGCATTCTTTAACATATTCCACATGCTCTTCCCCATCCACAAAGATACTATGCTTCTTGATTCCTTTGATTCCTTTCTCGACAGCACGGTCCATTTCCGGACTAACACTGCGTGCAGCATCCTGGGTGCCTAGTCGTTCGACGGGCAAAAACAGGGTGTAGTCGTCGGGCGAGGCCTCTACCAGTTTCTTGTATCCTTTCTTCAGGCTCTCGTTTCCATTCCACCAAACATTGTAGTGGCATGTAGTGTTATGATACATCACATTAGTCCACTTGGCACTCTCTGTCGAACAGCCAGTTAGTACCATCACCACCAGGGCGATTAAAGATATGGATTTGCGATGTTTCATTGTTTATTCTATGTGGATTTGTTTGATTTTTAGTTGTTTGTTGTCGATTAATTATAGTAATAGTTGATATTCGCCACGTATCACAACCGTACATGCACCGTACATGCACCGTACATGCACCGTGACTTCACCGTGGACACACGGTGAACAGTCGGTGCATCCACGCGGTGAGGACAGCGACATGTAGGCTTCGCCATGTCGGGCCATGGTGTCCGGCATGGAGCAGGTGGTGTCTACGAAGCGTCTCATGTACATGATTGTCAGTTTGTTTTGTGTCGTTTTGTTTAAACGTTGAAGCGGAAATGCATGATGTCTCCATCCTGCACCACATAGTCTTTACCCTCGACGGCTATTTTTCCGGCCTCACGACATTTGGCTTCGCTACCCAGCTTCACATAGTCGTCGTACTTTATCACCTCGGCACGTATGAAGCCTCGCTCGAAGTCGGAGTGTATAATTCCCGCTGTTTGAGGAGCTTTCATTCCTTTCTTGAATGTCCACGCACGACATTCTTTAGGACCGGCTGTGAGGAAGGTTTGGAGACCGAGCAGACGGTAGGCGGCCTTGATGAGGCGATTCACACCGCTTTCCTTCAGTCCGATGTCTTCCAGAAACATCTGCTTCTCCTCATAGCTTTCCAGTTCGGCTATGTCGGCCTCGATTCCGGCTCCGATCAGAAGCACCTCGGCGTGCTCATCCTTCACTGCCTCGACGACAGCTTGCGAGTATTTGTTTCCGCTAACGACAGATGCTTCGTCGACATTGCAAACATAGATGACCGGTTTTGTGGTAAGAAGCATAAGGTCGCGGGCCACTTCTTGCTGATTGTCGTCCAATTGTACCGTACGGGCACTTTTACCCGACAGGAGGGCTTCTTTATAGAGGTCCATCACTTCGACCAGCTTTTTAGCTCTGGTGTCGCCTCCGGCTTTGCCTTTTTTTACCTCCTTATCGTATCGGTTCTCGATGGTCTCTAGGTCTTTGAATTGCAATTCAGTATCGATGGTTAGTTTGTCGCGTACCGGATCGACGGTGCCGTCCACATGCGTGATATTGTCGTCGTCGAAGCAGCGGAGCACATGTATGATTGCGTCGCAGTTTCGGATGTCGGCCAGGAATTTGTTGCCCAATCCCTCACCCTTCGAGGCTCCACGCACCAGTCCAGCTATGTCGACTATCTCTACCGTGGCGGGCACAACACTTGCTGGCCGTTCTATCTCCACCAGTTTTGCCAGGCGTTCGTCGGGGACGGTGATTACGCCCACGTTGGGCTCGATAGTACAGAATGGGAAATTGGCAGCCTGAGCTTTGGCGTTGCTCAGACAGTTGAAAAGTGTACTTTTGCCCACATTGGGCAATCCAACTATACCACACTGAAGGCTCATAGTTCTTTCTCTATTAAATATTGATTTCTAGTGGGTGAGTTGCGGCAGATTAGTTCGCCGAGGAATCCTGCCATGAAGAGGACAATACCTATCAGGACAAAAAACATCGAAAGGTAGAACCATACGCTGTTGGTGAGTGCCATTCGGCCAGCTACGCGAAGCACAAGTACAATGACCAATGCGATGAATCCCAGCACAAAAGACAAACTGCCTATGGCACCAAAGATGTGCATCGGTTGTTTGCCGAATTTGCTCATAAACATGATGCTCAGCAGGTCGAGGTAGCCATTCACAAAGCGGTTCATGCCGAATTTGGTCACACCGAACTCGCGTTTGCGGTGTTGCACCACCTTCTCCCCTATCCTGCCGAAGCCAGACCATTTGGCAATCACCGGTATGTATCGGTGCATTTCGCCATAGACCTCGATGCTTTTCACCACATCGCGTCGGTAGGCTTTTAGGCCACAGTTGAAGTCGTGCAGGTGGATGCCGCTGAGCCGACGGGTGGTCCAGTTGAAGAATTTGGAGGGAATGTTTTTGGCTAACTTAGAATCATAGCGTTTCTTCTTCCATCCGCTAACGAGGTCGTAGTTGTCCTCAAGTATCATTCGACGCAACTCCGGCACCTCGTCTGGACTGTCCTGCAGGTCGGCATCCATGGTGATTACCACTTCGCCTTGGGCGGCAGCAAAGCCGGTGTTGAGGGCAGCACTCTTGCCATAATTGCGACGAAATTTGATGCCACGATAGGCAGCATTCTTTTCGTGCAGTTGTTCGATCACCTGCCACGAACCGTCGCGCGACCCATCGTCGACCATCACCACCTCGTAGCTGAGTTTGTGCTCGTCCATCACTCGATCGATCCATTCGGCCAGATGAGGGAGCGACTCCACTTCATTATATAATGGTACTACTATTGATACGTCTATCATTGCTTTGTATGTTTGATAACTGATTTCTCGTTGCGGAACAGTACTGCTGCCAGAAATGCCCCGAATGCACCCAGAACGATGGTTCCAACGCCCGACAGAATGGCCCACCATGCAGCCCAATAGTGCAATTGTGGGTCGGAAGTGGTGATCTGGTTCTGGGTCATGGTGTTGGTGAACAAGACTGTTTGTTCTGCCGATGCGCTGCCGATAGCCCATAGCAGGAGTCCATACACGATGCCGGCCACCATAGCGCACCCCATGCCGAAGAGCATGGCCTCTTTGAGGGTGATTTTTTTATCAGGAAGGGCATTGCGGTAGTATGCAGTAAACAGAAAGATGAGTACTAGCAAAATGGCATCCACGACCAGGGAAATGGGAGTGTGCATTGGTGTGCCCATCAGCAGTCGCACAAGGACGTAGGCGGCAAGCAGGACACCGATTACGAGTCCGCTACGCAGATAGGCTCTGCGATAGTTGCCATGGATGGTGCTGTTGTATCGGTGAAATATTCCCATTGCTTTGGTTTATCTTACGTTTTTCTCCAATGCCTCTCTGACCATTTGCTTCATCTTCAGCGTTTCTTTCTCCATCACACCCTGCTTGGATGGTTTGTACAGATCGGCGTATCTAACCTGTCCGAGACTGATTTTCGGATTTTTAAGTGTCCCTGTCACGTCCACACCCACTTTCGCCATCAAGGGGTTTTTCAGCAGTTCCACATGGTAGCCACATTGGTTGTCGAGCGTATGTTTGCCAGAGGCACATAGTTGATAGCCGCCGATGTTGAGCAAGAAGGGGAACACTTCGATCTCCTTCCTCAGACAAGTCATCTCCACACTGAGGCTGTCGATTTTAATCTTGTTGTCTTTATCTTTCCAATTCTTGAATTGCATCAGTTTGGCGATTTGGGCAATCGAGTTGTTGTCCATCACCACCAGGTCTTTACCACTGATGGCAGCCGAACCGAGCAGTGTGCTCATCTTAGGCTTATATGTTGCAAAGAGGAAACTTTCGCCGGCAAGGTGGAAGTTGGCATTGCCATTGAAGGCTGCCAGCATGGGCACCAGTGTGTCCACAGTGGGAATCATATCGAGGAGCTCGTCGATTTGAATATCGAGCAGATGGAAGTCGATAGCGGCAAAGAGGTTGTTGGGTCTGGGCGATTTGTAGAGTGCTGTGAGCTGCATGGTGGCGGCTTTGCATACGAATCCTATCTGATCCAATACGGCAACCCCGTCTTTAACCGTCACAGAACCTGCCACGTCACCGAGGTCGTTTCCGAAGGCTAGGCTACGTTGCAAGTGTGTGTGGAGTGTGAAATCGACATCCTTGGGCACAATGAAGGGGTTGGCATCTTTTTCCACCTTGTCTTCCTCACGCATCTTTTCTATCGAATCCTTGTCGCTACCCATGCCGCTAAACATGTCCATTAGTTGGTCGACATCGGTATAGTGGGATGTCAAGTTGAGGTCGCCGGTAAGCATCTTTTCGTGCGACAGCCATGGCTCCAGGTTTTGCACAGAACCGTAGAGCTGCAAATCGCTATTTCCGAGCTTAATGTCAGCATCCGCTATATCACATAGTTCGGGGCTATAGTGGAAGTCTAGATTGTTGATATACAGTTCTTCGCCCAGCATTGGTGAGGTTACTCGCGTACGTCGGAGATCAACATCTAGGTTGGGGTTGTACTTACGTAGAATATTGTCTTTGGTCGAATCCATCTTTATCGATCCACTTAGCGATAGTGCACTTAGGTCAATTGTGTTGGAATCGAGGTTGGCCAATGTTTTTTCAAGGGATATATCGAAGGCAGCGGCAATCTGTTCACGGGTAATGTCATTCACCCCTACACTAATATTAGGAGACTTGACCTGTGCTGTGATGCCATTCATGGCAAGTTGTATGGTACTGCTCTTTAGGTGCGTCTCCAGCATCTTGTCCTGGAATCGTTTGGCGGGTAACTGAATGGCTATATCAAGGTCGGGAGTAGTGGCATGGATACTGTCGTACAGTACGTCGAGCTTATTAAGTTTGATGGTGCCATTGGCCCGTATTTTATCGTAGGATTTCTTCTGTAGATAGCTCATCAGTAGATTTGCATGCAGGTCTATATCGGCCTTTCCAGTAGCCGTCAGGGGTAAGGTATCTGGCAATAGAGGCTTGAGGTCATCTAGCGGTAGAGAGCCCTGTACGGATGCATCTATATGCATATCTCCAAGTAGATCATCCACATGCCCTTTAATGTAGACATCTGATGATTGCGTATGTGCTTTGAGACTTTGTATGGTGACATCGCTCTTCCCATCTTTGGAAAGGTCCAGTTTGGTGGACATGGCTCCATTTATCCTTGTGATTTTATAGGGAAGCGATTTCGGATAGTAGAATCTACCGTCAGCAAGAGTGACATGGGCATTGACCAATGGCATGGTGGAATCTGTCAGGGTACCAATGGCAGTGGCCTGCAGTTGAATTTTGGCATCCACATCCATGCCCCTTCTGAACGTCACATATTGCGGTGGGACAATGTCCAAAAGTGGAGCCACTTGCCAATAGTCGGTAGTGGCAAGCTCCATGTCGACATCTATTGGTTGCAAGCCGACATCTCCGCGAAGGGTAAGACCATAGTCGTCCAGTTTCAAAGTGGATTCTTCTAGGTGGACAATCATCTGGTGGAGATTGGCACTGAAGGGCATATCTAGGGACAACAAGTCGTGCTTTGAATTGGCCAAGGTCTCGTTGATCATATCTGTTCCGCCATTCACAAAGTCGCCCTTTTTAACCTTCAGTTTTAGTTGGCCTGCTACCGAATCGGTGTTGCCATTGCCACGTAGCTTGATATTAAGGTCTTGAAGCAAAGCATTCATCTTCTCACCTCCTAAACTATCTTTGGTAGTGAGGGCAATACGTTCTGAACCAAGGTTGACAGTAGCATCCAGCAAACCGCTTTCCAACGCTCCCTTGACGCATATCCCAAGGTCATCGATGGATGCGGCTATGTTGTTTTTAAGGTTGGTGTATGAGGCATTGGCATCGCTGACCTTTACTTTCTTAAGGTCGATATTGGGTAGGCTATCTAGGCTGAAGGGGCTCTTGGTGGTATCCTTTTCTTTGTCGCTATGTGGAAAAATGTCGTAGTTGCTCACACCCTCACGATTGACGAAGAGACATGCGTTCACCCTGTCGAGCATTACTTTATGCACCACTATCTCTTTCTCTTTAAGATACTTTTTCGCATCCAATCCAACAGTCAGATTACCTATGTAAGCCACTGTGTCGCACGGTGCCCCCTCGACGGGATTAATCACATATACATCATCAATGGTGAGGCCGGCATCCGGGAATGTCTTGAAGAGGGTAAGATTGACCTTTCCAAAGCGAGTGTCGGCCATTACGTATTTTCCAGCGAGGGAGTTTACTATCTTCGTAAGCTGGCTGGGTGTAAAAACAAGCCATAGCACAATCGCCACTACCACAATAACAAGTCCGAGTAGTGAACCTAAAGAGATGAGTGCTATTTTCCAACCTTTTTTCATTCTTTTCAATTCACTTTGGTTAAACTATATTCCATGCTATAGTCATCTTTCCATTGCATCGATGTCGAAGAGATCTCGGTGACGGTGTACACTTTTGGCACTGCCTGATTACCCAGGGCTCCGGTGAACACATGGGTCAGCCGGTCGCCGTTGATAGTCCAACTGTATGTGAGGTTACTCTCCTCTTCTGTGATGTCATCGCCTTCGTCCCACGTCACTCCGGTGCCATCCGATTTGTAGCGCCAATACTCTTGGGTATTGTTCTTTCTCCAAAGCCCATAGAGCTGATCCTCTTGTACGTTGATGTGGGTTTCGTTTCCACCGCATGCCACCATCGTAATGACCATTGTGGAAATCAATACCAAAGGAATAATTTGTCTTATTTTCATTCGTCGATCACCATTATTTCCGGCAGGTTACGCCCCAGTTCGTCGTAGTCCATACCGTAACCTATAATAAATTCATCACCTATTTCCCGACCTACGTAGTCGATGCTGTAGTTGCCACGAAATGAATTGGGTTTATACAGCAAGGCACACACCTTTACACTTCGGGGTTGTAGTTTGACTATCTCCTGCAGCATCACCTGGATGGTTAGTCCACTATCGATCACATCCTCTACTATCAGCACATCGCGTCCCGTCACTTCCGAAGTGAACGGCAATACGGCAGACACGGTGCCTGTCGATGCCATACCACTGTATGAAGTGTAGCGGACAAACTGCATGCGGCAGGGAATGGTGAGCTGTCGAGTGAGGTCGGCGGCAAAGAGATATGCTCCGGTAAGAACAGGACACACCATTAAGTCGGCCTCGGCATAGTCTTTGCTCACTGCCGATGCCAGCTGCTCGACCATGCAGTGCAGCTCCTGCTTGTCTATAAATGGGCGGAACGATTTATTGTTTATTTTCATCTACTCACCCTCCTCCATCGTTTTCTCTGTTTCCATCACCAGACGAAGCCCGAAATATTCGTTCGCCGCTGCCGGTTCGTACCACGAGCGGTCGTATACAGTGCAGGCTGCAGATGTGCTGTTGTAGTGTCCACCACGCAGAGTCCTGCTGTCGCCATCCTGCGGTCCGCGAGGGTCGCTTTGTTCCGAGGCGACATAGGGAGCCATCCAGTCGTGGCACCACTCTGCCACGTTGCCGCTCATGTCGTAGAGGCCCAACTCGTTGGGCAACAAGGAGGCTACCTTGTGGGTCTGCCGTTCGCTATCGACGCAATACCATGCGTATTCGTTCAGCCGCTCACGATTGCATCCCGCATAGGGATTCTTGGCTGATTTTCTTCCACCACGGGCGGCATATTCCCATTCGGCTTCGGTGGGTAGCCGAAAGCGGTGTCCGGTCATTTGGCTCAGAATGGTGACAAATCGCTGGGCATCGGACCAACTTACCTGCTCGACGGGCAGCGAATCGCCTGTGTTGAAGTGCGATGGGTTCTCCCCCATCACGGCTTTCCATTGTGCCTGGGTCACCTCGGTGCGCCCGATAAAGAAACTATTTACAGTCACCTTGTGCTCCGGACGGTTGGCATCGTATTTGTGCCGATGGCTGACACCCGTGTTGCTACCCATGGTGAAGCTGCCGCCTTCCACCCACACCATTTCTATCTTCACTCCGTCGGGCAGTTTCACCACTTGTGTGCTGTCTTGGGCCTTGGCATCGAAAAGGCTTGCGAACAGGATACAGAAAGCCACACCCATGCTAAGAAGATCGCTTTTTATCGATGGATTTGCTTTCATAGTGCCAATTCCGGATAGGTTAGTACATGCTCGATGGACTATGCATTCATGTGATCGTCACTCCATTTCTCGGGGTTGAGGCGCCATGCCGAGAGGCTCTCCAGGTCTTCCGGTCGGATATAGTCCTGCTCCTTGGCCACTTGGATAAGGGTGTCGTAGTTGGTCAGGGTCTGTAGTTCGACATTCTCTTTCTCGAAGTTGTCGGATGCCACCTTCAAACCATAGGTGAATATAGCTGCCATACCTTTAACGTGGCACCCTTTTTCGCGTAGAGCACGCACGGCGATGAGCGAACTTTTACCCGTGGAGACCAGGTCCTCTATCACCACCACCGACTGTCCTTCGTGCACTTCGCCTTCGATTTGGTTGGTCAGGCCATGACTTTTCTGTTCCGAACGGACATACACAAACGGTTTGCCAAGCTCTTGGGCCACCAAAGCACCCTGTGCGATGCCTCCTGTGGCTACACCGGCTATCACATCCACGTCGCCCCATGTGTCGCGTATCACGTCGACGAAATGTTGGCGGATGAAGGTACGTATCTCCGGATACGAGAGCGTGACCCTATTGTCACAATAGATGGGCGATTTGCGCCCCGAAGCCCATGTGAAAGGATGCTCGTTGTTGAGCTTTACTGCTTTCACTGTCAGTAAGAAATTAGCCGTCCTTGCGGCCATGTCGTTGTTTTTAATCATGGTGCAAAAATACGTGTTTTTTCTTATATATATGAAAAAAGTTTCCAACACTAGTGGATAACCTCCTTTTTTTGAAAAAAACACAACCTATTTTAACACTGTTTCATGCCTCTTCGAGGACTATTATTTGTATGTCAGGAAATACATCTGTGCCGTTCCGTAATATTCTGTACTGCATGTAATTATGTTGTATTCTACAACGCTAGCGTGGCTCTAAAATAATGCTCCTATAGCATGTGTTAGCTAAGCCTATTGGAGGTCGAATTGTTAAAAAAAACATGACTCATCACATGACACTGATCCCGAAAACCACTTTACCGACACGTATCACTACCGTACTTGAACCGTACATGCACCGTACATGCACCGTAGATGAACCGTGACGACACATTGTGTCCACGACGGATGTACTGTCTACGCAAGTGGATGAATGAGATGGAGGGCGGCTAATGTTAAAATTTCAATCCTGTATGTCGTGTGAATCGACTGAAATTGTTATCAATACCTTATACGTTGAGCTTTTGGAAAAACAGAAACTGTCAATTTTTTTCAGTATTTAAGAAATATTAAGTACATTTGTAAACCAAAAAACAAACAGAAGTTTAACAAAAATATCACTGTATGAAAAGAATAGCTTTAACCATTCTTGCACTGGCGACCCCATTTTTGACGTTTGCCAGCGAAGCGGAACTACAGATGCCTAACGGCTTTTCGACAGATAGCCGAACCTCGATTCTTTACTGGGGATTTGCTGTTGTTGTTCTGGGATTATTATTCGGCTTTTGGCAATTTAGCAAAGTACGCAAGCTCAAGGCACACAAGTCGATGTTGGAAATAGGTAATGTCATCTTCAAAACATGTTCCACCTACCTGAAGCAGCAGGGCAAGTTTCTTCTTTTGCTCTTCGTGTTCATCGGTGCCGCCATTGCACTCTATTTCGGAGTGTTGCAGGGAATGCCCCTAGGCAGTGTGCTCTTGATTTTAGGCTGGACGGTGATAGGTATTTTGGGTAGTTATGGAGTGGCTTGGTTCGGCGTTCGAATGAACACCTTTGCCAACGCTCGCATGGCATTTGCTTCGCTGCGTCGTCGTCCGCTCGACCTGCTCAATATCCCCCTCCGGGCTGGTATGAGCATTGGCATTGTGCTGATTTGTGTCGAGCTGGTTCTGATGCTGGTTATCCTACTGTTCATGCCTGCCGAATTGGCCGGTAGTTGCTTCATCGGATTCGCCATTGGCGAAAGCCTCGGTGCCAGTGCCCTGCGTATTGCAGGAGGTATCTTCACAAAGATTGCCGACATCGGAAGCGACCTAATGAAGGTTGTATTCAAAATCGGTGAGGACGACCCACGCAATCCTGGTGTCATCGCCGACTGCACCGGCGACAATGCTGGTGATAGCATCGGACCCACTGCCGATGGCTTCGAGACCTATGGTGTAACAGGTGTGGCTCTTGTGAGCTTCATCCTGTTGGCTGTCCCCGACGAGTATAAGGTGCCTCTGTTGGTATGGATTTTTGTGATGCGTATTCTCGGTATTGTAGCATCGGTACTATCCTACTATATTAATGGTGTCATAGCCAAGTCCAAATATCACAAAGCCGACGATATCAATTTCGAACAACCCCTCACCAGCCTAGTGTGGATCACCTCGCTGTTGAGTATTGTGGCCACCTTCTGCGCCAGCTACTTCATTCTTGGCAATCTTGGCCACTACTACTGGCTTGCACTCAGCATCATTATTAGTTGCGGCACACTTGGAGCTGCCCTCATCCCCGAGTTCACCAAACTCTTCACCTCCCCCACTTCGAAACATGTCAAAGAGGTGGTCAAGGCCTCGGAGCAAGGCGGTGCCAGTCTGAACATCCTCAGTGGACTGGTGGCTGGTAATTTTGGCGCTTTCTGGACTGGTGTGGTATTTTTCGTACTGATGCTGATTGCCTATTTTGCCTCCACAGCCTTCGGACTGGAACCTGTCTTTGGCCCCTACTACACCATCTTCGCTTTCGGCCTAGTGGCTTTTGGTATGCTGGGCATGGGACCTGTCACCATCGCTGTGGACAGTTATGGCCCCGTTACAGACAATGCACAGAGTGTTTATGAACTGTCTCTCATCGAGGACGACATCGAGAAAGCCTCGAGCGAGATTCAGCAGGACTTTGGCTTCACTCCCGATTTCGAAAAGGCGAAATACTATCTCGAAGCCAACGATGGAGCAGGCAATACCTTCAAGGCTACAGCTAAACCGGTGCTGATTGGTACCGCTGTGGTAGGTGCCACTACGATGATTTTCAGTCTCATCCTGATGATCCAGAAGACCCTCGGCATCGAACCTGCCAGCATCCTCAATCTGCTCAACCCCTACAGCATCCTTGGCTTCATCCTTGGTGGTTGTGTTATATACTGGTTTACAGGAGCATCCATGCAGGCTGTCACCACAGGTGCCAACCGTGCTGTGGAATACATCAAGGACAATATCAAGCTCGATCCTTCGGCACCTAAAAAGGCAGACATCAGCAAGAGTCAGGAAGTGGTGCGCATCTGCACTAGCTATGCACAGAAAGGCATGATCAATATCTTCATCGCCATCTTCTGTTTTGCATTGGCATTTGCCTGCCTCTCTTCGCCCCAAAGCATTGGTGGCCAAAATGCAGTCTGTTTGTTCATAAGTTATCTGATTAGCATTGCTGTGTTCGGACTGTTCCAAGCTGTGTTTATGGCCAATGCAGGTGGCGCATGGGACAACGCAAAGAAGGTCGTAGAAGTGGATATGAAAGCCAAAGGAACCGACCTGCACGATGCCAGTGTGGTGGGTGACACAGTGGGCGATCCCTTCAAAGACACATCCAGTGTGGCCCTCAACCCAATCATTAAGTTCACCACCCTATTCGGTGTGCTTGCCATGGAAATTGCCATCAGTGCCAATTTCCAGGCATTAGCCCCATGGTTTGGTGTCGCATTCCTTGTTATTGCCTTGGTCTTTGTCTATCGTTCGTTCTACAGAATGCGTATCAAATAGACCCAAGATAAATAAGTAAGTGTTTGCCGAGAAGGGGCTTTCTTGAAAAAAGGAAGCCCCTTTATGTTATAAAATGTGAAAATAAATTTGGAGAAATACGAAATATGTCGTAACTTTGCAAAAAGAATATACCTCCGAATTTAGCATAATAGACTGAAAAATAGTATTATAATCAACACCAAACACATTGCATTATGAAAAAAAGCACCTTTTTCATTGGCTTGCTTGCAGCGCTGATGCTCTTTTCTGCATGTCGGAAAGAAGACCAGTACCTATTGAAGAAAGGATACAGCCTACAGGGTACCTTGTCTCCCACATTCGAACTGCCAGTCAGTACGGGTGAAGTGAATTTCGGACAGTTGCTCGATAAATTGGGCGATTCGTTCTCGGAATACATCACAGATGACGAAATCATCACGCTACGTTACCACTTCGACACATTAGCATACGTCGAGATAGGTGACGCATATAGCACCCCCGCTCCTGCACACAAAGCTCCCATGTCCACAAAAGATGCGGTGTTTACTCCCGTCGAGGATACCATCATCAGCTTCGATTTCCCACTTACATTCTTCGACAATGTCGATTTGCTGTCAGATGCTGATATTAGCATCGAGAAGCTGTTGTTCAAGGGACAGGCTAGTATTTGGACGGAATGCCCGCCCAGTGTGGTTGACGATTTGCAGTATATTCATGCAGACATTGACCAGTTGAAAGTCAATTACACGAAACGTGACGGTACTCCAGGCACTCCGGTTCTAATCGAGGGAGCCGAACTGCATATCACAGACATGACCGACGAGAATAACACATTGCCGATTCCGGAGACCAATTTGGCCGATATTTTCAATGAAATGCCTTCATATATCGGAGTCAGTTTCCGTATTGTCATTAGTGTTGATGAAGAAGGCTTTGTGTCGAGCAACATCAGCAACATCAGTAGTTTCAGTGAACTTCTGGACAGTTTGGGGATGACCCGTTTGGCTTATAAGGCCGACGTGGAAGCTACGCTACCTCTCGAATTGAAGATTGGTGCCCTCACCTACAACTACGACGTGGATATTCAGAAAGAATACGGTGTTACGGAAGGTGCCACTATATTCGATCAAATCGATTCGTCGATCAACAAAGTGCTTGGAGAAGGAGCTGCAAACATAGATTCGGCGACTTTGGCAGTCATACTACGATTCAACAATGGTATCCCGTTGGATATTATCATGAATGCCACTGCACTTGACAATATGGATTTGCCGATTTTCACATTGATTCAGGGTGAGGTAATAAAATCTGCCGAAACCAAACCGATACCAAATCAACCCGGAGTGAGCGAAGCTGGTAATCCGGTAAAGAGCGAGATGGTGGCTGAACTCAATTTGGCTCAGGCCAAACAATTTCTGTCGGCAAAAACGCTTCGCCTCAAGTTGGGACTTAAAACCACTGGCGACGACAGTAAAGCAATCAAGCGTAGTGACAATCTAGGAATCCAGATGCTTATCCGAGTCAATCCCAATATTAAACTAGAATGGGATATTCCCGGACTGGAAGATGGCGTTCCCTTTTTATCCACTTTCTAAATCATCAAGGAGGACTGTAAAATGAAAAAGACGATACTTATTATCACAAGCCTCTTTGTGTTTGCTGTAGGCAATGTTTCTGCTCAATATAGCGAAACAAACAATCTCTTTTATTTCTCACAGAGATCACCGGAAGCCAATCAGCTGAATCCTGCATTTTTCCCATCGAACAATGCCTTCTACCTCAAACTTCCTACTGTTGGTTTCCAATTTGGGTTCCCGTTGGCATTGAGCGATATGATATACTACGACGAAGCATCAGACAAGAATATCATCTCATTCGATCGAATGCTCAATACCTTAAACAACAGCAGCCAATTCCGTCTAGGGGTGGATGCCAATATCTTGGGCTTTGGTTTCCGTATTCATAACCTATTCTTGGATTTCAATACACAACTGCGGTTCAATTTTAATCTAGGATTACCTGTCGACTTGCTGAACTTCCTCACTACCGGAAATGTGGATAACAACAATGAAGTCATTTCAGAGATTACTCTGATCGATGGCGATTTCTTCAATACTCAGGCCTATCTCGAGACCAGTCTTGGTGCAGGATATAAACTGCCCATACTGCCTCTCACCATTGGTGCACACGTAAAACTATTGTCCGGTTTGTTCAATATGCAGATGGACAATACCAAGATCACATTCAATACAAGTCAGGAATTCGACACTGTTAGTGCTCACATGTATTACGAACTAATGGCTGCATCCTTCGCAGAAATGGATACTACGGGAGGACCTTTGGCTATTCCGGGCAATATGATCAATAATCTAGTAGCCCATCCAATGGATGCTGTAAAAGCCTTGTTTGATATGGGTGGCAATACGGGTATTGCATTCGACATAGGTGCCAAATATGATTTGGGGCCATTCACCTTTTCTGCATCCATTAATGATTTGACTGCTGGCATACATTGGCAGCATAATATCCTTGGATTCGTGCCCGAGGGTGGTATGGTGCCCATCGATTTCGGTGGTCTTGACATGGATGAGTTGCTTGATAATGGTACCTTTAACCTCGATACACTGTCCAATTACATATCATCACAACTCGATAAGATGAAGATGCAGGTGACAGAAGATGCAACTGATTATTGGTATAGCATTCCGACCAAACTGAATGTGGCGGCTACTGCCAATCTTGGTATCCTTAAGGCAGGAGTTCTGTTTCATGGTCAGTGGGATCGTGGTCTAATCAGCAAAAAGAATGCATTCGAATTAGACCTCGGTGACAATGTTAAAAACACATTCCGTTTCAATACTACGATTTCTGCAGGATTAAACCTATTTAATTGGGCAGAGCTAATTCTAGCCACGTCAATAGTATCTGATGGAAACAAAATCAGCCCACTCAATCCCGGTCTTGGGTTTATCTTCACTCCAGCAACTATACTACAAACATATTTTATGCTCGACTACGCTAGCAGTATTTATCTGGCTGAGATGAAAGCCTTCAATGTGAAATTTGGTTTCAATATACTGATTGGTGGTGGTGGCAGACGTAAAGTTCTTGGCTTTTAAATGAATATTATTGCAATTGTAGGACGCCCCAATGTGGGCAAATCTACCCTCTTCAACCGCTTAACAGAAAGCAGAGACGCTATTGTTGATGAGATAAGCGGCGTTACCCGTGACCGACAATATGGCCATTCCGACTGGAACGGCAAGCATTTTTCCGTGATTGACACGGGCGGCTATGTGATGGGGGGCGACGACGAATTCGAAACAGAAATACGCAAACAGGTGTCGCTAGCCATCGACGAGGCAGATATAATATTGTTTCTTGTAAATGCAAGAGAGGGTCTTACCCCGATGGATGAAGATGTGGCATCAATGCTACGCAAATGTTCAAAGCCAGTTGTGCTTGCTGCTAATAAGGTGGATAATGCTGCCCAAATGGACAACTTGGCTGAATTCTACTCGCTAGGTCTAGGCGAACCACACCCTATTGCTGGCATAACCGGCAGTGGAACGGGCGATCTTTTGGATATATTGGTCAAGGATTTCTCCGAAGGAGAAGACAACCCAGTTGACAATTTACCCCGCATTGCCATTGTAGGGCGTCCTAATGTCGGTAAAAGTTCTTTTATAAATACTATTACCGGAGAGCAACGTTCGGTGGTCACACCTATTGCGGGCACTACTCGCGATTCGGTCTACACCCGATATAACCTATTTGGTTTCGACTTTAATTTCGTCGACACTGCTGGTCTTAGAAAGAAAAGTAAAGTTAGTGAGGATTTGGAATTCTACTCCGTTATGCGTTCGATTCGTGCTATCGAGGCATCTGATGTATGCATTCTTATGCTTGATGCCAGCCAAGGTATCGAATCGCAGGACCTCAGTATCTTTTCTCTTATTCAGAGAAACAATAAAGGTGTTGTCATTGTCGTGAATAAGTGGGATCTAGTGGAAAAAGAGACCAATACTCATCGTGACTTTGAACAGATCATTCGTGAGAGAATTGCACCGTTTGAAGATGTACCTATCATTTTCACCTCTGTCATCAACAAACAGCGAATATTCAAAGTGCTAGAGACTGCCAAGCAGGTTTACGAAGCACGTAGCCGTCGCATTGGCACATCAGAATTGAACGATGTGCTACTACCTATAGTAAAAGAGCAGAATCCACCACCCTCTGTCAAGGGTAAATGGATAAAGATTAAGTATATCACCCAACTTCCAACTCCATATCCACAGTTTGTTTTCTTCTGTAATTTGCCGCAATATATCCGCGATCCATATCGTCGTTTTGTCGAGAACAGAATGCGTGAACTATGGGATTTCCACGGTGTACCGATTACCATATATTTCAGAGCAAAGTAGTTGGCACATTTTTTGAAGGTAAAAAAAGGAATAATAATTTAAAAAACAATAATATGAAAGTCACAGAACAGAACTTTGATGAATTGATGAATTCCGGAATGCCGGTAATGATTGATTTTGGTGCAACATGGTGTGGCCCCTGCAAGGCATTGGCCCCCAGAGTGGAAGAGGTTGCCGCCGAGTATGAAGGGAAAGCAGTTGTCGGCACTGCCGATGTCGACGAATGCAGCGATTTGGCTGCCCGTTTCCGTATACGCAATGTTCCCACCGTGCTTTTCTTCAAGGGTGGCGAATTGAAAGACAAATGTGTCGGTCTGGTAGCAAAAGAGACTCTCACCGAGAAACTGAACGCCTTGATGTAATCTTATTCAATCATGCTTCGCGAGAATATCGCACGATACAAATCCCTCGACTTCTTTGCCAGGCAAGTGGTCGAGGGATTTATCACAGGTAAGCATCGTAGCCCTTTCCACGGATTCTCTTCCGAGTTTAGTGACTATCGCCACTACAACAGTGGTGAAAGTACCCAACATATCGACTGGCACCTCTATGCACGTACCGACCGCTTGTATGTGAAACAGTATGAAGAGGAGACCAACTTGAGGTGCCAATTGATTATCGACCATAGCGGCTCCATGCTCTTCCCTTTAGAAGGCCAGGGCAATATAGTACATCCCAACAAATTGACCTTCGCAGTATATGCAGCAGCCGTGCTGGTGGAGTTGATGCATCGGCAACGCGATGCCTTTGGCATTACACTGGTTTCAGACGGTATCAAAGAGCAAACCCCATGCAGGTCGAACGATATGCAGCGTAGGCATACCCTAGTGATGCTTGAGAGGCTTTTATCCACGGTATCTCCACAGGACATACCGCCACACACCACCTCGCTTGCCGAGTCGCTACACATCGTAGCCGAGCAGATGCATCGCCGTTCGCTAGTGGTACTATTTACCGACGCATTTGTACGTCGCGACGAGCGAGAATCCCTATACGACGCATTGCGTCACCTGAGACATAACAAACATGAGGTAATCATCTTCCATACCTTTGACCGCACGCATGAGCTGAACCTTGAATATGGCTCCCGTCCTTACCTCTTTATCGATCTAGAGAGTGGCGAGCGTCTCCGTATGCAACCCAATCAAATAGAGGCAGAGTATTCTGCCAAGATGAACCAGATGCAACAGGAACTACAGCAACGGGCCATACAATACCGAATCGAATATTTACCCGTCGATATCAACATGGGATTTCACCAGATTATCACCCCATTTCTGCTTAAAAGAAGCAAAATCTGATGGCCTATGCACTGTACATATACGGGATGGGCAGTGGGGCCAAAAGTGGCACCACCTCGTCGTTGGGTCACTATCTAAGTCGCTATGAGTGGCTCTGCCCCGAATTGCCTCTCGACCCGCTGCAGGCCATAGCTATACTACACGACTATGAGCAGGTGTTTCAACCAGACCTTATTGTCGGCACATCGGTAGGCGGTCTTTTTACCCTCTTCCTCAATGCACCAACCAAAGTCACCGTCAATGCCACCTATAATATCGATACCACTCTGCGTCGATTGGGATATGGCAAGCACAAATACCACTGCGAGCGTGAAGATGGTGCTACCGAATACACCATCGACGAGCCTTTGGTACAGGCATATAAACGGTTTAGGGATACCTCTGCCCCCATATCATCACCTAGGATGATTGCCTTTTTCTCGTCCGACGACGAACTGATTGGTCGAGAGCCTACCAAGCAAAACGCCCGCTCGTTGGCCGACCTGGGCTACGAAGTGGTTTGGACCACCAAGTGTGGCCACCGACTTAATCAAGCTGCTGCCAAACAGTTGGCAGCACTGATCCAATAATCACCCATTGAATATTTCCGACTACGGCTATTTCATTCCGCGTCTTAGCTTGCCATTGATCCAAATGGCATAGGGAATGGCAAGCAAGAATGTCAGCATGTCGCTCACAGCCTGTGCCATCTGCACCCCCTCCATTCCAAGATAATATGGCAGCACCAGCACGGCAGGCAGGAAAAACAAGCCGTTTCGACACATGCTGAGCAGTGTGGCGGGGAATGTCATTCTGATGTTCTGGAAAAGCATGCCTGTGGCTGTGAATAGTCCAACCAGTGGAAATGCCACACATTGCCATCGTAGAGTCTTGGCTCCTATCTCTATCAGCATTGGGTCTTCTGCACGAAACAGAGCCACTGTCTGCGGAGCGAAAATGAAACCTACAATGGAGATCACCAATAGAAATGCTGTGCTAACACATGTAGCAAACAACCACGACTCGCGCACGCGGTCGTATTTTCTAGCCCCAAAGTTATAGCCGCACACAGGTTGAAAACCCTGACAGAACCCAAGCACCACGCTGAAGGCAAACATCATGACACGGGTCACCACTGCGAACGCGGCTACCGCACTGGCCTCTTGCCCAGGGGCGGCATAGTAGGCAGCACAGTAGTTGAGTGTGATGGCAGCGGCACAATTGAACACCTGTCTGAAAAGCGATGGCAGACCACCACGGAATATCTCGTAATATACCTTCCAGCTAGGCTTGAAGTTACGGATTTTGATGTGTACACTTTGAGGCTTGAAGGTGCCATACAGCAAGAGTCCCCAGGCAAAAATCTGGCTGATGGCAGTAGCCAGCGATGCCCCACTGAGCCCCATGTCGAACACAAAGATGAACAGCGGGTCGAGTGCAATGTTCAGCAGAGCACCACTCACGATGCCCACCATGCCGAATTGTGCATTGCCCTGCAGTCGCAGCTGGTTGTTCAGCGTGAGGGCCGACATCATGAACGGTGTAGCCAGAACGATGTATCGGAGGTAGTCGATTGTGTGAGGCACCACGTTGTCGGGTGCACCGAGCAGCCGACTCAGCTCTGGCAGATGAAACAGGCAGACCACAGCTGCCACAGCACCTAGAATGAACGGAGTGAAGAAGCCGACCGCTGCCACCACTTCTGCCGAAGCCCTATTGCGGGCTCCAAGTGCACGGCTGATATGATTGCCGCTACCATGACCAAAAAAGAATCCCAACGCCTGGATAAAGGTCATGTATGCCAGCGAAATGCCGATACCGGCAGTGCCTTCGGTGCTCAGTCGTCCGATGAAAGCTGCATCGACCACATTGTACAGTGCTGTGGTCACCATGGCGATAATGGTGGGTATGGCCATCTGGCAAACCAGCTGTTTAACCGGTTTGCCCACCATCTCGTCGTATCGGTCGTCGAGCGTCACTCGGCGCTATTTTCTTATTATCTGGGTGTTGCCCTGCGAATTAAGCAGCGTCACTTTCGCCGTTTGGGTGTGCGAATTGTGCACATAGTCCACCTCCACCTCGTCGCCTGGGCTGAACAGACCTAACTCTTCCATCATTTCGGCAAATGTATTCACCTCCTTGCCAGCCACACGGAGTATGATGTCGCCCTCCTTGATGCCGGCTCGTGCCGATGCACAGTCGGGTATCACTTTGGCGACATACAATCCCTTAATCTCGCGTGCACCAGTCTGTTTGGCCACTGCTGCATCCACTTCTGTCACCTGTATGCCCAGGTATCCACGCTGCACATAGCCGTAGTGCTGAAGGTCGCCTGCCACTTTGACAGCCAGATTGCTCGGAATGGCAAACGAATATCCAATATAGTTGCCGTTGCCCGATGCGATGGCGGTGACGATGCCTATCAGTTGGGCCTGCGAATTAACCAGGGCACCACCACTGTTGCCACTGTTTACGGCTGCATCGGTTTGCAGGAACGACTCGAGGGGTGTCTCGTTCGAACGAGGATTGTCGATGATGTGCATGTTGCGAGCCTTGGCGCTGATGATGCCACTGGTGACAGTGCTTGTCAGGTTGAAGGGGTTGCCAATGGCTAGCACCGGTTCGCCCACACGCACCATATCGCTATTGCCGAAGGGCATATAGGTCAATCCGTCGGCCTCCACTTTGATCACTGCCAGGTCGGTGGCCGGATCGTTGCCCACCAGCTTGGCTGGCAGTTCGCGACGGTCGTTGAGGGTCACTGTGATGCGTTCGGCATCCTGCACCACGTGGTTGTTGGTTAGGATGTATCCGTTGGTGGTGATGATCACTCCCGAGCCAAAGGCATTGTACACCTGGCGCTGCATGCCTTGCTGTATGATGAAACCGAAAAAGGATTGATACAGAGGGGTTAGCTGGGTCATCTCCGTCTTGATATGCACCACAGCATCTATCGTAGCAGCTGCCACATCGGTGAAGTCTGTGACGGTCAGCCGGCTGGGTTGGGTGGTTGGTTGAATGGTGAGTTGAGGTTTATCCTCTTGGGTGGTGGTTTGGCCACATGCTTGTGTCAGCAGACACAAAGTCATTGTTATCAAAAAAAACGGTTTTCTCATATCTGATTGTCTTTGTATTTATAACCTGTAAACACTTTTTTTATTGTTCCAGACTTCCTCATTTAACTTTAAATAGTATTTGTCTCAGTCCATTAAGGCTATGCAAAAATGGTGCCAAAGCCACAGTATGTCTTTCTACCGTAGATACATAAGTGTCTGTCTATTACTATTATAGCCACTAAAATGGATTGCATTGCACTGATACACAGCACCATGCTCCTACCAACACCGTACTTCCTCCGTACATGCACCGTAGATGAACCGTAGATGCACCGTGAATACCGTGTGCATGTAGGCTCATATCACGCTGTATGGACGGCACAGGTCGGGCTCGGTGAAGTCATATTTCTATCGAAAAAGAAAGGCGATATGCTTAACACATATCGCCTTATCTGCTCGAACATCTTTGGTGTCAGCACCAAAGTGTTGCTATTGTATTATTTCTTCAGCCACTGGTCGAACCAGTCTATGAAGTTGCGATGCCACAGCAAACTGTTTTGCGGACGGAGCACCCAGTGGGTCTCGTCGGGGAAATAGAGGTAGCGGCTGGGGATGTGTCGCATCTGGGCGGCATTGTAGGCTGCCATGCCTTCGCTAGCCACAATGCGGAAGTCGAATTCGCTGTGGATTACGCAGATGGGGGTGTTCCACTTGTCGACAAAGAGGTGGGGCGAGTTGCTGTAGCTCTTCTTGATTTGTGGGTTGTCCCAATCCCAATAAGGGCCACCGAGATCCCAATTGTCGAACCACATCTCCTCGGTCTCGAGGTATTGCTGTTCGAAGTTGAACATACCGTTGTGGGCCAGGAATGCTTTGAATCGACGGCCTTCGTTGTAGCCTTTCACATCGTAGTTGTGGCCGGCCAGCCAATAGATGCTATAGCCTCCGAAGCTGGCACCGCAGGCACCGATACGCTCGCGGTCGATCTGCTTGATGTTGTCTGCGGCCCAATCGGTGGCTGCCATATAGTCCTGCATGCAGAGTCCACCGTAGTCGCCGCTGATTTCCTCTAGCCATTCCATGCCGAATCCGGGCACACCACGGCGGTTGGGGGCAATCACAAAGTAGCCGGCGCCACTCATCACCTCGAAGTTCCAACGAGTGCTCCAGAATTGGCTCACCATTGTCTGGGGACCGCCTTCGCAGAAGAGCAGTGCAGGATAGGTCTTGGTGCTGTCGTAGTCGTAGGGATAGATGATCCAGGTAAGCATCTGTTTGCCATCGACAGTGGGTATCCACTCCTCTTTCACTTCGCCCATACGGACCTGCGAAAGCACATCGTCGTTGAATGTGCTGAGTTTGCGTCCCTCGGCCTTATTGTCGCTAGTGTTGTAGGCATAGAGAGTGCCAGGATATTGGATGGATGCTTGGTTGGCGATCAGCTGGTCCTGACCGGCCATGCGGATAGCATTCACATCGTGGTAGCCGTGGCTGAGCTGCTTTATCTCTTTGCTTTCGCGGTTGAAGGAGAAGATCTCGTTCATACCTTGATACATGGCGATGGCATAGAGCGTCTTGTCGTCAGCCGACCACAGTATATTCATCACGCTGTAGTCGAAGCCTTCGGTCAAGTCCACCATGTCGCCAGATTGAATATCCATCACCATCAGGCGCAGCTTGTCGCTCTCGTATCCGTCGCGTTCCATGCTCTCCCATGCCAGCATTGTACCATCGTGGCTGAATACAGGATTTTGGTCGTATCCCATGATGCCTTCGCTGATGTTGCGGGTGGATCCGTCCTCGATGTTGTAGAGGTAGATGTCGCTATTGGTGGAGTGGGCATATTCGTAGCCGGTTTTCTTGCGGCAGGTGTAGGCTATCATCTTGCTGTCGGGGCTGAAGTTGTACTGCTCGGTGCCACCCCATGGGCGCATTGGGCTCTCGTAGGGCTCTCCGTTCAGTATGTCGATCGCTCTTTCCATCATGGCTTTCCCTTTCATGAGGGGCACATAGTAGATGTGAGGGATTTCGTCCACCCACTGATCCCAATGACGATACATCAGATCCTCATTGATGCGGCCGGTGGTCTTGTCGAGGCCGGCAAAGAGGCTGTTGATATGTTTGGGACGCTCCACGGGGATGGTGCTGATATAGACTATCGATTGGCCATCGGGAGAAACCTTGAATCCTTCGAAACCGCGTTCGCATTCAGCCACCACTTTTTCGCGTTTGCTATTAATGTTCATCGATAGGATTTGGTTGCCACGACAATACATGATGGTCTCGTCGTCGTACCACACAGGGCTGAACTCGCTTTGGGCGGTAGTGGTCATACGAGTTGCCTCGCCGCCATCGACGGGCATGCAGTAGAGCTCTGTGTTGTTTTTGTTCTGCTCCATATCGGTGTAGCGCAGTGTGTAGAGCACTGTCTTGCCGTCAGGACTGACGGCATATTCGCTCATCACTCCCAGGCTCCACATCACCTCGGGTGTGAATCGTCCGTTTTCTACGGCCACTTGTGGCTTTTCAATCGGTTTAGATGTCGATTCATTAGTTTGGCATGCTGCGAGACATAATACTCCAGCCACCAGCAATAGTACTTTCTTTTTCATCATATATATCTTTTAGTTTCTGATCCTAGTTGATTCTGGGAATGGCACGTGTCTTCACGTCGATACCATAGAAATTGAATCCTGAATGGCCGGGCTCTATGATGTTGAGACGCAAAGATTCGAGAGCGATGGGCTCAAAGGTGATGCTGTAGTTCAGCACATCGTAGCCACCGTCATTGTGGGCGAACTCGGTGTATTCTGGAAAATAGGTGATGCCCTCGATGCTTTTCAGTTCGTATCTTTCTCGAGTGTCAGCATCCTCGAGATAGATATTCTCATTGATGCTGATGCCATAGTCGTTCAACGGGCGATGTTTGGGGGTGCGAGCTTGATAGTGGAAATAGAACTTGATATAGCCCTTCGTTATCTCCACCTTTTCAATGCTGACCACATCGGCTGCAGGCGAGTTGCTCTGAACGGCAGGGAACTCGATGGTGCGTGGCACACGAGGCGTCTCCCATACCGGACGTCCAGGTTCGCGGTTGGCCTCGGGCGGAATGGGCTTAGGTGCCCTCACCTTACGGTGTTGGAAGTCGCTATTCACAGCATAGCATCGCATCTTGTTGTTAAAAGAGAAAGCGATGTCGCCGACGGGTGTTCCCTCTTCATGGGTGCTTTTATTACGCATTTCATACGTAGTATAGAAGTGGGCAGCACGAGTACCGTTGAGGCTGACGGAGTTGTAAACAGCTGTCGTCCCCTCCATACCATCGTCGATGGTTGCATCGGGACGGCCAAAATCGTCCACCACCTCATAGTAGGACTTGCCGCGATATATCTCCTCGAAATCGGTATCGGCAGATATATAGCGCCCATTGGTGCAGCTTGTCGAGAGTACTAAAGCTGCTACAGAAAGATAAATAATACTATTCTTCATCGTTTGTTTTACAATTAGTGCATTTACCGGCACGGAAAGTACCTTCCATTGTTTGCCCTTCCGGTCCGACATATTTGCCCTGTCCGTTATACATATCGTTTAGCCATGCTCCTGTATAGGAGGCCCCATTATGGTAGGTGCATGTGCCCTGCCCGCTCATGTGCCCCTGCACAAAGTCACCCTCGTAGCGGTCACCATTGGGCCAAATCTTGATTCCTTTCCCTTGAGGGGCTCCGCTGAGGAAGGTTCCTTCGTAGGTGGTTCCGTCGGCCCATGTTATCACCCCTGTTCCAGTGCCCATATCTGTCCACTCTCCCTCCAGCACTGCTCCGTTCGGGAATGTGAATGTACCCTTCCCTTTTATCTGGTTCTTCACCCATTGACCCTGGTAGACAATACCATTGGCCCATGTGTAGGTGCCTTCACCCTCTTGGTTCCCTTTTTTCCACTGACCTTCATATCGGTCACCGTTGGGCCAAGTCATCATGCCCTGCCCTTCTATCTTCCCCTTACCATTTCGTTGTCCGATGTATACTCGTCCATCGTCATAGTTGGTTGTCTCTACCACTTGGGCGCATAGGTTGCTACTGATAAGCAATCCCACTGTTAGCATAGCCGTTAAACGCAATGTCTTTTTCATGTTGTTAGTTTTTGATGTTTTTGATAATGCAATTCTTCAATAAACAATCCAAGCTTGTAGAAGTTGAATTGCCGCACGCTGATGGCCTCCCCTGTTTCGAAATGACTGACGAGAGGGCGCCGTAATAACCTATATATATGGTAAATGCAAGGCATAAATCCAGCCTTACGGACGCGGCTATAGAAATGTAGCAACCTGACCGACTCGACAAATCGTGCATCTCCAGCCATGTACTTATAGAGCAAAGTGAGGTTGTGTATGGCCTGTTTGGTCTTTTCTAAGAATACATGATTGGTTTCTATTTCCCCATTCACTACAGGATTGTCTATATGCGCGATCGGCACTTTCTGTTGCTCAAGTCGATAGCCAAAGACGGTGTCCTCATGTCCATACTGTGTGATGCGTTCATCAAAACGTATGCTTTCGAGTATCTCGCGATGTATGAGGAAGTTATTGGTCATGAACGATCGGTACGGATGTGCCTTACGTTGGCTTGCCACGGTACTTTCCACCTGTACACCATAGATGTATCTGAGGTGACATTCGGGCTTGTCAGAGTGGCGGTCGTATACCCTTCCCCCAACAACCACCGATGGCTTATCGGGCAACAAGGCGACATATCGATCTAGGAAACCCTCCTTGACGATAGAATCATTATCTAAAAACAGTAGGTATTCTCCCTTGGCATATTCCAAAAAGAGATTCCTAATGCGTGCCCTACCAACGTTTTCTTCTAGTTTGATATATGTACCATACTCTTCAAGGCGACTATTCTTTTCTCTGTATTCTTCAGAGGAACAATCGTCTATAAAGACCAATTCTACCGATTCTTTAGCGGCTTTTGCCTGCACGGAGAGTGTCTGTGCCAAAGGCACAACAGGATAGTTATAGACAGGGATGCACACACTTATCATACCTCTACCTCCAATCCGTCGTATGCTAAATATATGTTGTCCGGCAATTCGGCCTGTACGCAGTCGTGCAACCCCATTTCATGGCTGATATGGGTCAGGTATGCCTTTTGGGGAGCTATCTGACCCACCACGTCTATTGCTTCGGGAAGAGAGTAGTGGGAGAAGTGTTTCTCCTTGCGCAGAGCGTTGATCACCAATGTCTTTACCCCCTTCAGCTTGTTCAATTCGTCGGGATGGATCTGGTTGGCATCGGTAATATATGCCAAGTCGCCAATCCGGAATCCGAGTATTGGCAAGTCCTTGTGCATGACATGGATGGGGACAATGGTCTCTCCTGCTGCCTCGAACGGAGCATCCACTTCGTGTAGGTCGGCTTCGGGCAATCCTGGATATTCGTGAGGAGCAAATATATAGCGATAGTCACGCTGTAGGGCATGCGATGCAATGTCGTTCAGATACACATCCATCTTCTTGTGTTGTATGTAGTTGAACGACCTTATTTCATCTAATCCTGCAACATGGTCGCGGTGGGCATGGGTAACGAGAATGGCATCCAAATGCTCCACCCCGTGGGTAAGCATCTGCTGCCTGAAGTCGGGTCCGATGTCGAACAGAATGTTCTTTCCGGCATCGGTCTTGAGTATGGCCGAAGTACGAAGACGTCGATCGAACCGCTGGCTCGACCGACATACCTCACAGTGGCAGGCAATTACTGGCACACCTTGCGAGGTTCCTGTACCTAGGAACAACAACCTCATCTCATTCCCTATTCCTTGTGCGTCAATTTAAAGCCCACTCCGTGCACATTCACGATTTCGATCGAGGGGTCGGGCTTGAGATATTTACGCAACTTGGTGATATACACATCCATCGAACGGGCGGCAAAGTAGGAATCATCCTTCCATATCTTCTGCAGCGTGGTATTGCGATCCACCAGCTGGTTGAAGTTGATGGCAAAGATACGCAGCAGATCGCATTCTTTGGCAGTTAGGCGCTGTATGTCGTCGCCGATGGAGAGGGTCTGATGCACATAGTCGAATGTGAAGTTACCGATGCGGAACACGTTTTTGTCCGGACGGTCTTCGTTGAATGAGCGACGCATGGTGGCATTGAGTCGTGCCAGCAACTCGTCCATGCTGAATGGCTTGGTGATATAGTCGTCGGCACCCACCTCGAACCCTTTCAGTTTGTCTTGTTCCAAATTCTTGGCAGTGAGGAAGATGATGGGCACTTTCTTGTCCACTTTTCTAATCTCCTTTGCTACCGTGAATCCATCTTTCTGAGGCATCATTACATCGAGAATACATGCATCCACGTCTTCGTTGTCGAAAGCCTGCAGCGCTTCTGCTCCGTCCTTCGACAAAACCACCGTGTAGCCTTTCTGTGTAAGATAAGCTTTAAGAATCGTACCCAGATTGGGGTCGTCTTCTGCAACCAATAGTTTAATTCCCAAATTCATATTACTCAATCTTCTATGGTTATTTTTTCAATCAAATCACCAGGTCTGATCAGGTCTATCACTGGCCAGTCCTGTTCGTCGACAATGCCAAAACATGTATGCACACCGTCCAGATGCTGTGTGTTGCGACGGTTGTGGCAGATAAAGAACTGGCTGCCACCTGTATCCTTTCCGGCGTGAGCCATGCTGAGCACTCCTCGGTCGTGGTGTTGGCGTGGTGCGGTAGTCTCGCACTTGATAGTCCACCCTGGGCCGCCTGTGCCCACTCTTGGATCGCCAGGATTCCTACTGAAGGGGCAACCTCCCTGAATGACAAAATCGGGTATTACTCTGTGGAAACGCAGTCCATCGTAGAAACCGCTTTTGGCCAGCTTCGCAAAGTTAGCCACCGTGCCGGGCACTTCTTTCTCATACAGAGTGACATGCATTGTGCCTTTTGGGGTTTTTATTTCAGCTTTCATCCTCTTTTGTTTTATTCATTTCGTACCACATTAACTGTTAATATTGCATTTTATTGTGCAAATGTTAAATTTTTTTTGTTAATTTGAGGCCATTCATAGAGAATGATTTGATTTATAGCAAGCTATACCATCTTTAATTTGATTCCCAATCAGTATGCTATCGGTCGCTTTTCGATACTTTGTCTGCCGGAGTTTTCTGCCTACATAGAGGGTACCTCTACCGTGGCTTCACGGTCAATCACGGTTCATGTACGGTGCATGTACGGAGGAAGTACGGTGTTGACAGGAGCAGGATACTGATTTTTAGCTGTTTGTAAATACCTTTTCTGTCCACCTAGCTGTAGGTGAGTACTTTATGGTTACGGACGTGGTGGGACAGGGCAAAGGCATGTTTAGCCAAGAGGTGCGACGGGTAAAAAAGACTACCCATGAAGATGAATCGAAGAGGTGTTGATAAATGTTTATAAAATAAGATGTATCAAAATAATTTTAATTGTATATTTGCAGTTTGAAACCACTTATCGTTGGTTTCTAAAAGTTTTTGATATACATGCAGATAGGACGAAAATACGACATCGAATTTGGTTCAGAATGGCCTTTAGAATCCATTCGGGACATGCTTTGTGGTGCCCATCGCACTGTGCTTGTGGCCCACACCAATGCCGATGGCGATGCTGTGGGGAGTCTGGTCGGCATGTATACTTTGCTCCGGTCGGCCACCTCTGGTGTGCTAACCCCGATTCTGCCCGATGGGGTGCCAAGCGACCTAGTGTGGCTACCCGACACACAGCATGTGCTCAGCGGCAAGGAGCACATCGAGCAATGCCGCGAAACCATAGCACAGGCCGACCTGATTGTGGGGCTGGACATTAGTAGCTTCGGCAGAACGGGCGAATTGGAGCCCTACCTGCGGCAGTCGCATGCCAGAAAAATACTGGTCGACCATCACGAGCAACCCGAGCAGGATGCCTTCGACGCAGTGGTGAGCGAACCCACTGCCTCGAGCACATGCGAGCTGGTGTACTGGTTGATGGAAAGCATCTTCGGCAAAGCCATCTTCGACCGCGATGCCGCCACCTGCCTGTTTGCCGGCCTCTGCACCGACACGGGCACCTTCAGCTACAGCAACGACCGGCCCTCGGTCTACCTTGCAGCTGCCGACTTGCTGGCCTACGGCATCGACCCCATGCACATCAATCGGCAGATCAAGAACGTATTCACCACCTCTCGCATGCACTTCTTTGGCTATGCCATCGCCCACCGGCTCGCTGTGTACCCGCAGCGACAGTTGGCCCTAATGGTGCTGTCGGCCAAAGACATGAGCGACAACAATGTGGAGAGTTCGGAACTGACCGGCCTCATCAACGAGGTGATGAGGCTACGCGACATCGACTGCGGAATCTTGATACGGGAAGAGGGCAACAAGGTGCGGCTCTCGATGCGTTCCAAAGAGCTGTACGATGTCAATCAACTGGCCTCCACCCTCTTCGATGGCGGTGGCCACAAACGAGCAGCAGGCGCCACAAGCTATGAGTCGCTCGAGAAAACAGTGGATATTGTGAAACAACATTTTGGAATTGAATAAGAAACTGTACATAATGCTCTTTGCCGCTATGGTAGCGATGGTCTCCTGTCGCGAGGTGCCTACCTACGATGTCACCCAGCCCAAAGGCGACACACTCAAGGAGCGTATGATAGGGGCCAACCGCATCATATCGCAGAGCGAGGAGCAGCAAATCGACTCCTATGTGGCACGCCGCGGCTGGCAGATGCAACGCCTGTCCGATGGAGCCCGTGTGATGGTGACCCGTCAAGGACAAGGTGCAGCCATTGGATACGAAGACACTGTGGACATCCTCTATCGCGTTGAGAACCTGGCCGGCAAGGTCATCTACGACAGTGTGCAGGAGCAGGTGGTGGCGGGCCATCTGAAGCCCACCAGAGGACTCGATGCGGCCATTCGCACACTGCGGCGTGGAGCAGAAGCGAAGGTGATACTGCCATCCGAACAGGCCTATGGAGTGGTGGGCGACACCGAAAAAATCGGGTCGCGTGTGGTGCTGATATACACTGTCGAGGTACATTAGCCTAAACAATACCGGAAAAGAATACCAAGAATAAACAATACAAAAACAGATACACAACAACATGAAAAAACAGTTATTCAAGGCCACTATCGCAGTGGCGGCGACAATGATGCTGACTGCCTGCGGTGGCGGCAACATGAAAGGGTACAAACAAACCGACGACGGTCTCTACTATCGTTTCGAGCAACAGAACAAAAACGCCCAGCAAGTGCAAGAAGGCGATGTGCTGGTAGGCGAGATGACCATCCGTCTCGACAGCACCGTGCTGCGCACCAATGCGGGACGCACAGAGCGCCTGATGCCTGCATTGCCTATGTACGACGGTGTGCTGCACGAAGGTCTGCTGATGATGCATGTGGGCGACCAGGCCATCTTTGCCATCGAAGCCGACTCGATGGCCAAATTCCTGCAGCCTAACCAGATGCCTCCGATGTATGAAAAGGGCAAAGGCATGAAGTTCTACTACGAAATCAACCTTCAGGACATCGTGACCCGCGAAGAGTTCGAAGAAGAACAAGCCAACTATGAGCAAGAGATGAAGAATGCCCAAGTCAAAGAGCCAGAGCTGATTGCCAAATATGTGGCAGACAATGGTATCAAAGTGCAACCCCGTGCCAACGGCCTTTATGTGATCGTGAACAAGAAAGGTAAAGGCAACACTGTGGCCGTAGGTCGCACTGTCACCCTGAGCTACACCGGTCGTCTGCTCGATGGCACCATCTTCGACTCTTCGAAAGAGGCCGACTGCAAAGAGGCTGGCATCGAATACCATGAACCTCTGAATTACGTCGTGGGACAAATGAACCTTATCCCCGGATGGGAAGAGGGCGTGATGGGTCAACCGGAAGGCAGCCAAATTCGCCTCATCATCCCCTCGGCACTAGCCTATGGCCCACAGGGTGCTGGTCAGCAGATCCCCCCCTACTCTCCCCTCGTGTTCGATATCGATATCCTCAGCGTGAAGTAACTGCAAAACTGATTATAGGAACGGCAAATTAAACGAATTAAACGAACCGGGATTACTCTAATTAGCACATTACCATTTGAGTAATTAGCCAACAATGATCCTGCGTAGCATTAGTAAAATTCGTATAATTCGCCGTTAAAAAAAGAAACAACAATGAAAAATATCGTCATTTTCGGAGCCCCCGGTGCCGGCAAAGGCACCCAGAGCGACTTCATTGTGGAGCACTACGGCCTGACGCACGTCTCGACCGGCGACCTGCTCCGCAAGGAGATTGCCGAGCAGACCGAGCTCGGCAAGCGTATCAAGAGCATCATGGATGCCGGCCAGCTGGTGAGCGACGACATCGTGGTGGAGATGATGGACAAGGCTATCGCCGCCGACACGAAGGGCATGCTCTTCGACGGCTTTCCCCGCACCGTGGCCCAGGCCGAGACGCTGGACAAGCTGCTGGCCAAGTACGGACGCAGTCTCACCTGCATGGTGCAGCTCGAGGTGCCCAAAGACGAGCTGATGCGCCGCCTGCTGGAGCGCGCCAAGATACAGGGCCGCGCTGACGACAACGAGGCCACCATCAATAACCGCCTGCAGGAGTACAACAATAAGACCCTGCCCGTGGCCCAGTACTACGCCACCCAGGGCAAACAGAAGGTCATCGACGGCCTCGGCACGGTGGAAGACATCGCCGCCCGCATCCGCCAGGCCATCGGCTGACACGCCACCCTTCTCTGAAAAGCACCCAAGCCTCCGCGGGTAAACCCCACGGAGGCTTTTTGTTTCTGCGGTAGGTAAATTGTTGCATCGGCACAATAAAAACAAAATGACGACGTTACATATGCAGAACACATAAAACGTACAGCTATGGCTATAATAACACTGGAATACGACGGACGCAACAGAGCCATCAAGCAACTGATTGGTGTGTTGCTCACCCTTGGCGCAAAGGTGACGCCCTCAGACAATCCAAAGGAGGAGCAGACGAAGATGGTTAGAGAAAGTCTTACGACGGCGTTCAGCGAGATGCGGGACGGCAAGGCTATGAAAGACGCACGAAACCTCTTCGCGTGAAAATATTTTTGTCAATCCGATAATTCTTCCTAATTTTGCAAATCGAAAACAATACAATCTGATATGGAATCTGTAGCAACAACAGAAAGACCGAAGGCAGTGCGTACCGCGCATTCGGCACGCGGACGAAAGCCCATCGGCACAACACAAAGTGTCGATAAAACGCCCGAAAGCGAGCTAATGACGGTGGAAGAGTATTTTGACGAGGTTTGGCAACGCTACCTTGAGAAATATG
>CAMVGR010000004.1 GCA_947167075.1 uncultured Bacteroidales bacterium
CAGAAAAATCTACAAGATTCACCAGTCCCACACCCGGCCAATCCCCGAAGGAAAATAATCTACAAGATTTACGAGATTTCGCGAGCGCCAGCGAGCAGGAGTACAAGAATCCATCGCGCGAAGCCAGCGATACCGCAGAAGAGATCTACAAGATTCACCAGTCCCACACCCGGCCAATCCCCGAAGGAAAATAATCTACGAGATTCACAAGATTTCGTGAGCGCCAGCGAGCAGGAGTATCAGGGTGTGGAGCACCTGGTGTATGCCAGCTCCAGCAGCGTGTACGGCGGCAACAAGAAGGTGCCCTTCAGCACCGACGACCGCGTGGACAATCCTGTCTCGCTCTATGCTGCTACCAAAAAAAGCAACGAGCTCTTCGCTCACTGCTATAACAAGCTGTACGATATTCCCACCACGGGCCTGCGCTTTTTCACCGTCTATGGACCTGCCGGCCGCCCGGATATGGCGTACTTTGGCTTTACCAACAAGCTCCTCGCCGGAAAGACCATCCAGATCTACAACTACGGCAACTGCCGCCGCGACTTCACCTACGTCGACGACATCGTCGAAGGCATCGTGCGCGTGATGGCCGGCGCCCCGGTGCGCAAGAAGGGTGAAGACGGCCTGCCCATCCCGCCATACGCAGTATATAATATCGGTGGCGGCCAGCCGGAGAACCTGCTGGACTTCGTCCAGACCCTCCAAGAGGAACTTCTACGTGCCGGCGTTCTCCCTCAGGACTACGATTTCGAAGCCCACAAGGAACTCGTTCCCATGCAAGCAGGAGATGTGAAGAAAATCCAGTGGATTTTCGATAGTGGTCTCACAAGTGAGAATTTGGAAGTGGAACGGACAAATAACGAAGAATAAAAAGACCACCTATACCGACGCCAGTGCTTTGGAGCGGGATTTCGGGTTCACACCCAAGATAACGCTGCGCGAGGGGTTGCGGAAGTTTGCAGAATGGTATAAAGATTATTATGTAAAGTAGAAATGTACATAAGCAGAGCTGGATAAAAGCTGCGAACTACGTATCAAACCGACCTCTGTGGTAATAGGAAGTATAATGATCGGTGTATCACACTGTAGTAATTAGTGTAATTCGAGTAATTGGCTGTTAGAGTAATGACCTGTACATCGTCCCATGCAGTTTTAGCGAAATTAGAGTAATTAGCCGTTAGAGTAATGACCCGTACATCGACCTATGTAGTTTTAGCGTAATTCGAGTAATAAGCCGTCGGAGTAGTAGCCTGTATACTGACCTGCGTAGCATAATAATTAGCGTAATTCGCAAAATTCGCCGTTGAAAATAATAAGACCTGCGTAGCTTGGCTCCATAAAGTCGCCGACTGTATTTTGAGAAATTAGAGTAATTAGCCGTTAGAGTAATGACCCGTACATCGACCTATGTAGTTTTAGCGTAATTCGAGTAATAAGCCGTCGGAGTAGTAGCCTGTATACTGACCTGCGTAGCATAATAATTAGCGTAATTCGCAAAATTCGCCGTTGAAAATAATAAGACCTGCGTAGCTTGGCTCCATAAAGTCGCCGACTGTATTTTGAGAAATTAGAGTAATTAGCCGTTAGAGTAATGACCCGTACATCGTCCCATGCAGTTTTAGCGCAATTCGAGTAATAAGCCGTCGGAATTGTAGCCTGTATATCACCTGCGTAGCACAATAATTAGCGTAATTCGCAAAATTCGCCATTGAAAATAATAAAACCTGCGTAGCTTCGCGTAATTCGTAAAATTAGCCGTTTAAATTAGCAGTACATCAACCTGCGTAGCTTGGCTCCATAAAGTCGCCGACTGTAGTTTGAGAAATTAGAGTATTTAGCCGTTAGAGTAATGACCCGTACATCGACCTATGTAGTTTTAGCGTAATTCGAGTAATAAGCCGTCGGAGTAGTAGCCTGTATACTGACCTGCGTAGCATAATAATTAGCGTAATTCGCAAAATTCGCCGTTGAAAATAATAAGACCTGCGTAGCTTGGCTCCATAAAGTCGCCGACAGTGTTCGCGTAATTCGTAAATTTAGCCGTTAAAATTAGCAGAAATAAAGGCCAGCCGCCGTTAGCGACTGGCCCACAAAGCCCTACGCCGAGTACGACCCCACGTACTCCGACCGCATCCACTCATAACGCCCGGCGTTGTACGACTTCGCCTCCGACGAGTACGACGACACCTCCTCTCCCAATGCTGCCACCTCGCTTGTGTAGCTCACGCCGCTGAACCGGCTGCTGATCTTGATGGGAATAGCGTAGAGGTTCACCACGTGGAATTCCTCGTCGGGAATGGGAATTGTCACCTCGCCACTCTCGGAGACCACCGTTGTCTGCACCGCCACAAACCCGCCGTTCCTGCTGTCCGCGTAGAGAGCCACGAACAGCACCCGGTCGATATCCTCTGGAAATGTGACCGTCGTTTTGATGCTTCCCTCACTTATTGTCACGGCCCCGATGGTCACGCCCGTGGAGAACCCACCCTCCGAGAGGATAAGGTCGCTTGGCGCCAGGACTGCCTTGATAGTACCGTCGGATGATGTCGTGGTCATGCGTTTCATGATCTCGTGCATCCACCGCTGACGGCGACCACGGTTACCGCTGCCCGACATACCGTAGATGACTTCTGCCTTGATGAGTTTTGAGAGGGAGCCGGCAAGCGACATCTTGGCGCGCACGGCCATCTGCTCCTCACTGTTGGCGTTTTTCACACTCGGCTGGTACTTGCGGATGACGACACGGCCGTCCTGACCTTTGGCGCCGACAAGGTTACCGGTACGACCGGTGAACTCGATTACTGAACTAATTTTGCCCATTGTGTTGTAATTTTAAAGGTTAATAAACTTGTTAATTTGCGTTTGTCGCCCTCGAGGTTGACTGTAACGTTACGATGACAATATAAGGCAAAATCGAGGAATTGTCAAAAATGTACACGCAATGTCACGTTTTGTTACACAAAGGGAAAGCATTGAGACATCCACTTAAGTGGGTTGCTAAATAGATTATTGGCAAATCTGAAAGATAATACAGGTGGGGAGTCCTCAATTGACCGGCCAACAGACCTGCGACCCCGAGGAGCATAATTCATGGTAAGTGAAGCACAGTATGAGGATATGTAGAATGATATCTGTATACCTCTGAAAATCAAAGTGACGGCGTTAGTACCGCGACGAATTGTGAATGGTTCGAGCGGACAAGATTTCGAGCGGAGTTTGACCGGAGTTAGAGCGTACCTAGAGCGAAGGAAGAGTAAACCGAGGCTACGGATACTCATTCGACAATAGCACTGAAGCAACTCTCGAGTCTGTTACAAGTCGGTTGTTTTGTGCCGCAGGCTTTAGGCTGCGATACGTCAGACGGAGTGGTGTATTTCCCTCAAAAAGATTATTAAGGATTGGCACGACGATGTTTTCGGTGAGTCTTCCTTTCAATCCACTTGCACGCAGACCTATGATCACGAAGAGTGGACCCAAGCAAGGGGGGGGACAGTATGGAAATTGATAGCCAACATTCCAATGGTGCATCGGAAAGTCGCGATGTCAGTGATGTTCCAATTGTATAAAATCATTTAATTTGAATTTTTTTGGCGATGGTCTCTCTTGTACGATAAGTTAAAAAAGCTGTAAATTATTAAAATTTATATAACTATGTTAAACGGAAAAGTTGTTTTAATTACCGGTGGTACCGGTTCGTTCGGAAAGAAGTTTGTTGAGGTGATTCTTCGCGATTACCCCAATGTGAAGAAAATCATTATCTATTCGCGTGATGAACTGAAGCAGTATGAACTGAAGCTGAAGTATCCAGAAAAGCAGTATCCCATGATGCGCTACTTCATTGGTGATGTACGCGACTTGGAGCGTCTGACCCGTGCTTGCGAGGGTGTGGATGTGATTATCCACGCTGCCGCCATCAAGCAGGTGGATACCGCTGAGTACAACCCCGAGGAGTGCATCAAGACTAACGTTCACGGTGCGCAGAATGTCATCAAGGCTGCTTTGGCCTGCCGTGTTCACGATGTGGTGGCTCTCTCTACTGACAAGGCTTGTGCACCTATCAACCTCTATGGTGCCACCAAACTTACCAGCGACAAACTCTTCTGTGCTGCCAACAATATCCGTGGTTCCAAGGACATCCGTTTCTCGGTGGTTCGTTATGGTAACGTGATGGGTAGCCGTGGTTCCGTGATTCCTTTCTTCACCCGTCTGCGCGATGAGGGTGCCAAGGAACTGCCCATTACCGATATGCGCATGACTCGCTTCAACATCTCTCTTGAAGCAGGAGTGGCTATGGTGATGTATGCAATTGGGCATCATTTGGGTGGCGAAATCTTCATCCCGAAGATTCCTTCCTACCATATCAAGGATGTGGCTACCGCTATTGCACCTAACCTGCCGCAGGTTGAAGTGGGTATCCGTCCGGGTGAGAAACTCCACGAGGAGATGATTACCGTTACCGATGCACTGGATACGGTTGACTTGGGTAAATATTATGTAATTCTTCCTTCGGTATCGTTCAACTGGAGCCGCGAGGATTACATTAAGCATCACAACGCTGTACCTGTACCTGATGGATTCCATTACAGTTCTGACAACAATACCGAGTGGGAGACACCAGAGACATTGAGAGAGAAGATTAAGGAATTCGTTGATCCTAACTTCGTGGTTAGATAATAGTTTAAAGATAACAGATAATAGTTTATGGTGCGGGAAAGCATCGTAGGGGAGAACAGCTTGGCTTTCGGAAAAAGGATAGCAAAGTGCTATCGTTATCTGAAAGACAAGAAAAAAGAGACAATAATGTCAAAACAACTTTTGCGATGCGGAACCAGTATAGGAGCGAATATACGTGAGGGTCTTTATGCCCAAAGTCGATAGGATTTTATTAGCAAGTTAAATATTGCGCTAAAAGAGGCAGGTGAGACAGATTACTGGCTTGATGCCATTCACAGTTCGGAATACTTCTCTGATGAAGAATATTTGTCGCTAAAGAATGACAATGACGAGCTCCTGAAATTGCTAACTTCCATTATAAAAACGACCAAATCTAACGCTGAATAACTATTATCTGTTATCTGTCATCTGTAAACTAGAAAGAATATGATTACCAAACCTATTCCCTATGGACATCAGCATATCAATAATGAGGATGTGCAGGCAGTCGTATCTGCACTGAAGTCCGACTATATGACCCAAGGCCCGCTGATTGGGCAGTTCGAGAAGAACTTCGCGGAGTATCTGGGTGTGAAGTATGCCTGTGTGGTGAGCAACGGCACGGCTGCACTTCACCTCTGTGCTATGGCATTGGACATCAAGCCTGGCGACAAGATTATTACCACTCCCATTACCTTTGTGGCCTCTGCCAACGGCTTCCGCTATCAGGGTGCAGAGGTGGTGTTCTGCGACATCGATGCCAAGACATTCCTGATGGATTTGGATAAGCTGGAGGAGATTCTGAAGGCTTCACCCAAGGGAACCTACAAGGCCGTTGTGCCTGTTGACTTTGCCGGTTATCCCATTGACGAAGAGCGTCTGTGCAAACTCGCTGACGAATATGGCTTTGCCATTGTGGTGGATGCTTGTCATGCTCCTGGTGGTAGCTTTGTGGACAGCAAGGATGAGAAGCAGATGATAGGCAACTGCAAGTATGCAGACCTCACCGTGTTCTCCTTCCATCCCGTGAAGCATATAGCAACTGGTGAGGGAGGTGCTGTCACCACCAACCGCAAAGACCTCTATGACAAGGTGGCTCTGTTCCGTACCCACGGCATCACCAAAGATCCTGCTCTGTTGGAGAAGAACGACGGTGGCTGGTACTATGAGATGCAGGAGTTGGGCTACAACTACCGTATCACCGAGATGCAGGCCGCCCTTGGGATCAGCCAGTTGAAGCGTCTGGATTGGAGTATTGAACGCAGAAATGAGATTGCCAAGAAGTATGATGAGGCATTCAAGGGCACTGCTGTGAAGACTCCATTTCGTGCAGAAGGTTTGGTACACGCCTTCCATCTCTATATCATTCAGGTGCCTGCTGAAAAGCGCAAGGGACTGTATGACTTCCTGAGAGCCAACAATATCTATTCCCAGGTGCTGTATATCCCTGCCCATCTGATGCCTTACTACCGTAAGTTTGGTTGGAAGAAGGGTGATATGCCTGTAGCAGAGGATTACTACAGCAAGTGCCTGGCACTCCCGATGTTCCCGACCTTGACGGACGAGGAGCAGGATTGGGTAATTGAGAAAGTAAAGGAGTTTATTGCAAAATGAGTAAGCTAGTTCTTGGTACCGTTCAGTTTGGCCTTCAGTATGGTGTTAACTCCGCTGGACGCCCTAGTGAAGATGCTGTTAAGAATATCCTTGCTGAGGCCGCCAAGGGAGGCATAAGCACGTTGGACACCTCCAGTGCTTACGGAAATTCAGAAGAGATACTTGGCGCATGTGTCACACTAGAGGAAAACTTCAAAATAGTCTCCAAATATCCGAAGGGAGAAACGCCTGTCAAGGAAATGTTCAATGCTTCTTTGAAGCGTTTAAAGGTTGACATTCTCTATGGTTATCTCCTTCATCATTTTGAGGTTTATAAAAACAACCCCAGAGTGTGGGATGACTTTGTGGCCTTGAAGGAGTCCGGCAAAGTGAAAAAGATTGGCTTCTCTCTTTATACGCCAGAGGAGTTAGAGTTTATCCTTAATAAGAAGTCTCCTTTTGACTTGATTCAGGTTCCATTCAATATCTTCGATAAGAAGTTCCTGCCCTATATGAAGGAATTGCATGAAAAGGGGGTTGAAATCCATGTCAGGAGCACATTCCTTCAAGGACTGTTCTTTAAAGATAGAAACGCGCTACCGGAGAAACTACAGCCAATGAAGAAATATCTTCTCCAGCTGGATGAGTTCTCAAAGGCAAGCGGTATGAGCATTTCAGAGATTGCCCTGAACTACAACCTCCAGAATCCATATATTGATGGCGTTCTGATTGGTGTGGACAATGTGGAGCAACTCCAGATGAATCTGAACTCGGTGAAAGATACTCCTATAGATATTGAAGTTGAGGTAAAAGAACAAGAATTATTGAATCCTGTAAATTGGAATTAGTATGAAAGTATTAGCAATTACGCAGGCGCGTTATGGTTCAACACGTTTGCCTGCCAAGATTTTGAAGGAGGTAAATGGCCAACCCCTACTCGAAATCCATTTGAGAAGAATCCTTCAGGCCAAGAGTATTGACAAACTCAAGATTGCAACTACCGATGAGGAAGGATCTAAGTATATCGTTGAAGTGGCAAATAAGGTTGGCGTAGATTATTTTAAAGGTTCTGTAGATGATGTGTTGTCTCGTTTCTACGATACCGCAGTGCCTGAAAAGCCGGATTATGTAATCCGTCTTACTTCGGATTGCCCTCTGATTGATCCTAATGTGATTGACGCTGTTGTTAACTACGCCATAGAACATCCTGAATATGACTATGTACGTACGCAGGCTGCCAGTTTCCCGGATGGTCTTGATACGGAAGTGATGAAATTCTCTGCTCTTGAAAAGGCATATAAAGAAGCAACACTCAAGTCAGAGCGTGAACACGTTACAGCCTATATTTGGAAGAATGGCTCCGCAGACGGAGGCACTATTTACAAAACGTATAACTTTCCAAATCCTGCTGGAGAATACAATGCTAATGACTATCGCATTACCATAGATGAACCAGAAGACTTTCAGGTCATTAAGACTCTCATAGAAAATTTGGGAATAGAGAAGGATTGGAAGACGTATATAGATTATCTCATTGCGCATAAGGAACTTTATGCAATCAATAGCAAGTTTGCTAACAATGAAGGCTATGCTAAATCTGTAGCCAATGATGGAGTATATATTAAAAAATAAATAATCGAATAATTATGGGAAAAGGACAAGAGCTTTACAAAAAAGCTAAAACATTAATCCCAGGAGGAACCTCCCTCCTTTCTAAGAGACCCGAACAGCTTCTTCCTGAAAACTGGCCTGCCTATTATAGCAAGTCTAAGGGATGCCACGTATGGGATTTGGATGGCCGTGAGTACATTGATTGCGGTCTGATGGGTGTGGGTACCAATACCCTTGGCTATGCCCGTGAAGAGGTGGATGAGGCCGTGATGAAGGTTGTTCGTGATGGTAACCTGACTACTTTCAACTGCCCGGAAGAGGTTTACCTTGCAGAGCGTCTGATTAAGATGAACCCTTGGGCTGGTGGTGTTCGTTACACCCGTGGTGGCGGTGAAGCCAACTCTATGTGTGTCCGTATTGCTCGTGCTTATACTGGAAAAGATAAGATAGCTATTTGTGGTTATCACGGCTGGCACGACTGGTATGTGTCCGTGAACCTCGGTGAGAACGATGCCCTTGCAGGTCATCTGCTCCCTGGTATCCCAACTAATGGCGTTCCCCGTGAACTGCGTGGTACTGCCATCCCGTTCCACTACAACGATTTCGAAGAGATTGAGAAGATTATCCGCAATACACCCGACCTCGCTGCCGTGAAGATGGAGGTGTGCCGCAACTTTGGACCTGCAGAGGGTTATCTGGAGCATATTCGCAACCTCTGCAACGAGTATGGCGTGATTCTTATCTTCGATGAGTGCACTAGTGGCTTCCGTGAGACCTTTGGTGGTCTGCACAAGAAGTATGGTGTCTATCCCGACATGACCATCTACAGCAAAACGATGGGTAATGGCTATGTGATTGCTGCCGTTCTTGGCAAGAAAGAGATTATGGATGCTGCTCAAGGCAGTTGGATTAGTTCAACCTTCTGGACAGACCGTATTGGACCTACCGCAGCACTGGCCGCTCTCGATGTGATGGAGAAAACCAAGTCTTGGGAGTTTATTACTAAACAGGGACTCAAGAACAAGGAACGCTGGCAGCAGCTTGCAGACAAGTATGGTCTGAAGATTAACCAGTGGGGTATTCCTGCCCTGGCCGGTTACACGTTCGATTCACCTAACGCCCTTGCTTACAAGACATATGTGACTCAAGAAATGCTTAAGAAGGGATATATTGCCGGTACATTGACGTACACTTGCCTTGAACATACGGATGAAGTTCTCGAAGGCTACTATCAGGCTCTTGATCCTATTTTTGCCAAGATTCGCGACTTCGAAGATGGCGAGGATGTGATGAAGGCACTGGATGGCCCTGTATGCCAGGCTGGTTTCAAACGACTCAATTAATATTTATGCCAAATTACATTTGTTTACAGCAACAGGAACAGCATCTTGGAGATTACTCCATTGTGCCGTTGCGTTACGAAGACAGGTTTTCTATCATGAAGTGGCGCAATGAGCAGATTTATCATCTGCGTCAGGCGCGTCCGCTCACTGAGGATGACCAGCAGCGGTACTTTGACAATGTTGTTTCCAAACTGTATGACAATCCCAAGCCCGATCAGATACTCTTCTCCTATTTGGAGAAGGGTACCTGCATAGGGTATGGCGGTCTGGTTCATATCAACTGGATAGACTGGAACGGAGAGATATCATTTATTATGGACACAAAGTTGGAGGCAGAGCACTTTCAAGAGCACTGGAGCATCTGGCTTTCGATGCTGAAGAAAGTGGCATTCGACGACCTTGGCTTGCACAAGATCTACACCTATGCCTTTGACTTGCGTCCACATCTGTACACTGCTTTGGAAACCAACGGTTTTACACGTGAGGCAACGCTAAAAGAGCATTGCCTGTTCCAAGGGGAGTATAAAGATGTGGTCATACATTCAATTTGGGATAGCAATGTATGATGTAATTAACTATGTTGACTGCACTCACGAGCAGCAACTGGAGATATTGCGGTTGAGAAATCTGGATGCCATCCGTAAATGGATGGTGAATCCGGATGTGATACTGGAAGAGAACCACTTTAGGTTTATTGAGAAACTGAAGGGAAACAACGAAAGACTTTATTTCGCTATTTATCGTGATGGTTTATTGGTTGGTACTTATAATCTGACCAAAGAAGAGGGTGATGTGTGGGAGCGTGGCATTTTCGCTAACCCTGAAACACAAGGAAAAGGAGAAACTGCAGTCTGGGAACGCCAGATATTGACATCATTGCCAGCAAAGGGCATTAAGACCATTTCTGCCAAAGTGAAACTTGATAATATGAGATCCATCAAGTATCACGAGAAACTGGGATATCAGGAACAAACGAGAGACAACGAGTACATATATTATATACTGAGACTACAATGAGCAAGACATTCATAGTGGCGGAACTGTCCGCCAACCACGGTCATAAGTTGGAGGTGGCTCTTGAATCGGTAAGGGCTGCAAAAGAAGCCGGCGCTGATGCCGTGAAGATACAGACCTACACGGCTGACACCATCACATTGAATTGTGATGCAGAGGATTTCCGAGTTAAAGGAACGTTGTGGGATGGTCGCACGCTTTATGACCTTTATCAAGAAGCTTATACACCTTGGGAGTGGCATCAGGCTATCTTTGATGAGGCAAAGAAATGTGGGCTTATCTGTTTCTCAACGCCCTTTGACAAGACCGCTGTGGATTTCCTTGAAGATCTAGGAAATCCAATTATGAAGATTGCCAGCTTTGAGATAACGGACATCCCTTTGATTGAATATGCGGCTAAGAAAGGCAAACCTATGGTGATTTCTACGGGTATTGCAATGCCAGAAGATATAGAGTTGGCTGTAAAGACCTGTAAGGAAGCCGGGAACGATGATATTACGCTTTTGAAGTGTACTTCTTCCTATCCTGCACCCATTGAGGCTGCTAACCTAATGACTATGGTGGATATGAAACAGCGTTATGGAGTAAAAGTGGGATTGAGTGACCACACGATGGGCTATGATGTGGCTGTGGCTGCTGTAGCCATTGGTGCTACACTGGTGGAGAAGCATTTTATTCTTGACCGCTCTATTGGTGGTCCGGATGCTGCATTCTCAATGGAGATCGGAGAGTTCGCTGCAATGGTGAAGTCTATCCGTAATGTGGAGAAGGCTTTGGGCGATGTTGTATATCCTACTGACCCGAGTAAAATTAAAGGCCGCGAGTTCAGCCGCTCGCTATATGTGGCAGAGGACGTGAAGGCTGGCGATTTGGTGACGGAGCAGAATGTCCGCAGTGTAAGACCCGGCTATGGCTTGCACCCGAAGTATCTGCCCGAGATGCTTGGAAAGAAGTTCGTGAAGGACTGCCAGATGGGGGAGAGATTCTCGCTTGATTTGGTTATTGGATAGACTATGATTTACGACAAGATAGACAATTGGAATCTCTATGCCGGAATATCGGAAGACCTCCGCTTGGGGCTGGAGTATCTGATGAGCGTGTCGCCCGAAGTGGAATTGGGCGTACACGAACTGTCGCCCTGTGTGAAGGCTGTCGTTTCTGAATATACAACCAAAGAGAAGAACGAGAATGGCTATGAAGCCCATCGCGAGTGGATAGACATCCAGTATCTCCTGAGGGGGAGCGAGAAGATTTGCTGCCTGCCGCTGGAGTATCTGAAAGAGACCCAGGCATACGATGCCGGCAAGGATGCTGCATTCTACGAGGAGACAGGTATTGCTGGACAGGAGATGCTGGTGGGCAATGGCTATTTTGCCGTGTTCTTCCCACAGGACGGGCATAAACCGGGGTTGTGCGCAGGTGAATGTGAGGAGGTAAAGAAGGTGGTGGTGAAGGTAAAAGTGTGATGGTTATTGGTTATTGAGAGTTTCAAGTTTTTGGACGTTGAGGAGTTAAAGATGGTTAAATAGCCTTTAGATTACTGAAAAAGTGGTATTTTTGCAAAATTAATTATAGAATCATGACAGACTTTCAGAAATTTATAAAAGAACAAAACGAGCGACATATTGGAATGAAGAAAGAGTTTGACCCTCAAAAGAGGATTGAGCAGTTTCGTGAATGTGTTGCGGACCTTTACCACCTTGTTGACACTGAATGGCTGAATGAAGAATTGGCTAACGGAAGTGTGACAACAGGTACGACACCTATCACGGTGACAGAGGAGAGGCTTGGTGCATACCAAATAGATGCAAAGTGGATACAGATAGGTGAACACAGACTGTTGTTGAGACCTGTGGGAACTATCATTATTGGCACCAAGGCAAGGGTTGACCTTATCTATAAATCGGTTGACAGAATGTTTGTCCTGGTTGGGGAGAATATAGATGGTGCACGTGACATGATAAGTGTGCATGTAGTAGGCGAACCAGCCCCTAAACGAAAAGAGCCAGGTAAGGCTGTATGGAAGATAGTGAACCCCAAAGGTCGCTACGACTACCTAAAGGCGAACAAGAGTAACTTCGAGAAAGTAATCATGGAGGTTATCAATGAAGCTGGTAGATTTTAATCCCGACAAACCTAATCCTGTAGATATAGATCATTGGTATAGGATGTCGAAAGATTGTATTGACAATTATTTCGACAAGAGTAACCCGACCTATGAAGAAAGGTTCTTGTTCAAGTCAGAGGAAGAGGTGAACAGGCAGCATAAGGATGAACTTGACGAGTTGTCGCTTAAGGCTTCATTCTTTGTGATGACCTACATAGAGTCACTGTTCAGAACGGATTTTGTGTTGCGCTTGGAAAGTGGATCTGGTAAATGGAAGGATCAGTTGACGAGGCATTTCAAACATGATGTATATGTACCAACAAAAAAGATGTATCAGTACTCTCTTGTAAATGACATCATCGGAGGATGGAAGACTTATTCTTTTCCGACGAAGGAAATGATGGATATTCTGAATACCCTCCCGCAGTATTTTGACTTTCGCAATTGGATTGCTCATGGTCGCTATTGGATTTTCAAGGAGGATAATTACCAGCGTAAATATAATTACGAGCAGATGGTAATCATGCTTGGAAAAATAGAAAGAGGGTTTAATAGCAAGTTGAAAACAAAGAATTTCGGGGTGGCTCCTTAACTTTTATCAGAGATGAAATATGGCAGAGGTAATGAGAATAAGAAATACAGACTTTGAGGGAATTGCTATCAGATACCAGTTTTCTGATGGGTCGCACTCAATGGATGCTCGTGTTTTCAATTATTGCGAGAAACAGATAATTGATATCCTCTATGCCGTAGCCACATCTTATGACCTGAAGATAAAGGTCGAAACACTTCCTCTGGAAGATGGAAGCCTTTTGAGTTTTCTAAAGATTGATTCATCTACAGGGAAGAAAGTTGCGAATATTCTTTTTACTATATTTCTGTCAGTCGTTGCCAATCTGATAACGGATGAAATCAAGAACAAGCCCAAGGACACGGCACAGATTGTATTTGAACAGGTGATGCAGGATCCTGGGGTTCAAGAACTCCTAAAGGAAAAAACAAAAGAGGAACTCAGGAAAGAAGAATTGGAACTGAAGAAGGCTAATGACCGTCTTCAGACTACTTTGGAAGAGAATAAACTGAAAAAGAAAAAATCCGAATTCTACAAAGCTCTTGAAGGGTATGATAAAGTAAAAGAGGTATCTTTCTATAAAGTAAGAACGGATAGAGATAATTCACCATTCAAGACCATCGAGCGTAAAAACTTTGAAGACTTCATCCTCGATTCTGACGAACTAGAGCCGTGTATTATAGAGAGTGCAAGGATAGAGATAATCTCCCCGGTGCTGAAGAAAGGGAAATATAAGTGGAACGGAATATATAATGGAACTGCTATTCCATTTACAATGCGTTCAGTCGAATTTAAAGAACTTGTCCAGTCAGGACAAGTAGTTTTCAAGAATGGCTCAGCTATAGTTTGTGTTCTTGTGGTCAAGAGAAAGCTCGATTCTGAAGGTAATGAAAAGATTATCAGCTACGAAGTGTTGAGAGTGGATTCATATGAGCTTGATGGTACTCCAACGGAGACTCCAGAAGGTAAGTGGAAGCGTCAGAAAGATGAGGCGGATAAGCAACAGCTGACTCTGTTTAATGATAACGAAATGCAATAGTGGTTAAGCGAATAACATTAAATGTTTGAGTTATGGCGGAATATATAGATAAAAATATGATATACGAGTCTGAAGAGGAAGACTTTGACTTGAAGAGTTACCCTTTTGACCCTGAGGACATTTCCATTGACAAGAAACCTATGATGATGGATGCAATTATCCGCAGGTTTAAGCAGGGTACCATTATCATGCATCCCGACTTTCAACGTGAAGAGGTATGGAGTCGGGAAACAAAGTCGCGTCTGATAGAATCGCTGCTGTTGAAGATCCCTATCACGATGTTCTATGTGTCTGGGGATGAAGAAGGCAAACTGACCGTGGTTGACGGATTGCAGAGACTTTCAGCCATCCGTGATTTCGTGTTGAAAGAAGACTATAAGCCCACGAATACAAAGGGACTTGGCGACGGAATGCGCTTGCAGGGACTTGAGTTCCTCACGGCATACGAAGGAAAGACTTTCAACGAACTCCCCATTAATATGCAGAATCGCATCAATGAGACCGAGTTTACTTTTACCATAATAAACCCTGGCACGCCCGAGGAGGTGAAGCGTAATATCTTCAAGCGCATCAACACCGGTGGTGAAGGATTGAAACCCCAGGAAATTCGTAATGCCCTATATGCAGGAAAATCTACAGATCTTTTGAGCATTCTTGCCACTTCTCAGGCCTTCAAGAACGCCACTACTAGTTCAGTCCGTTCCAACAGAATGGAGTCCTACGAGGTGGTCCTGCGTGGCATAGCCTTTATCCTTAGGGATGCAGACAGTTATCCCAAGAACGGAAATATGGATAAGTTCCTTGGGGACACGATGGTCATACTAAACAGCTTTCCGGAGTTTGACGACCGCGAGATACATCGTCTTGTGAAGATGGAAAATCTTGACCTTAGTTCTATCAAGACGGAAAGAATAAAAGAATTGGACGACATTTTCAAACTCGCGATGAAACGTGCGAAGAATCTATTTGGGAAACACGCTTTCCGCAAGAGTTACGGTGAAAAACGTCGCACTCCAATAAATAAGGCACTCTTTGAACTATGGTGTAGTACGCTTGCTGTGATGCGTGATGATGAATATAACAGTCTTCTTCATAATAGCAGCGAATTTATGTCAGAATATCACAAACTCCTTGACGATGATAAGTTTAATGTCTATATCTCGCGCGACAGTTGGAAACCGACCTCAGTACGCAGACGTTATGATATGATAAATGACTTAATAAAACGATATACGATCACAATATGATACAGCGGGTAGATTTGAATGGCTTTAAGTCGTTTGACGACACAAGTATAGGGCTTAGACCTCTTACGCTGCTGACGGGTTTAAACAGCAGTGGGAAGAGTTCTGTGATACAGGCTATTGAGATGGCAGAAACTTACCGTCGCACAGGAGGCAGAACATTTCTGCTCAACAAACATGGCAATGCTAAGGAGTTGACGAACGATTCTTATGCTGGTTTTTCAATAGATTTGTGTGCTGACAATTATAGTTTTCATTTAGACAGCGACATAGGGAAATGCGCAATGGATGGTGAAGTTACCGACAGCATCTTCTATTTAGAGGCTGGTCGCATTGGCGGGGTCAACTCAATCGAGATTTATAGCGAAGATGCAGAAATAGGTTCCAAAGGTGAGAATGTAATCAAGTGCATTGCAGCCCATTGGGGAGACAGTATTCCGTCACCTCTTCGTCACACAGAGTCAGAAGGAGAGACTTTTCTGATGAATCTAAAGGCCTGGCTAAGGATAATATCCCCTAGTGTCAGTTTCGATTATCAGGTCAATGAGCTAAGCGATAATTCTTACGCCACATACAATGGATTCAGGACTTCTAACGTGGGATTTGGCTTAAGTTATACTCTGCCTGTCATAGCGATGCTATTGCGAGCCTCATTGATACCTGGTAGCGTAGTGCTTCTCGAAAATCCCGAAGCCCACCTGCATCCCAAAGGGCAGACAGAGATGGGTAAGATGATAGCAAGTGTCGTCAAGGCTGGTGTACAGGTAATAGTAGAGAGCCATAGCGACCACCTTTTCGACGGTATCAGAATATATACCAAAGAAGATGGCAATTTTGCCAATCAGTTTGCCGGCTATTGGTTTGAACTTGACAAAGATGGTTTTACGCACTGGGAAAACATACAGATTAACGATTCTGGTCAACTCGCGAATGAGGCTCCCAAAGGTTTTTGTGACCAATTTGAGATTAACGCATTGAAACTCATTTAAGGCAGACGTTATGTATTCCTATTTTAATGAGTGTCTTCCTCGCGACCAAGTGGTTGACCAGTATGCTGCTGCTTTACAGAAGAGTAGTCAGTCGTACGCATCACTGAAGAAGAAACATCCATCTCTCGAGGGCATCGTTTCTTTTGCTACGTGGAGTAGTATGATGATGAATGAAGTTGGAATTACACTGGGCGATTGCATCCGGAAAATTGGAAACCGCACCTTGCGAAACCTTGTCTGTTCATGGCTGACCCATTACCCGGTGCGAGCGTATCTTGATGAGTCTATCAATGAAGACGATTTGATAGAGCAAAACTATACACTAACAGTAGCGGGAACTACATATCCGGCCATGAATCTGGGTATAGCCCACAACAATGGTATTTTTCTGTTCACCCTTGGCGTACACAAAGACCTTTGTAGTAACGTTTTGACCCTAAGTGGTACTGGGGGCAAGACACTCGCTGTGAACAACCTGTATGGCAACAAGTCGGAAAATGTAGGCTATATAGAACAATTCATTACCGAATCAGAGAACTCTACACTTAGTATCTCTGAACAGATAGACCGATTGTTTGACGGGAGAGTGAAAAGAACGAATTCCTACTTGCAGTCATTCGGTAAACTTGGATTAACTAACCAGCAAGCAATCCTTGATAGGCTGAAAGAAGCAAAATCTCATGGGTTGTTGGATTTCAAGGTTGATAATGATATCTTTAGGCATACCGTGGGCTATGACAAAAAAGAGAAATATTACGGACCTGTCTTTGAACTGCGAGTCAGAGAACCCAAAGAGATTCGGATTTATTTTCAGTTTATAGACAATGTATATTACGTGCTGTCGATGGGCTGGAAAGGAACAGATCAAAATGCTGATATTGGGCAGGCTTATGAGAGGATTAAACAGATCAGACAGATATAATTATGATTACAACTGATATAGACAAATGGCTTGACGGGTTGTCGATCGACAATCATTATGAGAAGTATGACTTGTATACAACGGTAGTGTCGGAGATGAACATGAACTTGTTTCATATCAGTATCAATGAGAATTATCCACGGCGTTTGTTCATTATATCCGTTGCACAGGATATGGACATTCTAATGCTTACCGACAAGTCTAAACCGCTTTTTATACGCAAATTTGAAAATAAGTTCTGTAATGGCGAGGACGGTGAGACTTATTTCTCGTTTGAAAGGGAGAAAGAGAAAGATAAATGAATACAGAACATTTATGTGCTCCATAGGATTATACGGACACGGACAGTGTGGGAAGTCAGCGACGCTGAATGAGTTGAAGGAATTGTCGCTGATAGCGAGGGCGTGAAGGTAGAATGGATTGCCAAATCGTATGAGTATAATCTGAGCGATGAAACGCAGAAGATGTGCAATAAGGAAATGGCGGAAGTGATATTAGGAAAAATTAAATGAAGCCCATGAAAAAATCAGTTTGTTTATTGTTTTTATTACTTACCATATTAATTCCTGTTCTGTTAGGAATGGCTTCTCCTGCGAAAATGACTGATGCAAGGGTGAAAAAAACAGTTATTCAGGTAGAAGCAAATCCGTCTTTGGAGATACACGAGGGTTATGTGAGCAAGAAGGCAGAAACTATACTTGTAAAGAAGGGTAGAAAAACTATTGCTAGGGTACATCTTAGTGAACCAGTGATGGTCGCCATGGCGGTACAAGACGAAGAATGGGGTTTTTTCCAGTTCCCGAGTATTGGTAAATCAGATGATGGGACTCTAATAGTTTCTTGGCAAATGAAGGAGGATTCTCATAAAACATATGGAGTTAAATCAAATAGACGGTATATTCCTATGATGTCAAAAGATAAAGGAAAAACATGGCATCCTCAAGATAAAGAATATGATTTACATAAAATGGGATATAATGTCACAATGAGAGACGGTTCATTCCTATCAGTCATCACGCCAAAGTCTGAAAACATTAGAAAGTATAAGATTTTTCCAAATGCTATTGCTAAAAATAATCATTATACATATTATTTAGAAGAGAGTTTGCCAGAAAACCTTCGTGGAGCATATTTTAATTATAAACAAGCTGGGGGAAAAACAAAGGTTATCCATGCGCAATTAGATGATCCTGGATTACTTCGATATGCCCAGGATGAATTAATGCCTGTATTGTGGTGGGGGAATATCAAACAATTATCAGATAATTCCTTGATTGCAGGAGTGTACCCTTGTGATTATGTATATAATAAAGAAGTGGTTACAGGAGGTGTGTCATTTTATCGTTCTTTGGATAGAGGACAATCATGGAGAATAATTGGTAAAATACTACCTGATTCTTCTTCATTATTATATAAGCAAAAAGGGGATGAGAGTGGATTTACAGAGCCGGCTTTTGAGATTCTTTCTGATAGCACAATGATTTGTGTTATGAGAACGGGCATGACTGCACCTATGTATAAAACTATTTCCCATGATAAAGGAATCTCGTGGGAAAAATGCGAGCCGTTCACGCCTAATGGAGTAATGCCGAGGTTACTTCTTCTTAAAAATGGTGTTTTAGTGTTGGCTTCAGGCAGACCTGGTATTCAATTAAGGTTTAGTGTTGATGGAACGGGCAGGACATGGACGGAACCTATAGATTTTATTCATTTCATGAATGAAAATGGAACGTTTACAAGAGATGTTTCTTGTGGTTATGCCTCAATTTTAGAGGCTAACGAGAACTCTTTCATAATAGTGTATTCTGATTTTACGACGAATAACGATTTGAATCAAAAAAGAAAATCCATTTGGTTTAGAACAATTACGGTTAATAAACTGAGATAAAAGATTAATTTGGTATCATTTATCTTCTGATTTGTACATTTTTGATTATGGGTTTCCAACTAGTACAATTCTTAAGTAATCCATTTATTTAATTACTTCTTCTTATCATATTGATAGAAATGGGAAATAACTTAGAAAGCAATAAACGAATAGCTCGTAACACATTCTTTATGAGCGCTAGAATGGTACTTGTGTTGTTTATTTCATTATATACAACAAGAGTTGTTCTTAGGGTTCTGGGGGTGGAAGACTACGGTGTGTACAATGTTGTTTGTGGCTTTGTTATGCTGTTTTCGTTTCTTAATACTTCGATGAGTAATGGCATACAGAGGTTTTTTAACTTTGAATTAGGGAAGAATGGTACTGATGGCGCAAATAAGGTTTATGTTACTGCTTTAATCATCCAATTATTACTCGGATTTATAGTTGTAATTCTTATTGAAAGCATAGGATTATGGTTCCTTCATCATAAAATGGTTATACCGGAAGACCGTATGTTTGCAGCAGAATGGGTTTTTCATTTTTCAGTTATTTCTTTTTTTGTCGTTATTTTGCAAGTCCCATATACTGCTGCAGTTATGGCACATGAAAGAATGGATTTTTTTGCGTTAATCTCTATACTTAATGCGTTCCTAAAGTTACTTATTGTTATTCTTATTCCATATTGTAAATCAGACAATCTTATTGTATATGGACTCGCTTTAATGATTATCGCCTTATTGGAATTCTTCCTATATTTTATTTATAGTAAAAAGAATTTTATAGAGTTGCATATACCTTCAAAATGCGTTATAGACAAGCGTCTTTTTAAATCAATGCTAGGATTTTCAGGATGGAATCTGTTCGGCTCTTTTTCAAATATAATGCGTGACCAAGGTATTAATCTAATAATGAATTTCTTCTTTGGTCCAATTGTAAATGCTGCACGTGGGGTTGCTATGCAAGTTAATAGTGGTGTAACAGGACTAGTAACAAGTATTTTAACTCCAGTCAGGCCGCAAGTCGTACAGTCATATGCGCGCGGAGAGATTGATAGAGTAATGAACCTAACATATACAATCAGTAAGTTTAGTTTGTTCTTCCTTTTAATTATATCTTTCCCCTTATGCTTTGAGATAGATTTTGTACTCACAGTATGGCTTGGGGATAATATTCCTCCGCATACTCAAGCATTTATCATTATCATATTAATGACAAGTGCTATTCTTATACCAATGAGTTCTCAAGCAGCGCTGGTACATGCTTCTGGAAAAATGAGAAACTATCAGGTTATTGGGAGTATTGTGAAAATAATATCTGTTCCGTTAGCATTTATTTTACTTAAAAAAGGGTTTGAACCCGAGTGGGCGTTAATCATGGTGCTTCTCTTTGATGCAATTGGATTAGTCGTTGGGATGTTTATCATTAGATCAATAATGTCATTCGATATTATTGAGTATTTTAAAAAAGTATTTGTTCCTATTATCCCGGTATTTATTGTCGCTTTCTGTGTTTGCTGGTTTTTACATAATAGTATTTCATCTGATTTGTTAAGATTTATACTTGTTTTATTCGTTAATTCGATAATCAGTATGTCCTTGATTTATTTAATAGGAACGACGAAGGAAGAAAAAAAGATTGTAATACAACTTCTATTTAGGAAGAGTAATATAGCCGTAAAGAAAGATGATTAATAGTATTAAGGAACTCTTTACAGAATTAAACAATAATTCAAATTATTTAATTCTGCGTAACTGGGAGAATATCTTTGATCAAGATATTTATGTTAATGGTCATGAAGACATTGATATTTTATGTGAGAATAAAAACGATATACAAAAGCTAATTGGTGCAAAAAGGATGCACTTTAATAAGCATAGAGATAATTATTTGGTGCCTGTTGGTAATCTCAATGTTAGGTTTGATATAAGATGGTTAGGTGATGGTTATTACCCTGAGGAATGGGAAAAACAAATGCTTAAAAGAAGGGTTTTTATTAATCCTGGTGTATTTGTGATGTGTAATGAGGATTATTGTTTTTCACTGGCATATCATGCTTTAATACAGAAAGCCATTTTCTCTGAGGAGTATCGATTAAAAATAGAGAATTCTTTTAGTAAACTCGTAGGTGAGCCGCGAGGTTTTAGCAAAGAAGAGATATGTTCACAGCTGGATTCTTTTCTTAATAATAATTCTTACAAGATTGTAATCCCTGAAGATCCGGGTGTTTATATGAATTGGGCGTCTGCGAAAAAGTTTAGTTACTATTTTTCTAATAGATTAAGATTTCGTCGTTTTGTTTACAACATAAAAGGGTATTTAAATATATAAAATTGCTTTGTCTTCATGAAACTGAGGAGTTTTATTGGTTACTATCATTGGCTATTGCTTGCAAGGCGCAGATATAGAAAAGAGAAATGGGATTTTGTTGTTTTGGATAAAGGTGATTATTATGTCTCATGCAACGTAAGGTCATTTTTGATTAAAGAGAACATACCCAATGATTTTCTTTCTATGATTGGTGTAAATCCTTCAAAGAAAAAAATAAAAGCTTTAAAATCTATTGAGAGCAATAAGGATACATCCAAGTACCATGCTCAAGTTGTTATGTCAACCAATAAAGGGTATCGTTTCTTTAATTATGATGAGGGCACTACTCTTCATATTTTTTCTACTGAGACAGAGTTTACTACTTATCAAAGAGTAAAAAACGAATTTACGTTGTTCTTTAAGGTTCCTATTATTGAGATATCAAATCATTTTAGTGTAGATAAAATAATTAATAATAAACCTAGATATCTATGGAGTGCTCTGGAAACCAGTAAGAATTTCTATATGGTTTTTGATAGGTATATTAAGTATCTTTCAACGGCAAATAATCGAATAACAAATATTCGTAGATGGGCGGAGAGATATCCTTTTACTTCCAACTTGCATTTTAAACAATTAATAGATAGCGTTATAGTCGATGTAAAACCATTGTCAGATATTAGATTAGTATATAGCCATGGAGATATGCATTTTGGGAATATTTTATATGATGGTAATGATATCTATTTGACTGATTTTGAACGAGCGGGTGATGAGGCGTTTTTCTACGATATATTTAATATTGTATATGTTGAATATACAGATTGGCATAACGATGAGTTTTTAGCTTCTTATTTGCGGAAAGATGGAATAATAATGGATTGTTTTTCTAGACTTTTCCATGCAGTAGGACTATCTTTTGATGAACGTTTGATAATTAGGTATTTTGAGCTTTTTCTATTGTTACGTTTTATCAATGACATTGCCGACATTGCCTTCACAGATGGTATGATTAATCTGGATAGTATTATTAGTCAAAAAATTGAAGTCTATAATAGTTTTAAAACACAATTCGAAATTATCAATTGATATGAATTATCGCACGATTTGTATTGCAGGTGTTGATGGGACAGGTAAGTCTTCTACTATAGATGAAGTAGTTAGAAGAATCGGGAAAGATAAAGCATTTATTCAATATATGGGTGCTAAGCTATGGGAAACAGAAGTCGCTCGTAATAGTATTGAACGTCATAAGTATTTTTTCCCGGTAAGTACAGTAATGTTTGTTTACGCTTATATCTACGAGATGTTTTATAGGATCAATAAACATAAAAAATCTGGTAAGATTATAGTGTATGATAGGTATGTCTATGAGCATGCATTGTTAAGGTCTTCTGTTGGTACCGGGTATAGTGGAAAGATTATAAATAGTATATTGAGTTTTGCTTTCTTAAAATGTTTCCCCAAGCCAGATATTACTTTTTATCTGTGTTGCCCACTGGAAGTATCTTTGAGTAGAAAAACAGATATTAACACTCAACAAGAATTAGACAATCTGCAAAGAAGCAAAAATATTTTAGACGATTATTACAAGGGAAAGAATAGTGTAATCGTAATAGATACCTCTCATACCCAACAAAATGAGGTGGTTGATATTATTATGAATACTATTCAAGAATAAAACAATGAAAATACTTGACGAAAGTGCATTTTGGGGAAATGTAGCAAGTGGCTATAGTAGACGAGAAAAGCTATGTGGTATTGCATTAGCGGTAATTGCAATTGTTTTTAGTTTAGCAATTATGCATGGTGATTCTACATTGTTAGACCCAGGGAAGAGACGTTTGGTCGCAATTCCTAATTACATTGCCATTTTATTTCTTTTTTGGGAATTATTGACGAGTTCTAAGGATTTTAGGTTATATATTCCTCTATTTGTGGCATGGGTGTTTCAATGGTCTTTGGATTGTTTTCATGTTGCTTCTGGGGTGGAGTTATCATTTCAATTTTCTGCCTTAATTCTTGCATTTTTATTTTGTATGATGAAAAGCCGAGTTTGGTTTATTGGCTTTCGCGTTTATAGATTATTTCTTGTTTTCTGTTCTTTTTTTGGAATAATAGCTTTTTTAGGATTTATTTCAGGGACTTTTTCTCCATTACAAACTGTAGATTACTATAACAAGTCTGGTGGGGAAAATGCTTTATATTTTGTTTATCCATTTTCGTATTTATTTTTTGGAATGCAAGGAGGTGGAGAAGCCGTCAGATTGTGTGGATTATTTAATGAGCCTGGTTATTTTGGGACTATTTTAGCTCTAGCTTTAGTCGCTGATGGTTTCAATATGAAAAAACTGGGTAATTGGTTTATGCTAATAGCAGGGATGTTTACACTCTCTTTTGCTTTCTTTGTGATTATTGCTTTATATTGGTGTATAAAAGCAATAACAAAAATTAAAATGATAATCGCTGTTTTTTTGATTGCAGTTTCTTTCATATTTATTGTCATGCCCTTAATACCCGAAGATAGTCAAGTTGGATGGCTTTTGAGTAGGTTTGAATATGATGGCGACGAGAATAAAGTTGCAGGAGATGATAGAACAACAGACGCTTTTGATTTGTACTGGAATTCTTCAAAACAACAAGGATTACTTTTATTTGGGCAAGGAGGTGGATATTTTAATAATAAAGATGTAGGTTCTCTTTCTTGTAAAAAGGTTATTGTGGAGCATGGTTATATCTTTTCATTTATAATGTGGGGTTTACTTTTATTAGCCTGTTTTCATTTTAGACAAAAGAATGTGGCATGGTGGATATTAGTTTTTAGTTTTTTCGTATCGATTTATCAAAGGCCTGCAGTCTATATGTATAGTTACATGCTTATTCTTTTTGGAGGAATGGAGAATATAAGGTTAATTAGCAGGGCTATTGTCCAAAAGAATCAACTGCCAAAATAGTATTATAGTATGAGAATAGTAATTTGTGTACATAATCTGGCAAATGGAGGAGCAGAACGAGTTGCTGTCTTATGGGCAAAAGGGTTTGCTGCAGATGGCAATGAAGTTCACCTAATAACATGTGAGCCTGATTCACGTGTTGATTATGATATTCCAAGTACTATAAGATGTCATTCTATTTATTGTGAAGGTAATCCTTTTAGTCGGTATTTCGGCAAAGTGCTTAAGTTAAGACATTTGCTTAAAGAACTGCATCCAAATGTCGCTCTTGCTGTTCTTCATCCTTGGAATATTTGGCTATTAATGGCGTCTTTCGGATTGAACATTCCTATAATTAATACAGAGCATGATAGTTTTGAGAGGCCTGTCTCTGCTCCAATGAGTTTAAGTGCAAAAATTGACAAGTTTTATTTGAATCGTTTTTGTAGTGGTGTAACAGTCCTTACAGAGGCAGATGGAGTTATTGCAAGAAAACATTTGAAACGAGTATTTGTGATGCCAAATCCTTTGGCTTTTTCTCCTGTTGAAAAACTACCTTCTAAAAAGAAAAATATTATTTCTGCAGGTCGATTAGACGAATGGTATTGTAAAGGTTTTGATGTTTTGATAAGATCATGGGGTATAATAGCAGCAAAATATCCGGAGTGGAAATTGATAATTGCAGGAGGAGGTGATGAGCAGAGTGTCTCGATTGTAAACAATTTGATTGCAGAGAATGGGTTAACTGAACAAATATCATTAGTTGGTTTTCGAAAGGATATCATGAATCTCTTTAGGGAAGCATCTATATTCGTTCTCAGTAGCCGCTATGAAGGTTTTGGGCTTGTTTTAATAGAAGCAATGTCCCAAGGTTGTGCCTGTGTAGCATGTGATTATAATGGAAGGCAGCGTGAAATCATTAGAAATCAGGAAGAAGGTTTGTTATGTAATCCGGACGATGTAGTTGCCATGTCGAGGATGATAGAAAAACTAATCAATGATGAATCATTAAGAATAAATATTCAGAATAATGCCATCGAGAGATCACAAGCTTTTAGCTTGGAAGGCGTGACAGAACGCTGGTATGAAATATTCAGAGAATTAAATATTAATATGTAATTATATGAAAAAAGTAAAATTAATACACCATGGCTATCTATCGGCTAGAAATGGTGCCAATACTGTGATGCGTTCTTTACTTGAAAGCAAAGATCTATTTGCAAAACAAGGTATTGAAATCAAATCACTTACACCAGACAATTTTGTACAGCGTAGTTTTGAGCCTAATTCTCCAGATGCTAATCATAATATGAGAAGGGCAAAGGTAAGAAAATGGCTGACTTTTTTTGCCCAGCGCAGCACACTTGCCTCTTCACTTATGATTTATTTGTCTGATTTGAGACCGGCTAAGAAAATAATCTCCTTTTATATTAATAGCAACCCAAGAAAAGACGAAGTGGTTTTTTTCCATTCTTTAATACCGTGCTATTATTATCTAAGATTACGCAAGTGTAAGCAGAAAACGGTATTGGTCTGTCATACTAATGGTGATAATTTCAAGATGGACAGAACATATTACCCTGCTTTGCGAAGGTCTTTGTTATATAGGAAGTTACTTAAGATGGAACAGTATGTGATAGAAAATGCAGATAAGATAAACTTTGTCGCTGAAATGGCAAAAAAGAAGTTTTTAGAGTTACATCCGACTGTAAATGAACATAAAGTATCTTTTATATACAATGGTATTCCGGAGTTTGCTGGAATGAGTCATATCAAAGAGAATAAAGGGGTGATGGAATTTTGCTGTGTTGGATCTATTTCCAGTCGTAAAGGTCAGCATTATATTGTAGATGCGTTGAAAGAGATACCTAAACAAGAATTGCCATCAGTACATTTTACTTTTGTTGGTGATGGTCCAGAACGGGAAAGATTAGAAAGAATAGTTAATGAATCTGGTTTGGATAATTATTGTTCATTTGTGGGTGTTTCATTTGATGTGGATAAATACCTTTTACATAGCGATGCTTTTATACTTATAAGTGAAGACGAAGGTTTGCCTATGGCTATCATTGAAGCGATGAGAGCATCTCTTCCTATTATTTCTACTCCTGTTGGAGGAATACCAGAAATGATAGATCATGGTAATAATGGTCTATTAATTAATCCTAGTGTTGAAGATGTGGTTAAACTTTTGAAAGAATTGGGATTGTACGACTGGAAAAAGATGGGGGAAAAAGCGAGAATCTGCTACTTGGAAAAGTTCTCGCTTGAAAAAATGGTTAGAGAATATTGTAAGTTACTAGATTGTTAGACTATTATATAACGTAACTTCTATTTAAGATTGATTGGTATGAGAGCAATATTTAAAAACATTTATATTTGGATAATATCTTTATTTCAATCTGTTGTATCATTATTATCTATTATTGTATTTAACAGAATTGGAATAAACCGTAGAATAGAAAAACTGGCTTGTAAGAAAGAACGACCTGCATCTATCTTAGCTAATGGGCCCTCTGTTAAAGAAATAATCAATGAAAGATTTGATTTACTAATTAATACAGATTTGTTGGCGTTGAATAACTTTGCAAATTCGGATTATTTTATACAACTTAAACCGAAGTTTTATATTCTTTTTGACTATGCATATTTTGATTATGAATATAAGAACGAGAAGGAAGAAAATCAAAATATGAGCAGAAATGAAGAGAGGCAAGTAATGAACAATCTTGAGAAGATAGACTGGGAAATGGTATTATTTGTTCCCTATTCTCCCAAGGAAAGGAAAATGATGAGCAGATTTAAAAACCACAAGTTTTTAAAAGTCATAGAATACCATTCAACCCTTATTCATGGTTTTACAGGTTTTCGTAATTATATGTTTAGAAACAACCAGGGTGTTCCAAGTACGAATAATGTAATTATCCCTGCAATGCTTTTATTGTCTAATATTGGATACAAGACTATCTATTTATATGGTGCAGAATTGTCATGGACAAAAACAATGGACGTTGATATTAATAATGGTAAGATGTTTTTTAAGGATAGTCATTTCTATGATAGTGGTAAAATGAGATATTTTGATAAAGGTGGATACAGATGGTGGTTGGAAGCAATTGCCAAAGCTCTAAAAGGGACGGAAGATGTGGCTGAATATGCTAAATTTAAGGGAGTACATATTGTGAACAGAACCAAGGGATCTTTTGTTGATGCATTTGAATATGAGAATCCTGATTCGATAGAAAAAAATAATTAAAATGGATGTTAATAACAATGTCTTACCAGGTCGCTCTAAGTTGTTAGTGTTATTGAGTTTTTTGGCAAACAAACTACGGAGTTGGCTTATTTTTTCTTTCAAATATCCATGGATAAAAATAAGTAAAAAGGGGTCCTTTATAAGAATGCCTTTTAGTACGACTATTTGGTCACCACATAAGGATGTAACCATAGGTGATAAGGTACAGTTTGGGTATGATTGTCGTGTTCAATGTGATTTAGAGTTAGGTAATTCAATTTTAATTGCTAGTGGAGTGTCTTTTGTGGGTAAGGATGACCATTTAACCAATATACCAGGCGTGACTATATGGAATTCAGGTCGTGGCGATACTCATAAAACTATTGTAGGTAATGACGTTTGGATTGGTCACGGCGCTATTATTCTTGCTGGCATAACTATTGGTGATGGCGCAGTTGTATCAGCAGGTTCTATTGTAGTAAAAGATGTAGACCCTTGTACTATTGTGGGTGGTAATCCTGCCCATTTTATAAAAAACAGGTTCAATACTGAACAAGAAAAGGTCAAACATTTGCAATTTTTAAAGGAACTATATATAATAAATAATTATGTCTAAACAAATTAATTCTGTCTATTATAAGTTAAGGATGATTCCAGCTAGAATAGTCCAACGTATTAGGTATTGGAGATACAGGATACAGGGATATGATATTGATATTTCATCATCTATGGAACGCGGTTTAAATTTGGACCGAATTTATCCTAAAGGTATTCACATAGGTGCTGATACAATTATTACTTCAAATGTAACAGTTTTAAGTCACTATTTACGAGCTCATGTTTATACCACAAAGGATGGGACTTTGAGGACAAGATACACTGGTGAGACCTGTGAAACTTATATTGGAAAATCATGTGTAATAGGCGTCGGTGCTACCATTATGGGTGGTGTCCGTGTGGGAGATTACTGTATTGTGGGGGCTGGAGCTGTGGTGACAAAAGATGTTCCCGATTATTTTATTGTAGCTGGAAACCCCGCTCGAATTGTAAAAGAGAATATAGATTTCAACGAAAGAAGAATATAAAGATAAATGAGCGATGTAAAAAGGACGGATAGATTCCGTATAGGGAAAGCTTTCATTTCTATTACAAGCCAAAAGGATGCACAAGCGCGCATTGCTCAGGCTGTTAATGAAGGTATGAATGGTTATGTGTGTGTATCTGATCCTCGTACGGTGGATTTGGCATCAAAGGATGAGAAGTACCGTGAGGTGATGGACAACTCCCTGATGAATACCCCAGATGGTCAGCCCACACTTTGGGCTGCAAGACTCTGGGGATTGAAACAAGTGGAGCGTACTATGGGGCCAATCCTCTTCCAAGAGATGATTGAGAATCCAGGAAGTGGCTTAAAACATTTTCTATTGGGGGATACTGACGAAACGCTGAAAAGCATAGTAGATAGGGCGACAGAGAAGAATGCCCTGATAGTGGGCACCTATTCACCTCCGTTCTGCAAACTGGATGAATACGACTATGAAGGTATAGCCAAGATGATTAACGAAAGTGGAGCTGACATAGTTTGGACGGCCATGCGAGCACCCAAGCAGGACTACTTTAACGTGAACATCCTGCCTTATCTTGACAAGAAGGTGTGCATTGGAGTGGGTGCTGCATTCCGCTTCTACCTGGGTGAGTATAAAATGGCGCCACCTCTCATCAAGAAACTTGGATTGATGGGTCTCTACTGGGGACGTAAAGGTCAGCCCTGGGGAAAGTTCATTTGGGGCTACTTGACAGATAATATGCCTTTCCTTTGGCACCTGGCCAAGATTCCTTTTAGGAGACTGGCTGGGAAAAAGTACTACGAATAATTGAGAAATAATACATATTTATATGGACAAAGTAAGAGTTGGAATCATCGGTTTTGGCCGTATGGGTATAACCCACTACAGCATTATCAACACTCATCCGGCAGTGGAGATGACGGCCATAGCTGATACGTCGAGCACCATGCTCAACATGATTAAGAAGTATCTGCCGGCAGTGAAAATGTTTGAGGACTACAAAGACCTGCTTAACAGCGGTCTTGTGGATGCAGTAATCATCTGTACACCGTCAATCCTTCACTATGATGCCTGTAAGCTGGCGGGTGAGAATGGTATAGCTGTGTTCTGCGAGAAGCCGTTTACCACATCTCCAGCGCAGGCGCTGGAACTGGCTGACCTGTTTGAAGGCAAAGGCCTTGTGAACCAGGTGGGTTATGTATACCGCTTTGATGTGGTGTTTAATAAGGTGAAGGAGTACCTTCAGGCTGGCTTGATTGGTGACATTTGCCATGTGAACGCCCAGTTCCTGAGTGCTACTATCAGCAGTGCTAGACCGGCCAAGGGCTGGCGTGCCAAGCGTGAGAATGGTGGAGGTGCAACCTACGAGATGGGTAGCCACGTGTTTGACCTGATGAACTTCTTCTTGGGCAAACAGACCAAGGTATACGGTTCGCTGTTGAATAAGGTTTACTCTGATAGTGTTGAGGATGTATGCTCTGTGGATGTACAATACAATAACACCACTTCTTGCTCAATGCATGTGAACTGGAGCGATTATACTTATCGCAAGCCTATGTTGAAACTGGACTTCCACGGAACCAAAGGTAAAATTCAGGCAGACCTCTATGGTTTGAAGGTATTCCTTCGTGAGGAAAACAAACAGTTTAATCTGCCTGAAGGCTGGACTTCCACACCAATGAATATGTTGCCTGATCCTTGTCCTTATTATGTGCGTGGCACCAGCTTTACCAACCAGCTCTATGCCTTTGCAGATGCTGTGTTGGCAAACAAGAAATCAACGGGATGTTCATTCCGCGAGGCCGCAGAGACCCAGGAACTGATTCATACCATTTTTGAGAACAATGAAAAATAATACAGCCATGGAGAAGATAGATAAGATAGTTTTTGGTGACAATCAGTTTTTTGGAATCAATCACCGTTCTCAGGAGAAGGCTGAGGAAATGTTGAAACGCTTCAGTGATGTACACAACATCCTGAAGGTATATGATGACGCATTTGATTGTGGCGTGAAGGCTGTGATGCTGAACAGCAACGATCGTGCAGAAGAGATATGCCAGTATTTCCGTGACCACAAGTCACAGTATGGAGATTTGGTTTGGTATCCTTCCGTACCTTATCCTCACAAGTATGCCAACATGGTGAATGAGTTGGGTATTTTCCCTGCCATCAGCGAGGTGTTGTTTAAGGGAAACTCTGCCGGTGGCGTGCTTAGCATGATTGGTAAGGGTGCAAGTGCAGTGCTGACCAAGGATGCCATGAAGATGATGGACATGCTGCTGGATGTGGAGTTTAAGATTTTCAGAGGCCTGAATGTGAATACGTTCTTCCTGCTGAACCCCATCACCGACCTGCTGTTGGGCTATAATGTGAAAGATGTGTTTGAACACTACTGCGAATATGTGCGCAAGAAGTATAAATGTAATCCAGGTCTGATTACCCTGAACCTGCCATACCTGAAGAGCAAGTTGGAGGAATGGGGCATTGACGAGGTGGTGATTTGCTCTTCTATCAATGCTGCCGGATTCAACATGCATCCCAGTAAAGAAGCCTACGAAAAGTGCATCGCTGAGAATGATCCTTCGAAGTATCAGTTGATGGCTATGAATGTCTTGGCCAGCGGTTCTATCACTGTCCAGCAGAGTTTTGATTACATCAACAGCCTGAACCTGCAGAGTGTGGTGTTCGGTGCTTCGTCGAAGGGACATATCCAGAGTTCATTTGATGCAATCAAGATTTGAAATAAGATGTAATTAATATGGCAAAAGTAGCACTAATTACAGGTGTGACCGGTCAAGACGGTTCATATCTGTCAGAGTTTCTCTTAGAGAAAGGATATGATGTCCATGGTATTATCCGCCGTTCTTCAGTTGATTTCCGTGAAAGGATTGCACACCTGGAAGGCAAACCTCATTTCCACTTGCACTATGCGGACTTGGGCGACTCCATGTCTATTGTAAAGGTGGTTGATAAGGTTAAACCGAATGAAATATATAACTTGGCAGCACAGAGTCATGTGCAAGTGTCATTTGATAGTCCTGAGTTTACAGCAGATGTTGACGCTACCGGTGTGCTCCGCGTGTTGGAGGCCGTGCGCGCCAGCCACTTGGAGAAGACCTGTCGCATCTATCAGGCCAGCACCTCCGAGCTCTATGGCAAGGTAGAGGAGGTTCCCCAGAACGAGAATACCCCCTTCCATCCCTACAGCCCCTATGCCGTGGCCAAGCTCTACGGCTTCTGGATTGTCAAGGAGTACCGTGAGGCCTACAATATGTTCTGCTGCAGCGGCATCCTGTTCAACCACGAGAGTGAGCGCCGTGGCGAGACCTTCGTCACCCGCAAGATCACCCTTGCTGCCGCTCGCATCAGCCAGTGCCTGCAAGACTGCCTCTACCTGGGCAATATGGACAGCCTCCGCGACTGGGGCTATGCCAAGGACTATGTGGAGTGCATGTGGCTCATCCTGCAGAACGACAAGCCCGAGGACTTTGTCATTGCAACAGGCGTGCAGCACAGTGTTCGCGAGTTCACAGAACTGGCTTTCAAACACGCAGGTATTGAACTAAAGTTTGAAGGTAAGGGTATTGATGAGAAGGGTATTGTTGTGAAAGGCCCCGAGAAGCTTATTGGCAAGACCGTTGTGGCTGTGAGCGAAGATTTCTACAGACCAACGGATGTAGTAAATCTTTGGGGAGATCCAACAAAAGCGAAAGCGCGCTTGGGCTGGAACCCCGCCAAGACCAGCTTCGAGCAGCTTGTCAAGCTGATGGTGGAGCACGATATCGCCAAGGTAGCTGCCGAAGGTGCCGCCGCCAAAGTGAGAACCAACTTAGCTGAGTACCTCGAGAAAGGTATTGTAAAATAAATCAAGAATTAGAGAATTTGAGAATTTTTGCCTACGACATATAAGTATTTTCGCTAATTCTGAAATTCTTGACAATAAACAGAAAAAAGAGATAATTCTTCAATTCTGAAATTCTTGATAATAGAAAAACTCGATGGCCTTGATTTATCCTGAACTGAGCAACAGAATTCTTGGAATTGCGATGCAACTGCATCGTGAGATGGGATGCGGGTTCAAGGAGAAGGTGTATCAAGATGCCTTTGAGGTGCTACTGAAAGAAGAGGGAATAAAATACGAGAAAGAGAAACATATAGAGCTGGTCTTTCATGGAATCAAGCTTGAACATGACTTCTTCTATGATTTCTTGATTGAAGATAAAATAGGTGTTGAACTAAAAGCAATGTCAGAGATAATAGGAGAATTTGAAGCTCAGATAATAAACTACCTACATGTGAGCAATCACAAGTTAGGTTTATTATTGAACTTCGGTGCCACCAGCCTTGAATACCGCTGGTATCCTAATGAGTGGCACCACAGACAATGTGCAAGCATTGGATGAGAATGAATTCTCTAATTCTCAAATTCTTGAAATAAAATAATTATCATGCTTGATAAAAGTAGTAAGATTTATGTGGCTGGACATAACGGGCTCGTTGGCTCTGCTATTTGGAACAACCTGCTGCAACGTGGCTACACCAACCTTGTTGGCCGGAGCCACAAGGAACTGGACTTGACAGACCAGTATGCTGTCAAGAAGTTCTTTGATGAGGAACAGCCGGATGCTGTAGTGCTGGCCGCTGCTTTTGTGGGTGGCATTATGGCCAATATGCTCTATAGGGCAGACTTCATCATGATGAACATGAAGATTCAGTGCAATGTCATCAGTGAGGCCTACGCCCATGGCGTGAAGAAACTCCTCTTCCTGGGCAGCACCTGCATCTATCCCAAGAATGCACCTCAGCCTATGAAGGAGGACTGCCTGCTGACCAGCCCGCTGGAATATACCAATGAGGAGTATGCCATTGCCAAGATAGCCGGTCTGAAGATGTGCGAGAGCTACAACCTGCAGTACGGCACCAACTACATAGCCGTGATGCCCACCAACCTCTATGGCCCCAATGACAACTTCCACTTGGAGAACAGTCACGTGATGCCTGCCATGATGCGCAAGATATACTTGGCTAAGCTGCTGCACGAGGGTGATTGGCAGAAGATCCGTCGCGACCTCACCATCCGTCCCGTGGGAGCCAACATCAAGGAGAATGGTGAGCAGGTGCGCTATGTGATAGATGGCAATAGCGATGAGGCACTCATCCGCAAGATATTGGCTTGGTACAGCATAGAGGACAATAAGGTGACCCTCTGGGGCACCGGCACACCCCTCCGCGAGTTCCTGTGGAGCGAGGATATGGCAGATGCCAGTGTGCACGTGCTGTTGAATGTGGACTTCAGTGACATCATAGGTATAGAGAAATACTCCAGCGTGCATTATGGTGTGGCTGCTGACGGAGTGGTTGACCGCAACCACAGTACCGGTCGTGGCGGCTATATCCCCAGCCTGGGTGAAATCCGCAACTGCCACATCAATGTAGGCACCGGCAAGGAACTGACCATCCGTGAGCTCTCCCAGCTGGTTGTCAAGGCCGTAGGCTTTGAGGGCGAAGTAGCCTTTGATGCCAGCAAGCCTGATGGCACTATGCGCAAGCTCATTGACGTGAGCAAGCTGCACTCTCTGGGTTGGACGCATAAGGTAGAGATAGAGGATGGAGTCCAGAAACTGTTTGATTGGTATAAAACGTCTTTGTAAGACTAACATTGGCCGTTAGCCGCCAATAACCCCAAGCCTCCCAATAATGTAATGGAAAAAGAAGCCAAGAGCCAAAAGCCAAGAGCCAAAGTAAAAGAATGAGAGATTTCAGAAAATATGAGATATGGCAAAAGGCCGTTGATATAGCAGACAAAGTTTATACTGTTTGCGACGGTTTACCAAAATATGAGCTTTATGCTCTTGGTGACCAGTTAAGGCGTGCCGTAGTATCCATAGCGTCAAACATAGCAGAAGGAGCCTCAAGAACTTCTGCAATTGAGTTTGCTCATTTTTTGGAAATAGCCATAGGTTCTGCTTTTGAAGTAGAAACCCAACTTCAAATAGCTAAAAGACGTAAGTATATCACAGATGAAGTGTTTAATGAGATTGTGAGCGAACTCCAGACGGAGGAACGACAGATTAACACCTTCATCTCAAATCTAAAGTGATGGAAAAAGAAGCCAATAGCCAAAAGCCAAAAGCCAAAGTTTTCGTGTCCGGTTGTTACGACCTTCTCCACAGTGGTCACGTGGAATTCTTCCGCCAGGCGGCACAGTATGGCGACCTGTACGTGGGTATAGGTTCCGACAAGACCTACCTGGGATACAAGCACCGCAAGACCATCTACTCCGAGCAGGAGCGCTTGTTTATGGTCAAGAGCATCCGCTATGTCAAGGATGCCTATATCAATGCCGGCAGTGGGGTGATGGACTTTGTGCCCACGCTGGACATCGTCAAGCCCGACGTGTTTGTGGTCAATAGCGATGGTGGCAGTGAGGAGAAACGTCAATGCTGCCGGGAGCGGGGCATTGAGTACGTTGAACTGCAGCGTGACCCCCACGAAGGCCTCACAGCCCGCAGCAGTACCGACCTCAAGAAGACCGAGAGCCAGATACCCACCCGCCTGGATTTGGCAGGCACGTGGATTGACCAGCCCTATGTGAGCCAGTATGCCCCCGGTTGGGCCATCACCATCAGTCTGGAACCCACCTTCGAGGTACGTGAGCGTTGCGGCCTCTCTACCAGCACCCGCAATATGATCCGTAAGATTTGGCCGTACCAGCTCCCCAATATGGACCCTGAGACCCTGGCCAAGCTGGTGTTCTGCTTTGAGAATGACCCTGAACGGAGCGATGGTATTATCTCCGGTGCACAAGACAGCATTGGCATCTGCATCCCCGGCCTTTGCCGCCACTATTACAACAACCGCTTCTGGCCCGAGAAGATTGAGACCTGTTATGACGAGGACATCCTCAGCTGGTTGGAGCACCATCTGGTGATGATACCTATGGAGCCCCGCCGTCCCGGATGCAGTGTGTTAGAGGGAAAAGATATTTCCGAGCCCAAGGTGAAAGCCTTGGCCAAGGCTGCAGATGATTGCTGGCAGGCCATTATGCAGAAAGACCTTACCGCCTTTTCCCGTGCTTATAAGGACAGTTTCAATGCCCAGACCGCTATGTTCCCTGCAATGATTCAGGGGTGTGTTCAGAGCTATATTGATGCTTACAGGGATAAGGTATTAGCCTGGAAGATGCCCGGTGCCGGTGGCGGTGGCTATCTGGCCTGTGTGGTTGAGGATGCGGAAGCGTTCTGTAAAGAGAACGAAGATGCTATACCGCTGACCATCCGTAGGCCGGGTTTTTAATACATTGGCTGTTGGCTATTGGCCGTTGGCAGTTAAAAGTCAAAGTTGAAAAATGAGAGATTTTAGGAAATACGAGATATGGCAAAAGGCCGTTGATATAGCAGACAAAGTTTATATTGTCTGCGACGGTTTACCAAAATATGAGTTTTATGCTCTTGGTGACCAGTTAAGGCGTGCTGCGATATCTATCTCGTCAAACATAGCAGAAGGAGCTTCGAGAACCTCTGCAATTGAGTTCGCCCATTTCCTGGAAATAGCCATTGGTTCTGCTTTTGAGGTAGAAACCCAACTTCAAATAGCCAGAAAACGTAAGTATATCACAGATGAAGTGTTTAATGAGATAGTGAGCGAACTCCAGTCGGAGGAACGACAGATTAACACCTTTATCTCAAAATTAAAGTAATGGAAAAGGAAGCCAATGTCCAAAAGCCAAAAGCCAAAGTGAACAAAGTGGTCGAAAAACGCTATCTCGTACCATTTATCCTTGTCACCACTTTGTTCGCTTTATGGGGCCTGGCCAACAATATGACGGATACGTTGCTGGCTGCATTCAAGAAGATTATGCAGATGAGCGACACGCAGACCAGCTTCATTCAGATGGCTTTCTATGGCGCTTACTTCTGTGTGGCCCTGCCTGCGGCACTGTTCATACGCAAGTACAGTTACAAGAAAGGTGTCATACTGGGATTGCTGCTCTATGCGGCAGGAGCCATACTTTTCCTTCCTGCAGCCAGTACCGCCAGCTATGCCTTCTATCTGATAGCCATCTATATTATGGCATCAGGATGCTCTGTGCTGGAGACCACGGCCAATCCCTACATTATGAGTATGGGAAGCCCTGAGACCGCCACACGCAGGCTGAATATCGCTCAGAGTTTCAACCCCATTGGTTCCATTCTTGGAATCCTGGTGAGCAAGTATTTTATCCTGCAGGACATCTCGCTCTACTCTGTAAGTGGAACGTATGCCGGCCTTGGCGTTGTACTGCTGGCCATTATGGTGGTAATGCTGTTTGTCCGTATGCCGGAAGGGAAACCAATAGCCAATAGCCAACAGCCAATAGCCGCGACGTTCAAGCGTTTAGCGAAGAACAAGCGTTATGCCTGGGGTGTGGTGGCTCAGTTCTTCTATGTGGGCGCGCAGATTGGCGTGTGGAGCTTCACCATCAGACTGGTAATGAAGGAACTGGGATATGTGGAGGCGCAAGCGGCTACTCTGTATCTGATTTCCATTATTGGATTCTGTGCTTCAAGGTTTGTATATACTTGGTTGATGAAATATGTGGCTCCCGTGCGGCTGTTGGCGGCAGGCAGTGTGCTGAGTGCTGTGTGTGCGTTGGTGGTAGTGATGGCTGGCGGATGGGTGGCCGTGATTGCGCTGGTGCTTATCAGTGCCTTTATGAGTCTGATGTTTCCTACCATTTATGGCATTGCGCTGGGGAGTCTAAACGAAAACAATAACGAAAAGGGTGATGTAAAGATTGGTGCCAGCGGTCTGATTATGGCTATTCTGGGTGGTGCACTGATTACACCTGTTCAGGGGATGGTAAGTGATGTCTCGGGAAGTATTAATACATCGTATGTTGTCCCGCTGGGATGTTTCATTGTAGTTCTTTGCTACGCCTTGTTTGCTGTGAGAAATGAAAAGATTTTGTCAAACGCTGACTCTGGTAGATAATCCGGAGTTGATAACTCAGTATGTGGAGGCCCATCGGCACGTGTGGCCGGAGGTGATTGATGGGCAGCGGGAAGTAGGAATTTTATCTATGGAGATATGGCGTTCCGGCCGCTCGCTGTTCATGATTATGGATACTGTGGATGAGTTTGACTTTGAGCGTGATATGACGCGTTTGGCGGGACTGCCACGTCAAGCTGAATGGGAATCGTATGTATCGCGATTCCAAGGTTGTGCGGCTGGAGCATCTTCTGCGGAGAAGTGGCAATTAATGGATAGAATATTTTAAGCAACATAATATGAAAGTTTTAATTACAGGTGTTCACGGATTTGTGGGCTCTAATCTTGTAACATATTTGGCACCCCCAAACGAGATTTACGGTCTTGACATTATTGCCCCTGAAAAGGAAGGTGTTGTCAAGACCTACTCATGGGATGATTTGGATGCTGGTAAGGTACCGGAAGTGGATGCCATCATTCATCTGGCAGGCAAAGCACACGATACCAAGAACCAGAGTGCGGCAGATGTGTATTTCAAGGTGAACACAGGACTGACACAGAAGATATTCGACTGGTATCTGGCGCATCCGACGGCAAAGAAGTTCATACAGTTCTCTACGGTGAAGAGTGCGGCAGACAGGGTGGAAGGAGATTTCCTGACAGAGGAATGCATCCCTACGCCTGTAGGTCCTTACGGAGAATCGAAGATTGCGGCAGAGAACTATATCATAGAGAAGTTTGCACCGGAGGCACTGAGGCGTCCGTTCCATAACTTTACGGATGAGGATGCGGTGGTGGATGGAAAGAAGGTGTATATCATGCGTCCGTGTATGATTCACGGTCCTGGCAACAAGGGAAATCTGAATTTGCTGTATGGGGTGGTGAGCAAAGGAATTCCCTGGCCGCTTGGGGCCTTCGAGAACAGGCGTTCGTTCACGAGCATCGGTAACCTGCAGGAGGTGATCAAGGGCCTCCTGACCAAGGATGCCCCCAGCGGCATCTATCACATGGGTGATGATGAAGCACTATCCACCAACGAACTGATAGAGGTGATATGCAGTGCCCTGGGCAAGAAGGCTCATATCTGGAACATCCCCCGCGGCCTGATGAACGGCTTTGCAAAGATTGGTGACGTGCTCCGCCTGCCGCTGAACTCCCAGCGCATGCAGAAACTCACCGAAAACTATGTGGTGTCCAACGCCAAGATCAAGGCGGCTTTGGGGATGACGGAGATGCCGGTGCGGGCTAAGGATGGGCTGAGGGAGACTATTAAGAGTTTTGCTGGGAAATAGTTTACTGCTTAGGGCTTACTGCTTAGGGTTTTGGGTTATGACTGATACGACAATGATTGATAGGCTTAAGCAGTTTGTCGAGAGCGAAATGCGCTCTCGCTCAATGGAGGAATAATGGTTCACGGTTCATGGTTAAAGTTTAACGATTATGACTATAGTAGAGTTATCAGTAAATATTGCAATTTCTGTTGCTGCTGGTGCTGCTAGCTGATATGGAATCTTCAAATCTCTTGGAAAGAAATTGGTTGAGAATTGGTTTGCGAAAGACTTTAAACGTTATGAGCATAAGTTGGATGTGCTAAAGGCAAAAGACGAGATAAGGTTTAATATTCTTCATAAAGAGAGGATAGACATCATAAAAAATCTGTATAAACAGGTGTTTGAACTGAATGAATTGAGCATATATCTAATCATGCCCGATGAAATGCAGAAACAATTCAATTTGAATAAGGAGGAGTTGTTTAAGCAGAGTTATATGCTTAGTCACAAACTACAAATGTATTTACTCGAAAACACAATCTATATTCCTCAAATCCTTGAAGATAGAATAGCAGGCCTTTGCTATACATACGATTCTGCAGCCAAAAGCTTAATGAAAGATGGCTCTGAGGAACATAAGAAAGCGATAGAAGCGTTCAACCAACAGAAAATTAGACCTCTGTTGAATGACTTAAGGGATGAATTCCGCAGGTTACTTGGCGTAGAATTCTATGATAAAATGATTAAAGAGAATGTATGACACAGAACTACCTGGAAGACTGCAATCATATATTGAGTGTGAAGGAAAGTCATGCTCCTTCGATCCTGAATTGATAACACCAGAGTATGTGTATGGGATGTGGGGAGGAGCAGTGGCTATCGAAGATATTGCCACTACGATGGAAGATGTAAGAAGGGGGATATGAAGTCTGATGTATGAAGTGGGAGGTCTGAAGGATGAACGAAGGCTGAAGTATGAAGGCTGAAGTTTGATTAAGGGCTGATGGCTGATGTAAGAGGGATGGATTAAGTTAATGAGGAATTATTAATATGGGAGAGCAATACTTCAAAGGCGTGTTGGCCGGTTATCTTGGGGCGAACTTTATGTGTGGCCCTATAACCGAATGGCAGATAGATATCATCAAAGAAAACATTTCGCATTATTGTGAAGCGATGATAGACCATTCCCTGCTCTCATATCAAGAGAAAGAAGACCAAAAGCGCCAAATGAAACAAAGCCTGGAAATGTATATCCAAGGCGTGAAGGATGAGATGAGAGGGATGGGGAGGATGAGATAGTGTTAAGGGCTCAGAAAGCATTTGGCGTTTTTGAGGGAACACTTTGGATGGTTGTTTGATAAGAGTTTTGAGATATAAAGATAATCTAAAACAATCAGTATGTGGTCAGATAATATTGCAGAGAGAGACTACTTGGGTTTTGACGTTCATGCGAACCTGATTAAAGGGCTTATAGATGAACCAGGAATGCTTCCTATTACCATCGGTGTGTTTGGCGACTGGGGTAGTGGTAAGTCTAGTATCATGGAGTCGCTGAAAAGGACCTATGATGATGAAAACGACAAGACCACCGTATGCCTTCAGTTCAACGGATGGGTGTTGGAAGGGTACGATGATGCCAAGGCGGCGCTTATTGAATCTATCCTGAAAAGTTTTGAGGAAAACAAGTCGCTTCCAAGAAAAGCAAAGAACAAGATAAAGAAACTCGCCAAATCTGTAAACTGGATGAGGGCGATTGGTTTTGGCGTAAAGAACGTTGCAGCTCCTATCGTTGCTGCTTCCTTGACAGGTGGATTGAGTCTTGGACCACAGATATTTGAATGGATTAAGTCGCTTTCTTCAGACCCTCAGCAGATAACGGATGCTATAAAAGATCTTGACTACGATAAGTTCAAGAAAAAATATCTGAAGGAAGCTGACGGAGTGAAAATTGAAGAGCAGTACCAGATGGTGCGCAAATTCAGGGATGACTTTAAGAAAATGCTTGATGAAGCAAATATCAAGAAACTCATTGTTTTGATTGATGATTTGGACCGCTGTTTGCCTGATAGAATTATTGACAATCTTGAAGCAATCAAGTTGTTCCTGAATGTTGACAATACCGCATTTGTTATTGGTGCTGACCAGCGCATTGTAAGAGATGCTATCCGACACCGATATAAAGAGTTGATTGATAGAGATGAGGCGGAAGAGAATAAACGCGTTGTAGTTGACTATCTGGAAAAACTCATTCAAATTCCGTATAACCTGCCTAAACTATCAGAGCCAGAAGTGGAAACGTACATTACGCTTCTTTTCTGTGAAGACGAATTTGGGAAGGACGGAATGGGCGATGTAATAAATGCATTCAAAGAGTACAGGAAATCTGATCGCTATAGTGTGTTTGGGATTGAGCAAGTAAAGTCCATTGTAACAGACAATGCGGTTAGAAAGAGGCTGGAAGATAAAGTGACTCTAATCTCCAAACTATCACCATTGATTGCAGGAAACCTTGACGGTAATCCGAGACAGATAAAACGTTTTCTGAATACGTTTGTACTTCGCAAGAAACTGGCAGATGTCGCAAAACTAACGGACTTCCGTGTAGATATACTCGCCAAACTGATGATTTTGGAATATGCAGAACAGAGTATGTTTACGGACTTGTACAAATGGCAGTCCCAGAATAAGGGATATGCAATACCTTTGAAGGAGCTGGAAAGAAAGAATGAAGACGGGGAGCACGAGATTAGTGATAAGTATAAGGCATGGAAGAATCCGAAAATCATAACATGGCTCGATTCCAATCCGAAACTGGCAGATGTTGATTTACGCGACTATTTCTGGATATCTCGTGATAGACTGGAATCAATGTCGGATGCCATGACACCACCAATTGTTACATCAATTATTACGTCTCTGATGGTGAAGGGACAGGCGGAAGCTCTTATTCACCAAAAGATTAATAGAGATGTCTTGGGCTTGCAGGATAATTTGCAACACGAATTGTATGCGCAACTTGCAAAGCGGGCAGCAGCCAATAGTACAGAAAGAAAGCAGATATTCAATCTGTTTGAGTATATGATTGATGATGGTTGTCCGTGCAGCAATGAATTCCATACGCTGTGTTCGACTGTGAGCTACAAGAGAGTCCCGGCACTTAAGGAAATTGTGACGAGAATAGCTGATAGTCACGATGAGTTAAAAGATTTGAAAGATTAGATATGGGAACATCGAAAGCATACGGGGGCTTAAAGGGTAATCCTACTTGGGGTCCACTTAGTAGTACTGTGACTCGGGCGGTGAATGGCGGACATCCTACTAAGAGTTCTCTTGGTAGCGTAATGTCTCATACCGTTGCTCACTTGGGCGGTTCACATGGCGCATCATCTGGTGGTTCGAGCACAGGAGGACGTGCTGGCGTAAGAGCGGCGCGGCAATTGGGCTCGTTTATCGGGAACGTCCAGAACTTCGGATTTATACAGGCTTTGGATCTGATAGCTGGTGGCGTTGAATTAGAGGATGCCAATCAGGCTATAAATGTCATACTAGAACACTGCGCTGAGCAAGCCGGTATCTTGGATGAGATAGCAGCAAAGGCGGCGATGCGCGACCTTTTGGAAGAGATTGGGTCTGGTGCGGAAACGATAGAAGAACTGGGAGACGGGTTTGATGCCGCCATTAAGGACTTCGGGGCAGAAGAACTGTTGGTGAAATACTTTGGTTACTATCTTTATGAACATCTTTGTATAGACTTTTACGAAAAGCTTATCAAAGAAAAGGGGATTCGGGAGACAGAAGGATTCTACAGAGATCTCAAGGACTATATCGCAGAGAAGACCAAGACAACATCAAAGCACCGCGACTTAAGAAAGATTGATTGGCAATCTGACTATGGAAAAGAGCTTATGCAAGAGATATTTCGGGAAACACTGAAAGAATTTGAGAGCTATGAAGGTTAATGTCTCGATATTGCGTCCGCGAAACCCGTATGAATTTGCGGGTATTGTGTTGAGTTATGGTTCTCCAGAGGTGACAGAGGTGTCTCTCCATATAGATTATCGAAACCTCTTCGAGTTTACTAGAAGGCAGGAGGGAACTGCTTTTGACCTATTTGTTGTTGCTAGCATCGTTTATGGTATCGACATCCTGCTTCCACGTGAGATAATAGGTTTTGACGGGTGGAGCAGAGAGATTGATATTTGCTTCCCAGTTGAACAAATCGACGTGTTTAATAGCGGTAAAGAAGTTCTGGAGAAAACATTGAGCTTTTTGACCGGCGATTTGTGGACTGTTTCATTTGAAAACAGGACGATAAGACGGCTTTATAAGTTTGGAAGTAGGCAGAAGGCATACAGCGAATCATTCAGAAAGAGGCATAAAGTGGTGAATCTTTTCTCTGGTGGTATGGATTCGTTGATAGGGGCCATCAACCAACTTCATAAATCAAATGATGAAGTGTGTTTGGTCTCCCATACTGATTCTATGTTCAAGGGGGCAAAGACTGACCAAGAAGAGATACTAAAAGAGTTTAAGAAGAAATATCACCACTACCACCATATCCCAACCAGGGTGGATATGGGGAAACACGATATTCATGGCAATGAGTACGATAAGGAGACGACATTGCGTTCACGCTCTTTCTTATTCCTCAGTATGGCGGTACTTGTGGCTGACTCTATCGATGAAACCATGCCCGTGCACATTCCTGAAAATGGCACCATTTCACTAAATTATCCTTTGACGCCTTCTCGAAGAAGCAGTTGCAGCACGCGTACGACACACCCACATTATGTAGAATTGATGGAAGAGTTCCTGAGAGCAATAGGGCTGAAGCATTCGATTATTAATGACTACCAAACTTATACTAAAGGAGAGATGGTAGAAGAATGCACAGACCATGACCTGTTGCTGAGGACTTATCCTTTTTCTTGCTCTTGTGGTAAACGTGGAACAAGAAAAGATATTCGCGATGATGCCCACGCTTCACATTGCGGTGTGTGTATGCCTTGCGTTTATAGAAGGGCTGCATTGCATAAGATAGGGGAGTCGGAAACGGTAGGGACGGATATATTTAATTCGCATAAACGCAGGGTTATGGAGATTCCAGACATGCCTGCACTTGCCTGCTACCTTAGAAAGGCTTTGACCCTTCAAGAAATAGAACGAGGGCTTCTTGTCAATGGGCCACTTCCGTTAGACAAGTTGGAAGAATACGCAAAGGTTGTGATGAGAACACGCGATGAGATAAAGCAATGGATAAGAGATGAGGCTTCTGATGAAGTGAAGCGTCTGTTTGGAATACGATGATAGATACGCACTGCCATTTTGATATGATGCCCAAGCCAGAAGCCTATATCAGGCAAAGGGAGCTGGTTGGTGACATTGTGATTGGCATGACTAACCTGCCAAGTCACTTCCAGATGGGGCAGCCTCATTTAAAAGGGTATAAGCATATCAGATTAGCGTTGGGGATGCATCCGTTGTTGGCTACTGAACGTAAGATAGAGGTTCCGCTTTTTAAAAGGCTGGTTGATCAGACATCATATATTGGAGAGATTGGGCTGGATTTTTCGAAAGAGGGTTATGCTACTAAAGATGATCAGATTGAAGTGCTACATGAGTTGCTATCAGCAATTCGTGGCAAAAAGAAGATAGTTAGTGTTCATTCTCGCAAGGCAGAGAAAGAATTGCTGGCTTTGCTTTGTGAGTATGAGATAGAGAATGTGGTTTTTCACTGGTATAGCGGGCCTGTTGACCTTATACCTGACATTCTGGCGCAAGGATACTATTTCTCTGTGAACGAAGCCATGTGCCTGTCGAAGAACGGTAGAGCCATTATTGAGAAGATTCCACGGGAAAGGTTGCTGACAGAAACGGATGCGCCATATAATGAGAGAACTAATATTCGTGCTGCTCTGGATTATATGAAGATGTCAGAAACAGATGTCTTTCAGAATTTCAGAAGTCTATTGAATAGGATTAAGGCTTGATTCGTGACAGCACAGGAGACTCTTAAAAAAGGATAAATGTTGCTAACAAATGCAATTCGATTGTGGATAAATCGTTAATTTTGTGGAATAATATATAGTTACGATTATGATATTAAGAACAGTTTCTCTAACAAACTATAGAAATTTTAAGGAATATTCTATAACGCTCGGGAAGAAGACAACCATGCTGATAGGGCGTAACGGCATGGGTAAGACAAATCTTATCAATAGTATGGTGCAGGCGATTAGCTTTATCTTCTCTAAGCAACGTAATATGCCTCAAACTGAGTTTATACGCAGCTCAGACCAAGGTGTGAAACGTTTTGCGGCGACGGACGCAAGATTCACTGCTGATTACCAATATCCCATTTACGTAAGGGCTGAGGCGGAAATCAATGGTGGTACGATACTGAACTGGGGATTAGAACAAGAAAGTCGGAAAAGCGGGCTAAAGGACTCAAAGTTCAGAGAAGCCTATTTACGCTTTTGGGATTTTTATAATCATGTTGGAGAGAAACCTTTATTGGCTTTCTTCTCAGATGGCTTCCCTCACAAGAATACGCGTCTAAGCAGGGCTATGAAAGACCGGCTTAAGTCTGGCAAGGCGTTACCCGCGAACACTGGTTATTATCAGTGGGACCAGGATCAGAGTTGTGTGGAAATATGGAAGCGCTACTATTGCCAGCAATGGCTCAATAATCGTCTGAATCCCGATAAGGCAAAGGAGGATTATGTTGAAGCGATAAAGGAGGTGCTCTGTGGTTTCTCTCAGCCATTGAATAAAGAGCTCGAGAATGGAGAGATGGTCGTTGAGGATTTATTTGCTGAAATACGAGATGATAAGAGCATATTAATGATTAAGTTGGCAGGGAAGGAACAGCCGGAGCCTTTTGATAGCCTGCCCCAGGGATATAATAGGATATTCTCTATGGTATTTGACCTGGCCAGTAGAAGTTATCTGTTGAATGGTAACTGCAATCCCGAAGGTATTGTATTCATAGATGAAATCGAACTTCATTTACACCCTTCAGTTGCTATTACTATTCTTCAAAGATTACGCAGATCGTTTGAAAGGCTACAATTCATAGTTTCTACTCATTCACCACTAGTAATCACAAACTTTAACCAACAGGGAGGAGTTAATGATTATCGTCTGTATCAATTGACCTGTGAGGATGGAGTGTATGATAAAAAAAGGATAGGTGACGTGTTTGGATTGAACTATAACGAGGCCCTGACCTCTGTGATGCAGACAGAAGACCGCGACAGGAGCATGAAGGAAATGAGAGATCTGTATCTTTTTTGGAAGAACCGTGATGAACGTAAATCCAGATTGGTCGCGGAGAGAATTAGAAACGAGTATGCTCATAATATGGCATTTATTAGGGATTTAGGTCTATAACTGACGATGGAGACGATACTAAAGAACAATGATGCCGCAGCAAATGCTCTCATTGACCCATATTTGACTTGGGCAAAGGGTCAATGGTGGTTTGGTGAAAACTGTGGTTTAGATCTATACAACAAGCTGCGTCTTCGGGATGCTAATGGCGACAATACCCGCCAACGTCTCATTGACGAGGTGCTTTTGCCTGAGCAGAATCATCGTTGTTGTTACTGTATGCGTCATATAGATGACCGTATGGATGATGCTTCTATTGAGCATATTGTGCCTCAGCACACGACAATAAATGCGGAGATGAACCATTACTTCACAGCAAGGAGTGGTGGTTTGAATAGCGGCAATGTATGTCTTACTCCAGATTATGTAAGAAGGGGAGATGTTGGTGCACCGTATCCTCATCATGTGGCCTATCACAACTTCTCTGTAGCTTGTCGGGACTGTAATAGCAGTCGCGGTCATTATGAGATTGAACCTATTTTTCTGTTTGCAGGTATTCATGGTGAAGTAGTCTATAATGACAGAACTGGTGAAGCTGAATGGGCTCTTGATCCAGCCTATGTAAATCCTGTTCCTGAATTGCCAACGATAGAAAAAGTTGGTGTAAATCGACCATTGCTTAAAGCCATCAGATCTGTTTGGTTCTATGCAAAGAGAAATGGGTTACTTCCCGCAACTGCTAGTCGTGAAGAACTGATTTATGGTGCAGTTGGTGATAGCCTAGATGCGGATCCCGAAATGAGAGACGACGATTTTGACGCTTATTTGAGTCTTAATACTGATGAGATGTGGAATAAGTTGTTGAAATTCGACTATTTCGGTTAACTGAATGTGTATAAAAAACGGAACCCCATCTATTGATGAAGTTCCGTTCAAGGCCCAGGTAATGGATTTGTGCCATATTATGGAAGGTCACTAAGTTCCCTACGAATCTGGTTCATGGCATCGCAGTGACAAAGTCGGCCGCTAGATATGATTCGCTGGTCTCGGACCTCAAGTCCCAACTCGGATACGCCCAGGATCTTGGCAGAGGACCACTGCTTACGGGCCAGTAGGAGCACACTGATAAGCTCGAGACGGGAGAGGCTTGCGGCACTGATGATGTGGCTGTGTCGGAAGTCAGACACGCGGCTGTCACGAATAGCAAGAACAGTGTCTTGAGAATAACTTTCATTGATCAATTGCCTGGAGTGGTAGGTAAAGAATAGAATACAAACAACAATATGTGGTATACATACTTAATTATTGCTGTCATACTGCTGGCAGCAGAACTTCTCTACTTCCGCATTGCGGATAAGTGCAACATCATCGACAAGCCCAACCAGCGGAGCTCGCACACGACAATCGTGCTGCGCGGCGGTGGCATCATCTTCTCCATCTCCATCCTGGTGTGGATGATTTGGCAGATGGCGCTGGGAAACTGGGCTACGGTGCAGGGGTATTTGCCGTTTATTATCGGCCTTCTGCTTATTTGCGGAATCAGTTTCTGGGACGATGTTCATTCGCTGCCGGATAGCGTGCGCCTGGTGGTGCAGTTCGTGGCAACGGGCCTTATGTTCTGGGGCCTGATGGGGCAGGGTGCCTGGTTTACGGATTTGGCGTGGTACTGGAAGGTGGTTATCGGCCTTGTGGCGCTGATTGTTTTTGTGGGCGCGACGGACGTGATTAACTTCATGGACGGCATCAATGGTATCACGGCGGGGTATTCTCTGGCGGTGCTGGTGCCGCTGCTGCTGGCGAATAGGGCCGGTGGCTTCATCGAGGAGTCGTTACTGGTGGTGGCCATAATCGGCGTGCTGGTGTTCAGCCTTTTCAACTTCCGCCCAAAGGGAAAGGCAAAGTGCTTCGCAGGGGATGTTGGGAGTATCGGCATAGCGTTTATTATGCTGTTTGCGATCGGCCGGCTGATTATGCAGACTGGCGATGTGACCTGGATGGTGTTTCTGCTGGTGTACGGCGTGGATGGCTGCTGCACCATCGTACACAGGATTATGCTGCACGAAAACCTAGGGCAGGCACACCGTAAGCATGCATTCCAGTTGATGAGCAATGAACTGAAGATGGGGCATGTGACAGTCACGATGATTTACGCCATTGGACAGTTGGCGGTATCACTGGGATTTATCTATCTGTGCCCTGATACTGTGCTGGCGCACTGGATTTATCTAGTGGCGGCAGGCATCGTACTGGCTGTGGCGTATGTGCTGTTCATGAAGAAGTATTATCATTTGCATGAGGAATACTTGGCTTCGCTTCGCTCGAGCGAAAAGTGAATTGTTAAAAGTGTAAAGTGATGAAGATTACACAGGCAGTATTAGATAAGCTTACGGCAGAGGCTAAGGCATCGCCAAGGTTGAGGATGAATATGGATTTGAGAAATTCACAGGAAGACCAAAGTCAGCGAATGCTGAATGCCATTGAACCGGGGTCGGTTGTTCCTATACACAGACATCAGAAGACATCCGAAACTGTAGTTTGCCTGAGAGGGCGGCTTGTTTGGGAATTTTATGATGAAATGGAAAGAATTTGTACTGAGAGAATAGAGTTGATACCTAATGGCTCTGTGGTAGCATTGAATGTGCCGTGCGGGCAATGGCATACGGTGAAGGCATTAGAATCTGGTTCTGTGATTCTGGAAGTGAAGGATGGCCCGTATGAGCCCCAGAGTCCGGCTGACATACTGGGATGATGAGTCTTAACAACAACCAACAGGCATTCTTTGAATTGCAGAGAGCCGGTCTTTGGGATAAAAAGGCACGGCTTTCAAAGTATGACGCCATCAATCTGAAAGAAGTCTGCAGGATTGCTGAGGAGCAATCTGTGGTGGGACTTGTTGCTGCTGGACTTGAGCACGTGACGGACGTGAAGCTTCCGAAAGAGGAGGTGCTCCAAATAGTGGGACGGATCTTGCAACTGGAGCAGAGGAACAAAGCGATGAATGTGTTTGTTGCGGAACTGATAGGTCGCATGAAGGATGCTGGTATATATGCATTGATGGTGAAAGGACAAGGTGTTGCTCAATGTTATGAAAAGCCTTTGTGGAGAGTTTGTGGGGATGTGGATTTACTACTGAATGCGGATGACTATGAAAAGGCAAAGAAGTTGCTGCTGCCGCTGGCTATGGATGTGGAGACTGAGTATACGCATTTTAAGCATGTTGGAATGACCATTGACGGCTGGGTGGTGGAGTTGCATGGAACGCTACACAGCAGGCTGTCGAAGCGGGTGGATAGGCAGATAGATGTGATACAAGAAGATACGTTTGATAATGGAAATGTTCGTTCATGGAATAATAACGGTACGCAAGTATTGTTGCCTTCACCGGATAATGATGTGATATTTGTTTTTACACATATCCTACACCATTTCTTTTTTGAAGGAATTGGCCTTCGGCAGATTTGCGATTGGTGTCGGTTGCTGTGGACGTATAGGGAATCTATCGAAGTGAAGTTGTTGGAACAGAGATTACGGAAAGCAGGATTGATGAGTGAATGGAAAGCGTTTGCAGCATTTGCAGTGAAGTATCTTGGGATGCCGGTGGAGGCGATGCCGCTTTTCAACGAAAACGATAACCATAACGATAACCTCAAGAGGAAGTCAGAGCGGATATGTCGGTTTGTTATGGAGGTTGGGAACTTCGGACACAACCAGCGACGGGACTTTACAGGTATGTCATATATGAAGCGCAAGTTTGTCTCGTTCTGGGGGCGGTTGAGTGATATGCTGCGGCATTTTAGGATATTCCCTCTGGACTCGATAAAGTTCTTTGGGGGAGTACTCCGGAGCGGATTGCATGCGGCGGTACGGGGAGAATAAAGATATGATGATTATGGAAGATATAGTTTCGAGGCTAAGGACCTATATGGAAAGTGAAGCTCGGAGTCGTAGAATGGATGTTGGGTGCGTGACACCGGAGTAAGTGTATAGGATGTGGGGGACGTAAGGTAGAACTGAAAAAGAGTAAAGCATCGATGGCAATTTTGAAGTCTGAGAGTTGAACACGATTTTCACGAAATGACACGATTATGACACAGGAAGAGAAGTGGCAGCAGCGGTATGATGAGGTGGTAGTGTTCATAGAAACCAATCACCGAAACCCGAGTAAGTATCGGATTGAGGAGCATGATATGCTGAACTGGGTGAAGGCGAATAGGAAGCGGATGAACGCGGGGGAGATGAAGCCGGAGAGGGTGGAGGGTTTTAAAGCGTTGCTGGCTCTCTGCGAGCGGTATCGACATAAGAATCAATATGAATAACGACGAAAAGGTCGGTTGACAAATGTCAGCCGGCCTTTTTTCGTATTCGGCACCGAGGTAGTAGGCCAGTCGGTCCATGGTGCGGAGGTCGGTGGCGGTTATGGTTGAGATTTGAGAGATGACTGCCTAAGATTTTTATTTTGGGCAACAATAATATGGGTTGAGTGGCGTTATGTATAATAATATTTAATCATTTGCTAATAGTATGATACGTTCGATTATTACCTTCACGGTTGGCTTGTTGCTAATGTCCGGTGGAGTGAACGACACCAAGGGTGTGATGAAAAACTATCAGTGTGGACGCTGTGGTACGGTGGTCAAGGCCGATCATGTCCCCGCTGTGGAAGGATGCTACGCCAATGGCACACATCGTTGGCAGGACCTGGGGGAGATGGGGCAGGAGATATACAACTGCAAGCGTTGCGACACCTGGGTGGAAGCAAAACGTATGCCGAGCAAGCTCAATTGCCCCGATGCCGGCGAACACTATTGGATACATCTAGGACACACCGGCAATTTTACCTATCGCTGCAGCCGCTGCGAACTTACCATCCCCTGCGACCGCACTCCGTCGCCCGTAGGCTGTTCGCAAGGAGGGACACACAAGTGGTCAAAAGTAGAATAGCATAGGGTTGGCGTGAAAAAGATAGTAGTATTGACAGGGGCGGGTATCAGCGCAGAGAGCGGAATATCCACCTTTAGGGATTCGGACGGGCTGTGGGAACACTATCGAGTGGAGGATGTTGCCACCCACGAGGCCTATGAGCGGAATCCGGAATTGGTGTTGAACTTCTACAACGAGCGCCGCCGTCAGCTTTTTGCTGCCCAACCGAACGAGGCTCACCGTCTGCTGGCCAGGCTGGAGGAAAGATACGATGTGCAAATCATCACGCAGAACATCGACGACCTGCACGAGCGTGCCGGCTCGACCCATGTGCTGCATCTGCATGGCGAGCTCACCAAGGGGCGTTCGGATGTGAATGCCAACCTGATAGTGGATATCGGACAAAAAGACATACACATAGGCGACCTGGCTCCGGACGGGACCCAGTTGCGACCACACATCGTGTGGTTTGGCGAGGCGGTGCCGAACATCGAGCCCGCTGCGGCGATGTGTGAGCAGGCAGACATCTTTATAGTGATAGGTACATCGATGGCTGTATACCCTGCAGCGGGGCTGATCCACTATGTGCCTGCCGCAACGCCTTGCTATGTGGTTGACCCCAAGGAAGTGCCTGTGAGCCGTAGGGTTACCTTTATCAAGGATGTGGCCACAAGGGGAGTGGAGACCCTCTTCGCCCAATTAATGGAGAATTAATCATTTACTCAATAATAGACACTGTAGAATGAAGACTGTCATATTATTTGTCATCATGTTGCTGTCGATATTGGCAACAATAGCAGTGGTGGGATGGATATTCTACCGACTGGTGAAACAATATTTCAAGAACCAACAGAAGCAACAACTGTTGCAACTAGAGCGGCAGAACAACGGCGAGGTGCAACGCATAGTGACCCCGATACGCCTCCAGGCATACGAGCGGATAGCCCTCTTCTTGGAACGTATCAGCCCCAATTCGCTAGTGCTACGGTGCTATCAGCCAGGGATGGACCTGAAGCTGCTGCAAGGCGTTATGACGAAAAACATCCGCGATGAATGGGAACATAACCTCTCGCAGCAGGTGTACGTCAGCTCCAACCTATGGACCCATGTGCGTGAGGCCAAGGACGAGATGATTAACTTGGTCAATTCGTCGGCAGTGCAATTGGCAGACACCACCGACCCGACACGGCTGGCAGCAACGATATTCGCATCGTCGGCAGAACACTCACCGGTAGAGCCAGCCATTAGTGTGCTGCATAAAGAGATACACCAGCTGTTCGGATGAGAAAGGTGCTTGCCATACTAGTGGCTATTCTGCTTGTCACCGGATGTGCCAAGCAAGGATACCCCAGTGGCGGCCCAAAGGACACAGAGCCACCGAAAGCCATCGGTTGCCGACCGCAGAATTCGTCACGCCATTTCGCCCAACGTCAGTTCTATATAGAGTTTGATGAATATGTGGTGCTGAAGAATGCCGATGCCAATGTGCTGATTTCGCCCCCGATGGTGCAGAAGCCCGAGTTCAGCACCAAAGGGAAGGGGGTGCTCGTAAAGCTGAAGGATACCCTTCAACCCAATACCACCTATTTGTTCCAGTTCAAGGAAGCTATAGCCGATTTCACGGAGGGTAACCCGCTGCCAAGCTATGAGTATGTGTTCAGCACTGGGGATCGGATGGATACGATGATGATTGCCGGTAGGGTAGAGGCAGCACGCGATGGCAAACCGTGGAAGGACATTGTGGCCGTTAGCGCCTTTCGACCCAACGACAGCACACCGGCATACGTGACAAGGACCGACAAGTCGGGCAGCTTCGCTTTCCATTATATTCCAGAAGGCCAATACCGATTGGTGGCAATGGAAGATAACAACAAGAACTGGCTACCCGACAGCAATGAGGCTATAGGATGGGACACCGCTTTATTCGCCGCACAAGACAGCATCGACAGCACCCGCCTCACGGTGCTCCGTATGTCCAGCCCTGACCGGAGCCAGCAGCGAGTGCTGAAAGCGGAGTTTGTAGAGCGTGGCAAGGTGTCTATCACCACTCTGCGCCCAATGCAGCACCCGTCGGTGAAGGGAGAACCATTGGAGTGGCGTCTCAACCCTCGTGGCGACAGCCTCACGGTATGGCTTCTGAACGAGAAGTGCGACTCTACGGTGCTCGTATTGCTCGATGAAGATCAGCTGCGAGACACCCTGAAGCTACGCTATCGGGCATCCGTGGGCAAGTCAAAGAAAGGCTCATCCCAACGCACTGCCATGCCGTTGATGTACGCGCTCTGTGATGGGAAGAAGGCCTTCTACGACGATATGCAGATTGCTTTCTCGTGTCCTGTTACTGCCAAGGAGATACCTGCCAGATTGGAACTGACTAACGTCAAAGACAGTACGTCGAAGATGGTAGCACTGCTGTTAGACAGCGCCGGAATGCGTGCAAAGCTAGACACCATACTAAAATCGGGAGCGGAATACCGTGTACGTATTCCGGCTGGCCTCTTCGTCGATCTGTATGGACACCCGACCGACAGCCTGGTCTTTAAGGCAACACCTCGCGACTATGGTACCATAACACTAAACATCAACAACTTGCTAAACCATCCGCTTGTGGTTGAGGTTCTGGACAAGAAGGACTCGGTGGTGCAGTACAAGACGCTGAAGCAAAGCGGACTATTGCGGTTCTCGATGCTTTCGGAGGGCGAGTATCGTCTGCGGGCAGTATATGATGTGGATGGTAATGCACAGTGGACGACGGGCGACTACCTCTCTGGTCGGCAGCCCGAACTCTTCGAGATGTACGAAAAGACTTTGCAGGTACGCGAAAAGTGGGAACTGGAAGAGAAGTGGACTGTAGGGCGCCCCAAGGCTACACGCTCCGAGAACAGACCCAAACCATCGTTCCCAATAGGTGGCAGGGAAATAAAGCTGTAGCACCATGCAAAAAAAACTCTTCGCTGGCCTTTTCTGGATTCTCCTGGCCAACTTGATTGTAAAACCATTCTGGCTTCTGGGCATCGAGGTAGGTGTGCAGAATGCTGTTGGGAACGAAATGTATGGGTTCTACATCAGTATCTTCAACCTAAGCTATATACTTAACATCCTACTCGACCTAGGTATCGTCAATTTCAATACACGCAATATAGCCCAGCACCCACACCTAATCAGCAAACACATACCTAGCATACTTACGCTGAAGCTGTGCCTTCTGGTGCTGTACATGGTGGTTGCCTTCTCGGTGGGTGCCATAATGGGATATGGTAGCCGCGAGTTCTATCTATTGCTGTGGCTTTGTGTGGCACAGTTTCTCAATTCGTTGATACTGTATCTGCGGAGCAACTTCGAGGGACTGTTGCTATTCAAGTGGGACAGTCTCTTCTCTATCCTCGACCGCGTGCTGATGATTCTTATTTGCGGAATGATGCTGTGGGGGCCTTTCCGGTCGCATTTCTCTATTCTTACCTTCGTCTATGCACAGGTCGCCTCCTATGCCGTCACTGCGCTGTTGGCGTTAGCTGTGATTGGCAAAAAGACACACCTACGGGCCCTAAGATTGAATTGGCGATTCGGCCTAGTGGTGCTTAAGCAGAGTGCCCCCTTTGCCCTGCTTGTGCTACTGATGGCCTCGTACAATCGTATCGACCCCATCCTGTTGCGCCAGCTTGCTAGCGATGCCGATGCGGGCATCTATGCAGGGGCCTTCCGCTTGCTCGATGCACTGACGATGATTGCCTACCTCGTCAGTGTGCCCCTATTGCCCATTTATGCCAAGCTGTGCAAGAAGCATGACACCACGCAGGTGACCGCCACCACAAAGCTTGTTTTCCCGCTTATGATGGCTTTCACCCTTGGTGCGGCCATCACAGGCATGGCTACAGCTGATGTCTTGATGCCTTTGCTGTACCACAGCCATGCCGAGGCTTACACTCCTGTGTTCAGAATCCTAATCAACAGCCTTGTCCCCATCGGCATCACATACATATTGGGCACTCTGCTTACCGCCGAAGGCAAGTTGCGATTCTTGAATATCTTTGCGGCCATCAGTCTTGTGGTCAATGTCGTAGTCAATCTTGTGCTAATCCCCCGTATGGGCGTGTTTGGGTCGGCATGGGCCAGCCTCTCGGCTCAGTGGTTCATTGCCATTGCCCAGTGGGTGCTTGCCGTAAGGCTATATCGCATGCCGATAGGCACATTCCGTCCGTGGCACACTATTGTATACATTGCATGTGTGGTGCTGGCCAATGCTCTGTGTGCCAATATTCCCAACCTGGCCATCCGGTTGTCTCTGCCGGTGCTTTTGGCTATCTTGCTGGCTATGGCTCTGCGGCTGGTCGACGTTAAGCAGATTGTTAATCTGCTCAAAAAGGAAGAATAGGTGTCTACACCAACAAAAAAAGCCTCCGAATAAGGAAGCTTTTTTTCTTGCAAAGCTATCATTAGTTGCCTTTCGCATAGTCTGTGATGACGAGCTTCATCTTCAGGTCTTTGCCGTTTTTAAGCTTGCCATCCAGCACCATGGTGACAGGTTTCTCTTTGCTCTCGTCGGAGTCGATTCTTAAGGTGCCTTCTGTGAATACACCTTTGTCTGCGTTAGAATAGACTACATCATCGATTGAGCCGCTAATATCTATATAGTCGTTCACGTTCTGAACATGAGCGTACAGTTCGAGATCAGCTGCTTCGCGGAAGGATAGTTCTATCAGAGTGCCGGGTTGGGGATCGAGCAGATCGTACGTCTTATTCATAAAGACACCAAACTGTTTCCCTTCCCATTCGGGTTTATAAACATAGATACGTTTAAGACTCATAGACGTTTTGCCGTCGGTTTTCTCCTCCGAGTCTGCTGTGATATTCCATAATGCACCCCAATCGGTGGCTAATGGGGTCATTTTGTAGGTTTTGTCGCCATATACCAATGTGTTGTCGGCAAGCTCTTTGGACTCTTTACCGCCACAGGAGGCGAACATCATGGCTGTGACTGCTAGCAATAGCAATGTTGTTACTTTTGTTTTCATAATGCATTATTTTATGTGGTTAAACAATAAGTCTTTACTTTACTATCTTTCGCTCACTGCTTTCTCCGATATCCTACTATTTTTCTTCCACTCGATTGAGGGGTAGTTGAGGTAAGTGTTGCGGTAGTTAAACCTTTCGTTTCAACAGTGCAAAGGTATATATTAATTCTGATTCTACCAAATTTTTTTTTACAAAAAAAGCATAACTAGGTGTAATTTAGCCTCTTCTGTTGGCAATTCTACGAACCCAGACATTGGCAACTGCGAGTTTGGAGCATGTATTCTTCGTACTTGTAGCATCCGTTCACGGTACATCTACGGTGCATGTACGGTGCATGTACGGAGGAAGTACGGTGTTGATACGTACTAATTATTGTGATACAGCTGTTTGTAGATTCAATGATTGCGTATCTATCTGTGTGCTAGTGTGATGAGAAAGTGGGTGAGCGGCCCATCGGGTGTCTGCTTGCTGCATCGGACATTTAGGAAAAGTGCACCGGCCCCTTTGTCAGTAGAGGCAAAGGGGCCGGCGATGGCTTTTGTCAGATGGTGTGGCCGTTCAGTCTTCGAATTTGATGTCCTTGATGTTGAGTTGTATATCAGTACGCCCACGCCAGTAGTTTTCTTCTAGTTGATAGCATATATCAAAGATATCGCCATGCCGCATTTTGGGCAGAGCCTCCGACTGTTGGAAAGCGATGGCAGGGAAGGGGGCTGTGCGTTCGGATATTGGTATGGCGCTGAACTTCAAGTGTTTCTCTCCTACGATGCGTGCTCCGCCCGTGTCTACAAGTTCGCGTGTGACGAAGACGGGGGTGTTGTTTTCTGGCCCGAAGGGAGCAAATTGTTTCAGGATGCGGAGGAATTTGGGAGTGATTTGCGAAAATCCCAGCTCGCAGTCGATTTCCACTTCGGGTGTTAGGTCTTTATCGCCAAGGCATTCGCGGACCAGTTGCTCGAAGCGCTCTAGGAAGGCCTTCATGTTCTCCTTTCGTAGGCTGACCCCTGCCGCACTTTTGTGGCCGCCGAAATGCTCGAGCAGATCGGCACATTGTTCGAGAGCGGCGTGCATGTCGAATTCTTTCAGCGAGCGTGCCGAGCCTGTGATGAGGCCGTCGGCACCTTCGGTGAACACGATGGTGGGTTTGTTGTAGGCTTCGACAATTCGGCTAGCCACAATGCCTACCACACCACGGTGCCACACGGGGTCGTAGAGCACTAGCGATTGGCGCCCTTTGTAGAAGGGGTCTGTGTCGATGCGTCGTTTGGCTTCGAGCGTGGCAGAGGTGTCGAGGTCTTTGCGCTCGAGGTTGTAGTTGTTGATGTCGTCGGCCAGCTGTCGGGCAATGGAGGGGTCGTCGGTGAGCATGAGCCGCACCGAGTCGAAAGCCGAGCGTATGCGTCCGGCTGCATTGATGCGTGGACCGATAAGGAACACTAGGTCGGTGATGGTCAGTTCTTTCTCGAAATAGCCTGTTTTCCGTTCCTGCGAGTCGGATCGTGCCGATGCGGAAGAGCGTTCGGAGAGGTCGGACAGTTCCGTTTTGCGACGGTCGACATGGCCGTATTTGAGGATTGCCTCGATGCCGGGACGGGGTTTTGTGTTAAGCACTCGGAGGCCGAAATAGGCCAGCACACGGTTCTCGCCCATGATGGGGACAATGTCGCTGGCGATGCTGATAGCCACCAGATCGAGGTATTTCAGCAGTTGCAGCTTGAGTTCCTCTTGTCGTTGGCGGCGGGTGGCATCGAGTTGCTCCGGCAGGTCGCACAGCCGCACGCCCATTTTGCTCTCGAGATGTGCCTCGACTATCTTGAACCCTATGCCGCATCCACTCAGCTCTTTGTAGGGATAGGGGCAGTCGACCTGCTTCGGGTCGAGCACCGCCACGGCGTTTGGCACCTCGTCGCCAGGCAGATGGTGGTCGCCGATAATGAAGTCGATGCCGTATTGTGCGGCATAGTCGATCTGCTCGGTGGCCTTAATGCCGCAGTCGAGTGCGATGATGAGTTTTACACCCGTGTCGCGGGCATAGTCGATTCCTTGATAAGAGATGCCGTATCCCTCGCGTTCGCGGTCGGGAATGTAGAAATCGATATTGTGGTCCAACTCCATGAGGTATGAGTAAACCAAGGCCACTGCCGATGTGCCGTCGACATCGTAGTCGCCATAGACCATGATACGCTGATGCTCTGCGATGGCAAGATTGATGCGATCGATCGCTTGTTTCATTCCTTTCATCAGGTAGGGGTCGTGGATTTGGTCCAGCCCAGGCCGGAAGAATCGACGTGCTTCTTCAAAGGTCGTAATTCCACGCTCTACCAGTAATGTGGCGATGATTCGGTCAACGCCCAACGATGCTGCAAGATTTTCAACTGTCTCTAAATCATAGTCTTGTCTAATAATCCAACGTTTTTCTATCATATTTTTCTGGGTGTAAAATTACGAATAATTTTCGACATGAGAAAAATTTTTTTCAAAAAGACATACATCAAGCATCCGCTGCAGCTTGTGCAGCGGAGCATGGAAAGGCATCGGGGCGTGGGCTAGTCTAGAAGGTGTTTCTTGTAGCTACGAGAGGCAAGAAATGCTGCGGCTATGAATGCGGCCATGAGCAGTACGACGCTTATCAAGAGCTGCGAGACACCGAGACCGAAGGGGATACGAACGATGGCGGCGACGGGGGCAGTGAACGGGAACAGGGTGATGAATGTAGCAAAACCACCTGTTGGACTGTTAAGTAGGACGGGAATTAATATTAGCACCATCAGTAGTGGAGAGAGGATCAGAAGGGTCCACTGCAGTGTCTCAGCGTCGCTGTCGAGACGGGCGGCGAGAGCGGCAAGAAGGGCGCCGTAGAATAGATACCCTAGTAAGAAATAGAGGAGGAAGATGCCGGCCACAAGTGGAAGTCGAATGGCGGTGATGCCGCGTACGGTTTCGTCGACAAGGTGTACGGTGGTGTTGTATTGCATGGTGGCTTCGCTTCCTTTCGAGGCAATGGTTTGTACAGTTTGCTGTGCGGTTGCATCGGCAAACAGTTGTGGATAGAAACTCTGTATTCCCCTGATGAGTAGGGCGGTGAGGAGTGTCCACAAGAGCAGTTGCGTGATGGCTGCAAAGGCGACGGCGGCCACTTTGCCGACGAGCAATGTCAGTGGACGTACGCATGTGGCAAGAACCTCCACAGTGCGGTTGGCTCGCTCTTCCTGCACAGCCCGCATCACTTGAACGCCAAAAACCAGCAGTGCCAGCAGCATTAACACACCTAGCACAATGGCCACCACGGTTTTTACCTGTGCAAAACTCTCTCGTCCTGTGGTGCTGTCTTGTGTATGAAGGGTGATTTGTGTGGACTCGACAGAATGGTAGACGGAAGGCTCGAGGTGGTACACATCTTCCAGAATGGCATTACGAAGCAGGGTCTGCAACTGGTTGCCGACAACGCCCTGTGTGGCTAGCGATGGGGTGTTCTTTCGGTAGTATAGAAAAGCGTCGTGGGGAATGGTAGTCTGCCGGAGCGGAATCAGAAGTATAGCGTCGGCGTGTTCGTCGTTGTATTGTCGTTCAGCCTCGTCGAGCGATGGCATCGTCTTGAAGTGTACGGTGCTGTTGCTTACCAACCGACCCTCGAAAAGGCCTGTTTGGTCTACTACCAGCACTTTGTCTGCCTCGCCTCTATGCGAGGAGGCGATGACTGGCAAGGCATAGAGGATGGCCAGAAGCAGCGGGACTAGCAGCGTAGGTACCCAGAACGAGACTCTCCTGATGCGTAGCAGGTATTCGCGACGGATGACGATGAATAACTTTTTCATAGGTTTACTATTCTGTTGCACAGCTCTGAGGCAGCCTGCTGATTGTGTGTAGAAAAGAGGATGGCAGTGCCATTGTCGCGCAGACGTGCTATTTCATCCTTAAAGTGAGAGGCGTTGTTAGCGTCGAAACCGGAGAAAGGCTCGTCCAGTATAAGCAGTTTCGGATTGTGTGCTACGGTGATGACAAACTGCAGCCGTTGTTGCATTCCCTTGCTCAATTTGCCCGTCTGCCGATGCTCCCATCCCTCCATACCGAGGCGTGTGAACCATTGTTGCAGCGAGGTCTTGGCATCGCACAGGGGCATCCCTTTGAGTTGTGTGAAATATAGGGCTTGCTCTATCACCGACATGTGACGGTACAGGCCTCGTTCCTCGGGGAGATAGCCAATATGGTCGAAGTCGGAAATGGCGATAGGATGATCTTCATACATAATGCGTCCACTGTCGGGCACAAGCAGACCAGTGATGATGCGAAGCAGGGTTGTCTTCCCTGCACCATTAGCTCCCATCAGTCCTACTATTTCGCCGGCATCCACGTGAAGGGATATTCCGTTCAAGACAACGTGCGATGCAAAGCTCTTGGTAATATTATCTACTTGAAGTATCATCTTTTCATCTTTATCAAAATGGTTTCGCAGGCAAGCATAGCGAGCATCAGGACAAGGCACAACTGCCACAGCGAATGCCCACCGTTGCGCTCTAGAAGGGCTTCGGTCAGCGTCTTCTCGGTGTGACGTAGAATGGTGTAGCATGGGGTGTCGTGCGTGAACTTGCCCAACTCGTCAGGGGTGTAAAAAAGCATCTGCGATTCCAAGCGTGATCTGTTCAGTGCAAGGTGTTCGTTGTCGAGGGTGTAGATGCCATCGTCGGTGGGTTCGCCATGTAGGATTAGCATCTGACGTGTACCTACCTGCCTGATGTCGGGAATGATCTGAAAACCATTGGGCCCGTGCAGTTCGGGTGGTGTATGCCCTATGTCGTGTGGTTCGAGCAGATAGATGGGGTTCCGGGAACCAATAATATGGTCGATTGGGGCAGAGAAGCGACTGTAGAGAGCCATATTGTAGATGGTAGGAACAAAAAGAGCCTGATTGACAAGGCTATTGTGTTCGGCACGTAAGGGCGTGGTGAAGAGGTAAATGATCCCTTTGTCGTGTGGGTTGATGGTGAGAAGCGGGGAGCCGTCGGCGAGCATCATGACGGGCTGTGCGACGTGGACGGATGGGGATAGTGTGTAGTGTCCTTTTATGGTCGGCATCTCGTCGTTCTCGTTTCTACTACTGAACACTCCCTCGTAAAGGCTTGCTTTATCATCGATAAGGTTTACTCGGGTGCTATGTGCAAGCCATTTGTTAAGCTGTGGTGCCTGTGCACTGGCAAGAAGAGCATTGAGGGAGGAGGGTGAGTGGTCGGGTGAGGGAATGGCCAACAGGCTTCCGCCCTCGGCTATCCACTGGCCAATTTGCTCTATTTCTCCGCTGGAGAGGCTTTTTGTTTCGTTCAAGACTAGCAAGTCTGTATTGGAAAGGTCGGAGGGGAGGTATTGCCCAGAGGTGTGGACGATGGTGCTGTCCGATGAGAAGAGTTTGCCGATGTATTCGTTTCGGGCTGAGCTATAAAGCTCAAATACCTTTTTCTGGTCATTTACCCGTATCGAGAACCATCGATGATCGTCGAATACAATGGGATAGTCCTCGATAGCGATTAGTCCATCGATATATCCTGCGTGGTCGAGAGCGAATCTCATGGTGGTTTCGATGCTACCGTTGGCGGGTATATCGACGGATGCTATGGCACGTTCGTGTCCTTCAAGTAGCAGTTTTACAGGCACCTTCTCTACATCATGCTGGCCTGTATTGCACAGCTTCACACTCACATTCACATTTCCTCCAACGAAAAAGGCCGGTGCATCGAACATGAATGTGTCGATATATATGTTGTCGATACTGTTGCCTTGAAGGGGGACCATCGTCAGATGCACATTGCTGTCGACCGGAAAGCTAAACAGGTCGGTGGTGCTTTGCTGGAAGTCTGATATGATATAACTGCTGATGTTGTGGTGTGTATACTGTTTCAGAAAGTCGAGCTGCCTTTGGATTATCCCGCTCATCAGTGGCGATGCCGGCGTGGTCTCCACTTGGTCTAGCCGCTCGTACAGTTCGTCGCGGCTGAGGAGTTGTGATTGCGACGGCAAGAGGTCGGCGGTTATGAGTTGAAACCGGTCGCTGACAGAATAGGCTTCTGCTATTTCACGAACCTTTTGTCGAGCCATATCCAGCATACTGCCCTCTGCCGACGACTGGTCCATGCTCAGCGTATTGTCGATATAGATGCTGACAATATTATCGCCCGATTGCAAGTCTTGTCCGCGTTTCCCCAGTTTGGGCTGGGCGAATGCCAGAACAAGGAAGAGTATGGCCAACGTGCGGGCCAGGAGGATGAGCCAGTGGTTGATTCGTCTGTGTTGCCGCTGTTCGATGTATATCTCTTTCAGGGTGTCGGTATTGCTGAAGTATATCTTCCGATAGCGCCGGATATTGATCAGGTGGATGATCAGGGGAATTAGTATGGCCGGCAGTGCCCATAGGAAGAGCGGGTGGCTAAAGTACATGACTGCCTCCTCTCTGCTTAGATGTGTAGTACTTGCACACCGAGGTCAAACCACATTCGTCGCATTTGGGATTGCGAGCACGGCAAACATACCTGCCGTGCAGAATGAGCCAATGATGGGCTTTGGAGAGGATGTGTGCTGGAAAGTGTTTTACCAACTCGTTCTCCGTCTGGAGGGGTGTCCGGCTGTTGTTCGTCAGCCCAATGCGGTTAGATACCCGAAACACATGGGTGTCTACCGGCATGGCGGGCCGGTCGAAGTATACTGCCTCCATCACATTGGCGGTTTTCCTCCCCACTCCGGGCAGCCTCTGCAGGTTGTCCATATCGTCGGGCACAATGCCATCGTACTCGTCGACCAGCATCCTGGACAGGTTGGCCAAGTGGCGACTCTTATTGTGCGGGTACGATACGGAGTGGATATACTTGAAGATGTCCTCTTCGGAGGCTTTGGCCATGTCGAAGGGGGTAGGGTAGGCGGCAAACAGGGCGGGCGTGACCATATTCACCCGCTTGTCGGTGCACTGCGCCGATAGAACTACGGCAACCAGAAGCTGGAACGGATTGTTGTAGTGTAGTTCGGTCTGTGCCACAGGCATCGACGACTCGAAGTATCTGGTCACATAGTCGTACAGCTCCTTTTTTCTCATTTCGCGTGATTTAATGTGACCATGACGGGGTAGTGGTCGCTGATGTCGGTTCGGATACGTCGGTAGCGGAGGGTCTGAAGCTCTTTGCTATGGAACACCATGTCGATTCTAAACTTGGGGAATCCTCCATTGTAGGTGATGCTTAGTCCGTTACCTTTTTCTTTGAAACAGTCTGTCATCACCTCGCTGATGTGCCGGTATAGCCAGGATGAGGGTATGTCGTTGAAGTCGCCTGCTAGCACCAATGGTACAGAACTGCCAGCCACGACGGATGAGATGCAGTCGGTCCATTCCTTCTCGTGACTGAGGATGGTCTCTTTCACTTTATGGAGTGTCGGACGGATGCTCTCCTGCACTTCTCCGTGTCTCGCACGGTCGATTTCTTTCCGGTCGCTATCGTTGAACTGGTAGCTGTTCATGTGTACGCAGCATACTCGTAGCTTATCGTGCTCTTTCATCACCTCTACCAGTATCTTCTCTTTGTCCAGTTTGGTGACGTAGGTGATTGGCAGTCGGCTGAATACCACTGTGCCGTATGGTATCCCTTTCGACGACATCTGTGCACCATAGTAGTGGTTATATCCCATCACCTCGAGCGAATCTACAATGTTCACCTTTTTGGTCATGGCAAATTCTTGCAGACAGAGTATGTCTGGAGATGTCTTGTGTATTAGTTCGATAAAGTGCAGCGCGATGGTATCGTTGGTTGATAATTGGTTAGACCGACCATGGAATTGGTGTACGTTGAAGGTCATCAATGATACCATCTGTGGATGTGTGTCCGAATCGGGTGTCTTGGCATCCAGCCCAATATGAAAATAGCTGGTCAGAAAGCTCCATCGCAGTGCGATGACAAGAATGCTGAGCAGGGCTGTCCATCGACGCATGAGTAGCCAAACAATTACCATCGCTATATTTGCAATCAGCAGGGGTAGATAGCCGAATGCCAGCAGGCTGGGAAGAAGGAAACTAGAGGGCAACACATTTCCTGCAAGGGTTGTAAGAAATAGCCCAAGTGCCAGTATGATGTTGATAATGAATAGTATGGCGCGAATTACCTTCATCTTATTAGATTGCAAAGATACAAAAAAGATTTATTATATATACTATTATTTACAGGTCGTCTACCTATTGCTAATCTCGCTTCAGACGGCAGAATCTTTCGAAAAGAGGGTGTACTATCGTCAATGGAACAGCCTCTTCTTTTTTGCAAAAAAGTCGAAACCGTAGGCAAAAACCACCCCAAAACCACCTTCGCAATCCCTTGAAAGATAATGTAAAAGACAGACCATCTCTTACTCATCTCCTACTCTTCCCTTTACCATCTATTTATTATCTTTTAGTCGAGTAAGCAATAAGTAGTCGAAAAGTACGTTATGGTAAAAAAATGACAGTTCACTATGGCAAAGTTTGAGAATGGATATATGGGTGGCTTCAGCGGCAAGCTGGGGTCGGCTATCGGGTATATGTGGAATGGAAAATGGTGCTTGCGCAGCCGGCCTGCACAGGTAAGCAATCCACGCACCGAGGCGCAGCAGGAGCATCGGGCGGCCTTCCGCGAGCAGGTGCGTTTGGCGGCACGAATGAGGTGGGTGCTGCTGCAGTCGATGACCGAGGCGGCCCGCGCCGCAGGCATGACGGCATACAACCTCTTTGTCAGCCTCAACCAGCACGCTTTCAGCACCGAAGGCGGAGAACTAAAGGTGGACTATCAGAACCTTGTGCTCAGCCTAGGGCCTGTGGCACCGGTGCAGGCCAGCCAGGTGGTGGCCACAGGTGGCTCGCGCCTGGAGGTGGACTTCGAGCGCAACCCGTTGCATCAGCAGTGCGATGCCTACGATGCGGTGCATCTCTATGTCTACTCCCCCTCATTGGGGCAGGGCTACTTGGCGGCACCGGTGTACCGTCGTCAAAAGAAAGTCAGTGTGTTGCTGCCGGAGCAGTTTGAAGGCACCGAGGTGCATATCTACCTCTACGTCAGCGACCAGCAGGGGCGCTGCTCGGAGACCGCCTACGGCGGCTGCCTGACCGTGGCCGACGGTGCGATAGTATCCAACGAAGAGCAGGATAATGCCGACCCAAATGCAAATCAATCCACTGAACTACAGCCAGCGGCAGAGGTCTCCGATACGGAAATAGCTGGCACGGCTCATGGTCGACCTCTGCGACGAACATAGCGGCTACTCGTCGCGGAGCGAAGTGCACCACGCCCTAGTCCGTAGGAGTAGCAGTATTGGTTTTAGAGAAGTGGCGAGGAGACCACTCGTCATCCACGAGGAAGGAAATGGACATCGGTGGGGAAAATAAGCCCCATGCTGATAGCCTTGGCTACGCGAGCAGCACTTTTGTTGACAATTCCCAAGCGTCTGGAGAGGTCGCGTTGGCGCTCTTGGATAGATTTGTCGGTTTCGTCCAGTCGTTCAGATATCTCGCTTGCGGTGCATCCTGCAGCCTCGAGCAGTAGCAGCTGGCGTTCGGTAGGGCTGATCTCGAAGGAGGGGTCGTGGTTGGCTACCATGTGGAAATACTGTTCCGCTGCCTCACGTAGGGTGAGCATCACCGGATAGTTGAAGTAGCAGCTCTCGCCTCGCTCTAGGCATGCGATGGCCCTCAGTATGTTTTCCACGCTGAACCCTCCAGCTGCATTCTTGCTCACAAAAGCCCTTGCCCCCATGCTCATGGCATCCATCACTACTCGTCCGATTTCGTGTAGGCGTTTTGTGCGGTCGGTTTCGCCCGGCATCGGGTTGTCGAATCGGCCCGAGAATATGATGATTTTAATGTTTGGGAATCGGTCGTGCACCTTTCTGGTTATCAGGAGGCCGCCGGTAGGGTCGCCTTGGAATTCCATGTCCACCAGCAAGTAATCGGGAGGCTCCATCGAGTTGAGCCGTGCTGTAAGCGACGGGCCGTCGGGGAATGTCTCCACCATCTCCACCCTTCTGGTGACGCTGCTATCCACATCGCCGCTCTCTACCATCAGAGAGCGACTGTTCATCTCCATTCTTACAATCTTGCGGATCAATGGTTCGTCGTCGACCATCATTACCCTAATGCTATCCATAGTCTGTTTGATTTGTATTTGATTGGCTTTTTTCTAATCTAGCAATAATGTCGATGCCAGGCGTATGAAGACCGTTGTGCCTTCGCCGAGAGTGCTCTCGACCCAAATGCGGCAACCGCGGCGTGTCATATCGTCGTGTTTTTTGATGATGTATTTGCAAAGTATCAGTCCAAAACCATGGTCTCCCTTTATCTCGCGGTCTGCCTTGAAGAGGCTCTCCTGCTCGTCGGGAGTCATGCCCACGCCGGTGTCGGCTATTTTAATAATGGCCATCTTCTCCTCGTCCAGCTCGGCTTGTATATCGACGTGGCCATGGTCTGTGTGTTGCAGTGCATTGGTGACGAGGTTGCGTATAAGAATGGATACAAGAAGCCGGTCGCCATAGATAGAGATGTCTGTGGGGTTGGTGATAAGACTCACTCCGGGATGAGGATTCATCACCTGAGTGCATACATCGTCTATTACATCTTGTAGTGGGAATCGGGATACGTTGAATACCAATCCTTTGGGGATGGATAGTTGTGTCCAGTTCTTTATATTGTCGAATGTCCTCACCAGCTGGGTTGTGACTTCGCTTCGCAGGTTGGGGTCAAGATCTGGATTGCGAAGATAGCTCATGAAAGGAGCCACATCGTGCCGCAAAACACTGAGGCAGGTCTCTACATTAGCAATGCGCTCCACATCGCGTCGATTTGCTTTTTCTAGTTGCTCTTTTTCTTTCTTGACACGACGTATGCTGTAGTATAGTAGTATGGTCAGTGTCAGCAGGATGACAAACATGATGCTTAGGACGATGGCGGTGAGGGTTATCCAACGGGCACGTCGGGTGGAGTCGGCAAGGTTCTGCTGCAATACAAAGTCCTCTTTTTCGAATTGGGAGATACACTCCTGCAGTTCGCCGTGATGTTCGTACCACTGCCTTGCCTGGTCGGGATTGCTGGCCATACGGCTGCGGAGTAGCACATCGAAATAGCCTAATTCCATTTTGGGAGCGGAAAAAGGTTTCCACAGGCCGTGCATGTTTCGCCACTCGTTAAGCACGGTGTAGGCGAACGATGTGTCGCCGATGAGTAGGGCATAGCGTGCTGTGCTGGTTGTCCCACCGAGCATCTGATAGGGGTCGCCATATTCGAAGAAAGCACGTCGTGCACAGTCGTACAGCTCCAGCACGCTGTCGGGTGATGTCATCCCCGGTATGGATTTCAGGGCTAGTGCCTCCATCTGCATGGTGTTGGCGTAATGGTAGATGCAGAATGTGGAAGGTTGCAGGTTCAGTATTTTATAGTTTCTGTCGCAATAGTCTAGAGCCAACAGACTCTCCCCAGCACTTTGCCATCCGTAGGCCAGTGCATAGTTGAGGGCCATGTCTTGTGCGTAGTCCACCTTCAGCTCGTCCCGTCGCGATTCGACCTCGTTCAGCAGGGTTCGGATATCGGCTTGCCTGCCTTCACGATAGTGGAAGTTAAGCACCAGCGAGACGATGTAGTATTCCGATTGGGCATAGTTGTAGAGAAGGTTGTCGCGACTATGTTGCAGTGTGTGGCGGCGGTCGATGTCATAAAGTAGTCGATAGCAGTCGGCAATCCGACAGTCTCTTTGCAACAATCTTGCCCTAAGCAGTTGGGCGATTACTGTTTCTATCGCTCCATTCTGCGACGATTTGCCCTGCTGCGACACTTTCTGCTCCACGATGTCGAGCATCTTCGATGCACTCTCTCGGTCGCTTTTCTGGTAGTAGGCGAAGGCTAGATTGTTTCTTGCACGTAGTTCGCCGTCGATGTATTGCGGTATAGAGTCCTGGATGTACTGCAGTGCCATCTGCGACAAGGCAATGCAGCTGTCGGGTTGCCGATAGCGGTTTATGAAAGCTTCCTTGTTCATTCGGTCGACAGTCGAGCGTTGCAAGGGGGCGATTCTCTCTTCCTGATGGCACCCTGCCAATGCCAGAACTAGTATGGCGAGGATAATATATAGTCTAATTTTCATGATGCAAAAGTACAAAAAATATTCGAATTAGTATCTTATATTCATTTGTTTACGAAAAAAATGGAAAGTTTTTTTTTGTAATCGGAATTTTGTTCGTATCTTTGCACCCGTTTTAAAGGTTAAAGAAAGGTCGTTTGGCCGAGAGGCTAGGCACAGGTCTGCAAAACCTGCTACTCCGGTTCGAATCCGGAAGCGACCTCTTTTTTTTTATTTAAATACATAGCTTACAATATTGCTTCCCATTCGTAGTGCAGCTATTCTCTTGCTTTGGCTGTCTCCGTGTACATCGGGGTCTTCCCAACCGTCGCCGAGGTCACATTCCCACGTGAAGAAACACACCAAGCGCCCCTCCCATATCAATCCATAGCCTTTCGGAGGTTGATTGTCATGTTCGTGTATTTTGGGAAGCCCGTTGGGGAAGTTGTACTTCTGATGGTAGATAGGGTGACTGAAGGGTAGCTCGACAAAGTCTAGTTCGGGGAATACTTTCTTCATTTGTGGAACGATGAATTCGCGTAAGCCATAGTTGTCGTCGATATGAAGGAATCCACCTCCTATCAAGTACCTTCTGAGGTTCTGTATATCGTGTTCGCTGAAGAGTACATTGCCATGGCCTGTCATGTGTACGAATGGGTAGTTGAACAGTTCGGCACTCCCAACATCAACTGTGGCATAGTCGGGACGCAAGCCCATCGACTGGTCTTCATTGCAGAATGCAATAAGGTTGGTGAGCGATGTGGGGTTGGCGTACCAATCTCCACCCCCACCGTATCGCAGCAGAGCCAGTTGCGGTTGAGCATGAAGCGTCGTTGCCAGCAGTATCCAGCCTACTAAAAGCGCCTTTCCTAAAGCTTTCCTATAGTCCATTTTGATCGTTTATGATATTGAATCCCACTGCGGCATACAGTGCTGCAGTCTCGGTACGCAGGCGCGAAGGCCCGAGGCTGACAGGTTTGAATCCCTGTGCTCGTGCCAGTGCTATCTCGTCGCTGGAGAAATCCCCCTCCGGCCCTATCAGTATGATGGCATTTCGTCTAGGCTCAATGGCATCAAACAGAGGGATCCTCATCTTATCCTCTTCGCAATATGCTATCAGTTTTAGTCCGTCGAAGTCCTTGATTTGTGGCGATTGGAGCCATTGCTGCAGGGCGATGCATGGTTCGACAAGTGGTAGCCATGTATGCAGGCTTTGCTTCATAGCACTCAAGGCTACTCGTTGCAAGCGGTCTGTCTTCAGATAGGGCCGTTCGGAATGGTCGCATTGTAGTAGTTGGATACATTCCACTCCCACCTCTGTAGCTTTCTCTACAAGCCATTCTATCCTTGCCGGGTTTTTGGTTGGAGCTACCCCAATAGTCAATTTATAAGGCACTGTCGATGATTCCTTGATTGCAACTGGTTCGACCACACACCCGCTAGCATTCGCGTTAATCACCCTGCTGATGTACAATGTTCCGTGCCCGTCTGTGACGTATAATTCGTCACCTTGTTGCAAGCGAAGCACTTTCACAGCATGTCGACTCTCTTCACTATCCAATGTGCAGAGACCTTGTCCGATTTCAGCCGAGTAGAAGATTTGCATTCCTGTGTAAGCTATTCTATTGTGTAATTCAATGTGGACTTTGTTCTGAACGGGTGAGAACTGAAGCGGATGGGTATGTCCACTTTCCTGCCATCTCTTCTCTGTGTGCGTATACCCTTCAAGGACACGGTCGAAATGTATCCCCATTCGCGTTTAAGGTCCCGAAGATTATCTCGTGGGTCGTATATATTCAGTCTTCCGACACTGAGCGGTACAATCACATCCAGTCCGTCCACTGTCAGGTTCGGCAGCGATTTCTCTTTCAACTCTGGACGGGGGTTGTCTGCTGTGTCGAGCAAGTCTACTCTTACTATCGAATGGTAGCGTGGCGTCAGTTCAAACACACAGTCGTGTATCTCGATGTCGAAGGGAGTGTAGGCGTTGTAGCTCGACCTTATCCTTACAGGTATGAAATCGACAAAGCGGCACGAGTCAAATCTGACAGTACCATAGATGGACGAAATGGGGGTCTGTCGTTTAGCCAATCGACACTTCACCATGTGGATGTCTCTGCCGTAGCAGTGCACGTCGTATCTGTCGATGTCGCAGTTCTCTAGGTAGCTTCTGTTCATATTGTTGGCTCCAAACACACCCCAATTCCCCCAAGCTGTAATGTCGTGGCATTGCAGGTCGTAGATATTGTTCAGCGAGAAAGCGTACCCATAGTTCCGTGTGCGTCCGTAGCCCGAGTATGTCCCTTCCACCGTGATGTTCCGCAAGGTGATATGGGCCGAATTGTTGATGCTGATGGCTCCGTCTGCTATCATTCTGCTGCGTGGTGTGGTGATGTGTATGTTCTCGATCACGAAGTTGTAGACTCGCGACAGCGAGAGGCAGTATGTCTTGTATGTGCTTTGGCGAGTACGGTGAATAGTCAGGTTTCTAAACGCTTTCTCTGCCGTGTCCACCACCACCCTTGAGGCCGCCAGCTGTGTTGCCTCGCTGTTCCAAGAAGCGATTGGTCGGTTCTGCCCTATTCCGTTTTGTACCACTAGAATATCGCGGCGGTAGGCCTGATAGCCATAGCCACGTCGTTCTGTCCAGGGGGTCTTGTCGTTGAGTATCAGCAGCTGTGTGCCTTCCGACAGTGCTGGTATGTCTTTAAAGTCAAGGCTCTCCACTTGGGCTTTGTCCAGTTCTACTCCTTGTTCCTCGTTGGCCATGGCGAACAGGGCTCCGTGGTGAGCATTGTTGGTTACATATATCACCAGCCCCTTGAAGTCGGTATGGGGGCCGACAGGGATGCTCTTGAAGTCCGGTGGCAGTTCCATGTATAGGGTGTCTACCCCAGTGTAGTCCACCTCCATATCCATCGCTATGGCTGCCCGATGTGCGTTGAGTAGTGCAAAATAGCAGCCCATTCCTCTGTTCGACTCTCGCAGCCCATAGTCGAGTGGCGACACCTGTGCATGCAGGTGGCACACTATCAGCAAACCCAATACCAACAGCCCCTTTTTCATACTATCATACCGCTGGCCACCACCAAATGAGCCTCGTTGTCGTACACTGTTGCATACTGGCCTGCCGCTATACCCTGTATCGAGTCTTCGCTTACAAGGTGTACCAGGCCGTCTTCCTGCCATGTCAGGTGGCCCTGGTGGAACTCGGGGGTGTGGCGTATCTTGAACTTCACATCGCTGAGGTCCATCTTGCTACCCAGCCAGCGGAATCCCATCAAATCCATCTCCTTGCCGCGGGCAGCCGCAGGGTCGTATCCTTTCGATACGTAGAGTATGTTCTCCTCTATGTTTTTACGCACCACGAACCACGGTCCTCCACCTAGATACAGGCCTTTCCGCTGTCCGATGGTATGAAACCAATACCCTCGGTGTGTGCCCAGCACTTTGCCGGTCTCCCATTCCACAATCTTCCCCTCTCGCTCTCCTAGGTATCGCTTGATGAAGTCGTTGTAGTTAATCTTGCCGAGGAAGCATATCCCCTGCGAGTCTTTCCTTTTCGCCGATGGCAGACCAGCTGCCAGGGCAATGGCCCTCACCTCATCCTTCATCATGTTCCCTATCGGGAAGGTAAGGCGCCGAATCTGTTCGTATTCGAGTTGCGACAGGAAGTCGGTTTGGTCTTTCACCGGGTCTTTTGCTGTGGCCAGATAGCTTATGCCGTCCACCACCTCTGTTGTGGCATAGTGGCCTGTGGCTATCATGTCGTATTCCTTACCTCGTCGCTCGTTGAATGCCCCAAACTTTATCAGCTTGTTGCACATCACATCTGGATTGGGGGTAAGCCCTTTCTTCACACTGTCTATGGTGTAGGCCACCACGCTATCCCAATACTCTTTGTGTAGATTCACTTCTTCGAACCTGCAGCCATAGTGATGGGCAAGCCATTGGGTGATTTCTATATCCTCTTCGGCTGGACAGTCGATATAGCCTTCTTCGTCCTCCATCCCAATCCGGATATAGAAAATGTCCGGCGTTTCCCCCTGTTCTTTAAGCAGGTGAACCACTACCGAACTGTCCACTCCTCCTGAAACTAATGCTGCAGTTTTCATATCCATAATATATAACGCAACATGGATGCAGATTATTGCATCCATGTTCATCTTTTTCCTTTTTACAGTCTCCCTACTTTTCACTGCACCAGCAGCCGGCGGGTGGCGGAGCCTCTTGGGGTGGTCACATTCACCATGTAGGAGCCGGCAGGCAGCCCACTGATGTCGAGCCGCAGGGTGGCGGTGGGGGCAGGGATGGGCTGTTGCAGCACCTCGCGGCCCGCCAGGTCGGTCAGCGTCAGCAATCCCCCCTCGGGGGCGTCCATCGTCAGCAGCACCTCGCCGCTGGCGGGGTTGGGCTGCAGCTCCAGTTCCAGGCCGGTGGCCAGACGGATGCTCGTGGTGTCCACAATGTTGGTATCCACCGTGGTGGTGTCGGTAGAAGAGGTGTCGGGCGGTGGGGGCGTGCCGAAAGTGAAGGTTTCCGTCCACTCGCTGCGCACGATGGTGTCGTAACTGTCGGTGGCATAGCGGCAGAGCTTGCGCAGCCGTATGCGGTAGTATTCGTTGGTGTCCACCCCCAGCAGGGTATGCTGCGTGGCGTCGGGGTTGAGCACCAGCACCGTGCTGTCCTTCCGTGTCACGTTGTTCACCAGCAGCTCGTAGCCCTCTGCTCCGTCGAAGTGCTGCCACGTCAGCAGGGCCGAGTCCGCCTCCTTCGCCAGGGTCCAGTCCCTTGGGGTGCTGCACCGAAGCTCCATGATGGGGAAGAAGGTGGGATGCAAGATTCGGGTGGTAGCCTCCCATTTTGTGAGCAACTGATATGGGCCATAATAGTTTGAACCATAGTGTTTTATATATTCATTTTGGCCATCCGGACCAATGCCAATACATTTATTCTGAAAATATCCAAAATAATACAACTTCGGAAAACCAATTTTTTTCGCGGCAGCAAGTTGTGGGACAATCGTATATTCGGCTAAACGATACCCTGACATGAGGAGGTGTTTTCGTCCTGTGAAGCAAGTGTCGCCGGCGGCATAGGTTCGCGGGGTGTTGAAATAGAACTCGAACATGCCGGTGGTGTCGTAGCGGAACATCTCGGGCTCTGTCGTGTCGTATTCGAAGAGGAAGTGGCTTCGCCGGATACGGCCGGTCGACCCAATCAGGTCGGACATATCTTCGGAAAAGTGTTTCGGCCCCAGGCGTACGGATTCCACCATATCGAACCAGTCGCAAGGCCCATACTTGGCCCCTTCCACCACGGTGTCGCTGCGGGTCAGGAGCAGAGCCCAAAAACCGCTGTCCCCCTCACAACCGTCAGGTGTCCTTGTACAATTATTAGTATACTTGCTATCTTTAAACTCTTTAATATGGGAACTCGAATCGATACAGTATACATTGGCGGGTATGGCCACGCCATAGACGGTGTGGGGGACGGTGTCCACAAATGGACACATAATAACATTATAGCTAAATATATCCAATGCCCCCATAAATTCGTCTTGATTTCCTTTAAAGTACTTGACAGAATCCACCACATACTCGATGGTAAAGTAGATGGAGTCGGGTGCATAGGTGGTGTCGTCGTGTCCATATACGATGGAATCCTTGCGGAAGGATTCCTTATGGCCGGTATCCTTTCCAAACCACAACCATGACGAATGGTAGCTGGCCGTGTCGGTCTGGGCCTGGGTCTGCATCCCGGCCAGCCCGAACAGAACCATGATGGCGATGTATGCAATTTTTTTCATCTTCGCTGTCTCCTAGTTTTGGTTCTTTTTCATGCATCCCACGCCCACACTGAACGTGGATACCCCTGTGTTTACAGAAAACGATGATATGGAGGGATTTGACTTCGGTTTAATTGTCCCTGGATTATCCATATAGTGCGGTGGGCGTGGTATTACATTGACCTGCAAAGAAGTCTCGCACGAATTCGCCCATCCCGTGCTTTGGGTGTTCTGTAGCAACCAGTGATAGCCGCTGATCGTGAGAAAATAGTCGATAGACCATCGGTCGAGCGAACTGTACCGCAAAGATGGCTGCAGCATATTGGCACTGTAATAGTTGATGACCATGGGCTGCCATTCCAGCACATAGGTGTCGTAGTTGACCAAATCGGTGTACAGCAACTCCAGACGCTGGGTGGCCGGAATGTATTTCAGGTCGTGGTATTGCGCACGGTGCAGGTTGACATACGTGTGTCGGTCGACGCATTGCATATTGGGCATCTGGATGGTGAGTTGGTTCAGTTCAAAGATTGTGTCGCTGTTGACGGTTTGGTGCACCACGGCCAACCGGTCGTTGGTCATCAGGGTGGCGAGGCATCCTGTGGAGATGACATGGGTGCCGGAGGTGGTGGGGTAATAACGCCACAGGTTGAACATTGTATCCATATGAGAAATAGTGTTCCTCCTGATGGTAATGCAATCCTCCGTGATGTCGGTGCCGATGTAGAATATCGAGCCGTTGTATAGCAGCACATCGTGGATTCTTTCCCCATTGGGTGTGGTAAAATCGAATTTGTTGCCATTCGTGCTGCTGAAATCATAATTGACAACATAAGAGTCGCAGACAACCGCCACATTGTGCTGGGAGGTGCCATTGCTGAAGGCCACCAGGCGCCGAGGGGTATTTATTGTGGTAATCTTCCTGCAGTCGATGATGACGGGCCCCGACCCTGCCAGGAGGTTGCCGACAGGAAAGTGCCCGATGAGAGCATCAGTGCCGTCGCTGCCGCAGAAATACAGCTCGGCACCGACAAAGCAGATGTCGTTGATTTCCCAGGTGCCGCTGACGTACATCCGGTTACCGTGTGTGAAAGGCAGCATGGCGACATTGGCCTGCACCGCGTAGAAATAGCCACCCCCGCTCCCTTTGAAGAAACCGATGGCGTAGTCGTCGTTGTAATTTCGGACCACGGAGCCGCCGGTATTGGTGGGGAACATGGCACTGCCGTCCTCTTCCATGCTCAAGATCTGTGCCCGGGAGCAGGGAGTAAGCGCCAACAAAAAGATAAAAATAAGATAAATCTTTTTCAAAATGTATGTTTTAACCGGTTATTAATAAACTATATTGTTGAATTACAGCCTTATACTTGTGATGCTTGTCCAGTGGTTCGATGTTGCAAAGGTACGAATACTATTTGAATCCACCAAATTTGTTTTTCGAATCCTGTGCAAGTGTTTCAATGCCAAACCGATGTATAGGAGGATGCATTCGTGTGGACAGGCCGCCGAGGGTCCGTGAAAACCCCGTTCCGCGACGGTGCATGTACGGTGCATGTACGGTGCATGTACGGTGCATGTACGGATGAAGTACGGTGTAGGTACGAGGAAGGGGCTGATTTATATGTTTTTGTGAATTTTGAAGTATGGTAATATGTTGAGAATAAAAAGCTTGTAGCTGCAGAGTAGGGTACTTCTTTTGGGATAGATATCGAATACGGGAAAGGTACCGACAGGGAATATGTGTATCCGGTCGGATAGAACGAAGGGGTGGATTGTGGGTGCAGATTATCGGGTGGACTTGTGTTTCTTTCCAAGCACTACCAGCACGACAGCAGAGAGGATGAGCACTATACCGGCCAGCAGGCGCAGGGAGAAGGGCTCGTCGAAGACAAAGACACCGATGATGACTGCCGTGGTTGGTTCGAGTGCTCCCAGTATGGCCGTTGGGGTGCTGCCCAGATATTTGGCGGCATATACCATCATGACTAGTGCCATGATGGCTGGTACAAGAGCTAGCCAACTCACCCATAGCCAGGCGCTAGGTGAGGGTGGAAGCATGAGCGGCTGATGGCTCAGCAATGCGTAGGCGGCCATTCCCAAAGCACAGTAGAAGAGCACGTAGAAGTTTATCTTAAAGCTCGACATGTGGAGTGGCGATTTGTCGACCACGATGATATAGAGTGCATAGGTGAGTGCGGAGGCTAGTACGAGCATTACGCCGGTCATGCTGAGTGTTCCTTCGGCATCGCCCCAATAGAGTAGGACTACACCCGCCACAGAGAGCAGGATGGAAAAGAGGGTGGACCACTGTATCTTTTCCTTGAAGAAGAGGGTCATGATGGCGGCAGTCATGACGGGGTAGGAGAAGAGTATGGTGGAGGCGATGCCGGCTGGCATGTGGTGGAAGCTGAGATAGAGCGTGAGCGAAGAGAGGATGAAGAGCAGTCCGAGCGAAGTGAGGGTGACGAACTCTCGTTTCGAGACGCGGAGTGTCTCTTGGCCGCGGACAGCCTTGTATAGCATCACGATGGCTATTATGACCCATGCTAGGCCGAACCGATAGAACAACACCGAGGGTGTGTTCATACCCTCGGCGTATAGGTTTAAGGCTCCCAGTGGATTGGTGCCGTAGCATACGGCGGCACCAATGGCACATACGATGCCAATAAGTTTTTTATTTCGGGTCATCAATCGGCTTGGTCGCGGAAGTAGGGGTTCTGTACTATGCGTCCATCGGCTCTGAGCGTGGTGGTAGACGACTCGCGCACGGCGGAATGGCGACCCTCGTAGAGGGGCGATTCGTCGGCGTTGTTGGCGGGCATGCTCTGCACCATGTCGGCTCCATTGGGGTTGTTGCGAAGCAGGTCGTGGATACGACGTATACGTTCGGCGGCAGCCTCGACATCGTTGTCGTTCATGAAAGCAGAGATGGGTTTCTCGACGATGGGTGCGGTGGCCACTGGCTCGATGGGTTTCTCTTGTGGTTCGGGCTGTACGATGTGGATGTCGTCGACAAGGATGTCGGTCTGTGGCTCGTGGAGTTCGACCTGGGCCTGGGCAACAGTACGGGCCTGCTCGAGGGTGGGCTCGTCGTCTTCGAGTATGAAGATGTGTTTTTCGGGTTCCTGTGCGGGTTCGGTGTGTTCGATGGCGACAGGTTCGACGATGACCTCGTCTGCAACGGGCTCATCGCGGTGTATCACTACCATGCCTTCGTCGTCGGCTTTTGCTTCGGGTTCGACGATAGGGGTGGGGGTAGGTGTCTCGTCTTGTGGGAGGACGATGATCTGAGGCTCGGTTTTCTCGAGTTTGTTTTTCTCGAATCCTGTGGCGATGAGTATTACTTTTAGTTCGTCGCCCAGCGTCTCGTCGGGACCTGCTCCCCAGATGATGTCGGCGGTGCCGTTGGTTTTGTCGAGTACGTAGTCGGTGATTTCGGCTTGCTCGTCCATCGTCATCTCGTGTTCGGTCGAGTAGGTGAAATAGAGTAATACGTTTTTAGCACCGCTGATGTCGCTGTCGTCGAGCAGTACGCTAGTGGTGGCTGCTTCGATGGCATCGTGTGCACGGTTGTCGCCGCGGCCACTGCCGGTACCCATCAGTGCGGTGCCACTATGCTCCATGACGGTGTTTACATCTTGGAAGTCGCGGTTGACGTAGGCGTTTTCGGTGATGATTTCGGCTATACCTTTGGCTGCGGTGAGGAGCACATCGTCGGCCATGCCGAAGGCTTCGCTGATGCGCATGTTGCCGAAGGAGCGTAGTTTGTCGTTGTTGATGACGATGATGGAGTCGACATGTTTGCGTAGCTCCTCGATACCGGCTTCGGCCTGTTCGCGCCGACGTTTGCCTTCGAAGCTGAAGGGGCGGGTGACGATGGCTACGACCAGTATTTTCTTGTTTTCGTCGTTCTCTAGATCGATACTCTTTGCTATTTCGGCGATGACGGGAGCTGCACCGGTGCCGGTGCCGCCGCCCATGCCGGCGGTGATGAAGAGCATCTGTGTGTTGTGGGCGATAGCTTCGCGTATGTCGTCGACTTTCGCTTCGGCGGCTTTGCGTGCACGCTCGGGTTTGTTGCCGGCTCCAAGTCCCAGGTCGCCCAGCGGTATTTTGTTGGGCACCGGTGAAGCGTTGAGGGCCTTCATATCAGTGTTGCAGACAATGAAGTCGACGCCTTCAATTCCCTCTTTGAACATGTGATTGACTGCATTGCCGCCACCACCGCCAACACCGATCACTTTGATGTAAGAGGACTGCCCTTTGGGGGAATCGAATGTGAAAAAAGTGGAATTTGTGTTTTCTTCCATTGTGCTTGTATATTTCTATCTTATTGATTAAGACTTCGTTATTTGTTTTTTGCTTATTCTTTTGGCAGTGTAAAATTACCAATTTTATTTGACTCTATAACACTGATAATGCTTTATTTATCAACAGTGCGTTGTGAATTTCGTTTTTATTCCTCGTCGAGCCGCTCGTTGAATATGTTATCAAACCATCGTCCCACTACGCTGCCGAAGTTCTCACTATTCTTTTTCTTCTTAGTATCTTTCTTGGTGGAGGCATCGTCGTCTTCGGGTTTGGTGGGTGTGGAAGGTATGCTGTCCATGTCGGCGAAAAGATCGACTTTGGAGGAGGTGTTGCTCTTGGCCTGTTCTTCGTCGTTGGCTGGTTGTTCGGATGCTTCCGCCTTTTCCAGTCCATAGAGCACCAGGCCGATGCCTGTGGCATACATGGGGTGCATCAGTTCGGTGTAGGAGATGCTTTCCGGATCGAGATGTTCGTTGGGTATTCCGATGCGGGTGTCGGTGGCTGTGATGAGTTCGCAGAGCTCTTTGATATTTTTCAGCTGTGCTCCGCCACCAGTCAGTACTACACCAGCGATCAGTTTCTTGCCAAATCCAGACAACTTAATCTCGTAGTCTACTTGCTCCATGATCATCTTGGTGCGTGCGTTGATGATTCCGGCAAGGGTTTTGACATAGATTTCGCGTGATTGCTGGCTGCGGATGCCAGGGATGCTGATTACGTCGTTTTCGCTGACAGCCTGCACTAGGCATGATCCGAACTTCACCTTCAGACTTTCGGCTTGCCGTTTGAGGATATTGCAGCCTTCGCGTATATCGTTGGTGATCGCGTTGCCTGCCAATGGGAGGACGGATGTGTGACGTATGATTCCATCGTGGAAGATGGCAATGTCGGTGGTGCCACCGCCAATGTCTACCATGGCGACACCTGCATCGCGGTCGCTATCGTCGAGAACAGCCAGTGCCGATGCCACAGGTTCTAGTACTACGCCTTTTATTTTCAGACCGGCACGTTCGACTGCGAGTTTGATGTATTGTAGATTCTGTACGTTGCCAGTGACCATGTGGAAGTCGGCAGTCAGGGTTTTGCCAGCGACACCGACAGGAGGAATCTCTCTGCTCAGAGCTTCGCGGTCTACGTAGTACTGCTGTGGGAAGATGTGGATGATTTCCTCGCCAGGTTCCAGCATGGTGTTGTACTGGTCGCCGATGAGACGGTCGACATCTTCTTGCTCGATCAATACATGATCTTGTGGAATCATGACACTGCCCTGGGAGGGGCGCGATTTGATGTGCTGGCCTGCAATACCGACCCATACTTCCTCAATATCGACACCTGCTTGGTCGGCGGCTTCGTTGACAGCACGGGTGATGGAGTCGGCGGTCTGTGTAATACCTTTCACCACCCCATGTTCCACTCCGAGCGATTCGGACTTGCCGAATCCAAGAATCTTTACTCTCCCATTTTCGCCTCTCATTCCCACAAAGCATGCTATCTTGGTGGTTCCAATGTCGAGGCCTACAATAATTTCATTTGCCATAGTGTATGTATTTTTTGTTTTATTTGCTTCGCTATCTTTTGGTGCATACCACTTGCCCGTCGTATTTGAGGCTGATCCGTTTGTATGTATCCCATCCGGCACGAGGCATTCCTCGACGGTAGAATGCCAAGAGAGACTCGAACTTTGTGTCCAAATGATCGATGGTTCCCAGCTCCACTACATGATTGCCTAGTTTAGGAACCATCATAAGATCACCATCAGCCTCGATATATATTTGATCGATTAGGTCGCCGTATTTTTTCTGTCCATCGAAGAAGGAGGCCACTTTCCATAAATCAGTCAGATTAGTGGAAAGACTGTCGACCCGGAGTGGCTCGGTGTAATCGGCTCCTGCTATAAGAAGATTGAGGGAGTCGAAGAGCGGTGCTGGCATAACCGTTCCCTCATCGTCGTACAGGTATTCCCGTCCGCCATAGAAGAGTCGGGCGATGGGGCGTCGTTGTGTGGCACGTATTACTATCCGCCCGCTTACAGAGGTGGATGCACTGACATCCTTGAGGTAGGGAACCCGTTCGGCTGCTAAAGCGACAGCCTTGCGATCGACGGAACCGACAGAGTTCTGCATCACACCAGGCAGTGCGGACAAAATAGAGTCGCGCACAGTCTGTTGGGTGACCAACGCTGGAGTGTTTCCATGGCGAATCACTACCTCGATACCTTTGACGGTAGAGTGGCTACGGTTAATGTTGGCCACCAGTACCAAAAGCGAAAGTACCAATGCTCCTACAAGAATGAGTAGTATGCGGACGGAACGTTTCATATCATTTGCTCTTTTAGCATTTGTTCCATACGTGGTACAAGTCTATCGATGTCACCAGCGCCAAGTGTTAACACTACATCAGGACACAAGGCAGGTACCAGTTCGAGTACTTGGTCGGGTGTGCATAGATACTTGTTCATGGTGGGAATTTTGCGCAACACCATGCTGGAGGTTACTCCTGCTATCGGTTTTTCGCGGGCAGGGTAGATGGGCATCATGATGATTTCGTCCAGTTGCTGCAGAACCTTTGCAAATTGGTCGGCAAAGTCACGTGTGCGACTATAGAGATGCGGCTGGAATATTCCGACCAGCCTTTTGTTGGGATAAAGGAAACGGACGCTCTCGATGGTCGACTGGATTTCGGCGGGGTGATGAGCATAATCGTCAATATAGACGATTTCTTTCTCACGGATGCGGTAGTCGAATCTGCGACGAACTCCTTTGAAGGTTTTCAGACCGTGGCGCAACTGGAAGTTGTCCACGCCGCAAGTAGTGGCCACGGCTGCGGCAACGACAGCATTTTCGACATTATAGGTGGCAGTACCACAGAGTTCGAGGTCGAACATGACACCGTTAGGGGTGCGTAAGTCGAAGAAGATATTGCCATTATAGCTTCTCACATTGATGGCATACCAGTCGGCATCTACACCATGTGCAGTATATGTCTGAATGTTGGTGGTCGAGAAGTCGTGAGCCGGCGTGTGATGGTGCACATGTTCGTGGTGCTCATGATCATGGTGGCTATACTCTACAAATGCCTCTCCGTCTTCACTCATGAAAATGCCCTGTTTTAAAAATAGATGTCCATCAGTGTCTGTTTGATTAGCAAACTGTAGATATGCCTCAAGCATGTGTTCTTGGGTACCATAAATATCGAGATGGTCTGCGTCGGTGGCTGTGATGACAGATATATGAGGATGCAATTGTAGAAATGAGCGGTCGTATTCGTCGGCTTCGACCACCATATAAGGACTTTTGTTGTCGACAAGAAGATTGCTTCCAAAGTTCTTGCTTATTCCTCCAAGAAAAGCAGTGCATCCGATCCCGGCGGTGTGTAGTAAATGGGCAATCAGTGTGCTAGTGGTGGTTTTTCCATGACTTCCTGCCACGGCGATACATTTCTTGTCTTTTGTTAGGTTTCCCAATACTTGAGACCGTTTCTCCATTGGAATCCCCATATCAGACAAGGCTTTCATTTCACCAAGGTCATTGGGTATGGCGGGCGTGTAGACTACAAGATCTATGTTTTGGGGTAAACGGTCGGGTGCATCATCATAGTGTATATCAATTCCTTCAGCCTGCAATGCCTCGGTCAATTGGCTAGGCGTACGATCATAGCCACTTACTATGTCGCCACGCTGGTGAAAGAATCGAGCCAATGCACTCATTCCAATACCCCCAATACCTAGAAAATAGTATCTCATTTTATAATCTTTTCTATTTCGTCAACTATTTTGTCTGCAGCACCGCGAACTGCCAGTTTATTGATTGATTCTCTCATGGTGTCCATTCTTGTAGGATCCTTTAAGAGCCTACATACTTCCGGCAGACACTTTTCAGCGCACTCGGAATCAGGTACCATAATGGCGGCCCCCTTTTTAACTAGTGCCATAGCATTCTTAGTTTGGTGATCCTCGGCCACATTAGGAGAAGGTATTAGGATCACAGGTTTGCCTACTAAACACAGTTCGCTGATAGCAATGGCACCAGCACGTGAAACAACTACATCGGCTGCAGCATAGGCTAAGTCCATTCGCTGAATAAATTCGTGTACCTTCACTTGGTCTTTAATACCAGCAGAATGTACTGCATCCATAGCATCTTGATAGCCCCAGCGTCCTGTTTGCCAGATTACTTGTAATCCATTCTCTCTAACAAGCTTAAGGCTTGATGTCATCATACTGTTGATACTTCTGGCACCCAAACTTCCTCCTACAACCAGTAATACCGGTTTGTTTGGAAGCAAACCAAAATGTGCTAGGCCTTCGTCGCGTGTACATGTCATTTGTTCAATATCCCATCGTACGGGATTACCTGTAAACACAATTCTTTCTTTCGGGAAAAACCGTTCCATGCCATCGTAAGCCACACAAATTGTGTTAGCGTCTTTTGCAAGCAGTTTGTTGGTTAGGCCGGCATATGAGTTTTGTTCCTGGAGTAGTGTGGGAAAACCAAGCTTTGAGGCAGCTTTGAGTGTGGGTTCGGACGCAAATCCACCTACCCCAACTACAATGTCGGGTTGGAAGTTGGTGAGTATGGCCTTAACACGTCGGTTACTTTTCATCATTCTGAAAGGAAGCTGCAGATTCTTTATTATGTTTTTAACCGACAGTTTCCTCTGTAATCCGGCAATGGGTAGACCTTCGATGCGGTAGCCTGCGGCAGGTACCTTTTCCATTTCCATCCGTCCTTCTGCTCCAACAAATAGGATATCTATCTCCGGCCAGCGTTTTTTCATGGCGTTGGCTATAGCTATTGCGGGGAATATATGTCCTCCGGATCCGCCTCCACTAACTATTGCTTTCATTATGTTTGATTTTATTATTCTTTGATTATTAATACAAGTAATGTTATTCTTCAGCTATCTGTTTTGTTTCTTGTTCGTTGCCTATTACCTTATTTGTTATCTTTTTATCTTCACTCTCATGCTTTGCTGTTATGTCTGCAGCTACTGATTGTATAATTCCTAATCCAACACCCATAAATATATATGCAGTACCACCGTATGAGATGAATGGAAGTGTTTGCCCTGTTACAGGCAAAACACCTACGGCGACACTCATGTTTATCAATGCTTGCAGGTAGATTACTGTTCCAAGTCCCATCACGGTAAGAGCACCGAATCGGCCCTTGCATTGCCAAGCTACGCGGATACACCTAAAATATAGTATGCTATATAGTAAAAAGACTATGACACCTCCTACCATACCCATTTCCTCTAAAATTGTGGCATATATAAAGTCATTATGAGCCTGTGTCATTAATCGGGCATGTACAGTGTTCCCTATACCCACACCAAATACCCCTCCGCGTGCGATAGCCATTCGTGCCATGTTCTCCTGCGTTAGTTTATCAGGTTGTGGATGCAGCCAGTTGTCGATTCGCTCAGCCCAAATGCCACTTCGATGTAATACCTCCCCACCTTCTGCTTGAATTGAAGTGTCATTCCTATTCAACATTATAAAAATTGCGATTCCGACTACAATAGCCAACCCTCCTGTTACTCTCCACCAGTATTTACGATTCACACCACCGACTAACATCATAAGATAACATACCAAAAAGATGAGGGCTGCCATCGAGAAATTCTCTGGAAGAATCAATACTACCACCCCTAGAATACTGATTAATAGTTGTAGGAATGTGCTTAGTTCGGATAACCCGTCTTTCTTCTTCAGTGCTAATAATCGTGCAACAAACACTACTAGAACTATTTTTGCAATTTCGGAGGGTTGAAATTGTCCAATGATGGGTATCCGGAACCATCGTCCGCCGTTAAGTGCTAGCATGACTGCCAGCAACAGCAATGTAATCCAGTAGCCGAGTACTGCAAAACGAGAGAAGAATCGATAATTGACTCGTGACAATAAGATAATTGTTATATAAGTAGCGACTACGATAATAAGATGACGCAGGAAGAGACTAGTCGGGCTTTTTGTTGCAAAGAAAGAGTAGGCATATAGCCCAATAGAGCTATACACCTCTACTAGGGATACAATACTGAGTAGTAGGAATACGACCCAGATTATCTTGTCACCCTGAAATATCTTTGTCAATTTCATAATTCATTTACTTCACGACGGAATTTTTCACCTAGTTGATAGGTAGGAAAGCCATTGTAGCATGCAGGAGAATACACCACTTTAACTTCATCCACCGACTCATACTGATAGGCCATTTGTAGAGCATCTCCCATTGTTTCACAGCATTCGATTGTGGGTATGATGCCACGGAATGTGTGGTGCATCAAGTCTTCGCCGCTGCCAACAACAAGTAGCATTCTAACCTTGCGTAATGCAGGTGGCACTAATCGGCTATAGTCTCCTGGCATTTCGCAAGCATCGACAATCCAAATGATTCCACCCTGTAGAGTCTCAAGTGTATACCATGTGGAATTGATGGTTCGAGCAGCAGCATCATTAATGTATTCTCTGCCACGGATTCTAGCTGTAAATTCAAGACGATATTTGGTATCTTCTAGATGATTGAAGCAAGAACGTAGCCCCTCATTACGCATCGATTTTAGCCGTTGTACATCAATGCCTGCTAAACCGGTGTGGATCCTGTCACGGCCCTGTGTGGCCAAGGTTTCAATAGTCATATTATTGATGATATGTTGTTAAATTATTATTTCTAATTATCTTAATTTCAGTGTTGATAGAGTGAAGATGGCGAGCAGGATAGCAATGATAATAAATCTCATTACCACCTTTTCTTCAGCTATCCCCTTTTTCTGGTAATGATGATGTAATGGGGACATCAGAAATGGCCTCTTTTCTATCGGAACTATTACTCCGTTCGGCAAGTGATGTTTACGACGATACCTTTTACAGGCAGTAGTCTGGATAATCACAGATAGATCCTCTACTAGATATATGCCACACAGAATGGGTAATAATAGTTCTTTTCGAATCAAGATGGCAAACACGGCGATGATACCTCCAATCGCCAGTGATCCAGTGTCACCCATAAAGATCTCGGCTGGGTGAGTGTTGAACCATAGGAAACCAAGGGTTGCACCAACAAATGCTGTACTGAAGATGGCAAGTTCTCCTATGTTGGGTAGGTACATGATGTTCAAGTAGCCTGCCATGATGATATTGCCGCTGACCCATGCAAGTAGAGCTAATGCACCACCATTAACTGCAGCTACTCCTGTGGCAATTCCATCAATGCCGTCTGTTAAGTTCGATGCATTGCTCACCGCAGTGACAATCAGAACTATGACTGCCACGAACAATATCCATGCATATTTTTCAGCCCAGGGTCCCATCCAACTCACCAACCATGTATAGTCGAATTCATTGTTTTTTACAAATGGAATGGTGGTTTTTAAAGGAGATGGTATGTCGGGATGGAATGTCAATAGAATACCTACAGCTAGTCCTAGTATCACCTGTCCCAATACTTTGTATTTCCCTGGCAGTCCAGCTTTGCTACGTGTCTTCTTAAGGTAGTCGTCCAAGAAACCAAGTAGGCCGAGCCATACTGTTGTGGCAAGCATAATCTGTATATATATGTTGTCCAATTTTGCAAACAGCAATGTTGGTACTATTATGGCTGTTAAAATGAGTAGGCCACCCATTGTCGGTGTTTGGGCTTTCCGTGCAGCTCCTTCAAGCCCCAGCTCTGTTCGTACCTCGTCCATCACACCCAATTTGTTCTGCATCCAGCGAATGAAGGGTCGTCCCAGCAGGAGCATTATAAGCAGTGATGTCACCATACTGGCTGCTGACCTAAAGCTGATGTATTGAAACACGCCAGCCCCGGGCAAATTCATTGTTTTATCAAACCAGTCAAATAGATAATATAGCATTCCAATCCTCCTTTTGTTGTCTTGAGTTTTATTGTTTTTCGTTCAAAATCTTTCTCAACTCTTCTACATCGTCGAAGTGTGACCTTACTCCATTCACCTCTTGATAGGTTTCATGCCCTTTTCCTGCCACTAGAATGATGTCTCCTTCGCGTGCCATCAATACAGCTGTACGGATAGCTTGATGCCGATCGGTGATTCGAACTACGTGCGACAGTTGCTGCGGTGTTAGTCCGGCCTCCATTTCATCCAATATCGATTCGGGTTTCTCAGTGCGTGGATTGTCGGATGTGAGTACGACTTTGTCGCTTCCCTCTACCGCTATTTGTGCCATCTCCGGACGCTTGCTACGGTCGCGGTCACCTCCGCATCCAACCACTGTGATGAGTTGCTGTTGGGGACGTCGTATCTCGTCGATGGTTCCGATCACGTTCTGCAGAGCATCAGGGGTATGAGCATAGTCCACAATGGCTGTGATTGTCTTGCCTTGTACATACTGGAATCGACCAGGAGCAGGCTCTAGGTTACTTAAAATTTTGAGTACATTTTGTTTTTCTATGCCACATAGTACGGCGGCTCCATAGATGGCGGTCAGATTGTATGCGTTGAACCGCCCTACCAGTCTGCACCACAATTCTTGACCATCCAGCTCCATGTGCATTCCGTCGAATGAATCTTCTATCACGCGGCAGTGGAAATCGGCTGTATGTTGCAGTGCATAAGTATATGTCTTGGCACGGCTGTTTTGCACCATTATGCGACCATTCCTGTCGTCTATATTGGTCAATGCCCATGCTTCTTTTGGTAAGCTGTTGAAGAAACCTTGTTTGGCAGCAATGTATGCAGCCATTGTCTTGTGGAAATCCAAGTGGTCATGTGTGATGTTGCTGAAGATACCTCCTGCAAATGTAAGCCCGCTGATGCGATGCTGAACCACGGCGTGGCTGCTTACCTCCATGAATGCGTATCGACAACCTGCATCCACCATCTGTCGCAGCAGTTGGTTGAGTTCCAACGCATCAGGTGTGGTATGGCTGGTGGATATTTCTTTCTCGTCTATTTTGTTGACGATAGTAGACACCAATCCTGTATGGAAGCCCAGTTCGCGGAACATGTGATGGAGTAGGGTGACAGTGGTCGTTTTGCCATTGGTGCCCGTAATGCCCACCAGCTTTAGTTGTTTTGACGGATGTTCATAGTAGTTGTCGGCAGCCATTCCCAGTGCCTCACTGCTGTCATTGACGATCACGTACGTAACTCCGGCGACTGGCTCCACTGGCTCCTTCTCGCACATTATCGCTGTGGCCCCTGCTTCGATGGCTTTGGGAATAAATGTGTGCCCATCTACCTTGGTGCCACGTTGTGCCACAAAGAACGTGTCTTGCTTCACCTTACGCGAGTCGAACTGGATGTCGGCCACTTCGGTTTCTACACTTCCTATTATCTTAGCATCGATGCCTTTTAATATATTCTTTAATTCCATGACAATCTAGTGTTTAAGAGTGAGTACTACCCTCGATCCTTTTTTTGCTTTGGCCCCTGGTGCAGGTACTTGATTAAGCACTTTCCCATAGCCCTCCACACGGACACGATACCCCTGCGTGTGCAGCAACTCTACTGCGTCTTTTGCTGTCATCCCGTTGCAGTTTGGAACCACTCCCGCCGTTGGTATATATGGATAGTATTGTCCCACAGTGCTGGTCGAATCCTTCTTGTATACCACCCAGTGGGCGGACGAGTCGGCACTGTAGAATGGCTGTCGGAGCAGTTTGTACAGCCGCCGCATCTCGCTTTGGTCACCCCTTGCCACCACCGGACGTTGGTTTGCCTTCATGCTGTCCGCCTCCAGTTTAGGCCATACAGACTTCACGGCTCCATCGCTCAATCGTTTGTCTACGGCAACTACGCAGTCGGATATGTTCTTGAATACCTCTGCTGCTTGCCGTCCATAGAAAGGGATACGTTCCAACACCACCAAACAGGTGTAGCGGGGATTTTCCGATGGGAAGAATCCAGCAAACGAAGCGTTGTAGACATTTTTGCTGGCATAGTTGTGTACAGCCGTACCTGTCTTGCCTGCAATACCGTAGGTGTTGTTTTTGATATTATTGCCGGTGCCATTTTCCACCACCCCCTCGAGCATCGTACGCATCATACGTGCACTCTCGCGGCTACACATGCGTGGGTTGAGAACAATAGGCTTGTTTTCTACTAATCGGTCACCATCCATCACCCCTTTGCAGAATATCGGCTTCACCATTCGCCCTTCGGCGGCTAGACCGTTGTAAAAGGTGAGCACCTGCAGCGGCGAAACCCATGTGGAGTAGCCATAGCAGAAGTTTAGGAAGTCGCGCTTCGAAGCGTGTAGGTTGTTGATGCGTGAGTTGTATTCGCGGGCTTTTACGTCGGGATTCAGTTTCTGGTATGGGAACATCTTCTCGACAAGCATTCTCAGTGTGTCGCGTCGGTCGGCATAGAAATCCCACCCCAGATCGCTCATACCCGTATTCGACGACTGTTCGATAATCTCCCTCACATTGAGCGAGTCGCGCAGCCGCCCCTCCTCATCCCTAATCTGGTGATCGTCCTTAATAACACCGTATTTCCCCCCAAAGTCCTTCGAGCCGGCACGGTACATTTTCGCAGTGTCGATTTTGATGGAGGGGTCGTTGAGCATGGCTGTCAGTATGACTGTTTTGAAGGTGGAGCCTGGCTCGTACATATCGCTTACTGCCACATTTCTGTCGCGCACCTCCAGATAGTCGTGTGCCGAAGTGTCGATGGCTAGGTTGGCACAAGCTAGGATGTATCCCGTCTGCATTTCCATTAGTATGGCACACCCCGCCTCTCCGCCATATCGACGCAGGGCGTTGCGTAGCGAGCTTTCGGCTATGTCTTGGTAGCGTGTGTCGATGGTGCTCACTATGCTCCGTCCGTCCACTTTCTCTTGCAGCATTATGGTATCTACCCGATCCATATCGGTGCGTACGGGCACTTCCCGTCGCCCGTGTTGCTCGTCGTCAAGCCAGATGCTCTTGGTGAGGCGTCGACAGCGCAGTTTTCCATCCTGCCCACGTAGCAGGCTGTCGTATGCACCCTCCAGCCCTGTGTAGGTAGAGCTTTCGCGACGGTTCTGGAATCCAATGGTGTTCTTGGCCATGTTGCCATAGATATGAGCACGCTCCTGGCGGATGACGCTTTGGCCATTCACCTGTCTCACCACTCCGCGTTTCCATCCAGGCAGGTGGGTAATCTGGAGCCAAACGCTGTAGGGGACATGCCGCTCCACTAGGAAGCAGCGGCGTGGTTTCTCCTTGGCCCGCTCAGACACTATCCGGTCGTGGTAGTAAGAGGCCGTGCGGTTTGGCATCGCCTCGGCAAGCATCACACATAGGCTATCTATATATAATGTAAAGTTACTATCTATTATAGGCCCGCTCTCGATGGCCCGCCCAGCCTTGTCGTATTTGGGGTGGCCGTGTTCGTCGAGTACTACGGTGTCCATCAGGTCGAGGTAGAGGTCGCATTCGGTCACATTGGTTGCCAATATCTTGCCATCGCTCGAGTAGATATTGCCGCGCCGTGCGGGATCGCTACGCACATCGTCCACACGTCTCTCCCCGCGGGCACGCCATTCGTCGCCATGCACCCATTGTATGTTGATGATGCCGCCCACGATGGCTGCACCCACCCCGAGTGTGAGTATCAGGTAGAGTGCGGTCATGCCGCGGGTCATGCGTCGGTCTTCGTTATGTTCGTCTTTCTTCATCGCTCTTGTCCGTTGCTCCAGTCTTATTTCTCTATTTCGTACGGCGGGCCGCTCGTTATGCCTACTCCTGTCTCGCGAAGGTCCTCTGCTATTTGCGAGATTTTGACAGATTGCTGATACTGCTTCTGCATCTGTATGCGATGCTCTCGCAGATAGTTGATTCGCTCCTCGGTGGCAGCCTTTTCGCGGCTGAGGCTTTCCACCTTGTAGCGGTTGCCCACTATCAGCAGCAGATAGATGAGGCATAGTAGCACCAGCGGAATCTGTTTCAGAACCATCCTGTCGGCCAGCACGTCGCCGCCTAGCACCTTGCCCAATCCTCGGGCTGTCTGGCTTCCCTTGCTGTGTCGGTGCGGTTTATTCTCGTCCACCATTGTCTGAGGCTCTTCCACATCGACGGGCGCGGCAGTCGCCGACGGAGTCTCCTCCTTCCGGGGTTCTTCCAGTCCTTCTTCCACTATTTTCTCTCTGAATCTGTTGCCCATGGTGTTTTTATGCTTACTTATTGTTGTTTTGTTTCCAATCTTGTACCTACCTGTCGTTGCTGTCCGGTTTCGTTGCGGCTGTTGCTATCCGCTCTGCCACCCGCAGTCTTGCGCTGCGGGCCCTGCTGTTGGATTCCACCTCGCTGTCCGAGGCTTGTTTCTTGGCTATTTGACGCAGGGGCGACAGCGGATTGCCATAGAAGTCTTTCTCCACCTCTCCGTCGAAGTTGCCGGCTCGCATGTAGTTCTTCACCAGCCTATCCTCGAGCGAGTGATAGCTGATCACTACCAGTCGTCCGCCTTCGCGAAGTATCTGTGTGGCTTGTTGCAACATGTCGCGCAGGGCCTCCAACTCGCCGTTCACCTCGATGCGCAATGCCTGAAAGAGCATGGCCAGGTATTTGTTCTCCGCCCCACGAGGCAGATGGCGCTGCACCGCTGCACGCAGGTCGCCAGTGGTGACCAACTCCTCCCGCGTGCGGGCTTGCACTATGGCGTGGGCCATTTGGCGGGCGTTGGGTAGCTCTCCGTATAGCCGGAGCAGGCGGACCATGTCGTTTTCCTCCATGCTGTTCACCAGCTCGCGAGCTGATGTGGGAGCATGACGGTCCATCCGCATATCCAACTCGCCGTCCAGCCGAGTGGAGAATCCACGTTCGGCGGTGTCGAACTGATGGCTGCTTACACCGAGGTCGGCCAGCAGGCCGTCCACGTGGTGCACTCCCTGCAGCCGCAGAAAAGCTTTCAAGTGGCGGAAGTTCTCCCCAATCAGTGTAAATCGTGGGTCGTCGATGGCGTTGCGCTGTGCATCCTCGTCCTGATCGAAGGCTATCAGTCGCCCCTCTGGGTTCAACCGTTCGAGAATGGCACGCGAGTGGCCGCCGCCACCGAAGGTGACATCGACATAGATGCCCGACGGATTGATATTCAGCCCGTCCAGCACCTCGGTGAGCATCACCGGTACGTGATAACTATTCTCACTGCTTGCTGTCATCGTCGACCGACATTGAGCCCAGCAGCTGTTCTGCACGTTGTGCATAGTCGCCGCCAGTCTGGTTCATCTTGTCGTAGGCCTGACGATCCCATAGCTCGATGAACTTGCCAGTCGATTGCAGTACCAGCTCTTTTGCCTTCGCTACCGTTGCCTTTTGCTCTGCCGGTATCAGCAAGCGATCGTTCGAATCGAGTTCGATGATGTTGCCCTCGGTCAGTTTGCGTAGCAAATCGCGATCCTCGCGACGGTAGGGGTTGAGCCGCTCTTGGAGTTTCTCCACTTCTTCCCTGAAACTGGCATAGGTCCACAGCTCCAAACACTCGGCATAGACACTCTGGCGAATCACAAAACGTCCGTCCTCCGTCTCCAGTTGCCTCTTCAGGGCAATTGGAAACTTGAACCGACCGTTCGAATCGACCTTACAGTATTCTTTTCCAAGTATTAACGCCATTTTTGCCTACTATTTTTCTGGGTGTAAAATTACGAAGAAAAATCCAATTACTGCCTAAAAATGTTTTTTTTTACCTTTTTTATACAATTTTTGTTGTTCATAACCATAAACGCAGTTTTTAGGAAAAAGTTTCATGCAAATGAGTAAAAAACGCAATTGTCAAAATAAATACTTTATTATCAAGTATTTACGTGGTGCTCTTTTTGGCCATTTTATTATGATTTATCCCTTGCGGAAACTCCTGTTGGGTGTTGAAAACTTTTTCTGGGAATTCAGTTCGTCGTATGGTCACCCTTCAGCAATCAGCTCACCTCCCTCAACCATCCCCAACTATTCTCCTTTCTCCTCCCAATGCACAACCAGTCATTATAAAAAATGAAAGCTGTTGATAATTAGTACGATGCGCACATACGTGTACAGTAAATGGCTGATAAATAGTATCTTCTACCTACCTGCGCCGTACTTCATCCGTACATGCACCGTACATGCACCGTAGATGAACCGTGATTGCCGTGTGCCGACACGGACCTTTGGCGGAGTATCCACCCTGTATATACTTCGGATCCTGCCTTGTGGGGCAACGCAAAGAGTGTCGTCGTTTGAAAAAAAATTTTGTCAGTTTCAAAATTATGTGTATTTTTGCATCGTCGAAGTAATGTCAAAAGTACATCTGCTCGACATAAAAAACATGTTTGTAAACGTATTAACCTAATCCTATACACTATGAAAAAGTTAGCATTAATAACGATAGCAGTGATCTATGGCTTGGGGCAATTGCAGCTACAGGCCCAGACCGACACGACGCACTATGGCGATTCGTGGATATGGGTTGAGCCCTTGGACAGCAAAGTGGGGAAGATGGTAACTAAATGCAAAGACTCAACTATCTATGGGCATTGGGACACCGTTACAAATCCGTGGGAGAAATGGATTATCGATTCTATTGTCTACTTTAGAAATATCTACAACAATATTTATGGCACACTTTGCAGTCCTAATTATGGATTCCCATATAGTGATACCGTCTCACAGACGATATATGGCATAGCGATTCCGATGCTGGTGTATGACCTAGACACCGACTGGTATTGGAAATATTGGAAAGAAACACAACATATTGATGAAAAAAATGTATGTGGCCGTAGAGAGGGCGACAGTGGCATTTGGGCAGGTATAACAAAGCCTGTAAAAACAATCAATGAACGCAACGAAAAAATCTATGTGTTTGAGGAATCGGTACGATTGGGACCTAAGATGCTGACCGACGAGATAGATAAACTCATCGGCGGAACGGGTCAACTCCGCCGCACCTGTTTTATGTACGATTACGACACCACAGAGCCAGAAATGTATCGTCACGACACGGTGGAACTGCTCGAAATGTATTTCGACAAGCCCTACGAATACAAGGCAGGAGACACCATCTACGCATCCTACTTGCATAATTACCCTGCAGGATACGATCTTGCAACGAGAATTATTTTCCCCTTTGTTGCAGATCATCCTAAATTAAAGACTAGCAAGTATAAGAATAAAAGACAAGTAGGGGCGAGTGGGTATGGTGGATTAAATGGTGAAGAGATCGATATAAGTGTTACCGACGATACTCTCTATGGTGGAAACCCAGGAACTACAGAAACACCTCAAACTTTCCCCATAATAAAGTTGCGCTGCAGCACGCCGAGGGATTGGAGCATGACGACGGCGGCGGACTCGGCGGTGCTGACATGGCAGCACTTCGACGGGGCCGAGGGCTACGAGCTGATGGTGAACAACATCACCCAGTGCGACAGCTCGGTGCTCCTCATCAGCGACCCCGACGCTGTGCAGCACACCCTGCAGGGGCTGGACAGCAACAGCTACTACCACGTGCGGCTGCGTAAGCTATGCCGCTATGCCACACCCACCTACGACACCATCGTGCCTAGCGACTGGACCGAGGTGTTCACCATCGGCAATCCCACTCCCCCCTGCGACACCACCGACACCACCATTGTAGACACCACCATCGTGGATACCACCGGCATACACCTAGCCGGCAGCCTGCGCCTCGAGCTGCAGCCCAACCCCGCCAGCGACATGGTGGAGCTGACGCTGGATGCCCCCGACGGAGGCCGGCTGACGCTGACCGACCTGGCAGGCCGCGAAGTGCTGCAGATGGCCATCCCCGCCCCGACCACCACCCTGCACCTCGACATCCACGCACTGCCCGCCGGAGCCTACCTGCTGAAGGTATCTACCCCCACCGGCACCGCCACCCGCAGGCTGCTGGTGCAGTGACAAAGGAGAACATACAGTGTGCTTCGCCCTAACCTTTCTTCATAAATCATCCGTCAGTAAGTATGCTGGCGGATGATTTGTTTAGGAGATGTAGTTTTTTGGAAAAAATGACTTTTCTTTTTGCCATGTGCAAAAAAAAACATATCTTTGCATTTTCTAAAAATAGTGTAATATAAATTTAAAACATAATAAAACAATGAAAATTCGTACATTAGTGATTGCAATGGCCCTTATGGTGTTGGCTCCGAACGTGTCACGCGCCGACGAGGGTATGTGGCTTCTTTCCTTGATTGGGAAGAACTACGACGACATGAAACGTGCCGGTTTCCAACTGACACCCGAAGACATCTACAGTGTGAACCAAAGTTGCTTAAAGGATGCTATCGTTGGACTGGGACGAGCCGGTAGCCCCTTCTGGCATTTCTGCACGGGTGAGATTATCTCCAGTCAGGGACTGGTGAGCACCAACCATCACTGTGGCTATGGCTATCTGCAGAGCCACTCGACAGTGGAACACGACTATCTGCGCGATGGCTTCTGGGCATACACCAAGGAGCAAGAGTTGGCCAACCCAGGCCTCACAGCGTCTATCTTGGTCCGTATGGAAGATGTGACGGCTCGCGTCACCGAGAACCTCAGCGACGATATGAGCGAGGCCGACCGTGCCAAGGCTGTGGCCAAAGTGTGTAAGATTATCGAAGAAGAGGCTGTGGAGGGAACACAGTACAATGCCCAAGTAAAACCTATGTTTAACGGCAACCAGTATTTCCTGTTTGTCCATATTATCTACCGCGATGTCCGACTGGTGGGTGCACCTCCCTCATCGATGGGTAAATTCGGTGGCGATACCGACAACTGGTCGTGGCCGCGCCACACTTGCGATTTCTCGCTGTTCCGTATCTATACCGCCCCCGACGGAAGTCCTGCCGACTACGATCGCGACAATGTGCCCTTGCAACCCAAACGCCACCTGAAAGTGAACGCTGGAGAAATCAACGACGGCGACTTCGCAATGGTAATGGGATTCCCTGGCACCACCGACCGTTTCCTCACTAGCTATGGCCTGGAAGAGACGATGGATATTACCAACAAGTTGGTGTACGAACTCCGCACTGTAAAGATCAACATTCTCCGCGAGGAAATGGCCGCAGACCAGGCTATCCGTATCAAATATGCCTCCAAGTATGCCTCCTGCTCCAACTACTGGAAATATAGCAATGAGCAAAATAAAGCCTTGCGTACACTGAACACGATGGAACTGAAACGTCAGGTGGAACAAGACTACAGCCAATGGGCTCGCTATCAGCGTGCGTTCAAATACAACGAAGCACTGGATATGATTCGCAAGGGCTATGCCGACCGTCGTGATGTGCGCCGGGCTCAGATTTATTTGGGCGAAGGCTTGATCAGTGGTAGCGAGGCTATGCAGACTGCAGCATCGATTGGAACGGCTGTAGAATACTATCCTGACAGAGATATTAGTGCTTACGGTGGATATATCAGCAATTTCTACAAAGACTATGACGAAAATGTGGATAAGCGTGTGGCTGCTGCCATGTTTGCACATGTGTATGCACATATGAGCCCCGAGTATTGCCCTGAATTCTTGGTGAAAGCCAATAAGAAGTACAAAGGCAACTGGACAAAATACGTGGATGCCCTTTATAAAGGCAGTGTCTTTGCCAATCAGGAGAAGTGGAATAAATTCATGGAGAAGCCCGATATGAAGAAACTGGCCAAGGATCCGCTTGTGGTGCTGGGTAAAGAGGTGAACGCTCTGTCGATGCAGTTGAGCAGCCAGGTGCCTACTGAAAGCAAAGAGAACCTGCAGAGAGGCATCCGCAACTTCACAGACGGTATCTTGCAGATCAATCAAGGCAAACGCCTAATGGCTCCGGATGCCAACTCGACTATTCGTCTCACCTATGGCAATGTGATGAGCTATGATCCTCAGGATGGTGTCAGCTATCACTACTACACCACCATGGATGGTGTCATCAAGAAAGAAGACCCAGACAATGCCGAATTCAATGTGCCCGAACGTCTGAAGAAACTATATAAAGAGAAGCAGTTCGGTAACTATACCAACCGGAAGGGAGAAATGCCTGTATGCTTCATTACCAATAACGACATCACTGGTGGTAACAGTGGCTCGCCGGTGATTAATGCAAAGGGTGTGCTTATCGGACTTGCATTCGATGGCAATAGTGAGGCCATGAGTGGCGATATCGACTTCGAAGAGAACCTACAGCGTTGCATCTGCTTAGACAGCCGATATATGCTTTGGGTTATTGATGTGTATGCCGAAGCCAAGAACCTCATCGCCGAAATGGATATTGTCCGTTAAAGAATAGAATGAAACAAATTCAGCGACAGCAACTGCAGCAGAAGCTATCGCCTCAGCAAATACAGCTGATGCGATTGCTGCAGTTGCCTGTCACTGAGCTGGAAAAAGCTATCAAGGAGGAGATTGAAAAGAATCCCCTCCTTGATGCTGAAATCCAGGAGGAAAAACTGCTCCCACAAGAGAGTGGCAATCAGCAAGAGTGGGATGCTGATGAGGATGACGAGATGGGGTACGACTACAGGGAACACCTAGAAAGAGACCCCAATTATGTCAATCGTGAATATATTGTTAGTGATAGTACATCAGCAACAGAGAGGCTATTTCAGCAGTTGCACTTAAGGCAACTGTCAGAAAGACAACAACTAATCGCTACAGAAATAATAGGGACACTGGATGACTCGGGCTATTTGAGTCGAGACTTGACACTAATAGCCAACGACCTTGCATTCCGTCAAGGAATAGAGGCTACGGTGGAAGAGGTGGAAGAGGTGCTACATATAGTGCAGACGTTTGACCCTCCGGGAGTGGGTGCCCGTAATTTGCGTGAATGCTTGCTATTGCAGTTGCAGCGGATGGATGAAAAGGAATATCCTTCGTTGGAGGTGGCGAGGAGAATCATTAGAGATCATTTCAATGATTTTGCAGAACATCGCTATACACAGATATGCGATGCGATGCAGATAGATGAATCAACCTTAAAAGCAGCCACTCTTCTTATACGCCGCCTCAACCCTAAGCCTGCTGGCTCTACCGATGATGATAGTGAAACTGCAACAACTATAATCCCCGATATAATTCTCTCTCAGAATGAAGGTCAGTTGCAGTTCTATCTCAACGACCCCCACCTGCCACAACTAACTCTGAATGAATTCTACGTCAATATGCTGCATGAGCTGGAAAGTGCCAGGGGAGATAAAGAAGCAATCCGCTTTCTGCGTAATAATCAAAGCAATGCCCAGCAGTTTATCGATCTGCTACAACAAAGACATGACACCATCGTCCGTGTTATGCGATATATTGTCAAACACCAGCGACAATACCTGCTGACAGGCAATCCCAACCTACTAAAACCTATGCGCCAGCGAGAAGTGGCAGAAGCAACGAACCTTGATATTAGCACTGTCTCGCGAATGGCAAACAGCAAATATATCCAGACAGACTTTGGAACTATACCTCTGAAGAATTGTTTTGCCAAAGGCATGGCAACCGATGAGGGTACAGAAATGTCGGTTGAAACAATAAAGCAACACATTTCAAATATTATCGAGACTGAAAACAAACAGGCTCCGCTTTCCGATGATGCACTTACAAAGCTGCTGAATAATCAGGGTATCCCTGTGGCACGTCGCACGGTGGCTAAATACCGAGAAATGCTGGGTATTCCTATCGCTAGACTAAGAAGGATCCTCTGTCTTATACTTGTCCTTTCGCTTGGGACTCATCTTATGGCACAGCAATCGTACTATGATTCCATCATATCCGTTCGACTGGAGAAAGCAGACCGTGAGATGAAAATGCAGAAGAAAAAGACCCCAGCAAGACAGGAAGCATTGCCACTGCGTTCGCCTACAGGATTGGATAATCAGAAGGAGCAAATACAGGTAAACAAAAAGAATGTTGCTGCTATGCAGCATATTGTACCGCTTTGGTATGATGCTTTCCCTAGTCATCGTGTCAATCCTGGTGGTAAAACTGACTTGGGCCAAATGCCGGATGAGATCAATATCCTGCTAATCCGAGACAGCGCGGATTTCTGTTTCCCTGTCGGCGGAATAAAAAGCAGTCCGTATGGATGGAGATGGCAACGTGGACATCACGGGGTAGATATTTCGCTACGTTCCGGCGACCCTGTCCATGCTGCATTTGGTGGCACAGTGCGAGTAGCATCTCGTATGGGAGGGTATGGCAACTGTGTTGTTGTTCGCCATCCCAATGGGTTGGAGACTTTGTACGGCCACTTGTCAAAGATTAATGTGACTACAGGCCAAGATGTCTCGGCAGGAGAAGTGATAGGATTGGGCGGTTCGACTGGTAATAGCACTGGCCCACACCTGCATTTCGAATGTAGATTTCTTTACCAGACATTTGACCCAGAATGGATTCTCGACTTTTCTACAAGAAGTCTTCGCACTCGCAGGTTGCATTTAGACAAGAGCTATTTTGGGATACGTAAGCCGGAAAAAGGCGAACGAGTGGATTATAGAGCAGATAAAAGCATCATACATGAGAGCAAAAAGAGACCTAAAAACCAACTCCCTACAATAAATATACAAGACTTTTAATATATGAAGAAGACCAACCTCTCTGAATACGATTCTACGCAGATACCTAATGGAAGCCCATGGACGATCGCTGTGGTGGCGGCTGAATGGAATCCAGAAGTGACAGATGCTATGCTACAGGGTGCTATTGATACCCTTCTGGAACATGGTTTGAAGAAAGAGAACCTTATTGTCCACCGTGTTCCCGGTACGTATGAATTGTCTTATGCAGCAAGTATGCTTGCTGGAAATAAGCGTATCGATGCAGTCATTTGCATCGGCTGTGTGATACAGGGGGAAACACGTCATTTCGAATTTATCTGCCAAGCGGTGTCCCAAGGTCTTACCAATGTATCGCTCGCCACCCATAAGCCGATTATCTTCAGTGTCCTTACCACCAATACCATGGAGCAAGCCATGGAGCGTGCTGGTGGAAGGCATGGCAACAAAGGGGTAGAAGGAGCTGTGACTGCTTTGAAAATGCTGCAATTCACTGAAAAAGCAAAACAGGTGTGAAAGTAGTTTTTTTTGGTACCCCCGATTTCGCGGTTGAGAGTTTGGATGCAATCAACCGTAGTTCACACCAAGTTGTGGCTGTGGTTACGGTCTCCGACAAACCGGCAGGACGTGGACAAAAGATGATTTCAAGTGCGGTCAAGGAGTATGCTATGGCTCATCAACTCCCACTAATGCAGCCTGAAAAGCTTCGCGACCCCATGTTTCTAGGTGCATTGGAGGCACTCCGGGCCGACTGCTTCGTGGTGGTGGCATTCCGAATGCTGCCGGAAGTGGTGTGGAATCTCCCCCCGAAAGGAACATTCAACCTGCATGCGTCACTTCTGCCACGCTATCGAGGTGCTGCTCCTATCAATTGGGCAATCATCAATGGCGAATCGGAGACAGGTGTCACTACATTTATGCTGAATCATAAGATCGATGAAGGTCAGGTATTGATGCAGGAGCGAACCCCAATAGCAGCCGACGAGACGGCTGGAAGTCTGCACGACCGTCTCTCCATGATGGGTCGCGAACTTGTAGTACGCACTCTGGATGGTTTGCAGGACGGTACACTTGTTCCATACCCACAGGTGGGCGACAGTTGCGCCGCTCCAAAGATATTCAAGGACGACACCAAGATACCCTTCGGTCGACTTTCTGCCAAGGAGGTAGAACGCATGGTGCGGGGACTATCTCCGTATCCCGCAGCCACCATGTCTTTGGTAAATCCACAAGGCACGGAGGTGCCATTCAAAGTGTTCAAGTGCATGGCTACAGAGGAGAAGTGTACAGGTGATGAAACATTGAAAACCGATGGAAAAAGATGGTTAAAAATCGCAGCAAACGACTGTTTTATCGAGGTTTTAGAGCTCCAAATGGCTGGAAAAAAGAAAAATAATATCGAAGATTTTCTTCGAGGAAATTCTTTAAGTGGTTGGAAATTAATGATATAGAGGAGCTGCAAGGAAAAAAATGAAAAAAAATGAAAAAAAATTTGGTGAAAATCAAAAAAAAAGTATTACATTTGCAGCGTAAAATTAAATAGTTAATTTTTAACCCCTTAAATATAACCCAATGAACAAAACAGAACTTGTTAATGCGATTGCCGCTAAAACCGGCATGACCAAGGTTGCTGCTAAAAATGCAGCTAATGCTTTCATGGCTACCGTCCAGGAGCAATTGAACAAAGGTGAGAGAGTTGCTCTCGTAGGCTTTGGCACTTTCAACGTCGTAGAGCGTAAAGCCCGCACCGCAAAGAACCCGATGACTGGCAAGCCCATCAAGGTCCCCGCCAAGAAGGTCGCGAAGTTCAAACCCGGTTCTACCCTGATTGCTCAAAAGAAGACCAGAAAGAAATAAGGTAGCCAATTTCATTTCAAACCAAAAAGGGCAATCCGCAAACGGATTGCCTTTTGTATTATTTGCAAAGCATGATATCGATCGGCTACGCTATAATTTGAAAAAACAGTACGTATATCTGACAATCCATTTTTTTTGTGTATTTTTGCAATTTGAAAGGTACAATGTCGGATATTGACGACAGATTGAAAAAGAAAGAGAATCAGCGATGATTGGAATGATTGGAAGCGGGAGCTGGGCGACTGCTGCGGTGAAAATACTTCTCGAGAAACCCTCTCAGAAAGTTGTGTGGTGGGTGCATAGCGATGCTGTGTGTCGTGGGTTGAGCCGTAGCGGACGCAATCCCAATCATCTTAGTGCCATGCGGCTGGATAAAGCCCGAATCCAGCCCACCACCCTCTTGACCGACGTGCTACAGTCCTGTTCCATGGTGGTGCTGGCAGTGCCGAGTGCCTATCTAGTGGCTACGATGGAGGGTGCTCCTTCCGAGATGTGGAAGGGGAAGAAGGTGGTGTCGTTGGTGAAAGGATATGTCCCAGAGACCAACTGTGGCGTTTCGGACTATCTGAATGGCTATAAAGGCATTCCATACGAAGATATCTGCGTGGTGAGTGGTCCTAGCCATGCCGAGGAGGTGGCTGCCAATCTTACCACCTTCCTCAATGTGGCCTCGCATAGCAAGCCGTTGTCGTGCGAGGTGGCAGACTTGTTCAGATGCCAATATATCCATCCCATTGTGGTGGAGGATGTGCATGCTCTGGAGTTGTGTGGCATGTCGAAGAATGTGTATGCTGTGGGAGCTGGAATGGCATCTGCCCTAGGCAATGGCGACAATCTGATAGCCGTGCTTGCCTCCGCTGCCGCTCGCGAGATGTACAGCCTGATAGGGCATAGCGAAATCGGATTCCACCTGCTTGGCGATCTGATGGTTACCTGCTTCTCCCGCCACAGTCGCAACCGTGCACTCGGCGAAGCCATCGTCGCCGGACAGAGTTGCCAGGAATACTTCCGACGTACCGGCATGGTGGCCGAGGGCTACTATTCGTCGCTAGTCATGCACAATATGAAGAAATGTGCACCCACCCCCATCGCCGACCATATCTACCGTGTACTATACGAGAACGCCGACCCGGAAGCGGTAATGAAAGAACTAATAGACAATCTTTTCCAATGAACTCATTCGATGATATCCGACCATATTCGAACTCCGAAATCCATAATGCTCTGCAGCGTATTGTGGCGTGGCCGGCGCTGCCCGAGGTGATACGCTTTGTCTACCCTGACGAGGAAGTAGACTCGGTCTGCGAAAGATTGCTGAAGATCGACAGTGTGTCCGAATTGCAACGCACGGTAATGAACGATGCCATCCGTCGAATAATCGTGTCCACCACAGATGGTTTCACATGCGACGGACTGCAACATCTCGACCGCTCCACCCCCTACTTATTCATTTCCAACCATCGCGACATTGTCCTCGATGCCTTCCTGTTGCAGCATGTGCTGGTAGAAAGCGGATTTGATACCTCGCACATCGTCTTTGGGCAGAATCTCATCTCGTCGCCCGTCATGAACGACATGTTCCGCTGCAACAAGCTGATCCGTATGGAACGGGGAGGAACGCCGCGTGCTTTCTACGATAGCCTGTCGCACCTTTCGAAATATCTCAACCTCCTGATTCATGAAGAGCACCAGTCGGTGTGGATAGCCCAAAAGAACGGTCGTGCAAAGGATGGAGTCGACAAGACGGCTCCTGCTATGCTCAAAATGCTGTGCCTTGGAGGCAGTGGCGATGCATTGCATGTCCTCGCCGAGATGCACCCCGTACCCTTGAGCGTCAGCTACGAGTGGGATCCGTGCGATGCCATGAAAGCCAGCGAAATGTACCAAAGTTCGCTCGGCGAATACCATAAGGCACCGGACGAGGACTTCCGTTCGGTTTTGACAGGCATTACAGGGTATAAAGGCCATGTCCACCTGCAAATCGGAACGCCGCTGTCGATAAGCGAGTTGCAGCCCCAAAGCGATTGTGACCTGTTCGACCATGTGGCCCATGTGCTGGACAACCGCATACAGCACAGCTACCGCCTCCACCCGTCAAACTATGCTGCTTACAACATCCTTACCGGCCAAAAATCTGTCGATAGCAACACAGAGAAGGCCGAGGACCTACTGCGGCATCGAGTCGAGAAGCTCCCCGTCCCCGAAATGAAACATTACATGCTGGAGGCCTATGCAGCCCCCGTAAAGGCTGTTTCGGTAGAGTAGAGCACAAGTAAATCAGCTGTTTGCGACCTCCCTATCGGCTTATTTGTCCTTCACTGGCCCCTCATTGCAAGGTGAATGATACGTAGTTTCACGGTGCATGTACGGTGCATGTACGGTGCATGTACGGTTGAAGTACGGTGTTGGTACGTACAGATGCCTGATTTATAGCTCAATAGGTATTGAACAATGCACTATCTGATTGATAGAATGGGTGTTGTGAAATGCGAATAAATGCACTTGCAACAGTAGCATGACCGTAGGTATTGATAGGGTAGGGGTCAGTCTTTCCAAAACTGGGTGTCGAATCCCAGCAGATATATTCGCTCGGTGGCACGAGTAAAGGCGGTGTATAACCAACGAAGGTAGTCGCGGTCGAACACCATGTCGGGCGGCATGAATCCAGCATCAATAATCACCGTTGGCCACTGTCCACCCTGTGTTTTGTGGCATGTGAGGGCATAGCTGAACTTCACCTGCAGGGCGTTGTAGTAGGGGTTCTGTCGCAATTCGCGCATGCGATCCGACTTGTTAGGCAGGTCGGCATAGTCCTCCATCACTGTTGTGTAGAGGCGTTCCTGTTCGTCGGCTGTAAGCGATGGCGATTCGCTGTAGAGTGTGGAGAGCATGATTTTGCAGTCGTGCGTCTGTTCGTCGGGATAGTCGACGAAGCGTAGCGTGGCATCAGCAAAACGAAACCCGTAGATTTCCTGTATGTTGCGCACGCTGAGCACTTCGATTATATCGCCGTTGGCGATGAAACCGATGCTGCTATCCTGGTCTAGCCAGAAGTAGTTGTTCTTCACCACCATCAGATAGTCGCCGGCATTGACCTCCTCTTCGCGGAAAAGCACGCTGGCACGTATGCCTTGATTGTAGAGGTTGGCCCGCTTGTTGCTCCGAGTTATTACCACCACATCCTCGAGATTGGCACTGTCGTATTCGCGATTGAGGGTGTCCATCAGTTCGGTAGCGGGCAGGTTCACCACGTCAGAGGCGGTGGAAAACAGAGGCAGCGAAGCCTCGTCGTGGGGCATCATGTCGGCGATAAAGCTGCGAAGCGAGGTGGCGTTGTCGAGGATGCCGGAGTGTTTCTGCTGTCGCACCACTTCGGTCAGTTCGCCGTCGGATACATTCAGTGCATATACCGACTTCAGATACCGTGCGTCTAGGGCAGGGCTTTCGCTTTGTCCAACAGGGGGTAGCTGCGCTGTGTCGCCAATCAGCATCAAGCGGCAGTGGTTTCCGTCGTACACGTAATCGATCAGATCTTCGAGCAGACTATGCTGTGAGCCGGTGGGCTCTACTCCGATCATCGATGCTTCGTCGACGATAAAGAGGGTGTGGGTGTATTTATTGATGGCACGCACCATGTGCAGCTGACCGCTAGCGTCGGTGGCGGTCATGTAGATTTTCTTGTGGATTGTGAACGCCTGACGTTTGGAATAGCTGCTAAGCACTTTTGCTGCCCGCCCTGTGGGGGCCAGTAGCACACAGTTCACACGCATGGCCGGCAGCGATTGTATCAGAGCCGACACCAGCGATGTCTTGCCGGTGCCTGCATAGCCACGCAAAAGAAAGGCAGATCGTGGGTCGCTATCGAAGAGGAACTTCGACATAGCAACACACACTTCCCTCTGCCCATCGGTGGGCAAATGAGGGAAGTGCGATAGAATGAGTCTGGCGGCTGCCTGCTCTACACCAGAGATGGCCACGACTACTGTTGGTCAGCACCAGGGGTGGCCACAGGGCTGGCATTTTGCACAGGGCTCAAATCGCCGGCAGTGGTCAGTTCGGTGTTGATGGCATCTTCAGCATGATGCTTGGGAATGGATACCGTGGCGACGAGGCAGAGAACCACTAGGATGGCGGCAAGCCACCATGTGGCTTTCTCGATGAAGTCTGCCGACTGGCGTGCACCCAATACCTGTGTGGGAGCCGAGAAGTTGGCAGCCAATCCACCACCTTTGCTGTTCTGTACCAATACCACAAGTGCCAGCAGCACGCATACAATCAGAATCAAGATTACGATAAATGTGTACATGTATCTTTTATTGTTTTTGTTTTTGCTTTACTTTTTATTTGCTTCTATTAGAGAGCGCAGACGCTCGATTCGGGTTGCAAAAATACTAATTTTTTCGGGATTGCGTGCCAAAAGATTCTCGTAAACGGATATGGCTTTGTCGTATTTGCCCTGTTTCTCTAGTATAACTGCAAGTGTTTCAGTACCCAACAGCGAGTCGGTTGCTAGGCTTTTTTTCTCGCGTGTCTCTGCCGGTTTGGGCTCTTCTTGCGACAAATCTTCCTCATCGGTAGTGGCAATTTTCAAGAAGTTGGATAAAATCACACTCTTGGGGGCAGTTTTAAACGATACTTCTTGGAAAGTGTTGATTTCGTTCAATATGTCGAAACTCTGTGGTTCTGCCACAGCTTGTTTTACATCGTTGAGAAGAGTGGTGAGCCCATTGGAGTTGCACATGGTCAGCGACACAGCCCGTCGTTGGGTAGGCGTGTCGAAGCCATAAGCGTGGTCGGCCAGCAACGCCAGCACATTGACTACCGACGAATGCGGGTACTTGGACAGCATGGCACGCAGCCAGCCCCGTTCCTGTGGACTGAACTGGGTGGGATGTACCACTTTGTTATTAAATTCCTTTTTATCCATTCTTAATTCTATTTCACCAATTTTAACACTAGCTTTGTGGATAAAATTGTTTTGCAAAGGTACATTTTTTTTTCGATACAAAAAAAATAAAATTATTTTTGCTACTGCATATATGTGTATATCAGCGATTTGTTGTTTTAAAAATAAAACGAAAGAGTTTTTTTTACCTTCATGTCAGAAAAAATATGTACTTTTGCACTTCCAAATTTGCCCCGGAGAATGGGCAGAACAACAGTAAAAAAGAAACGAAATTAAAATAATACTATAAAATGAAGAGAACATTCCAACCCTCGACGAGAAAAAGAGCGAACAAGCACGGTTTCCGCAAGAGAATGTCTACCGCCAATGGTCGGAAAGTGCTTGCTGCCCGTCGCCGTAAAGGTAGAAAGAGACTGACTGTCTCGGACGAGCTTTAAAGTAATTGGGCATCGCTGAGTAAAAGAAGTACCGGAAGATACTTCTTTTTTTCATATACAGTAGATTTATGAGCCGTAGAAACAAGGAGTTGCCCCTATTGGAGCATGTGACAATTGCCGACACAGGTGCAGAGGGAATGGCCGTGGCCAGGGTGGACGGATTGGTTGTCTTTGTGCCTTTCGTTGTGCCTGGCGACGAAGTGGATGTGAAGCTTTATAAGAAAAAGAAGAACTACGCGGAGGGTCGTGCTGTTAAATTCCATACCCTCTCGCCACTCCGTACCGAACCTTTGTGCCCACATTTTGGCGTGTGTGGAGGGTGTAAGTGGCAGACAATGAAGTACGAAGCACAGCTGGAGGCTAAGCAGAAGCAAGTACGTGACAATTTGGAACGAATTGGAGGGGTAGACTGCTCGCAGATGCGTCCTATTTTGGGGTCGGAAAATATAAAATATTATCGTAATAAGCTGGAATTCACATTCTCGACTCGCTGTTGGCGAGAGAATCCTAACGATGTCCAACCCGAGCAGGGAGCACTAGGTTTCCACATTCCTCAGATGTTCGATAAGGTGCTGCCGATAAAGTATTGTGCTCTGCAACAAGACCCTAGCAACGACATCAGACTGGCAGTTGAACAATATGCGGCGGAAAATGGTCTTTCCTATTACGACATTCGAAACCATACGGGCCTGCTTCGCAACCTGGTGATCCGCTGTTCCTCGACGGGCGATTGGATGGTGATCCTTATCGTTGCGGAAGACAACCCGTCGGAGTATATGCCGCTCTTGGCTATGCTGCACGATAAGTTTCCGCAAATTACTGCTCTCCAATATATTGTCAATGCGAAGTTTAATGACTCATACTCTGATCTGACGGTAAATACTTATGCTGGAAACGACTATATAGTCGAACGGATGCACACGCCCGAGGGCCGCGAGTTGCAGTACATAGTCAACCCCAAATCGTTTTATCAAACCAATTCGGCACAGGCAGAACGGCTTTATTCTGTGGTGAGCGAGTTTGCAGAGTTGCGCCCGACGGATGTCCTGTACGATTTATATACCGGAACGGGAACGATCGCTCTCTTCCTTGCTGACAAGGCAAAGAAGGTCGTAGGCATTGAATACGTGGAGGAAGCCATCGAGGATGCCAAGCAAAATGCTCGTCGCAATGGATTCGAGAATACAGCTTTCTACGCAGGCGACATGGCAAAGGTGCTTACGCCGGAATTCATCGCCGCAAACGGTCGACCAGATGTCGTCGTCACAGATCCTCCACGTGCCGGAATGCATGAGAAAGTAGTGCAGCAACTACTTGCTTCTCAGCCCCGTAGAATAATATATGTCAGTTGCAATCCCGCCACCCAAGCACGCGACTTGCAGCTCCTGTCGACCTCATACGACGTGAAGCGGATTCAGCCCGTGGACATGTTCCCCCACACCCAGCATGTAGAAAACATTGCAGAGTTGGTCCTACGGTCCTAAAGTAGTTGATTTACTAAGATAGATTCACTCCACAGGCAAGATTTGCTTTGTGGAGTGTTGCTTTATATCCTGTGTGTCAATCTCTTGGCACACGATAAAACCATTTGTTTTAATTCAACGAAACAGTAGGCAAAAATGCCCTCAAAAGCCACTTTTGCAACATCCTGTAAATCAACCATAAAGACCTACCATGTCTTACTCAACTCTTACTCATCTCCTACTCATCCATTTACCATCCTTTTATCCTGTAAGAGATGGGTAATTGAAGAGTACTTTATCGATAGGGAAAAGTAGGTGATTAATCTATCGTTTAGGTATAGATTTTGGAAGAACAGTAGCGTCCAGTCGGCTTTCTGCACGGAGCGTACCTCCGGCTACAACCTAATGCAAGCGTGCCGATCTAACAGGAGGTTAATAACAAGCCGAACAGGATACGTTTGCAGTCCCCATCCATTCGTCAAGCATCATTGCCTGTTCGTCGTAGAACTGCCTATGTTCTTTGGGATGATAATGTATTAAAATATTATAAAAGCATTAAATTTTATACAAAATAGTCGTTGTTTGAAAAAAAAGTCTTATCTTTGCATATTCAACGTAAAGCAAATATTGTCATATTTCTTTACACAAGAATTTAGAATATAAATAGATAGAAAAAAATAAAAATACATAAGCATGATGAAAAAAGTATTTCTGAGTTTACTGATGGCTCTTGTATGCCTACCAACAGTATTCGCACAGGTCAATGTGGGGCATGTGATTAAAATTGACAGTGTCACTACCTGTCACGACTATGTGTGGGAACGCAACAACGTCACTTACACCACTGACACGGTGGCGATGTACTCGACTGCCGACACCACTTTTATCCTTAACTTCACAAAGTTGATGTCGTTCTACGATACGGCCAATGCCATACAGATAGCCGGCGAGTGCAAAGCTAGCTGGGGCGGCAAGTCCTGGACAGAGAGTGGCACCTTCTACGATACTTTGGAAAGTGTGGATGGATGTGATAGTATTATCCGTTTGGAAGTCGTGATTGCCAGTGCCGATGCCAACCTCGTGGTAGAAGCTTGTGGCTCATATACAGCTCCGTGGGGCGAAGTGTATACAGAAAGCAAAGAAATCGATACACTCATTGTAAAGCCGAATTGCACCTATCAGAGCACAATCAGCCTAACCATTCATCCGACCTATGAGATCGACGATGTAATGGTGGAGGCTGGCTGCTACTATGTGTGGGGAGACACCGTCATCACCGACACCGACCCCCATACACGTACACTCAAAACAGCTGAGTACCAGTGCGACAGTGTGGTAACACTCACCGTCACAGCTTTCTCTGGCGAGCAGTACGATACCGTGCAGGTCGTAGCATGCGATAAGTATAAACCAGCATGGACTACAGAGCAGACCACCAGTGGCTACTACAGCACCGACAGCCTCATCACAGTCGGTGGCGAATCCTGTTCGAAACATTACACTATCGACCTCACCATCGTGGAAAGCAACAACGACACAGCCAATACCACCCCGATAGATGTGACTGCAGGATGCTCCTACATTTGGAACAAAGACACCATCACCGATACGGATGTACATTATCACCTCTATGAGAGCGTGATTGGAGGTTGCGACAGCCTGGTTGCTATCAAGGTGGCCTACACAAATAAGACCTACGATACCACACATGTGGAATTCTGTGGCAAGTCGTATAATTGGAAAAACGACAATAGTAAACTGCCCGGCAATGCCTCCAAGTATGTTTACACCCAAGACACTATTGCCAAAGATTCCGTCACAAACGATGGTTGCACGACAGTGTATGTCCTTGATCTGAAGTTTATCAACAAACATGACACCGTCTACAAATACTATTGTGGAGATAGTTACGAACACAAATTCACCAGATTGACTGCCACCGGCACTCAGAGTGCAACTACCAAGTTCGATGCAAGCGGCTACTACACAGTTAGCTCGGAAGGCGACACTATGTACGATGTATCCTCTTCAGGCTGCAAGACCGTGCGCACTTTGAACCTCGAGCTGAATATTCCCGAAGTCCGCTACCGCAAGGATACCACAGTGGCTGAAGCATGCGAGCGCTATCGTTTCAAAGCAGACAATCTCTATGGCAAATGGCTCACCTTCACAGCCAGCTGCGATTCGGATGTGGTTCATCAACAGCATAGCCAAAACAATAAGGACCAGTGCTACGACTCGGTGGCCCACCTCACCCTGACCATCTATAGTCACACTCGCCAAACCACCACTGCTCGTGCTTGCGACAAGTATGTGTGGTCGGTTAACGATACAATAATCGGCACATTCACCGAGACAGGTACCTATCGCGACACACTGGATGCTCCCGATACCAATGGCTGCCTGCAGATTGGTACACTGAACCTCACTATCTTTAAGACACCCGTAGTGGACATCGAAGGCAAGTGGATGCTTGCCCCCGGCGAAAGCACTGTCTTAAGAGCTGTTCCTTCAGCAGATAGTGACCCCATCAACGGTGGCTATAAATGGTTCGTCGATGAACAGCAAGTCAGTAACAAGGATTCTGTCGAACTTACCAACGTGGTCAAGAATACTGATGTCCGCCTCGAATCTGTTGCTACCCACGGTTCTCTCAAATGCGTCGCTACCAACTGGATTACCGTTACTGCCAACTTGGGTATCGACGAAGTGGAAGCCCTCCATGTCAATATCTACCCGAATCCTGCCAGCCGTATGATCAACATCGAGAGCGATGAGACCATCAAAGAGGTGGTTATCTACAGTGCTAATGGTCAGCAGGTGTTTATGACTGAGGCCAATTCCCGTAGCATCCAGGTCAACCTTGAGAATCTTGTCAATGGTACCTATATGATGAACATCATTGATGTCAACGGAATGCAGAGCACTCGTAAACTCGTTGTAAGCAAATGATCTCACGAATAATCTTACAAAGCGTTCGGCATCGCCGTGCCGAACGCTTTTTTTATTTGTCCGCAGTTCTGCTATTGTTGTCCTGTCGGCACACAGAGCCGCCTATACAGATCGCAGGCACGGCCCAGGGTACATACTATTCTGTTCAGTATTGTGATAAGGAACACCGAAACCTTCAGCCGCAGATCGACTCCCTGCTCGATGCTTTCGACCAGTCGGTGTCGCTGTGGGTGGATAGTTCGTTGCTCCGCCAAATCAACTCAGGAAAGACTGATTCGCTGGACGACATTCTGCAAAGTCTGCTGGAAAAGTCGCTCATGATAGAGCAATATACGGATGGTGCTTTCAACTGCAAGGTGGGGCGACTCGTTCAGTCGTGGGGGTTCAGCTTTTCCAAACGTAGTATTCCGGACAGCCTCTCATTGCAGACGATGCTTGATGCAGCCCATGCCGATGTGTCTATTGCCAACCATCGTCTAGTTCGAACCAATTCCAGTACGGAGCTCGACTTTAACGCCATTGCACAGGGATATGCCTCCGACCTCATTGCACAGATGTTGGAACGGTACGGCATTAGTGATTATCTTGTAGATATTGGAGGCGAAGTGGTGGCACATGGCAAGAAACCGGATGGATCGTTGTGGCGTGTAGGTATCGAGGAACCCTCTAAAGATTCGTGCAGTGCCCCGATTGTCTATTCGGCCATCCAGCTTAGCGATGCTTCTGTTGTCACTTCGGGCAGCTACCGAAAGTACTACGAGCGCGACGGACTACGTTTTTCCCACACTATCGACCCCGCTACGGGCCAGCCAGTGCAGCATACGTTGCTCAGTGTGTCCGTCGTCGAAAAAGAGTGCTGGCTTGCCGATGCCATGGCGACAGCCTATATGGTGATGGGACTGGAGAATGCCAAGGCGTTCATTGCCTCGCATCCACATGGCCCTGGCACCGATGCTGTCCTCTTTATTTATGACCGAGGTGGTGCTTTAGAATCCTATGCCACTCCGGGTTTCGATAAATTGATCATAAAATAATACATATATATGAAATCAATGACTGGATATGCCAAGACACAATGCGAAGTGGCAGACTGTGTCTATGACATCGAAATTAAAACCTTAAACAGCAAGCAACTCGACCTTATCGTCAAAGTGCCAGCCATGCTCCGTTCTCATGAGTTGGATATACGAACTATGCTAGGCCAATTAGAGCGCGGCAAGATAGAGTGCACTATCTCTGAGATCTCGACACAATCAAGCGTCGCAATCAATGAAGATATGCTAACTAGCCGGTATAAAACACTCTTTAAGGTGGCAAACGAACTGGGGGCAAATACAGAACATCTGTTCGACAGCCTGGCCCTGATGGGCGACATCTGGAATGTTGGTGCCGGAAAAGAGATCGATGAGCCGTCGTGGAACGTAGTAAGGCAGTCGGTGCAGCAGGCCATCGACCTCTGTGATACATTCCGCAGCCAAGAGGGATCTGTGTTGGAAAACGACTTCAATCGGCATGTGGACCTTATCGAACAGCTACTTGGCGAGATACCTCACTACGAAGAGGAGCGCATACAGACTGCCAAAGACCGTATTCGTAAGTGGATGTCCGAGGCAAAGATTGCCGAGGTCGACGAGAATCGCTTCGAGCAGGAGCTTATCTATTATCTCGAGAAGCTGGATATTACCGAGGAGAAGGTACGCCTGCAGAAGCATATCGACTACTTCCGCCAGACCATGCGCGACGAGGTCATCTGTGGCAAGAAGCTAGGCTTTGTGGCTCAGGAGATGGGTAGGGAGATCAACACCACGGGTTCGAAAGCGAACCATGTAGAGATACAACGTATAGTGGTGCGTATGAAAGACGAGCTGGAGAAGATAAAGGAGCAGCTTGGAAACGTGCTGTAGCGCTATTCTGCTCTAGTTTGTATAATAAGAAAGGCGATGCCAATTGGCATCGCCTTTCTTGTTTGTATGCTATCAGTGAGGTTTAGCGAACGATCAGTTTCTCAACCTTGCTGAAGTTGTCGTTGGTGACGCGCACGAAGTATGCGCCAGCGGGAACACCATTGAGGTCGATGGTCTGCTCGCTGCCAGCGTTGAAGTTGGAGTTGTAGATCTCGCGGCCACTCATGTCGATGATGCTGCAGTTCACCATGCCGGTCATACCAGAGACATTGAGGCGAACCTGAGAGGTGGCAGGATTGGGCGAGAGGGCAACGCGAACCAGAGCCTCAGCCTCGTTGATGCCGAGCTCGTGATAGCTGGCGACAGCGGAGATGGTGTAGTTCTGGTCGATTTCGCGCAGGGTCAAGCGGTAGTAGTTACGCTCGAGCAGTGGGGGCCAAGGATCGGAGGTGCCTTCAGCATGCTCGGGATCGATCACATTGTATTCGGTAGCGGTAACCATGTTCTCGTCGTCGAGGTCGATAGGCTCACCGTTGACAAGGATTTGGTCGATGACCATGTGTCCGAAGACGTTGCTTTCCTCGTCAAATTCCTCAATGGTACCGGGGATGATGTAGTAGCTCATGCTCGAGTTCTCACCAACTGTGTCAATGTAGCCGCACATGTTCTGAGTGGAACCGGTGGTCATCCAATAGCTGGTGTCGTCGGTGCACTGCAGGGTGACAGTGTACTGAGGAATGTCCATTCTCGGGCCAACGATGGCACGAATCATGGGGAAGCGGTCGATGTTCCAACCACTGCAGCTACGACCATAGATGGGGTCGTATGCCAATACGCTGTACACTCTGTAGAGAGGGCTGTACTGGTTGTAGTAGGGAGCGATGGCGCTGTTGTTGGAGTAGCGGACGGAGCTGTCGGCAGTCTCCATATAGGAGTACTGTGTACCTGCCACTGCGAAGTGACCACCCTGGTTGACATAACCAATGAAGTAGTTCACATTGGGCCATATTTCGGGTTGGCCGGGGAAGGTGATGTCGTATGCATAGTAGGGAGAGCCGGGCTGTGCCACACCATACTCAACTTCTTCGGGAGCCGAGGTGTAACCATCGATGGTGAATACTTGGTCGCCAGCAATACCGGTGCCAGGTACATCCCACAGGCCAATTTGGTCTTCCTCGATAGGCTGCGAGTACCAAAGAACTGGGGTGATCTTGGAACCGTCGATTTGCTCGGAGGTGAGGGTGGTGGCTGTTACATATTCTAGGCCACGGAACACATAGGGTTTGCCATTCTCATCGAGGGGGATCTCGCTGGGCGAGTTGAAGCTGGTGAACACCTCGTAGTCGGGCTCATAGTGGTGAGCCACTGAAGGATCGTCGGTGACGTAGCCATCCTCGGTGAATTGGAATGCGAACTCACTGCCCGAGGGGACAACGCTGTTGTCGTAACCCCAGCGGTAGCCTTCGATGGTGCGGCCCATGGTCGAGTCTGCATCCTGGAAGGGGCTGACGTAGTAGGCCATGGTGTCGAGGCTGGTGGATAAGCCTTCGTTGTTGTTGGCGATAAGAGCAAATTGGTTCAGACCGCTAGTCGAGGTGGGCAGACCACGGAGTTTGTACTTCGAGGGCATGTCGGCAGCGTCAGCACCGTAGTTGTCTGCATTCTCCCAATATTGGGGCAGCGACTGATAGAAGCCGGAGGTGTTGTCAAGACCACGGTCGGTGATCATATAACCACGCTCGTTGATGGTCATCAAATAGACCTTCTGAGGATCGCCAGCAGGCAGGTCGCTCTGTGAAGCGGAGAGCACGTTGTCGCCAGTCTGCACGTGGTTGACATCGAGGGTGATGCCGGTGAGGTTATCGATACCACGGTTGCGGCTGTAGACCACGTATCCCAGAGGAATGTTGAAGCCCTGAGGAATGGTGCCATAGAAACCGTCCATGTAGCCGGGTTGGATGAAGTCCCAGCGGGTGGTGCTGGCGGGGATGACAACGTTCACATTGTCGATGGCCCAGAAGTAGCCGTACACCTGGCTGGCATCGCTAGCGCTGACGCGGAAGCGGATCTTCAGGCTCTCTTGGTCGGCTGCTGCGGGAGGCAGGGTCAGCACATAGTGGGCGGGCGAGGTGCCGTTGACGTTTACGTCGATATTGGGCACGTTGACCTCGACGGCATACCATTTGCTGCCTTTCTGATAGTCCACATAGCAGCTCTCGTAGAATTTACGATGATACTGACGCCAGTCGACATCGATGAGTTTGGTGCCTTCGGGAAGATCGATAACGGGTAGTTCGAAGTAGGCGTTGATGTTGCCCTTACCGGTGTTGTTGAAGGTCTCGATCAGGCCCATGAACATGAAGCCGTTATCATCGTTGATGCCATTTTGCGAACCCATGTAGGGAGGAATGTTGATAGCACCATACTGAATCGAGTTGGGATAGGTGGAGAAGAACTCCTTCGAGTCAGCGGAGGCTGTGTCGGTGATGACAGAGGTCGATTTGACACGGGTCCAGTAGTAGAACGATTCGCTACGGCCGTGGCAAGTGGTGGAACTGAAGGTGGAGTCCTTGCCGTCGAAGTTGATGACGTCTTTGTCTTTCACGACGTAGTTGGAACCATAACCAATGCCGGTCATGTTTTCGCTGGCAAAGTCGAATGTGGCAATGACTTCATCATCATCTTTGGTGAAGATGGAAGCCTTGTAGTCGACAGGAGCTTCAAGAGCTTTGCTAGGGAGCACTTTGGCGGGGCCGCCAATCTTGCCGACCGCTTTCGATGTCTGTGCCATGGACAGGGTGGTGCACATGGCTAGACCTAATACGAATAGTACTTTTTTCATTGCTGTTTTAATTTTGATGAATAATATTTTTGTTTCTTTAATTTCGTTTTATCTTTTTCGTTGTCAATACTCTGTGTGTTTTTGGGCTAAAACATCACTTCCTGTTTCGAAATGCAAATATACCACTTTTTTTTCACATGGATTGCAATTTTTGATTTTTTATGATTTATTGAGGTTTCGCGGTGCTCTTTTATCATTTAGTCCCTTTTGGGTTGGATTACTTGCAGGTCGATGCAATCGGCTGTGTGTCAGCATGGCGATGGGCACCACTGCAGAATGAGGCCAAAGTCGGCTACCGCCTCCGGCATTTTAAGTCCGCACACGGTGCCTTCCGACACGGTGCTTATGCGAGGATGGTACGGTGCATGTACGGTGCATGTACGGTTCAAGTACGGTGGAGGTGCGTCTAGAATACTGAATGTGTGTTTATTTGGAGTTCGACACAATAAAACAGCCCAGTTGCAGTTAATGTGGTGGTATGAAAAATAAGGAGATTCTAATTATATTATTTTCTGTGTTGGCATTTGGTTCTTGCAGTAGTCCCAAGCCGACAGCGGAGTCCAAGGTTTCGCCCTTTGCACGCAAGCCTATCAAGGAGGTGACGGAGGCTCGACTGAAGACCGATGGGTTGCTAATCGATGCTCTGGCCCTGCAGGAGAGTGGCCGCTTCGACGAGGCCTTGTCTGCCTTTGCTGCCATCACAGCTTCCGATCCGACAGAGGCCGTGGCATGGTATGAACAGGGCCAGCTCTTGGCCCGCAAGGGGTGGGTCGACAGTGCACGCCGCTGCTGCGAGCGTGCTGTGGCTGCAAACGGGGCGAATACGTGGTATCTTCTGGCACTGGCCCGGATGCAGGGTGCGTCAGGCCTCAATAGCGACATGGCAGCCACGTGGGAACGTATTGTCGCGCAGAATCCCGACGTGCTCGACTATTACTACCAGCTGAGCAATGCCTATCTTGCTGCCAACAACCTGGAGTCGGCTGTAGAGGTGCTGAACCGTGTAGAGCGTAGGGTAGGGGTGACCGAGGCTGTGTCGCTCCAAAAGCAGCGCCTATGGGATGCCGCCGGCAAGCACGACCGCGCCACACGCGAAGTGGAGGCACTGGCCGACGCTATGCCGCAGGAGAAACGCTACCAGTCGCTCCTCGCCCAGATGTATATGCAGGAGAAGAAATATGCCAAGGCCAAGCGATTCTACGACCGCATATTGGCAGCCGACCCGCAGGACGAATATATCCATGTGCAACTAGCCGAGTATTACAAAGCGGTGGGCAAACCGACCGAGGCCGACAGCGAGATGGTGCGTGCTTTCGCCAATCCACGTCTGGCTCCCCGCACCAAGTTGCAACTCCTCAGCTCGTTCTACAACGAGGACGAATTCTATAACACCCATCGCGATGTGTGTTTCCGGCTGTTGGAACAGACGGTGAAGGAGTCGGACGACCCACGCGAATATGCGGTGCTGTATGGCGATGTGCTGATGCGGCAGGAGCGCTACGACGAGGCTGCATTGCAGCTGCGCTCGGCTCTGCAGCGCGACAGTAGCCAGTATGCCCTATGGGAGGCATTGCTTATCTGCCTAGCCAGCACCCCTGGCCAAGACGAGGCCATGGTCGACTATGCTCGCAGGGCCTCGCGGCTATTCCCGATGCACACCCTGCCGCTCTACCTGCAGGGCCTGTATGCTGTGCGCAACGAGCACTATGCCGATGCACTCCCCCCGCTCGAACGAGCCAATAAATGGGGCTTCAGCCGAGGATACCTCGAGGCCGAGACGGTGGGACTGATGGCCGAGGCCTACTATCGGACGGGACAATACGACAGAGCATGGGCGGCATTCGAGCGATACATCAAGCTCCGCCCCGACGATTGGAACATGCTCAACAATTATGCCTACTACCTTTCCGAGCAGAAGGAACGACTCGACGAGGCTCTGGCCATGAGTCGCCGAACCATCGATGCCGAACCCGACAATGCCAACAGCCTCGATACTTACGCATGGATATTGCACCTGCTGGGACGCGACGGCGAGGCACTGCCATATATGCGCAAGGCTGTGGCACTGGATCCAGACAGCGAGACCCTGCGCAATCACCTGAAAACCATCGAGCAGCAATGAGTAGAATATACCAATGGGCATTGTTGGCACTGCTGACCTTAAGCCTCGGTGCATGCCACACAACGAAGCCGTCTGTCCGAACACAGCCCCCCGACGCGGGCAAGCCGACAGAACAGCCGGTGCCGAAGAGGGAATATACGGTGGTGCAGTTCGAGGCAGCGGTGGAAGGAATGTTGGTCAACGGACAGCTGCGGATGGCCGAAGACAGTGTGATATGGATTTCGGTAAACAAATATATCGAGGTGGGGCGTGCCTTGGCCACTACCGATTCGCTCTTTCTGCATGCCCCACTGCTGAATCGTGAGGAGGCAACCGACTACGAGTCGCTGCAGCGACGCACCGGCATCAAGACCACCCTGGCCGACCTGCAGCAGATGGTGGTGGATCCCGATGCCGAGAGCCGTATGGCAGATATAGCAAGGCGACTGGGCTCAGATGCCAAGATCCATATTGTCTCCATACGGAAAGTGGACCAGCTTACATTCCCTTATACTAAACCGACACAACAATGAAAGGAAAAATTGCACTGTTGCTACTACTGATTCCGATGTGGATACAGGCACAGGATTCGGCACAGATGGTGGTGAATCGATATTTGGAATTGCTCAACTACGAGGCATTGCCCAAAGACAGTATGCTGGTGATGGAGACCACTATCACCTTCAGAGAGTCGCTGGATACATTCACGATGCATCGCTACTTTCAGTCGCCAGGCATGATGCGTGTCGAGGTGTGGTACGGCGACAGCCTGACAGAGGCCTTCTGCACCAATGGGTCGACGCGCCATCGCATCTATTCGCCTAGCCAGGAGTGGTGGGACGATTATCCACACGAGGAGTTCCACAGTAGAATACAGCCCTATGACTTCCGCGGGCCACTCTACGCCTGGAAGGGGTTCGACATCAAGCTGACGTGGTTGGGCATGTCGAATGTGGACGGCCATCGCTTGCAGACAGTGAAAACCGAGCAGAAGGACCACTACAACCGCATCTATTTCTTCGATCCGCAGAGTGGCCTGCTGGTGCTGATTATGGAGGAGGATGCAATGCCGGAGGGTAGCTACAAGAGCCCTTTGGCAGAGCCACCTATCGATTTCAAGTTTATCCACGAGTATATGCCGGTGGGTGCTAGCCTGATTCCCTCTCAAGAGAGCTACCGTCGCAAAGGCGACCTAACCATTATGCAGACGGTCTTCAGCCTAAAACCGAGAAATGACTTGCTTTTTAACCAAGACTAGACAGATGAGCATATTCGACAATTCGGACGAATTCTATATGCAGCAGGCACTGCGCGAGGCCCGTGCTGCGGCTGCCGAGGGCGAGGTGCCGATAGGAGCAGTCATTGTGTCGGGCGACCGTGTGATAGCGCGTGCTCACAATCAGACCGAACTCTTGCACGACACCACGGCCCATGCAGAGATGCTTGCTTTCACGGCTGCTAGCGAGGCAATAGGTGCCAAATACTTGACGGATTGCACACTGTATGTCACCGTAGAACCCTGCCCGATGTGTGCGGGTGCTGCCGGATGGACCCAAGTGAGCCGCATTGTGTATGGTGCCAGCGATCCGAAGCGTGGCTATTCGTTGCTGAAAGGCAATATCCTCCATCCACGCACCGAGGTGGTGGCAGGAGTGATGGCCGAAGAGTGCGAGGCTCTGATGAAGGACTTCTTCAAGAAGAAGAGATAAAATTCGGCTAGAGATACTTTGTGGACATTAATGTCGTTAATCAATATAGGAAAAGATTAAAACAAGAATAATATGAAACCAACATTACTTGTACTTGCTGCCGGAATGGGCAGTCGCTATGGAGGATTGAAACAGATGGATGGTGTGGGTCCTCATGGCGAGATAATCATGGATTACAGCGTCGAGGATGCTATCAGGGCCGGCTTTGGCAAGGTGGTGTTCGTTATCAGACACTCGTTTGCTGACGAATTTAAGCGCCACATCAACGCCGATCACTTTGGAGGAAGAATCGCTGTGGAATATGTCTATCAGGAGTTGGATTGTCTCCCAGCGGGGTTCTCTGTGCCAGAGGGACGCGAGAAACCATGGGGTACAAACCATGCTATCCTGATGGCTCGCGATGTTATTCACGAACCCTTCGCCATTATCAACGCTGACGATTTCTACGGTCGCGATGCTTTCATGGTGATGGCCGATTATTTGAGCAAGCTGGAGGGCACCGAAGGACGCTATTGTATGGTCGGATACAGGCTGGAAAACACATTGAGCGAGAATGGAACTGTGAGTCGTGGTGTGTGTCAGACCGACAAGGACGGCTTGTTGGTGGGTATGACAGAGCGCACCAGCATCGGACGCACAGCCAATGGCATAGAGTACAAGGATACTGATGGCACTATGCATCCACTGGCAGGAGATGCCACCGTGAGCATGAACCTCTTCGGATTCACGCCCGACTATTTCGCCAAGAGCGAGCGTCTCTTTGTCGATTTTCTGCGGGAACACGGTCAGGAAATGAAGTCGGAATACTATATTCCGTTTGCTGTCAACACATTTATTGCCAATGGAACGGCAACCATGACAGTCTTGAAAACCACAGCACAGTGGTTTGGGGTGACGTACAAGGAGGATCGTCCAATGGTAGTGAAGCGTTTGCAGCAGTTGCATGACGAGGGAATCTATTGATTTTGCCCGTCTCCATTTGCACGACGATAGCGTGCGGCTGCTCCTGTCAGCCACACGCTATCAAGGTATTGATATGCCTGCTGCGGTACAGCAGATAGAAGGTCTGCGGACAGCGGTTGCCAAGTGGCCCTCATTGTTCCAGTGCGAAACCTATGAGTATCCACCACGATTGAACCGAGAGCAATCGTCGTCGGAGGCTACAGCACGTCATAAGGCTTTCGTTGTGGGTCATGTGGATCGCGTGGCCGACCTAACAGGGGGAATGGGGGTGGATACATGGGCATTCTCTGAGAGGGCTAAACATGTGGATTATGTGGAACATGATGCTGAACTATGCAGGCTCATGGAGCGTAATTGTCAGGCATTGAAGCTGAGGAATGTGGATGTACACTGTGCAGACAGCGTGGCGTGGCTCAACGAACAGGGAATGTTCGATTTGTTATATATCGACCCAGCACGCAGATCGGCGAGTGGAAGAAAGGTGGTGGCTTTTGATAATTGCACTCCTGATTTGTTGGCATGTCTTCCGTTGCTGTATTCTCACACAAAACGATTGCTCGTTAAGTCATCGCCCATGATAGATATTTCAGTGGCACAAGAGCAGTTGCAAAGAGTGCGAGAAGTGCATGTAGTGGCTGTCAAAGGCGAATGCAAGGAGGTGCTCTTTCTGTGTGGGGAGGGATCAGACGAGCCTCTGATACATTGCACTAACCTGTGTACAGACCATAAAGAGGTGTTCGTGTTTCGACGTAGTGAGGAGAAATCTGCTGTTATCGACTTTGCCTCATCGGTTGGGGCATACCTCTACGACCCCAATGCTGCCATTATGAAGGGAGGACCGTACAAATTACTGGCGAAGCATTTCCCCGGAATAGAAAAAGTCGCTCCCTCTACACATCTCTATACGTCGCATCATTTGTGCGAAGGTTTTCCAGGTCGTGTGTTCGAGGTGATTCAACAGATTACATTGGATTATCGCACAGTAAGGAAACTACTACCTGAAGGTAGGGCTCATGTGGTGGTGTGCAATTTTCCCCAGGAAGCCGTGGAATTGCAGCGCCAGCTGAAACTACAGGAGGGTGGAGACAAGTATGTGGTGGCGACAACCATGGCCGACGGAGGGCGTGTGGGGTTGCTCTGCAGCATGATACGGAAATAGCAAAGGCCGATGATTTGTCGGCCTTTTGCATTGATGAGTATTTAGTGCTTGCTTGTATTGCTCATTAACTGCATTTGCTCCATCCACAGTTGGGACAGCTCTTACAGCCATTGTTGTAGACCAGTTTGCCTCCACAGTCGGGACACACTTCTTCGGTCTCTGTACCATCTTTTATGTAGCGTTTCAGTGCTCGTGCCACACCATTGCTCCAAGTGGTGATGCTGTCGTTGTCGAAGTTCAGTTTTCCGATGAGCTCCACTACATTGGGGATAGGCATTCCATGGCGCAGGATACCGGAGATGAGTTTGGCATAGTTCCAGTACTCTTTACGGAACATGCGAGATAGGCCTTCCATGGTGACATGGTAGCCGTCTTGGTCTTGGTATTGGAAATCGTAGCGTGCGTGTTCGTCGCCCTTCTCTTTCACTCGGATTACCCATCCTTTCTCTACCCATTTCGGCAGGAGGAAGCTTTCGGAGCGTCCGGTGAAGATTTCATATGGACGACCCTCGTACATGCCTACCACAGCAATCCAGTCCTCTTTCTCGTTTTTGAACCTTACTACTTCGGCTTCCAGTTTCTTGGGACGTTTTGGAGCTTTGCTGTCGCCGAACACAGGGGTGTCTTTCTTTCCTTCGCTACTGCTTACCAGTACGCCTGTACGCGAGCCATCACGATAGATGGTGCAACCTTTGCATCCGCTTTCCCATGCTGCTTCGTAGATTTTGGCGACGGTTTCCTTGGTGGTCTCCTTCGGTATATTGACAGTGACGCTGATCGAATGGTCGACCCACTTCTGTATCTCTCCCTGCATGCGAACTTTTGCTACCCAGTCAATGTCGGCACTCGTGGCATGGAAATAGGGGCTCTTCTCGACCAGGTTGTTTAGGTCGCTATCCTCCATTTGCTGAACCTGGTTAATGTCGTAGCCATTCACCTTGGCCCATTCTAGGAATTTGGGATGGAACACATTGTATTCCTCAAAGTAGTCGCCATTTTCGTCTTTGATGATTCTGTGCTGTGACGAGTCTTTGTCGTTGGGGTTGATCTTTTTGCGTCTTTTGTAGTTGACAAGGAACACCGGCTCAATTCCTGACGTTGTCTGTGTGCAGATGCTAACAGTTCCAGTGGGTGCTATGGTGAGAAGAGCGATATTTCGTCGCCCATATTTGGTCATTTCTTGATACAGTTCGGGGTCTGCTTCACGAATGCGGGTGATGAGGGGGTTATTCTCTTCCCGCTTGGCGTTGTAGATGGGGAAGGCTCCGCGTTCTTTTGCCAGTTGAACGCTCGAGCTGTACGCAGCTAGGCAAAGGGTGCGATGTACATTCACCGCAAATTTGATGCCCTCGTCGGTGCCGTATTTCAGCCCTAATGCTGCTAGCATGTCGCCCTCTGCGGTGATTCCAAAACCGGAACGGCGCCCTTCCAGGCACTTGAGCTTGATGTTAAGCCACAGGTTGTGCTCCACTTGCTTTATTTCCTCACTTTCCGGATCGCTTTCGATCTTCTTTAGTATCTGGTCTACTTTTTCTAGTTCCAGGTCGATAAGGTCGTCCATTAGGCGTTGTCCTTTTTGGACATGCTCACGGAAAAGGTCGAAGTCGAACTGTGCATGAGGTGTGAATGGATCTTTGACGTAACTATATAGGTTGATGGCTTGCAGTCGGCAGCTGTCGTATGGACAGAGGGGTATTTCGCCGCAGGGGTTGGTACTGACAGTTCTGTAGCCAAAGTCGGCATAGCAGTCGGGGACGCTTTCACGAAGTATGGTGTCCCAAAAAAGCACTCCAGGTTCAGCTGCACTCCATGCATTGGCAATAATCTTATTCCATAATGCTTTTGCATCGATCTCTTTTACTACGGTTGGATTCTTGGAATCGATGGGGTACTGCTGTTTGAAAGGCTTGCCAGAACGCACGCATTCCATGAATTCATCGGTGATTTTTACACTCACATTGGCTCCAGTGATCTTCCCTTGCTCAAGCTTTGCATCGATAAACTGCTCTGCATCAGGGTGCTTGATGCTTATCGATAGCATTAGGGCTCCGCGTCGCCCACCCTGTGCCACCTCGCGGGTGGTGTTAGAGTAGCGTTGCATAAAGGGTACTATACCAGTCGATGTAAGGGCTGAGTTTTTGACAGGACTGCCTCCCGGACGAATGTGGCTAAGGTCATGCCCCACACCTCCGCGGCGTTTCATCAGTTGCACCTGCTCCTGGTCGATCTTCATGATGCCGCCATAGCTGTCGCTTTCACCCTGATTGCCAATGACAAAACAATTACTGAGTGATACTATCTGGAAGTTATTCCCTATTCCGCTCATCGGACTTCCTTGAGGTACAATGTAGCGGAAATCCTTCAGTAGTTGGTATATTTTCTCTTCCCCCAATGGGTTGGGGTATTTCTGCTCGATACGTGCATACTCATGTGCCAATCGCCGGTGCATCATATCGGGGTTGAGTTCGAATATTCTGTCCCCGTCGCGCAAGGCATACTTGTTCATCCATACGTTTGCCGCTAGCTCGTCGCCGTGAAAATATTCCACGCTCGATTCCATGATCTCCTGTGTGGTGTACTGCTTCAACTCTTGCGGAGTCGTCTGTTGTTCCGTCGATGTAAAAAGATTGCCTTGCATTGTGCTATATTTTTGTCTATTTTATTCTATTATTGAACGATATGTTGGATCGAACTATCTTCTTTCAAGATACGAAAGTAGATAGAAAATACCAAATCGCAGCAAATAGTTATCCACAAAAAATGACATTTTATTACAAAACAATTACAGATACAATAGTTTGGTCGGTTGATAACTTGCCCTTTTGTGAGAAACTGTACAAACTAAATTTCACATTTGGGACATAATCATAAGATGTCGACTTTTCTCTAATGAAATAATTTGCAATTATTATATAATATTGATTTTCAAAAAGATGTATGCATATTTAACGTGACGACAGTATTTGGGTGAAAAAACGTAATTTACCAACAATAGTTTGGATTATTTATACATCCTCTAGGTGTTAATAGAGAGAGTTAAACAAAAAAAACTATTATAATAGTATGCTGAAAAACAATGGTGTGTGAAGTAATATAAGGTTTTTTGAAAAAAAAATTTTGCCACGTCGAAATTAATGTGTACTTTTGCAGCCGATTTAGAAAGAACAGTGAGGGGTATTAGCTCAGTAGGCTAGAGCGCTTGCATGGCATGCAAGAGGTCATCGGTTCGACTCCGATATACTCCACAAATTAGAGAGGATTCAAATGAATCCTCTCTTTTTATCTTTTTTATTGAGTGTGAGGCAACGTCATGCAATGATCAGACGGCAATTACCACATCCTTTATCACCGACGATAGTCCGCCAGCAAACAGCTTGACGCTCATTGCCAACAGGATAACACCGAAGAACTTACGCAGTACATATATAATCTCGCCACCCAGTCGATTGGCGATCTTGTCGAGGAAGCGAATTACCATATAGTCGAGCAGAATATTCAGTAGCAGTCCCAACAGGATGTTGATGGTTGCGTATTCGGCCCGAAGCGATATAAGGGCTGTGATAGCTCCTGGTCCAGCTATAAGTGGGAATGCAATGGGAACAATGCTTGCTCCCGACATGGTGGGCTCGTTCTTGATAATTTCACGCCCAAGCACCATTTCTAGAGCCAAGATAAACAATACCAACGATCCAGCAACAGCAAAACTGCCGGTATCGATACTGAACAATCGCAGCAAAGCATCTCCCAAGAAGTAGAAGGCCACGAAGATGAGCAGTGCCGCACCTGTTGCTTGAAGTGCATTAATCTTTTTCCCCTGCTCGCGCATCGAGACAAAGATGGGTATAGACCCGGTAATATCTATGATGGCAAACATTACGAGAAATGTACTGAAAATCTCTACAATATTTATTGATTGAAACATAATAAGATGATTTAAGATTCGTCAATATTGTCTAATATGTTTAAATAATTCTGATAGCGCTCGGAGCTGATGGTGCCACTTTCGACTGCTTCTTTTACTGCACACTGTGGTTCATGACGGTGGGTGCAGTTGGCGTAGTGGCATCTTGGTATCAATGGGCGCATCTCTGGAAAGAAGTGTGACAGTTCCTGTGCCGAAAAATCGACCATTCCAAACTCTTTTATGCCAGGAGTATCGATCAGGTAAGTCTCTTGTGGTAGGGGATATATCTCGGCAAATGTGGTGGTGTGTTTCCCTTTCAAGCTCCACTCCGAGAGCTGACCGACACGCAACTGCAATTCGGGACAGATGGCGTTCAGCAAAGCACTCTTTCCTACTCCGCTGTGTCCGCTGAATAGCACCGTCCGACCTGCTATCAGCTGTTTCACCTCGTCGATATGGTCTCCTCTCAATGCCGACACCTCCAGCACAGGGTAACCCGCTTTTCTGTATATGTCGACATACTCCTTTTGAAGTGCTTGCAGGGCTGAATCCTGAAGCATATCCGACTTGTTTAATATCAAACATGCTGGGATATGATAAGCCTCTGCCGTAACAAGCAGGCGATCGATAAAGCCCGTCGAGGTGCGAGGCAAAGCCACTGTCGCTACTACGCACAGCAGGTCGATATTGGAGGCGATGACGTGGGTCTGCTTGCTGAGTTTGGTAGCTCGCCGGACGATATAGTTTCGGCGGTCGCACACATCGTTGATGATGCCGGTGCCGTCTTCCTGCAATTCGAACATCACATGGTCGCCAACTGCCACAGGATTTGTCTGCTTCGAACCACGCAGGCGGTAGTTGCCTCTCAATCGGCATTCGACTGGGCCAGGCATCACTCTGTACCAGCTGCCGGTAGTCCGTATCACCAACCCCTCAATCATTGCTGCCATTCTCCTTGTAGTGTATCGGGCGGCCTATCCCTTTATATCTCTTGCGATAGTAGGGCTCGGTGCTGCGAGTGTAGCGTACTCCGTCGCTGGCTGCATGGATGAAACGGAAACCAGACGAATCGACCTCGGTAACCAATCCCACATGCCCTATGGCCTCTCCTCCGCCACGTCCGCCGTAGAAGACCAGATCGCCAGGCTGTACAGCTGTGTCTGCCACATGCTCGCATTGACGATACTGTCCGCCCGCCGAGGCTGCTAGTTCGAGTCCGTATTTCAGAAAGACATATCGTGTGAATCCTGCACAATCGAATCCTTTAGGACTTTTTCCACCATAGCGATAGGGGGCACCCAAGTGGCTACTGGCGTAGGCTATCACGGTATCGGCTTCCACCGCCACCTCTTGTCCTGCAACGGGTGTCGACAAGAGCATTATAACCCAGGCCACTAGCATTATTTGTATTGCAGAACACCATTGTGCCAGAGGTTTATGTCCGCAGCCAATTCTCTGTCCTTTTTTCTCGATCATTCCGGAAGCTTTATCTCTTTGAATCGACGCTGCCGCTGCTGCCAACGCTCGCGGGCATACTGCTGCATGTCCGTCACCTCGTCGCTCTCGTCAATTATTTCCAAACCGAAAATGGTTTCGATAATGTCCTCGAGGGTTATAATTCCCTGGAATGCACCATATTCATCGATAATGCCTCCGATCTGTTCCTTGTGTTTCAGAAGCGAGTCCCAGATGTCGGCCACCGACATTTCCTCGTTGAACAGCGGTATGGGGCGTTTGATGTCGCCCAGTGTCTTTTGGAAATGATCCTCAGCCAGCTCCTCCAGTGCCTCGCTACGCAGCACATAGCCGGTAATGAAATCCTCGTCGTCGGCATAGAGGGGAATGCGCGAGAAGTGTGAGCAATCTGCCATCTTGTAGAAATCGCGAAGGGTCATCGACTCTGGCGCTATGGCCGCCACCACACGTGGGGTCATCACATCGTAGGCCTTCACGTCGTTTAGCTTGATGACATTTTGGATGATCTTGTTCTCATCCTCGTCGATCACTCCTTCATCCTCGCCCATATCAGCCATGGCCGCCACTTCCTCACGACTCACCGAGGCTTCGTCGTCGTCTTTGGGTGCAATCAGCTTGGTGAGCCACTCCACCAGTAGCACCACAGGATACAACACTACAATAAGTAGGCGGATGATGTACGCCGTGGGTATCATCAGTCTGCGCCACTGGCTGGTACCGATAGTTTTAGGTATGATCTCGCTGAAAATGAGGATAAGCACCGTAGTGACAGCACTCACCACACCAAACCACTCGCTACCAAACACCAGCGTTGCCTGACGACCCACGCCTGCTGCACCTATGGTGTTGGCTATGGTGTTCAGCGACAGAATGGCTGCAATGGCCCGTGCATTGTCCAGCTTGTAGCGTTTGAACAGTGCTGCTCCTCGGCTGCCACGTTTGCGCTTAACACTACTTCCGTCTTCCGGCTCTTCGTTGCCCTCATCCTCTCGCATGGTGACATAACTCAGCGGTGTCGACATCAAAACACTCTCCAGCACCGAGCAGAGGAAAGAGATACACATCGCCGAAGCGAGAAATACTATCAATAAAGTCATTTATTTTACGTATAAAAAGCGATGCAAAAGTACACAATTTTTTTGACATGTACGGGAACATATTTCCTTTTGCCTTTTTTATTATAAACATATAAATTTGTAAGCCATTTATATTCATATATATGCGCTTCTTGTCGTTGGACTACTTGCCGCATATCATCAGCTCGTATCCGCTCCTTTCGACTTCTTTTTGCACCCTTTTCTAACGCACTTGGCTCATCTTCGGCTCAATACACCCCTCTTCCACGTATCACTACCGTACTTCAACCGTACATGCACCGTACATGCACCGTACATGAACCGTGACGATACGTGGGCAACATGGAGTATCGACGGTGCATCGACCTGCGGTGATGGAAGCAATGCCATGATGTTGGGGGAGAAAATATTGCGGCGATTGAAGAAAAGTTTGTATATTTGCATTGTTTTTCACAACATCAAACAACAGTAAAACATGAACGAAACAAGCCGATTGGCTTTCTGGAACAGAATAGAAACCAACACGATGCACAGAATGGAACGGAAAAAGGGGACATCAAAAAAAGCCCTTGCAGAAGGGCTTCGGAGTGGTCTGTGGGAGATTCGAACTCTCGACCTCTTCCGTGTGAAGGAAGCGCTCTAAACCAACTGAGCTAACAGACCTTTGATTTCTCAAAATCGGGTGCAAAAATACACACTTTTTTTCAACTGGCAAAATTTTATTTCTAATGAAAAGAAAAAAAGACTCCAACGGACACTCACAGATCATCGGTATAGTTTGGTTATCAGTAGCATTAGCGATTTTTGTATTGTTGGTAATTTTTTCGAGGCATAATGGTAGACCAGCCGATAATTCTTCCGATTTATCCGATACCACGATAGCAAATTTGTCCCACCAAGAAGACTCGGCATACCAGATTCGTCGCAAGGAAAAGAATTTCAATGTGGTATACGATAAACCTACACATAATAGCCCCACTAAGGAGATCCCCACAGAGCAGCCGAACATGAAGTCGAATATCACACGCCAGCCGCTGGTGGTGGAACTGAATTCATCCGACACTATCACCCTACAATTGCTCCATGGAATTGGCCCTACATTTGCCGATAGGATTGTCCGCTATCGCAATCGGCTGGGCGGTTTCGTTAGCACCGACCAACTGCTCGAAGTCTACGGTTTTTCGCCCGAACTACTGGCACACATAGCACCCTATATCAAGGTGGACACTACTCAGATTAGGACTATTCCCATCAACACCATTGCGTTGAAAGAACTGATAAGACATCCCTACGTAGAATACTATCAAGCTAGGGATATAGTCCGCTTGCGACAGCAAGGCATCCTCATCCACTCTATCGACGATTTGCGTGCAGTTCCATCCATGACCGACTCTACCATCGAAAAACTCATCCCCTATATCGACTTTTCGATTCGCGAAGAATGAGAGACCGTCACCAAGCATAACCTTCTTAACAAAAGCCTATCGGAAGGTGATATTTTTACTTTAACTAACATTTTATTCTTCTAATTCGAATAATTTGTGTATCTTTGCCACTTCATATCTCGCTCTTGAACCACGGGAAGAAGCGCACGATGCTGGCGTTGGTGCCCAGCTGGGCGAGGGAGGAGAAGAGCAGGGCAGCGTCGACCATGACGCGCGTGAGGCCGATTTCCTCCTGCGTCAGGTAGCGCGTCAGTACGAAAAAGGAGACGAAGAAACCAATGGCCACCCCAAGATAGTTGGCCATCGCCCCTTTGATACTTTGTCGTGCTATTACTCCCATCATGATTTTTCTCCTAACGGCATTTCTTTTTATTTATAGTGTATGATAAAAAATTATCGAGATAATATAAAGTTGTAAAGATATGAAAAATGCTCCATCTGCCTAACGGACAGATAGATGTGTCTGTTCCCTGAGTCCGCTTCCCCCAAGGGAATACACCAGGCAAACTCCCTGTCGACTCTTGTATTGTGACTATACTTCGACCATACGCCCACCATACACCCACCTGTGGGTGGTTCGTGCATGCGGCATCTCCCGCTGTCCATTGGGCGGATGGGGTGAAAAAAAATGTCAAAAAAGGATATTTTTTTGCGATATCAAAAAAAAGTTGTATTTTTGCACGTTTTATTACTAAGGTGATTTGTTTGTAAATATATGTATTTCAACGTTGTCACTATAAAAACTACTGGGGTCGTACGGCTCTTGCTCCTGTGCCTAATGCTACTCGTGGGTATCGGTGTCTCTGCACAGACGGAAATCACATCTTTGGGAAGCATCTCGCCCACTGGCAACTACAAGATTGTTGCTGATATCGACGCCTCTTCTTTTTCCACCATCTCCTCCTTCAGCGGCACCCTCGAGGCCGCCATCAATCCCGAGACGCACATGCCCTATCGCATCACGAACCTCTCCGCCCCCCTCTTCAACATCCTCGCGGGTACGGTGAAGAACCTGGTGATTGAGAGTGTCGCCATCAGCGGGCACACCGGCAACACCGGTGCCATTGCCTGCACCGCCAATGGCGCGGCGCGCATCTACAATGTGGGCATCCTCTCTGGCTCGGTGGGCGGCACAGGCAACACCGGCGGCCTGGTGGGCTACCTCGACGGCACCGCCCGTGTGGTCAACTGCTATTCCTTCGCCGACATTACCAGCGGCACGGAGAAGGGCGGCCTGGTGGGCTACAACAACTATGCCACCAAGTACAACGACCTGAAGACCATGGTGATGAACTGCATGTTCTACGGCGACATCACCGAGGGTGGTACTATTTCACCCATTTACGGGGGCTCCGCCATCAGCAACGACTACAATGCGAATAACACCAACCGGTTAAACAACTACAACTATTACCTCTACGAGTCACCCTTCAGCAAAAACAACACAACATCACACCCTGTCATCTCATCCTACAACTGTGCCCTCGCTGCCGAGCAACGTTTCCTGGTGCGCTTCGAATTCTACCGCCACCTGCTCAATTCCACTCGCGAGCTGGCCGCTTGGTATGCCACTGGCACTGCCAGCCAAAGCAGCATGCACAAATGGGTGCTCGACCTCAACATTGCCCCCTACCCCATACTGAAAGAGCAAGGCAAGTATCCGTCGGTGGTGAACTACGACGCAACCTACACCTACATCGACGGAGCAAAGCAGAAGCGCGACACCATCACCGTACGCAACCACGGTGGGCAACTCGGCACATTGACGGTTAATATCAGCCATCCGGCAACACCCACGGCAGGCCAATCATGGCCTTCAGGTGTCACCATCAGTCACGCCTCGCTCCAGATTCCCATACTTGACAAAGACACTGCCAACTATAATTTCAACTATCGAAAAATCCAACTTCCCTACTACAACGACGTGGGCGACAAGAACTACACCGACAACAAGGTGGTGACGGGATGGATGATTACAGAAATGACAAACGGCACCCAGGGCAGCTACACCGAAACCAATTACGACTACCCCAACTACAACTACGCAGACCGCAGTACCTATGCCAAAGACCTCTATAGTGAGAGTAGTCGCATCTTCTCCCAGGGCGGCTACTTCAATGTCCCCGATGGTGTGACGGCCATCACCATCGAACCCTACTGGGGTAAGGCGGCCTACCTCTCCGACGCCTGCTACGACCGCTACGGCTATAACAACACCGACAACCTGACTCAGGTTGGCGGGCAGCGTTACACCAACGGCAACACCTATACCATCAACGGCAGCAGCCAAGCGGTGTATACCACTGCCGCCAACGCTTTGGCGGCACTAACCGATGTTGCGTCACCTACGGTCTATGACTATGCCGTGGTGCTGGTGGGCAACTACCACCACCATGCCACAACTGGCAAAAGCGGCCCCGAAATATCAAACGGCACGAAACCCTTCACCATCATGTCCATCGACCTTAACCAGGACAACGAACCCGATTATTGTCTCATCTATCGAAGCGGCAAGAACCAACAGATTTCTCCCATCCGCTTCGACTTCATCACGGTGCCCGGCATGGTCATGGCGCACAAGATGGCATCACATGCCGACCTCGGCATCCCCGGCAACTGCACACCCAGAGGATGGTTTGAGATCACCACCACCGGCTTGATTAAGTACGGACAGTTTGAGCACAGTTACAACGGCAAATCATTGGCACCCGTCATCTTCATGGGCGGTGTCATCGACCAGTTTGTTGCCAACAATACAGGTACTGGCGAGAACTATAATAATAAGACCAAATACATGCTTTTGGGCGACAATGTGTGGTTCAAGATGCTTAGTAATGGAGCGCACATGGACAAACAAAGCCCTACTCCTCATCGACCCATCTCTCTGACAGGAGGCGAGTACGAAAAACTCTATCTTTCAGGGTATTTCCGTCCCGACGCCAATGCATGCACAACTGCTAATGGCGACCGCAACGCCGAATGCTACATTGACGGCGGCCGCTTCGGCGAAGTAGCCGGTGCCGGGCAGGAACAAATTTCGGGCAACGTCACATGGATGATAGACCATGCCGACATGGAGAGTTTCTATGGCGGTGGCATCAACAAGGAGAACCCTATAACAGGCGACATAAGCACCACCATAAAGAACAGCCATGTGAAACTTTTCTGCGGTGGTCCCAAGTTTGGTGATATGGCGACAGACAAAACCGTCACCACCGTGGCCACAGATTGCGTCTTCGGCACCTATTTCGGCGCCGGCTACGGCGGCACCTCAATCTACAGGGAATGCCCGTCGGCATATAACCAATTCAACGACAAGAACTATAATTTCAATAGCTGGGTCAGCGGAAGTTATGGCAAAGCTGACGGCGCAAGCTACCGCGGAAAATACACATCGGGGAAGGGTGTGGCCTGTGGTCACGAGTACGAATTCTTTGGCGGATCGGCAGGCAATGTGGGTCGTCTGTATCTCAAATATGCCTCCTTCTCGTTGGCAAAGACCAACAATGTCACCTCCACGCTGACGGGCTGCACCGTGACAGGTAATTTCTATGGCGGCGGCAGTCTCGGCGAAGTCGTCGGCAGCGTTACATCCACACTCACCAGCTGTACGGTCAACGGGAGTGTGTATGGCGCGGGTTTTTCGGCCACCATCCCCTCGGCGAGTGTCATGGCGACAGGTGGCTATACACTGAACGGCAGCGCAACCAACCCATATTATAACGAGACCACCGGTGTGTATGAAAAGGCCGACCCTCCTGCCACTACCGAATACACGTGGACGAATGTCGAGAACCTCGACGGCGGTACTCAGACGTTATCGGACGACGGCTTTACTGTCAAAACCACAGAAAACCTTGATGCTCTTGGTTCTGTGACGGGTGCCGTCACTCTCACCATCGGCGGTTCCAGCATTATTGGCACCGCTGGCAACCCTGCAACAGGCAATGTCTTCGGCGGTGGCGAAGAGAGTGCCGTAGAAGGCGATATCGAGGTTACGCTGCAGGACGAGACCGAAGTGCTTGGGAACGTCTACGGCGGCGGCAACCGCGGCGCCGTGACAGGCAACACCTCGGTGCTCCTCAAAGACTGATTTTTCCAACTTTTTTTTCTTTTTTTTCAATTTTCAATTTTCAATTTTCAATTTTCTTTGTATCTTTGCACCCTCATACCACACCGCTGCACATAGTGGCGAGTGCGTTTATGACACTATCGTTCAACGAAATAAAGAATAAAAATAAATAACAGTAACAATGAAAATTTATCAGACACAGGACATTCGCAACATCGCCCTCGTAGGCGGTGCCAAGAGCGGCAAGACCAGCATGGCCGAGGCCATGGCCTTCTGCGGAGGCCTCATCAACCGTCGTGGCAGCGTAGACAGCAAAAACACCATCAGTGACTATCGCGACATCGAGCACGACCGCGGCTATTCCGTGGAGAACACCCTCATGTACACCGAATTTGGTGGCAAGAAGGTGAATATTCTCGATGTGCCTGGCTTTGCCGACTATCAGGGTGAGCTCGACAGTGCCCTCAACGTGGTCGAGGCTGCCGTCGTTGTGGTCAATGCCCAAAGTGGTGTTGAGGTGGGCACCGAGATTGCCAACCGCTACGCCGCCAAGCTCGACACCCCGATGATCTTCGTTATCAACCACCTCGATGCAGAGAAGGCCAACTTCGATGAGAGCGTCAACCAACTGAAGGACTACTTCGGTGGCAAGTGCACTGTGCTGCAGTTCCCGACCAATGCCGGTCTGGGATTCAACCAGGTGGTCGACATCGTGGCCAACAAGATGTACACCTTCACCGACGGTAAAATGACCGAAGCCGACATCCCTGCCGAGTATGCAGACAAGGCCGAAGAGATGCGCATGGCTCTCGTCGAGGAAGCTGCTGCTGCCGACGATGCCCTGATGGAGAAATACTTCGAGAATGGTGACCTCACTGCTGAGGAGCTTACCCAGGCCCTTAAGCTTGCCATCGACAAGCGCGACCTTTTCCCCATCCTCTGCACCAGCGCAAAGGAGAACTTCGGTGTAAACCGTCTGCTGGAGTTCATCTGCCAGAACGTCCCCGCCCCCTGCGAGGTGGCCGACTGCAAGAAGACCAAGGGCGGCAAAGAGCTGAAGAGCAACAGTGCCAACCCCACCGTGGCTTTCTGCTTCAAGAGCGCTAAGGATAAGAATCTTGGTGAAATCAGCTATCTCCGCATCTACGACGGCGAGCTGGCCGAGGCACAAGATGTGGTCAACGCTTGCAATCAGAGCAAGGAGCGCGTCAGCCAGGTGCTCGTGTGCAGTGGCAGCAACCGTCAGCGTGTCGAGAAGGCTTGCGCCGGCGACATTGTCTGCACCATCAAGCTGAAAGATGTCAAGATCAACCACACCCTCACCACCCCGAAGAACACCGACGACGCCGTGTGCGAAATCGAGTTCCCGACTCCTATCTACACCGTCGCAGTGAAGGCCGCCAACAGCAACGACGACGAGAAGGTCGGCGCCGCGCTGAAGGACCTCGTCACCTACGACCGCTGCCTCACGCTCGAGAACAGCCGCGAGCTGCGCCAGGTCATCCTCGGCTGCCAGGGCGAGCTGCACCTCAACACCGTGAAGTGGTACTTCGAGAACCAGTACAAGCTGGCCGTCAACTTCACCGCCCCCAACATCCCCTACCGCGAGACCATCACCAAGAGCGCCGAGGCCATGTATCGCCACAAGAAACAGTCGGGTGGTAGCGGTCAGTTTGGTGAGGTGCACATGCTCATAGAGCCCTACTACGACGGCATGCCCAACCAGACCAAGTACCCTATCCGCGACACCCAGGAGTATCCGCTGGAGTGGGGCGGCAAGCTGGTCTTCAACAACTGCATCGTGGGCGGTTCGATCGACGCCCGCTTCATGCCCGCCATCCTCAAGGGTATCATGGAGAAGATGGAGCAGGGTCCTCTCACCGGTTCCTATGCCCGCGACATCGTCGTCAACATCTACGACGGTAAGATGCACCCCGTCGACTCCAACGAAACGGCCTTCAAGATTGCCGGCCGTACCGCCTTCCGCGAGGCCTTCAAGCAGGCTGCCCCGAAGATCAAGGAGCCTATCTACGACATCGCCGTCACCGTGCCCACCGAGGCACAGGGTGGCGTGATGACCGACCTGCAGGGTCGCCGCGCCATCGTCATGGGCATGGATGCCGAAGGCAAGTACACCACGCTGAAAGCCAAGGCCCCCTTGGCCGAGATGAACCGCTACTGCACCGCCCTGAGCTCCCTCACCAGCGGCCGCGGTACCTTCACCATGACCTTCAGCAGCTACGAGCTCGTCCCCGCCGATGTCCAGCAGGCTCTCCTCAAAGCCTACGAGGAAGCCGCCGCCGAGGAAGAGTAGTTTCATGCTTCGCGTGGTGCAGTCGCGAATTTCGCGACCATCAGCGTCCCGCATCATCAACATCAAAGGGTGTCCCCATCGGGATGCCCTTTTTTAACGCCATTTTTTTCATAACGATAGATGCCTCCATACCCCCATTGGGATGCACACACACATCTCTTCTTGTGCTGTCCCCTATAATAATATATATATATATTCTTCTTAAGAAGAATATATGAATCAAGTAGTTACATATATCTATAAGTCCATGCCATCCCTATATTAAGCCTATACTATCTCTATACCAAGTCTATAGTAACAAGGAAGTACCTCCGGTGTACCGCTTATGTACCTTCGGTGTTCCTTCGTCCTTCCGATACCCTAGGCATATCCATCCCTCGCTCTACCCTTACCCGTTGGGTATGCCTAGGGTATGCCTGCCTGCAGTATGGCTGCAGCACAATAAAACCGACCGTCCTTCGTTATTATCCTAAAACACAGCAGTTATGGCAAGAAAACAGGGCGATACCGAGAGCGGTAAACACGGCAACAAGATTCTCTACAAATGGCATGGACGGCAGTGCGAGCGCTCCATGCCCACCTCTGTGGCCAATCCGCAAACCGAGGCGCAGCAGGCTCACCGCAGCAACTTCGCGATGATTTCCAAACTCTCGTCGTATATGAAGGCTGCTCACCTCGTCGGACTTCATTGGCATGCGGTACGTGAGCACAATAGCACCTATGCAATCTTCCGCCAGCTCAACAGAGACTGCTTCACCACCGACGGCGAGATTGACCTACCGTGCGTCATCGTCAGTCGCGGAACAGTGGAACGGGTGGAAATCACTTCAGCATCCATCGACAACGGTGTCCTCACCGTCATTTTCGACAGCCATATTTATGGTGGCAAAGCCACCGACGAGTTCTTCCTCTTCGTTTACTGTCCCGCACTCTGCACCGGTCGCCTCGCCACCCCCGTCCCCCGATTTTCCGGCCTTGCCACCGCCGTCCTCCCTCCAGAATGGCTCCACCCTACAGAACCCACCCAAACAGACACTAACACATTAACGCATTCTCACTCCACCTCTACGCCTTCCTCCGCTCCACCCGTCCCGCACCTCCGACACCATCCATATCTCTTTGCCTGTCTGAGTTCACATTTTTTTCTCGGTTTCAGAAAGATTTCATATCTTTGCAAATGAATTCGTGCGCAAAAAGATTGCACATGCATCCCGTACTTTTGTAGTCGGAAACAACAAGAAAGAATAGTTATGCCAGCAAACAAAAACGCCGAGACACGATACAAGATACTTGACAAGCTCCTTGCCAGACGGTATGCCAATTATACGATGGAAGACCTTCGTCGACTCGTCAACGAGGAATTATTGGATATTTTAGGCGAGGAGAAGTTCAAGCCGGTCAGCATCCGTTCCATCCAGTACGACCTCAATTACATTCAAGGAGAGCCGTTTCTTGCCGACATCGAGAAATACCCCTTCAACGACGTAAGTCAGAACAACCCTAACAAGACCGTCAAGAAGACTTGCTATCGCTACCGTGACCGTTCTTTCTCAATCTATCAGCAGAAGATGAACGACGACGAGAAGCAGCTTCTTGGCGAAGCCATGAAACTGCTCGGCCAGTTCGATGGGCTGCCCCACATGAATGGGCTGGAAAAGCTGCGTGCAGGACTCAATATCAAGTCAGACAGGCAAATAATCTCATTTTCCAAGAATCCACTTGAAAATAGCAACCTTCTTGGTGAGCTCTTCACTGCAATCTCGCAGAAACAAGTGATTGAGTTGCACTATCACACATTCTCTGAACTCGACAATGTACGTCAGGTGGTGCTTCACCCATACTTACTCAAGGAGTACAATCGCCGCTGGTATCTTATCGCAGCTTCTGACGATACCAGGAAACTGCTTAATTTCAGACTTGACCAGATTGACAAGTTCATTCCATTACCGACACGTCGGTATCTCCCCTACATAGGCGACCTCAACGAACGGTATGAGGACATTGTGGGTGTAACATTATATGAGGACCGTCCTTTGCAAACCATTCTTTTCTGGGTCAGCGATGCTTCGAAGGGTTATGTCGTAACAAAGCCCCTGCATGAATCGCAACGTCATTATCACGGAGAGAAAGAAGAGACATTGCATCAACAGTACCAAATGCTTAAAGGCGGCGCCTTCTTCTCCATCGAGTGTATCGAGAACTACGAGCTCATCCGTGAGTTGTCTTCCTTTGGGAAAGACCTCATTGTTCTATCGCCCGACAATATTAGGCAGAAAGTCTTCGACCATGTGGTAGAACAATGCAAGGCCTACCAGCGTTCAAAATGATTTTGCCATATCACATGTTCTTCGTATATTTGCAGTCGATATATAGAATTATACTTTCATGGAAAAATAAGACATCATGCTCAAATATAAAGTTTTTATTAGCAGCGTACAATCGGAGTTCGCTCAAGAACGACAGCGTATTTTTGACTTCATCCGCACTGACGAGTTGATTGGGCAACACTTTGAGCCGTTCATATTTGAACAGATTGCCGCACAGGATACTAATCCTCGCCAGCTTTATATTGACGAGGCTTCCTCGTGCCAGGTTTACCTCCTGTTGATAGGTAAGAGGTATGGAAACATATTGCCGGAAGGTATTTCTCCGACTGAGAAAGAATACCAAGCCGCAGGAAAAAGCAATGCGTGGAGAGTTGCATTTATCAGCGATATGGACGGACAAAAGCGTGAAGAGGAGGAAGAACGCTTCTTCCGAACGGTGCGGAATGAACTTTCCTATCGTGTTTTCTCAAACCCATCTGTATTGGTTTCTCTGGTGAAACAATCCTTGTATGCATACCTTAAATACAAAGGCGTTATCCAGACATTAAGTTTTGATGAGCAAACCCGTGATGATGCCTCTATGGCCGACATCGATGCGAAGAAGATTAAGGACTTTCTGCATCAGGCCCGTCAAAAACGTGGATTCCCATTGTCCGAAGACTCCGACCCGATGACGGTGCTTAAACACCTGAGATTGTTGCGACAGGACAAGCCCAGCAATGGAGCATTGCTTATGTTCGCCAACGACCCACAATACTTTTTCCCCTCGGCAGTGGTCAAATGTGCCTGGTTCCTCGGTACGGAGACGGTAAAGCCCATCGAGGACTATAAAACATTTGAAGGCAGTGTGGCAGAGCAAATCAGCCAAGCCACCAGTTGGGTGATGTCGAAACTGTCGGTTCGCTTTGGTCAGCGAAATGTGGAAGCACAGAACGAAGTCGAGTTTGAGTTACCACGCTCCGTCATCTTTGAAACCATTGTGAATGCTGTAGCCCATCGCGACTACAACAGCACTGGGAGTGTGCAGGTTTCAGTCTTCCGCAACCGTATTGTGGTGCGCAATCCTGGCACATTGCCAGTTGAACTCACCAAAGCTGACCTGATGAAAGAACACGGTTCCTATCCGCACAACCCGTACTTGGCGGAAGTGATGTACCAGATGGGCTATATCGAGAAATACGGTACCGGCATAACAGAAAATATCCGCCGGATGCAGGAAGCCCGTCTCCTGGCTCCAGAAATAGACTTGAGTGCCGAGTTTGTCACCACCATTTGGCGTGAAAATATTGGAACTAATGTTGCAACTAATGTTGGAACTAATGATACAACTAATATTGATGCTAATAAATTGATAGACAAAACAACTAACGGGGTTAATATTGGGACTAATATTGGAACTTCCGGTGACAATGTTGCAACTGACCATTTGGTGGAGAACAAGCGAATAGTCGACAGATTAGTCAAAAAGAAAGTCAAGCCGAGAATGACAAAAGAACAGTTGCGGGAGTGCATCATTGAAGTATGTATTGTTGATCATTCTATTGATGAATTAGCAACACTTCTAAGAAAGAGCCCAGGCTATCTGCAAAATTCAATTATTCCTGATTTGGTGGCCGACGGAATACTCCTACGCACCAAACCTAGCCACTCACCAGGGCAAACCTATATGACAAATCCGAAACTCGACAAGTAGAAATATAGGTATTGCGCAAATAAGTTGCGTATGATGGTTGTACTTTTGCAAACGAAATAAAATGACATCTGACAATCATATTTTTTTGAAACATATTGGGATATTCATACTGTTGGTGTTGTCTGTGCCCTTAATGGCTCAACAGAAACATGCGTTGCTGATTGGAATATCCGACTATCCTCAATACAAAGACCCCGACGCTTCGTGGAGCCGTATACATGGAGCAAATGACGTACAACTACTGTCGCCGATATTATCCAAACAAGGGTTCAAAGTCTCAGTTTTGACAAATAAATCTGCAACTCATAGTGCGATAGAAAAGAGACTCAAGAAACTAAGCCAATCGATACACTCGGGAGACATTGTTTACATCCAACTCTCCGGTCACGGTCAAGCTGTCGAAGATGAGAATGAGGACGAAGTGGATGGATGGGATGAAGCGTTTATCCCTTATGATGCAAAACGTTGTTATAAGGAGAATGTCTATCACGGAGAGAACCATCTGCTGGATGATGAGTTGAACAACCATCTGAATGTCATAAGAAAGAAAGTTGGGAAAAACGGTATTGTCTATGTAGCAATCGATGCTTGTCACGCAGGATCTTCGTATCGCGGCAATGAGACAGAAGATAGTGTCTATATCCGTGGTACAGACATTGGTTTCAGTAAGAGTGGGAAGCCGTATGGTCCACCAACGGACAAACGAGGCAACTTTCGAATCTCTACCGAGAATGGAATGGCTCCAATAGTTATGCTGGAAGCCTGCCGGTCATACGAAGTAAACACCGAGATAAAACAGAACGGCCAGTATTACGGCCCCATGTCTTATTATATCAGTCGGCAATTGTTAACCACACCCCTCGCTTTCGACACTAAATGGATAGAAGAGGTGCGGAAAGGCATGGATAAAGATACTCGACTAGTCAGACAAAACATGGTAACGGAAAGCTCGAAATAACTATGGCGATTATACCATTGAACCGAAAACGAGACAAGGTCATCAATGACTTTGCAAGAGAGTACCGAGAACGTACACTCTCTTATCTCCGCAATACCTTTTCGTTAAGCAGAGAGGATTGTGAGGATGTCTTTCAGGAGGCCTCAATCATTCTTTACCGAGCTGCAGTTGACGGCAAATTGGACAATCTCGCTTCTTCTTTGTATACTTACTTTATCGGAATCTGCAACAACAAGGCTCACGAACAACTACGTACAAATGGCAAGATGCTATTGTCGTCAATAGATGTATTCTCCAGCGAAGACGGCGAGCAACGATATAATGCTGTCTTGACTAAAGCGAATAAGATTCTCAGTATGATGGATTCTAACGAAAAGGTTGAAGAAGAACGTAACAGCATTATTCAGGAACTAGTCAAAAGTTTGCCCTCTCCGTGTAATGAATTGTTATGGTCCTATTATCGTGATGTCCTTTCGATGAAAGCAATCGCACAGATGTTCAACTATTCCAGCGAGAGTGTTGCAAAAGTGACCAAGCATCGTTGTCAGGAGAAATTCCGCAAGAGCTATGAGAATGCATTGGCCAAAATGTAGAACGAAACACCCACAAGACTATGGACGACCAAACATACAATAACGAGGAAAGAATCAACCGTTACCTTCATGGCGAGATGACGCCAGAAGAGGAAGCTACGTTTGAATCAGACATCCAGAAAGACGACACCTTGAAACGACAGGCCGAATCAATGGCCAGAATCGTCAAAGGGATGAAGGTCCTTGGTGATGAACACGACAAGCAATTTGTAGAGCAGATGAAGGCATCGTCCGAGAAGAAGGCTACTCCTGTCCGCTGGATATCTATTGCCGCCAGCTTCGCTCTCATTCTCACGGTGGGATATCATATCTATGACTACTCCGCAACCACAGGTTTAGGCCGTGAATACGCATCTGCTTTCCCAACATCTTCCATTATCCGGGGAGAAGAGGATGAAGATGTTTCGGAGACACTTACAGCCTTATTTGATAACGTCGCCAACGGAGAAGATTTAGACAACACGATAGCGCAACTTGAGAAGTTGTGGACGCTGTCTCAGAGTGATACATATAATGGCTACACGACGTATGAACCCTATATCGGATGGAATCTGGCCATTGCCCATTTGCGTAACAACGATAAGAAAGAAGCAAAGACTATCCTTAAACAGTTGCAAACAATGTATCCGGAAGGAACGGCAATTGGTGATAGGGTCACAGAGTTGCTAAAGAAAATATAATTATGAAACGACTGTCATTGATCTTGTTTTTTTTCTTTGTCCTATATGTACCCCTAAAAGGACAAGATTTCTCCCATGAAAAAAAAGAGATCGATAAAGAAGTTTCAAATTATATTGAAAAGGGGATGTATATCAATGCATCTGATTTACTATTGAATTTTGCGTTGAACTTAGAAGAATATGGTGATACAATTCTTGCATTTGATTATTTTGTTAGAAGTGGGAATTTAGTTGATGAACACATCGAAGAGATGCTAAAAAAAGGGTTTTCTGCCGAAGAATATGTCAATGTTTGGTTTCAGGTTTTTATTTCTGCAATGGAACATGGATACGACTATAACATACTTCGTAAGTTCTTTTCTATTTTACGATTCTTAGACAAACAAGATCCCCCATCCATCCCGGATTACATGTGTTCTAGTTTTATTCGTTATCAAATAATAACCTGTAATGATAGCTTAATCAATGATTCCATCCGGTTTTATTCGCAAAAGGCTCTGGATATAATCAAGGCTCAACCAAGAACAGAACAATCAGTTCGTAATCATCTTAATATTTATAAAGATTATTACACCAATAGAACTCTAAATGAATACAAAAATGGTATATTATTACATGATTGCCAGGACGAAATAACAAAATGGTATCTTGATAACAAAGATTTTATCAGGTCTTTAGACCCCCAAAAATATAAAAGAGAAATCCAAGAATATGGGAAAGAATATGTGCAGCAACTTAAATGTTTGGCATCTTCTATTGTGGCGCAAAATGGAGACATGTTAGGCGGTATTAATTATTATCAAAAAGCACTAGATGTTCTGTCTGATACTGTTTTTGCCAGCAATTCATTAATTGTTGAAATGGCATATTGTTACGCTGCAATTGCCCAATGTTATTCGTTACTTAACTTATTGGATCAAAGCAAAACATATAGCGATTCTGCAAGTGCCATGCTTCTAAACAATCCATATCTTATCAATTTTGAATCTCTGCAAACACTTATTATTATAGCAGAGAATTATTATAGAATCAGAAATTATGATCTAGCTAAATCGTTGTACCAAAGAATTATCGAAATAAAAAACGCGAATGGAATAGATGTCACATTGTCCGACCAGTCAACTTTTCTTAATTACACTAACAAGGTCAATCCAATTGCGACCATTCAATATAAGGATGAAATTGATTTTCGCAAACATGATGACGTGTGCGGATTATATTCATGTAGTAAGGAAATAGCGGATGCTTTTATTCATCTTATAAAATTTGATTCTAGATATTCTGACTCGGCTGCATATTATTTAACAATGAGCGATTCATTATTGTCCGAATGTGAGAATGTTCGAAAGGACGAAGTAGGTTCATTTAGTATTTATTCTTTTAGTAATCCCCAAGTAATTCAGTATAACCTGTGGTCACATTATTATACAGAAACAGGGGAAGTAGATGATGCATATCGGTATGTGAAAAAAGCAGTTGAAGAAGGTGATAATAATTATTCAAGTATTGCTTTGTTCTCATCTAAGTTTAATGATTATGGTATAATTCACAAGTATTTACCGTATTATTTCCAGAAAAGAGAATTTGAAATGGTGTCAATGTTGCCAATTCTGGGATCTTTGGAATCTGATACCTATCTTCAAAATGGGGAATCTGATATTTATTATTTCCCAGAGTGGGCATCCTGGAATCCAACAGATAGTGTAAGCGTAAGTATTGCATATGATGCAGCTTTGCTGATAAAAGGATTGACTTTGCGTTACAATACCATTTCTCCGTATCTTGAAAATCATCCGAACTTAGCAAGTACAAAACTTGAACTAGACAGAATGCGTGACAGCATCTATTCTATTACTGATGAAAACACACGATTGTTGGCCCTACACCGATATGAATTGAAAGAGCGCGAGATACTGAAAGATGTAAATGCAGAATTGACCAATGTACATTGGAAAGATATTGCGAACGAACTTAAAAACGACGAGGCCTGTATTGAATTTGTGAAGTATACAGCTAATGCATATTCGTGGTGTGACAGCATTCCTAAACCGCATTATTCTGCAATGATTCTTCTGCCTAATGGCAAAGCTCCCGTATTTGTGGATTTGTTTGATGAAGATGAACTGATGGATGTGTACAATCTTCAACCAAAATCTTATGATATTGAGATGGGACAGATTCTATACTCAAAGATATGGGGTAAACTACAATCATATATAGATGGTAAACGGAAAGTGTTTTTCTCGCCTATGGGGTTGCTTAACTTAATCAACATTGAACTTTTAATTGATAGTACGGGTAGAACCGCTATGGATAGATTCAACCTGTATAGAGTATCCTCCACAAGAAACATTCAAACAAAAGGTACTGGTAATGTTGTTGTGTCGTCTGTGGCTTCATTTGGTGGTGTGGACTATGAAAATGCCAATGAATATGCCGAAGTTATTCAAAATATAAATACTCGTGGAAATTGGTCATATCTACAGAATTCACTATCTGAGGTGAATCAGATTGAATCTTTACTGCAACAAAGAGAAATACCTGTTGTTACATATACTGGATCTAATGCTACAGAAGATGCATTTAAACATCTTGATGGCACTATATCTAATGTGATTCATATTGCTTCTCACGGTTATTATATACCACAATCACAAAGAAATTCCCTACCGTATTTTTCGAATAGTGAAAACACAGCGTTTATTCAAGATGAGCTCTTCTACTCGGGCTTGATTCTCTCAGGTGGCCAAAAAGCGTGGGTGGATTCTACTTTTAAGCCAGATAATAATGACGGTATACTTACAGCATACGAAATTTCCAAACTTGACCTGCATAATGTAGACCTTGTTGTCCTTTCTGCATGTGAAACTGGCCTAGGAGATAACCTTTTCGACGGAATTTTCGGTTTGCAAAGAGCTTTCAAAAAAGCGGGCGTAAAGTCTATTCTGATGAGTTTGTGGCAGGTAGATGATAAGGCCACTTCTGAATACATGACCTTCTTCTATGAAAAACTAATAAATGGCTATTCGACACACGATGCTTATATTAGTACAGTCCTTATGATGAAAGAAAAATATCAAAACGCAAACTACTGGGCATCATTCGTTTTGCTGGATTGATAAAAAAATAATCCATAATATCATAAAATTATGCTATTTTAGCCGTCGAAAAGACGAACAAATCTGGATATTGTATTAGATGTGTTCATGTTCTTTGTATCAAAAGTATTAACGAAAAAAAATGATATTATGAAACAACAAACAATTAAGGTGTCATTTGAAGCAGGAAGTAGAGTAGAATTCATTGACTGGTCTAATATTATCAAACAATTAGATGAAACAGGTTGTGCTGCACAAAAAATTGGCATGGGTCGACCTTTTAGCCAATTAGAAGTAGAAAACCATATACGACACTTACAAAGTTTAATTTCCGACAATAGTAGTAACGTCAAAATCTATAGAGAAGAAGAGGTGCAATCAGCAGAATCTCCTGATTGTAATAATCCAACCCTCTTGAAGATTACATATTTTCTTACGTATTCAGTAGAATAAATATTCTTCCGTGTTAACCTTTTGCTTGTTCCTGTCATAAAAGGACAGAAACAAGCAAAAGGTTAACATTATGGAGAACATAGAATTCAAGATTGACTCGACGAATGTTGAACAACAGAAGGCTTTCGACCTCGTAGAAAACACCAACACCAGCCTCTTTATCACTGGCAAGGCTGGTACTGGTAAGACCACTTTTATTAAGGGTATTCAAAAGCTCATCAAGAAGAATTTCTTGGTGCTGGCTCCTACTGGCATTGCCGCAATGAATGTCGGTGGACAAACCCTTCATTCATTCTTCGGCCTTCCGTTTACGGCTATGGGACCTCGAGATTGGCCCGAAGTATCCGAGAGCAAGAGGGATGTATTGATGAAAATCGACACCATTATCATCGATGAGGCCTCGATGGTGCGCTGCGACTGGGTGGATGCCATAGACCGCTTCCTGCGCAGTCTCACCAAATCGCGCTTGCCCTTCGGGGGCAAACAGGTGGTTTTTGTGGGAGACCTCTTCCAGCTGCCACCGGTTGTGAAAAGCGGCTCCGCAGATGACGAATTGCTAAGCGAAATGTATGGCAATGGAACTCCCTATTTCTACAAGGCCAATGTAATGAGGCGCATCAATCTGCCTAAAATTGAATTCCAAAAGGTGTACCGACAGAACGATATCGATTTTCTGGAGATTCTGAACAGGATGCGTTTGGGAGAAAACACTATTTCCGACTTGAACATACTGAATCAACATGTGAGCAGCGAAAATGATGTGGGTGAATATGCAGTAACACTTACGGCATTCAATAAGTCTGCCGACCAGATTAACGACCTTAAATTGTCCGATATCGATGCCGATGAATACTGCTATGAGGGTGAGATTGATGGTGATTTCCGCATAAAAGACTCCCCTGTACCCATGCAACTGCGGCTTAAAGAAGGCGCACAGGTGATTATCTGCCGCAATGATTTTTCGCAAGAATGTGTGAACGGAACTATTGCTATTGTGTCCAAGCTTGACGAAGATGGAATACAGGTACGCCTGAAGAATGGCAAACAGATTGCCATGAAGAAAATGATTTGGGAGAGTCGCGAGAGCGTCTATAATGTAGAAAAAATGGAGGTGGAAAGTCAAGTAGTTGGGACCTTTACCCAATATCCATTGAAACTGGCATGGGCAATCACTATCCACAAATCGCAAGGTATGACGTTTGACCGGATGCATCTAGATCTCACTCGTGGAACTTTCGCTCCGGGTCAGACTTATGTGGCAGTCAGCCGTATGCGCACCCTTGAAGGGTTGACTATAAGCAACAAGGTGCAGCGCCACCATATTATTCAAAATGCAGAGATCAAGGCCTATTCCAATTCTTTCAATAATATGTCAGTAATTGATGAGGAACTTCTCTTCGGTCAGAAGCTGTACAAATGTATCAAAGAAAACAACTATGACGGAGCTGCAGAGGTGTGTTTAAGTCGCAGTTTGGAAATGATAAAGGATGGAGATTATCGCAATGCTGCGCTGATGGCAAAGAAAATGTACGACGTAATGCTGGACGATTGGTGCCTGCTGGGAAAAACCACTGGTATTCCTCTTATTAAAGATTGCAGTATGACGTGTAACTTCCTTAACGCGATGTTGTGTCTCTATAGCAGACGCTCAGAAGAGGCTATCGGGTACGCCGATTTGGTACTAAGCCACCGTTCTTGTCCCGAAGCTATGTTTATCAAAGGAAAGGCATTGCAGCAGCTGAATCGCGTTGAAGAAGCAATGGAGATGGTCAAGCAGATTCGTAAACCTAATCCCGAATCGGGCGAAAAGATCGTTGTCGACATGAAGCAATATCTCTTCGAAGCAGAGCTCAATGAACAGTTGGGAATTCCCAATACTGACACCTGTCAGCATCTGATTAAACTAGCTCCCGGTTATCTTCCGGCATACGAGATAATCCGCTTGGAAGCCATTGCCAACAACGTAACTATAGAGATGGGAGAGGATGAAGATGAGAATGACCTTATAAATGCCTTTAATGATGCAACGGTGTCTGGTGACGATTTCAAAAAAATGCTGGAAAAATCGGACCAGAACGAGTCATCGTTCAGACAGTTTTATCAAAAAGTTCGCATAATAAAAAATGCAGCTTGTTAACCTTTGATGTCTTTTTGTCACTAAGAAGTGAAATAGACAAAAAACAACAAGAAAATGGAAACAATCATTTTATTAGCAATCGCGGTAAGTCTCGCGTATGGTGTCGGCTGCATGGGCCGTAAACGAAAAATCGGTTTTGGGCTGGCGTTTACCATCTCACTATTCAATGTCGCAATAGGCTTGATAGCGGTGCTATGCTCGAAGAAGATAGAGAATGTTGAACCTAAAGAAAAGGATGACTGAATCATGAAGATAGCAGGATGGATACTTGTCGCTCTGGGAGGTCTCTCATTGTTGGGGGCAGCATCTGCCGGCCATAGTGTCTTTGGACCTATATTCTGGCTTGGTGTGGGGATAACCCTGCTGTATTTCGGCAATCGAAAGAAAAACAATGAAGATGATAAAGAACAATAAAAACACATGGATTATGAAAAAAAAGAATTTGACACCGGAGAAAATACAGGAGTTCAACAATAAGGTTGAGTACAATGAGAGTGCTGCCAGTTGGATGATTGACATCGTCGCTACCCTTATTGCCTGGCCAATGATTATCCTCGCTATTCGCCGGAGAGCGAAATACCACGAGAAGATTAAACTGAATAATGAAGAAATACCTGTGGAACAATAATAACAGAAATAAACAATAAACATGGAGGAACTAAAAATGAAAAGAACTATCTTTATTGTGTTGCTCTCAACCTTGTTGCTTTCATGTAATAATGGCGAAAAGGAACTGGCACGCGAAGGAATGAACACTGCCAATATGTCGCGGGCTATGGAGGCTCTGGAAAAAGAGGATATTGCCGAGATGACAGACTGGATAAGGAAAGAGATCGATGCTAACCCGGAAAACGGCTATGCATTTGCTCAACTCGCTTGGGCAGATGTCATCAACGAGGAGTATGGGAATGCTATCACTCATGCTACTACGGCACTGGAACACCTTCCGAAGAAAGATAAAGAGTATGTCGGATTTGCCTATGCTTCGCGTGCTGCGGCTTATAATCATCTTGAGGAATACGATAAGGCGTTGGCTGATTATAATGCTGCCGTCAAGTCCGAGCCCGATAACGCAGGACGTTTTTATCAACGGGGTGAGTTCCTTTTCAGTCGAAAACAATATGACCTTTCCGATAAGGATTTTAAGGAATGCATACGCATAAAGCCCGGTGAGCCTTTGGGTTATGTCGCCATGGGACGGAATGCCAAGATGCAAGGACATCATGAGGAGGCTGTCGCATTGTATGACAAAGCAATCGGACTGCAGGATGATTACTCCGTAGCGTATGCTTTCAGGGCAGAGTCGTATATCGCCCTTGGACGATTTGAAGAGGCGGCAGCTGATGTAGTCACTTCCCTCAGTATTGATGGTGGAGACAAAGCGTTCCAGCACATGCGAGAACTTGGTGACTCGTCGTATGCGACCATCGTTAGCCGTCTGAAGGTACAACTGAACATGGAACCCAATAATCCATATTGGTTTTACTGTATAGGGGTGGTGTCGGAGGATGCCGGGAAATACGAATCTGCTATTGAGAACTATCGGCAAGCAATAGCGAAAGACAAAGATGCTGATTTGTATGATGCTGTTGCTCGCTGCTATCAAAAAATGGGGAGATACAATGATGCGATGCAAAATATCAATATGGCCATTGAATTAGCTCCTGACGATTTGGAGTACCATGAAAGAAGATATGGTATCTACTACGAATTAAAGAAACGTGAGGCGTTGTTCAAGGAGATAGAATACTGCATCGAACAAGAACCGGATAACGCGTGGTATTATCATGAGCGCGGTTGGTTTAAAGATCTCTATGGCGACGTTGACGGTGCTATTGAGGACCTTACGGCCAGCATCACACTTGATCCCACCTACGCCTACAACTATCTCGTCAGAGGATGCGCCTATAGAAAACTTGGCAATATGACAGCAGCACAGAAAGACTTTTGCCGTTGTATTGATATGGATACTACTGATATGGAGGAACTGTCGTGCGCGCACTTCGCTTATCATTACCTGGGTGATGATGTCAATGCAATCCGGTTACTTGACACCGTACTACGTTATGATTATGAGGGAAACCTGTATGATGCCGCTTGCCTTTACTCTTTGATAGGTGATAAAGAACAGGCGATAAACTACCTACGGCTGGCACTTGAACATGGATATAACCGATTTACACATATAGAGAAGGACGATGATATGGACAATATTCGTAACGAGAAAGAATTCAAACAACTTATAGAGAAGTATAGAAAGAATCAAAACCGCGATAATGCAAAAAATGGAAAGCATTCAATTCAGTATGTTCAACGGACAACTAACATTCCATTCAACCATCGTAATGGTGTAAATGAGGTGAAATGTACAGTCAATGGGCTACCGCTATACTTCATATTCGACACGGGAGCAAGCGACATTACTATCTCGTCTGTTGAGGCTGCCTTTATGTTAAAGAATGGCTACTTGTCAGATAAAGACGTTATAGGCAGCAAAGCCTATCGTACCGCCTCAGGCGATATCGTTGCTGGTACAGTAGTCAATCTTAAGAAAATAACCATTGGAGAAGTTGAGTTGGAGAATGTTCATGCCAGCGTTGTGAAAGGACAGACGGCACCATTGCTTCTCGGACAATCTGCACTCGGACGTATTGGCAAGATAGAGATTGACAATTTCCAGCAAACGATAAAAATAACCTATCCTACAGTTAAATAATAAGGTGAAAAATATTATGTGTTTCAAAAAAAATGGCGTTAAGCAAGGAAATAATGAATGACATAAAAAGACACCCGCTGGGGCCGTCCTTTGCTGATGATACTGCGAGGCATAATCGTTGGCTGTAGGCCTACGAGGAAGCCGCCGCAGAGGAAGAGTAACCGCGTGCTCGCGGAGAGCAATATTGCTACGCAGGCTTTATTGTCTGCATATACACAAGAGAAGCCCCAGCTGGGGCTTCTCTTGTATGCTTGTGCAATAAACGGAGAATTATGTCGTTGTTGTAAGCGACGAAATAAGCAACTATGAAATTCTTGAAATGGCTGGGGTTTGACCCCGAAAAGCATAGCGTCAGGACGGAGATTCTCGCCGGGCTGCTCTTGTCGTCCTCTGTCAGACATATTTGTCACCCACAGACTCAAGTCTGGTGTCCGTGAGATAATTGAAATGCCAAATACAGATAGAAGAATGCCTCGGGATTGGACTTCTTTAATTTGTTGAGTTTTGTGTACTCATAGTCGGTAAATAGCCGATCTGTCATCCTCTCCCAATGCCGAATGTGTGCATTTTGCTTTATTTGACAGTGCAAAGATACACATATTTTGGGGAACAACAATAAGTCCATTCTCAAAATAAAAAATGGACGTAGGCATGATTTAAGAATAAATGCGAATAGCTATTAAAAAAAGTTTGTTTTCTTACGACTCGACAGCAAGAAAATCTTAATTTAGTGCAGAATTTCACAATGGACAAATCTATATTTGGTGCAAAATATATTATAGAATTATTTTGTATTTGGTGTAAAATTTGTATATTTGCACAGTTGAATTTGGTGAAATTGTTTTATGAAAAGAAAGATTTACAGTAAGTTATTAAATTGGAAGAACGCTTCCAGGGGGCAAACAGCCGTATTAATTGACGGAGCACGTCGTGTTGGTAAGAGTTACATCGTGGAAGATTTTGCACGAAATGAATACAAATCCTATATTCTAATCGACTTCAGCAAGGAGGATAAACAACTGAAGATGTTATTCGAAGAACAGCTATCTAATCTAGATACATTCTTCAGAATGCTCTCTCTCATAAAAAGCACAAAGCTTTATCCACGCGAGTCGGTCATTGTGTTCGATGAGGTACAGCAGTACCCTCCGGCTAGGGCGGCCATAAAGCACTTGGTCAACGACGGGCGATACGACTATATAGAGACGGGGTCCCTCGTCAGCATCAACCGTAATGTAAAGAATATTGTGATTCCGTCCGAGGAAGAACGACTTGATATGTATCCCATGGATTTCGAAGAATTCCTATGGGCAATTGGGCAAGAGGACTTGATGGATTATATTCGCGATTGTTTTGCCTCCCATAAGCCAATAGGCCCGTTGCACCGAAAAACCATGGAATTGTTCCGCCAATATATGATTGTGGGCGGTATGCCTCAAGCAGTAAAAACTTATGTTGAAGAAATGGACTTCGACAAAGTGGACAGGATAAAAAGGAATATACTGAACATCTATCGTGCTGATATCAGTAAGTATGCTGCCGGCTATGAGCAAAAGGTAACACAGATTTTCGACACCATTCCGTCGCAGCTACAGCGTCACGAGAAGAAGTTCCGCATTGGCGAACTCGAAAAAGGAGCCCGGACAAGAAATTATGCCAATGCTTTTTTCTGGCTCGAAGAATCGCGTGTAATCAATGTCTGCTACGCGGCCACGGAACCAAATATTGGATTGAACCTTAACCGTGATGACGCCAAAAGAAAAATCTATATGGCGGATACCGGTTTGTTGATTGCAATGGCTTTCAGCGAGAAGGATATCCAGCAGGGGCAGTTGTATAAAAAACTAATGTTTGATAAGTTGGAGATAAACAAAGGTATGTTGGTGGAGAATATAGTGGCTCAGATGTTGGTGGCTACCGGTAACAAGTTGTATTTCTATTCCAACTCATCACATGAGAAAGACGACAGGATGGAAATTGATTTCCTCGTTAGAAAACCCTCAGTAACTTCACGTCATAACATTTCTCCTATCGAAGTCAAGTCATCAACACATTACACACTGACCTCATTGAATAAATGCATAAATAAATTTGGCGAATACCTTGCCACACCGTATGTGATACATTCAGCCGACTATATGGAGAAAGATGGAATCACTTTTCTTCCTTTATATATGACACCGTTACTATAAATAAATACATACCGCAGCAGGCCCCCTCAAAGCCTACGTTGAGCAAAACTCCAGTGAAGTTTTGCCGCCAACGAGGAAGAGTAACCGCGTGCTCGCGGAGAGCATTTTCTGCTCCGCGAAGCGGAAACAGCAACAGAAACAGCAAGGGATGCCCCATTTGGAGCATCCCTTTTTCCATCGCTTTGCCTGTCGGAGGGGGGGGCTTATCTGTCGTTTTCAGCCATTATTCTTTTCCACTATCTGTTTTTTTTCTCTCGTCTGGTGCACCACATCATCCCACGGGCGGGCATTTATGTCCGCCAACCCCCTCCCTTCTATGTGGGTTCTTCGTGCCTTCTTTATACCTTCTTTGCCGCCAATACAAAACACTTGATAACCAGTCAAATACAAGAGACGGTGTGCTATTCTGTCAAATTACTGGTTTTCAGCACTATCACCACAAGACCTCTCGGTGATCCTTCGGCAGTCCCTCGGTGGTCTCTTTACTATCATATTAATGGTGTCAGTTTTACCACACTTGACCAATTGTGAACACACTGCGTTCGCAATTAATTTGAGAACAGATGTAGATAAAAGAATGATTTTTTAATTATGGCGAATTCACCACGATTAGAACCTTGCTATCTGCCACGTGAGCATCATTGAGAAATACCTCGGTTAGCTAGCCCACCTCGTCAATCGGCTCCGCAAGTGCAAAACCTCACCTGTGGAGCCGTTTTTGAAGTACACCCGTATCGCCCAAATATCTCATTCCCGAAAATATTTTTGGCTGAATGGGGGAAAATGCGTACTTTTGCACCGTGAAATAAAAGATTAACAACATGATATAAAACGGTAATATAGAACAAAAGACATATTGAGCTTGACGCTCTTGTTTCCTTTACTGCAAACGTCTGGAAAACGAAACATAGAACTGGGAATAAGATTGCGGATAGTTCGCGCAATGGCGTGAATTTCTTTCCCACTTATCCAGTTCGAGGTTTTTCCAGACACCCGCAGTAAGAATAAGTGATAGTTTATCAATGAAAGAATTTGCGCCTTTCTTTATGGAAAAGACAACAATACTAATACTCGGTACAATAACTCACTACTCCTGCTCATCAATAAAGCAAATATGTAAACTTATAGCATTACCCATAATTGGAATACTGCTATTGGCATCTTGCCATACAAAAGTTGAATCTGATGTGCATTACACCGCAAAAGACAGGACAAAAGAAAATGTCTTTGAACTGGAGTATGCCGCCCCTTGCAAGGTGGCAGGCAGATTCATATCGTCAGACAAGGTAGATACGCTCTTTTTTAGACACTATTCCAGAAAGACACATCGCTACGTTGACAGTATTCCGATTTTGGGTGACACTTATATGCCCGGTGATGACATTGACTGGTTTAGGGAAAATGACATTGTGATGAAAGTTACAACCGTCGACGGCGATGTCGTACATACGGAGAATGAGGCCATGTCTGTGCATTGCGCAATCCCCCTCTCCGGTGTGCTGCCAGAAACGGATGTCCTTGCTGTGGTATGGAAGCATCAAGACTTTAGCGGCATCAAGTATTGTCATATCATCTCCATTAAAGACGGCCAATGGACGGAATTAGGCTCGTTCGCGGTAAACACAAATTGTTTCCCTGACACCATGACCGCAGGAATAATAGATGGTTTCTTGGAAAAGAGAAACAGAGTATGGATGTACAGGGACTACGACGAGCAAATGCAATGGACGGAAGACCATGACGGAGAATGTCCCATGCATCCCTTAAAGAACATTTTTGAAATTAACAATGACAGAACTTTCAGTTTTCAGCAGAATCTCGACTATTTGTGTTATTTGGGAGTGTCAGATTATGAGTGGCAATTAAAACATCATACCATAGACACCGCCGAGGTCAATTCTGTCACCCCACTGGTCAGGGGAATGAATCTGCGCATGACGCCATATAAATCCGTTATGGAAATAAAAAGGGAGTTTAATAATCTCTATGATATGTGGCTGTCAAGACCGTGGGGGAGCCGTTCCATATGGGTTGACATCCTCCGTAATCGTATGCAGTTTCATCTTTCCAACCCAATAACATTTCGCCAATGGCATACAACCCATGATTATGACCCATTTAATGTAGTCATATCCCCTGATGGGAAATACAAGTTCTACACCACAAGCGATATTTGCGAGGGTACCATGGGAGAATGGATAACCTTCTACCAATATTTTGATGCCAACGGTCAGCTGGTATGCAAGCAATGGCAGGGAGACCGATTCTGGCCAGGGAATGTAATAAAGGTATGGCAGTTTGACCTTAGCGACACAACCTTCTATGTCTTGAAAAGCAGGTGGCAGGGCAGTTCCTGCGAATGGGGGTATGATATGGAAATTGTTTCCTTCGACAACGGAGAACCTACTTACCATATACGTTTCTTCCCCGATATGAAAGAGTATTCCAGTGTTACAAAAGTTCTATATGAGAATGGAGAATGGATAGAGGTTTCTGCAAAAGAAGGCGGTTCCTACAATATTTGCTACAACTGCCGATTCCTTGATGTGGATTATACATTCGACCCAAAAACCTTAACTGTTATTGGAACTACACAAGCAGATACAGGGGCTGTGAAAAAAAACGTAAAATGGAAGTTGAACACTGAACCCAAATAACAATCCCAAATATAGGTAATCCTATTGAAAGAGTATTAAAACCATAATAGAAAAGGTATGAGTATAAAAAGTTGGTATTTTGATAATTGGTTGAATCGGAAAGGTCGGCATTTCGATTCAAATTCAGGCACTTTCGTTTACAAGAATCGACGAATCAAAAAGACACCAGCAATAAAATTTGATTACATTAATGATTTTCGAGAGGGACTTTCTTTGGTTCGGGTAGGTGATAAGGAAACCGATAGGAATTATTTGTTTGGGCAATATGGATTTATAAATACAGACCTTGAATATGCAATCACTCCACAGTTTACAAATGCTGAAAGTTTCTCTGAAGGATTAGCCGGTGTTCAGGTTAATGATACGTATGGAGAGTTGTCTGGAAAGTGGGGATATATTAATAGGCATGGAGAATTTGTAATTAAACCTGTTTTTGATACTGCCGATAGCTTCCATGAAGGTGTTGCTGTAGTTTCAAAGGATTACAAATACTGGTATATAAGGAAAAATGGCAGAGCTTTGTTTGGAGAAAGCATTGGCAAATTTTGTTTTCATGAGTCTTTTGACTACGCAGAATCTTTTTCTGAAGGAAGGGCTTTTGCTAGATTAAAAGGGGAGTGGGTTCTTGTTCATAAAAACAGAAAGAAAGTCTTAATTATTGAAAACCATATTGAGCATACTCCATTTAGAAAAGGTATTGCTTTCGTTTGTAAATTAGTAGATGGGAAAGAATTGTGGGGAGCTTACGATAGAAAAGACGATGTCATTATCCCATTCAAGTATGACAAAATAGATGGATTTATTGGTGGATTTGCTAGAATATACCATAATGATAGGGTGGCGTTCGTCAATAAAAGAGGGGATATGTTAAGTCGATACTATAATGGGATACCTCAAATACCATGGTATTTTGATGCTAAAGACTTCTCGGAAGGTGTTGCGGCTGTTAAAGTGATAACTGATAAATGGGGTTTTGTTGACATTAAAGGAAGGATTGTTATCGATTTTGTTTTTGATGAAGTTGATTCGTTCTATCATGGTTTATGTTCTGTGAGGAAAGATGGGATGTGGGGCGTGGTAGACAAAAAAGGTAATTGGATTATTCCCAATACTTATGACAATGAGATATTGAATTATGACAAGAAATTGGAAGTTCAGGTTGGGGATAAATGGTATTCATTGACTCGTGACGGAAAGCTGAAAGAAATAGATTAATTGACATGAAAAGAGGTTCTGTTTTTTATGTTATATGTTGCATCTCAGCAATGCTCTTGGTAATAGGGTGTTTCAGATTACCTATAGGTTATTATACTTTTCTTCGAATAATCATTTTTGCTGCCTCTTTATTCATTCTGACAGGAACCATCAAAAATAAGATGATGTATTCGACGATTACCACAATATTGGTCGCAGTCTTATTTAATCCATTTTTCCCGATATACTTACACAGCAAAAGTATCTGGATTATTTTAGATTTGTTATCAGCTGCATGGTTTATCTATTGCGCAATTAAAAAGCGAATAGAGGTGTCATAATCTTTTTCGAACATGTATTTTGAGGCTGAAAAGTTTGCTGGCATCGCTCACTATAACCCAGTTAAGCATATAGTTGGCTGTTGTGGGAAACCTTGCTATTGTTCCGTAAAGTCTTTCCTTGTTCCACAAAACAACGAATATTACAAAAGGACCAATCGGTTGGCACTTGTTCCCAGCCCATTTGATGCTTCCACGACCACAATGTGGATTACGAAAAGTGGCCTTGTAGAGAAGATGATATCTGTTGAGACCGTTTGGGATAAAGAGCAACGAAAAGAATTGTCGTTTGAGAAATATCGATATGAGGCTTTTTTTGACGAAAATGATAGATGCATCTATTGTGAAACAATTCAAAGAAGTCGAAACGAAGATACTGAAAGAAAATGTCAGTACGACTTCGATTATATTGAAGAAGGTCCATATCAGCAACGGAATATTGTATGTAAAGACCTCCAACGGAACATGACGGAAAGATTCTCGTATCTATACGACATGAATGGAGACCTCGAGGTGTTCGATAAACGTGATATTTGCAGGTTTAGGTTTACCTATGACGGGAATCATCGTCTTTTGGCAAAGGAGAAATTTGAAAAGAAGAAGCAAATCGATATGTTCGACGGCCCGCTTACATTCTGCAAAGGAACGTATTATGAATATGACACTATAGGCAGACTAGTTTCCGTCTTTGAAAAAGACCAACAAGGCGAGTTGTCGGAAATAAAGCAGGTGTCGTATTTTATAGATGGTTCGTCAAGAACCATAGAAAAAGATTTCTTTGGAAAAACAAAATACACATGGAATAATGTCACTAATGATAAACCGGTACGACAAGTTATATTAGACAGAGCAGACCCCAAGAAGCCGGTAGTAGTTCATGCCTCTATGTTATATGACGAACACGGCAATATCGTATTTAAGAAAAGCAAAAGAGCGGAATACATACTCAGTACAAAAAGTAACGAATGGAATGTAAAAAGGAGCGAGGTAGAGAATACCTACGAATATGTATATGACCGCGAGGGGAATTGGATACAGCGAGAGGACTTTATAGACGGCCATGCGAGATTTATCACGCAACGAGTAATTGAATACTGGTAGAAAATGAAACGATTGTCGTTCTTTATATTATCTGCTCTGACGATTGTCGCGTGTAATCATTCAACAGAAGAGACACCCAATGCACATGAGACAACACCATGGTATGTATATAATAATCCGATTAATGGCTATAACATATCCATATTTGCGAGGATGTATGATACAACATATTACAGCGCATGTGAAGTCCGCCAACTCCCTCCCTTCTATGTGTGTTTTTGTAGACTCAACTATCAAGTGCAACACTGTTGAGCAATGATAGCATGAAAATCTGTTTTGACGATTCAAAAAAACAACAATTTATCATCCTGGCAATTTAAAAATCACAAAATTAAAGCCTGCAACTTGCTGTATTACAATATTGAATACAGATCATCTCTTACTCATCTCCTACTCTTCCATTTATCTTCTATTTATCATCTTTTACTTGAGTAAGCAATAAGTAGGCGAAAAGTACGTTATAGTAAAAAAATGATACTTCGTTATGGCAAAGTTTGAGAATGGATATATGGGTGGCTTCAGCGGCAAGCTGGGGTCGGCTATCGGGTATATGTGGAATGGAAAATGGTGCTTGCGTAGCCGGCCAGCACAGGTTAGCAATCCACGCACCGAGGCGCAACAGGAGCATCGGGCGGCCTTCCGCGAGCAGGTGCGTTTGGCGGCACGAATGAGGTGGGTGCTGCTGCAGTCGATGACCGAGACGGCCCGCGCCGCAGGCATGACGGCATACAACCTCTTCGTCAGCCTCAATCAGCACGCTTTCAGCACCGAAGGCGGAGAACTAAAGGTGGATTACCAGAGCCTTGTGCTCAGCCTAGGGCCTGTGGCACCGGTGCAGGCCAGCCAGGTGGTGGCCACGGGTGGCTCGCGGCTGGAGGTGGACTTCGAGCGCAACCCATTGCACCAGCAGTGCGATGCCTACGATGCAGTACATCTATACGTCTACTCGCCCTCGCTGGGACAGGGCTACTTGGCGGCACCTGTCTATCGTAGGCAAAAGAAAGTCAGTGTGTTGCTGCCGGAGCAGTTTGAAGGCACCGAGGTGCATATCTACCTCTACGTCAGCGACCAGCAGGGCCGCTGCTCGGAGACCGCCTACGGCGGCTGCCTCACCTTGGCCGACGGTGCGGTAGTTTCCAACGAGAATGAAGAGATAGCAGAACCATCTACAAATCAAATCATTGATGTCCACCCAATATCGAAAGCAAAAGTAGTAGAAAAAGTGGGGATGGATCGCCGTCGTCCGCCAGAACGAACGTAGGCGAGAACCCCTGCAGACCGATGTGTACCAGACATAGACCGGCAGGAGCTACAGTCTTAGGCAGATGGTTCGCTCTTAGCGATGGCGAATGCTATCCACTGGCCGTGCTTCGCGACCAGCAGATTGGCTATTTCACATAATCTATGTCGGCCAGCTAGATAAAAATATAGGCCCGACATGATTGTCGAGCCTATTTGTTGATCTAAAATCCGAGGCAATTAGCCTTCTACAATAGCGCCGGTGGGGCAAGCACCTGCACAGGTACCGCAGGAAACGCAAGCATTCTCGTCAATCTTGTAGATGTCGCCTTCGCTGATAGCTCCAACGGGGCACTCGTCGATGCAGGTGCCGCAAGCAACACAGATGTCAGTGATTTTGTAAGCCATTTTTTTACTTTTTTAGGATTAATATTGATCAATATTTCTTCTTGATTACGAGTGCAAAATTACATACTTTTTCCAAAATGGCAAAATAAAAATCACCAAATATGGTGATAGGTACTCGTACATTGCTAGAAATCATGAGTTTAAATAATGCAATTTTTCTAACATTCATACTGTTCGGACGACACAATCCACTCGCAATCATGCTGCTTTATGGCAAAAAACATACTACGTCGGCCCATGTGTGCAAGGATACTAAATTCGAACTACAACCATAGCACTACCCCAAGAATATAGACGGCAGATGCGCACATGAAATAACTTTCCTTCACTCCAAAACCCTCTTCTAATCAATCGAGTACACCACTGGCGAGAAGCTATGTGCAAATAAAAACGGACAATTCAATATTTTTTCTTACTTTTGCAGTTTGAAACAAAGGGGTATTAGCTCATTTGGTAGAGCGGTAGGTTCGCAATCTACAGGTAACGGGTTCGACTCCCGTATACTCCACAAAAAGAGGTTCTTGCGACCTCTTTTTATCGTATATATATTCCACATTCGATGCGTGTTTTGCATCTTGCACAGCGGAGAGGAACTCTGCCAGCATTTCTCATCGCCTATCAGCCCCACCATGATAAGGGTGATCCTCTTGCACGAAAGTGAAATTTACCGACAAAATGTTGCCATTAGAGCCGATGTGTAGAGCGTTGTGGTACAGTGAGATAGCGGCAGCTATGCGTTGGAACGATGCAAGGGAATGTGTTGTAGCTGTTTCGCGTGTTTGGTATTGATTTGAATCTGCTGAATGGTGTTGGGCGACATGGAGGCTTTCTGAAAACGATCCCACACAATTTCGACTGCCAGTGGGGAGGGATGAGACATGTCTTGGTTGTAGAAGCGATAGTCGCGAAGCTCGTCCATCACAATCTCATAGGCAGGGAAATAGAATGTCTTGTCTGACAGGGCGGGGGTGTTCAGCAGTGTGTCGATAGCGAGTAGCAGTGTGCTCTTGCTCAGCTGATTGCCATGTGCTCCATCGGCCATGTGTCGAATGGGGCTTACGGTGAAGAGAATATTGATATGCCGATTGAGGGTGGTTATCTTCTGAATAAGAGGAATCCACAGGGACACAATCTCCGCCACAGACATACGTCGTCTTACGAAGGTGGAGGCGGGCAACTTGTGGCAGTTGGCCACCACCCTTGTGGCAACGTTTTGTGAAGGGATAGCTAGCTCGAATACCCAGGCTGTGCCGAAGGTGACCGTCAGCAGTGTGCTTTTCGTTAGATCGTTGTGGGCCTGATGGATGCGTTCGTTGCAGAGAGCCAATGTCTGGTCGGCCTCTGGACGGGAAAAACTGCCGTGGTGATGCCACGAGTGCCACAACCCCTCGTGGTAAACCAAATCTTGTGCATCGATTGGTCGGTCGTCGAGGATCCGTTCTATTGCAGTGGCTATCGATGCAGGATTGTAAAGAGTGCCAAAAGGGTTTTGGTTCACTTGTATGCCGCCGGCCATCAGTCGTTTGCCTAGTTCGTCGGCAAAGCAGGAGCCGATGCTCACCATCGTGCTTTCCATGTCGAGCTGAAAGGGGAAGGGCTTGCAATCTACGGGGGTGGAGAGTGGTGGCATCATGACTTGATGTTTGGATGGATTTCGTATATACCTTTAATCTTTTCCAATTCCGGTATGATGTCGCGTGCAGACACATTCATGGTGTCGCTACTCATATTCAGAAAGATGTTGTGTGTGGCATCGAGCACGGTTGCCACCAACGGTACCTTCCCTTTATGCTTCTTGGCCACCTTTTCCAATGTCTTGCACATCTCATCGTCGATGTCGCTTAGATTCACTTTGAAGCTCAGTTTCGATGTATATCTATCCACCACGCTACTTAGGTTCATCATTGCCCCTATCCGTATCTTGGAGAAAACCTTGTTGATGCCACTTTTGTCGACATAGGGACGTACCATCACTGTGCCCTTGATGAAGACAAAAGTGTCGTTTTCGAAGAATCCCCTAAAGTCGCTGAACTCGTCGCCTTTAAGCCTCAGCTCATAGCTTCCGGAGTAGTCGTTGATGACCATACTTCCGTAGGGCTCTCCCTGACGGCTTGTGCCAATTTTAACATCCGACACCAATCCGGCGAAGCGCACCTCGCGGCCATTCATATTGTCAATATTGGCTAGATCTGCAGTTCGGGTATTCACATAGTATTTCATCTCGAACCAGTAGCTGTCGAGAGGATGTCCGCTTAGGTAGGTGCTGATCACCTCTTTCTCGTACTTGCACTGTTCAATGCTGTTCCATGGCGAAGCAGTGGGGATGGGGGGATGCTCTTCTTCGGCCAGCTCGCTGCTCATGTCGAATATGCTCATCTGTGCGGTGTTGGCGTTGTCCTGACGGCGAATACCCCATCTCACCAATTGGTCTAAATAGGTGGGGGTGGTATCGAGTGAATTCTCTTTGTAGAAATACTGTGCACGATGCATTGTGCCCACGCCGTCGAAGGCTCCGGCCTTTACCAACACCTCTATGTTCTTGCGATTCACCGAGTGAAGGTCCACTCGTTTCAGGAAGTCGAAGATGTCCTTATACGGACCATTCTTTTCACGTTCAGAAATGATGACATCGCTGGCAGCCTCACCCATGCCGCTGATGGCCTGGAGTCCGAAGCGTATACGTCCTGCCGAGTCGACACTGAAGTTCATATCCGAGTCGTTTACACTGGGTGCTGCCACTTCGATGCCGTTCTTCCTGCAGTCGTCCATCAGTTCGGTGACACGCTTGATGTCCGTTTGTGCCGAGGTCATCACGGCAGCCATGTATTCGGCAGGATAATGAGCCTTCAGGTATGCCGTCTGATAGGCCACCCACGAATAGCAGGCCGCGTGGCTCTTGTTGAATGCGTACGAGGCAAACTTCTTCCACTCTTCCCATATCTTCTTCAGGGTCTCTTTGTCGTGCCCGTTCTTTTCGCCACCTTGATAGAAAAGCACCTCTAGTTCGTTCATCTTTTCTATCTGCTTCTTGCCCATGGCTTTACGGAGTGTGTCGCTTTGGCCACGAGTGAAGTTGGCCAACAGTCGCGACAGTAGCATCACCTGCTCTTGATATACGGTGATACCATAGGTATCCTTCAGGTATTTCTCCATCACGGGTATATCGTATGTGATGGGTTTGCGACCCTGTTTGCGGTCGATGAATTCGGGTATATTGTCCATGGGCCCTGGCCGATAGAGGGCATTCATAGCGATGAGGTCGTCGATCACATGGGGCTGTAGTTCGCGCAGATACTTCTGCATGCCGGCACTTTCAAACTGGAACACACCGACCGTATTGCCATCGCAGAAGAGCTTGTATGTCAGCTCGTCGTCGAGAGGTAGGTGGTCTACGTCCACCTCCTCGCCTCTGCATTTCTTCACCATGCGGACGCAGTTCTTGATGATAGTGAGGTTTTTCAGCCCGAGGAAGTCCATTTTAATCAAGCCTACGTTCTCTACCACATGCCCGTCGTACTGGGTGACCAGTACGTCTTCGCCACTCTCCTTGTCGTTGATGACGCACACTGGTGCCACATTGGTGATGTCCTGCGAGCCGATGATTACTCCGCACGCGTGGATACCTATTTGGCGATTGGTATCTTCTAGCTCTTCGGCATAGGTGAGCATCTGCTTCATCTTCTCGTCGTCGCCCTCCATGATGCGACGCAATTCGGGGACATACTTGTAGCAGTTCTTAAGGTTCACCTTCGGTGCTTTCCCCTTTTCGTCTTTGATATTCTCTGGGAATCCTCGGTCGGGAATCAGCTTCTTTAAGCTATTGACGGTGTCGAGCGGTATCTTCTCCACACGTCCCACGTCGGCTATGGAACTCTTTGTGGCCATGGTGCCATAGGTGATGATGTGTGCCACCCGCTCTTTCCCGTATTTGTGGGTGACCCAGTCGAGCACCTTTCCTCGCCCTGCATCGTCGAAGTCGACGTCGATATCGGGCAGTGAGATACGGTCGGGATTTAGGAAACGTTCGAAAAGCAAGTCGTAGCGCAATGGATCTAGGTCGGTGATCCACAGGCAGTAAGCCACCACACTGCCTGCAGCACTACCACGTCCTGGGCCTACGCTGACCCCTAGCTCCTCGCGTGCAGCTTTGATATAGTCGCTTACGATAAGGAAGTAGCCCGGGAAACCCATGGTTTTAATGGTATGCAGTTCGAACACTATTCGCTCCCTTACCTCTTCGGGGAGGGCATTCTTGATGTCGTCGGTCGACATTGGCGATGCTTCTGTCAGATATCGTTTCTGTGCACCCTGCCACACTAGATACTCTAGGTAGTCGGCTTCGAACTTAATGCGTCGCAATCTGTCGTATCCACCCAGCCTTTTCACCTTCTTCTCGGCATCTTCCTGGCTCATAATCACCTCGCCCTTTTCGTTGCGTGTGAACTCGTCGAAGAGCTGTTCGTCGGTGAATTTACTGCGCCATTCGTCCTCTGTTCCAAAGCTTTCCGGTATGGGGAATACAGGCATCAGAGGGTCTGAGTCGATGCTGTAGGTCTCCACCTTTGCGGCGATCTCCATGGTGTTGCTCAACGCCTCTGGCAAATCGCTGAAGACGGCCTCCATCTCCTCGGGACTCTTCAGCCATTCCTGCTTGGTATAGTGCATACGATTGGGGTCGTCGTAGTCTTTTTGGGTGGCAAGGCAAATCAGGTGGTCGTGGGCTTCGCCGTGTTCCTCCTCTACAAAGTGGGCGTCGTTGGTGGCGATGATCTTTATGTTGTGTTTGCGAGCCAATTCGATGAGAACAGGGTTGATTTTCTGTTGCAGCTCGTAGGTCTGGTAGTTGGCGTTGGGTTTGTCGGTCTTGTGCCGCATTAGTTCGATGTAGTAGTCGTCGCCAAAGAGGTTTTTGAACCAGAGCACAGCTTGTTCGGCACCCGCTAGGTCTCCCTTCAAGATCAGCTGTGGCACCTCGCCGCCGATACATGCCGAGCAACAGATGATGCCCTCATGGTACTTCTCTAGCAGATCGTGGTCGATACGGGGCCGGTTGTAGAAGCCTTCGGTGTAGGCTATCGATGACAGTTTGCACAGCGAATGGTAGCCCTGCAGGTTCTTGGCCAGCAGTATTAGGTGGTAGCCCGAACTGTCCACTATGCGTTCGCGTCCGGTCTCGGGGTTTATCTCCTTCAGGTTCTTGTCTTTGTCGTGTAGTGTGCGATGGGCACAATAGGCCTCGGTGCCCACTATGGGTTTAAATATCTGCCCCTTGAGAGTTGCCAATTGGGTCTTGAGGTTTTCCAACTCTTCTTGCAGGTCGCTCAGCTTGGGTGTCCCTTCGGGAATCTCGGTTCGTGTGTATATTTCCTCTACCTCTTTCAGCTGTTCGCCGAGCTCTTTTATCCTGGTCTCCACCTCCTTCATTTGGCCTTTCACCTTCCCGTTCTCTTTGTTTACTGTGTCGAGGAAGTCTTTGATACCAAACATGTTGCCGTGGTCTGTGAGGGCCATGGCGTACATGCCGCATCGTTTGGCCTTGCTTATCAGATCGGGTATTTTCGACATGCCGTCGAGCATCGAATAGTGCGAATGCACATGGAGGTGAGTGAATTGAACCATAATGGGTGAGTATTATCTAAATGGCAAAAATACATCTTTTCTCCGACATAAGGGTCATTGTTGATAAATAATTATCTGCCCCCTTGTCGATTGTTTGTTCGAAGAGATTGTTATCCAGATTGTTGAGCGCCGATAGCACTATTGTGTAGGTGATGGTGGCAACATCGGCTCGATGTATTTAATCAACAGGTCGACCGAGGGTCACTCTCTGCCGTCCAGTCCCCATATTGCCCAGCTCAGTTCGGCCTGCCTCTTCAGCATATCCAGCCCGTTGATTGTCAAGCATCCATGTGCTTTCGCATGGTGCAATAGAAGGGTCTCTTCGGGATTGTAGACGAGGTCGTAGACTACCATCCCCCTGTGTAGTGTTTCGGGCCAAGGCCATGGTGTGCTGTCCACCTCCGGCGAGGTCCCCACAGGGGTAGAATTGACCAAGAGTGAACGGGGATGTCTCTGCAGCGCTTGCCTTGCCTCGTCGTAGCTACACGCTCCCGCATGCAGCGCGGGCTGTCTGCTCACCATCACATACGGTATATGCTTGGTTTCCAGCGCATGTGCTACTGCCTTGGCAGCGCCACCGGTGCCTAGAATGAAGGCCATCGCATCAGGCTGCAGTGGGGGTAGGGTGGTGTAGAATGCTGGTGCATCCGTGTTGTATCCGATCAGCCGATTGCCGTCCACCCGCACACAATTCACCGCACCCACAGTCCTTGCATCGACATCGAGCTCGTCTAGCTGCTCCACAACCAGCTGCTTGAACGGATTTGTTACATTGAATCCTGCAATCTCCTCACGCACAATCCATTCACGTAGCGGTGCGAGCGACTCCATCTCGTGCATCCGATAGTCGGCTCCATCGAACCGTTGGCTATCGAAAAGCCGTTTCGATAGCGAGTGCTTAAGCGAGCGTCCGATCAGTGCAAAATGTTTCACGAAGATATAACGGCGGTATGCCACAAAATGTTGTGTTGTAGAGAATTAAATATCGCTTATTCGTGTAAGTGATAGAAAGTCAGCCCACTGCCGCCCTTTCGCCGTACTTCATCCGTACATGCACCGTACATGCACCGTAGATGCACCGTGATTTTGCATTGAGGCCACGCCTCATTCACGCGACAAGTGGGCAGAAGAGTGGCCCCTGTTCTTTTTTTATAATGCTGTGACAACAAATCGCAACAAAAGCGTATCTTATTATAAAACTAAATATATAGTCGGTGTTCGTAGCCGACCATTCGAAACAGGAAGAAATGGGTGTAATAGCACGTCAGAGCATCAAAGGGGCATTGGCCAACTACCTGGGGGTGGCGATTGGTTTCGTCACCACCTTCTTCGTGCTCACACGCTGCCTGACCGAGGAGGAGGTGGGATTGACCCGTGTCATGGTGGATGCTGCTATGCTTTTTTCCTGCCTTGCACAGCTGGGTACCAATGCCTCGGTGGTGAAATACTTCCCACATTTCAAGGACGGGAAAAACAACCACGGCATTTTTGGCCTCTCGCTAGCAATCCCGCTGGTCGGATTCCTGCTGTTCGGCATCCTGTTTCTGCTCTTCCGCACCGAGCTGGTGGCGGCCTATATCGAGCGCTCTCCACTGGTGGCACAGTACTTCCACCTGCTGCCGATGCTCACCTTCTTTGCCCTCTACATGACGGTGTTCGAGACCAATGCGTCGGTGCTGATGCGGGTGGCGGTGCCCAAAATGGTGCGTGAGGTGGGTGTGAGGCTATTCACCCTGGCAGCCTATGTGCTCTACGGCATGCGTCTGGTGTCGCTCGATGTGTTTGTGTGGCTATTCTGCGGAGCCTATGGTGTTGCCATGTTGCTGGGTGTTATCTACCTGCTAAAAATCACCCATTTCGATTGGTCGATGTTCCGAATCGACTGGTCGTTCCTCGACCGACGGCATCGCCGCGAGATGTTGCGCTACACGCTATTCATGTCGGCCACTGTGCTGGCGGGCAACATACCGCTCGTCAATTCGCTCTTCGTGGGTGCCAAGGCCGGTGCCGCACTCACCGGAGTCTATGCCATCGCAGCCTATATAGCCAATGTGGTCGAAGTGCCTTATCGGTCGCTAGGGGCCATATCGCGGCCCGTGGTGGCATCGGCTGTCAAGGAGGAGAATTGGACCGAGGCAGGGCGACTCATGCAGCAGGTGAGCCTGCACCAGTTGCTGGTAAGCCTTACCATCTTCTACCTCATCTGGATCAATCTGCCCACCCTCTATGGCCTCATCCCCAATGGCGATAGCTATGTGCGGGGCACAGGAGTAGTCCTGCTCCTGGGGTTGGCCAAGGTGACCAATTCCTCGCTTTCCATCGCAACCGATCTGCTCAACTATTCGCGCCACTATCCGTGGTCGTTGGTGTTTATAGCCATTCTCACGGCGAGTGTTGTGCTGATGAACAGTTGGTTCATCTCGCTGTGGGGCATCGATGGCAGTGCTGCGGCTACGCTGCTAGGCTATGTAGTATATTTCGCAGGGTTGCTGTCGTTCGTATGGTGCCGAATGAGGGTGTCGCTCTTCTCAGTCGGTCAGGCCAAGGTGCTGGCTCTGATGGCGATGGCGTTTGTGCTAAACCATCTTTGGACAATGTGGATCAACCCTGTGCTAACCTCCTCGGGTTCTATATTGGCTCTGTTGCTCGACGCTGTAGCGAAGACCCTGGTGCTGGGCACACTGCTGGTAATGGGCGTTGTGGCATGGCAGGTAAGCCCCACTGTGAATGGATTGATTAAACAATACTCCGGTAAGATAATCAGTAAAAGATAATAACATAACAACATAACGTATGAAAAAGATAATTCTATTTTTACTCGTCGCGACTACAATGTCAATCACAAGTGTAATGGCTCAAACGACTAGTCCCTGTCCGCAATGGAGGAATCCTACCAGTTTCAACACTGGTAGCACCGACTACTTCTGGTCGGCCCGTATTGGTGAACGTGTGTCCGGTTCGGATGGCTCGTCGGGCTATAAAGTGATGAGCACTTGCGCCAGCCCCAAGGCAAAGGAGATTAAGGGCAATGCCAACATCACCGACGAGGATCTGCGCACTGGAAGCGATGCCGGTATTACCTGCTGCAGCCATGGCAAGATATTCGATGCTATGGATGAACGTTTCATCATCCTCACCAGTGCCGATACTGGAATAGACGAATTCACCATTCCACAGTCGGGCGAAGGTGGCATACAACGCATCCCGCAGGGGTATACATCCTGTATCCGTTTGGGCGATCCTCGTGCAACTTACTGCAACGAAACGCCGACATCGTTCGACTGGAAAAGCACTCACTGCAACAAGAGTGCGGAGGCATTGTTCTATACTATGTATGTGACGCCGGAGAATGCCCTGCTGTTCGTCAACTATGCTGTGGTTGGCCGATGCTACGACCACACACCTGCACAAGCCGGCGAGTTCCTGATACGAGTGGTGAAACAGGACGACGATGGGAGTTGGCCCAACGAGCCCATCAACGACTCGTTGTGGTTCAGAGTGTCGGCCCCCAAGATTCCCAGCGGAAAGCCACCTGCACCGTGGGAGATGGGCAAGCCAGGCTCCAGCTGTCAATCCACCACATGTGCCTACGTGTACAAGCCTTGGGCAAAGGTGGCTATCAGTCTTAACTCGTATCTGTACAGTTATGTTCGAATAGAGATATACACTAGCGACTGCATTTATACCGTCGACCCCATCTATGCCTATGTCTGTGGCGACTATTCGCCAATGATTATACAGTCGAGTGGTTGCCCCAGCCCCGAGAGCGATGTGTTGGACACGCTCAGTGCCCCAGCAGGCATGATGACCTACAAGTGGTTTGCTGCCGACCGCGGTGCCGTGGACGAGGAATACCTCTTCAACTATGAATATATGGACACGGTGGCCTTCCACCAGATATTTCCTGTGGATGGGAGCGACACCACCTACCATCGCTACAATGCCACGCTGAGCGACTTCGTGATAAAGAGCGGCCCCAATGCCGGCGACACAGCCAGCACGCAGACCTTCATGTGTGTGATGACCTCGGCAATGGACCCCGACAAGCCCTTCAAATCGAAGATTTATGCCAACCTAGAGAACCGCCGCCCATTGGTGCTGGCCGATTTCGAGTCGCTGTGTGGTGGTACGGTGAATATGTACAACCGCAGTGTGGTCTTTGCCGCCTCGGGTGCCGAGGACGATTCGACCCACTGGGTGGTGTATAATGATGCCCAGGGACTGCTGCCGCTGGATACGATATGGGGTACAAATGTCTCGTATAAATTCACCACAGACGGCGATCACGCGATAAAGCTATTCGTTACCACGGCAGGCAATGAGAAAGCCGGCCCCTGCACAGCAGCCGAGACCTTTGTGGTGACGGCCAAGCTGATACCGCCCGCCACCTTCGATGTGTCGAAGCGGATACTGTGCGAGAACGAGACATTGCAGCTGACAGCATCGGACAGTGTGAAGAACATGCAGTCGAGCTTGAAGCTGACATGGGTGATCGACGGCGACACACTGGAAGAGACCACCCCCGATGTGCACAAGGTACTGCCCGTGGGTACACACAACATTAGCCTAACGGTGCAGAATGCAGCGGGATGCATCAACAAGACGACCGACCAGGTGATGGTGATGGGCCAGCCGATCATCAGCCTGGGCTCGGATATCGAGGCCATCTGTGTGGGCGACAGTGTGAGCCTGAGTGCAGACGGCACAATCAACTACACCTGGAATTCGGCTCCTACCGACCCGAATCTGGACACCACCCGCCAAGGTGCAGTGGTGGTATATCCGCAGCAGACGACGACCTACTACCTGGTGCCAGCAGGCAACACGCCGTGTGAGGTGTCGGTAGCATCGGTAAAGATAGAGGTGGTGCCCACACCGGTGCCCACCATACGTAGCAGTGCACCACGGGTGAATAAGGAAGACCCGATGCTGACCTTCCTAGATGTGTCGAACGATGCCAAATGGTCGCACTGGAGCTTTTCCGACGGTGGTATAGCAGAGGGGCAGCGAGTAGACCACTCGTTCAGCAATCTCGACGACGACTCGGTGTATGTCACCCTGCAGTCGTGCAATAGGTTGAACTGCTGTGCTGACACCACGATAGGGTTGCCGGTGGAGGTGACGACGGTATGGTTTGCCAACATGTTCACCCCCGATCGTGAGGATAACAACCGATTCGGTATGGTGACGACCCTCACTCTGCTGGAATACGAGCTATATATCTACAACCGCAACGGGCAGCTGGTATGGCACACGACAGACCAGAACGAGCTGTGGGACGGCAAGACGAGCGATGGTGGCGTGGCCCCACAGGGCACCTATGCTTATTTCTGCCGCTATTCGTATGTGAAAGACTCTTACCACACAACTAACGGTACTGTTACATTGGTAAGATAATGTAATATTGGAGTATTAATAAATAGTCAAATTCTATGCACGTCAAGCATTGTTTAGCCGTTTTCTTATTGGCTACATTAACCCTAACGGGTTATGCCCAAACGACCAGCCCATGTCCGCAATGGAAGAATCCGACAAGTTTTACCACTGGTAGTTCCGACTACTATTGGACTGCTCGTGTTGGTGAGCGTTGCTACCCTAAGAACATGACCGATACAACAACTGGTTATTATGTGATGAGCACCTGCGCCAGCAGTTCGTGTACGGAAATCAAGGGCAATAGCAATATAACTGATTCGAAATATGATTCGCCTACTGAAGACGATTACTGGACATGTGGGGACGATTTCTTTGACCTGAATGGCCATCGTTTTCAGATTATCACCCTGACAAAGAATAACGGTATCGATTCGCTGACCATAGTGCCTGGCGATACTGTGGGAATGCCGCGTATCCCACCTGGATACACTTCGAGCATTCGTTTGGGAGATATACGTTGTGCATCAGGCTCACCCGCACACACCCATAAATGGTCCAGTGGAACCAACAAAGGTTCGGAGTCGCTATTTTACACCATGTACGTAACCCCTGAAAACGCATTGCTCTTTATCAACTATGCCGTTGTCGCACGTCGTTTTCCGCATACGGCCTATGATGCGGGAGAGTATTTGATTAGGGTCGTGAAGCAAACCGAAAAGTCTGATGGTACATTGGTGTGGGACACGGTACCGATTAATGATAATCTGTGGTATAAAGTTTCCGCCCCAAACTTTACAGGTAGCCAGTTACCCAAAGGATGGCAGACGGGAGCAGGCGATGTGAACAAGTGGCCCTGCACGTATGCTTTCAAGCCTTGGACGAAGGTCGCAGTGAACCTGAACGACTATCTTTATACCAATGTCCGTGTGGAAATGTACACATCGGACTGCATATATGCCGCTGATCCCGTCTATGCCTATGTCTGCGGCGACTATGCTCCTATGATTATACAGTCGGCTGGTTGCCCCAGCCCCGAGAGTGATGTGCTGGACACGTTGAGTGCACCAGAGGGACTGAATACCTACAAGTGGTTCGCTGCCGACCGCGGTGCTGTGGACGAAGAATACCTCTTCAACCATGAGTATCTAGACACGGTGGCTTTCCACCAGATATTTCCAGAGGATGGTGGCGACACCACCTACCATCGCTACAATGCCAAGTTGAGCGACTTCGTGATAAAGAGCGGCCCCAATGCCGGTGACACAGCCAGCATGCAGACCTTCAAGTGCGTGATGACCTCAGCACTGAACCCCGAGAAGCCTTTCGAGTCACAGATCTATGCCAACGTGGAGAATCGTCGCCCGTTAGTGATGGCGGAATTCGAGTCGCTGTGTGGTGGTACGGTGAATATGTACAACCGCAGTGTGGTCTTTGCCGCCTCGGGTGCCGAGGACGATTCGACCCACTGGGTGGTGTATAATGATGCCCAGGGACTGCTGCCGCTGGATACGATATGGGGTACAAATGTCTCGTATAAATTCACCACAGACGGCGATCACGCGATAAAGCTATTCGTTACCACGGCAGGCAATGAGAAAGCCGGCCCCTGCACAGCAGCCGAGACCTTTGTGGTGACGGCCAAGCTGATACCGCCCGCCACCTTCGATGTGTCGAAGCGGATACTGTGCGAGAACGAGACATTGCAGCTGACAGCATCGGACAGTGTGAAGAACATGCAGTCGAGCTTGAAGCTGACATGGGTGATCGACGGCGACACACTGGAAGAGACCACCCCCGATGTGCACAAGGTACTGCCCGTGGGTACACACAACATTAGCCTAACGGTGCAGAATGCAGCGGGATGCATCAACAAGACGACCGACCAGGTGATGGTGATGGGCCAGCCGATCATCAGCCTGGGCTCGGATATCGAGGCCATCTGTGTGGGCGACAGTGTGAGCCTGAGTGCAGACGGCACAATCAACTACACCTGGAATTCGGCTCCTACCGACCCGAATCTGGACACCACCCGCCAAGGTGCAGTGGTGGTATATCCGCAGCAGACGACGACCTACTACCTGGTGCCAGCAGGCAACACGCCGTGTGAGGTGTCGGTAGCATCGGTAAAGATAGAGGTGGTGCCCACACCGGTGCCCACCATACGTAGCAGTGCACCACGGGTGAATAAGGAAGACCCGATGCTGACCTTCCTAGATGTGTCGAACGATGCCAAATGGTCGCACTGGAGCTTTTCCGACGGTGGTATAGCAGAGGGGCAGCGAGTAGACCACTCGTTCAGCAATCTCGACGACGACTCGGTGTATGTCACCCTGCAGTCGTGCAATAGGTTGAACTGCTGTGCTGACACCACGATAGGGTTGCCGGTGGAGGTGACGACGGTATGGTTTGCCAACATGTTCACCCCCGATCGTGAGGATAACAACCGATTCGGTATGGTGACGACCCTCACTCTGCTGGAATACGAGCTATATATCTACAACCGCAACGGGCAGCTGGTATGGCACACGACAGACCAGAACGAGCTGTGGGATGGCAAGACGAGCGATGGTGGCGTGGCCCCACAAGGCACCTATGCCTATTTCTGCCGCTATTCGTATGTGAAAGACTCTTATCACACAACTAACGGCAATATCACGCTGGTGAGATAATAACATATAGTATAATCGATAAAAACGACTTAATAAGACTAAGAAAAAGAGATGCTAGACAAGTTAAAGGAAATATATATCAGATACCAGGATATCGAACAACAGATGAACGACCCGCAGGTCACGTCCGACATGAAACGCTATGTAAAACTGTCGAAAGACTACAAGGATCTGCAGCCGGTAGTAAAAGCATACAAAGAATACTCTAACCTATTGGAATCTATTGCCGAGTGTCGTGAGCTACTCGAAACCGAAAAGGACCAAGAATTGCGCGAGATGGCCAAAGAAGAGCTTGCAACCAGCTTGGACAGGAAAGAAAAAATGGAAGAAGATATCCGCATACTGCTGATCCCTGCCGACCCTACCGATTCGAAAAATGCTGTTGTAGAGATACGCGGTGGTACCGGTGGCGACGAGGCATGTATCTTTGCTGGCGATCTCTTCAGAATGTATACCCGATACTGCGAGAAAAAACACTGGAAGGTGGAAGTGAGCGACTTCAACGAAGGCACAGCAGGCGGATACAAGGATATTACCTTCACTGTCAGTGGAGAAGGTGTCTATGGCTTGCTGAAATATGAGAGTGGAGTACATAGGGTACAACGAGTACCCGCCACCGAAACACAGGGACGTGTGCATACTTCGGCAGCAGGTGTGGTGGTACTGCCAGAAGCAGAGGAGTTCGATGTCGAACTCAACCCTGCCGACATCAAAAAGGAGATATTCTGTGCCTCCGGCCCAGGAGGACAAAGTGTAAACACCACCTATTCCGCAGTCCGTCTCACACATATCCCGACGGGAATCGTCGTCTCCATGCAAGACCAGAAGTCACAGATCAAAAACATGGAGAAGGCAATGGCTTTACTCCGCACGCGCCTGTATGAACGTGAGTATAATAAATATATGGAAGAGATGAGCAGCAAGCGGAAGACAATGGTGGCAACCGGCGACCGCTCCGAAAAAGTGCGCACCTATAACTACCCACAGTCACGGGTGACGGACCATCGCATAGGATGGTCTATGCACAACCTACCCGACTTTATGGACGGCAATATCGAAGAGTGTATTGAAGCACTGCAACTTGCAGAAAATGCAGAAAAATTGAAGGCATCTGTAGGCTGAAAAACGACTACTGCTACATCTCCGACAGATGGTTTCGATAAGCTGTACCGAACGTCGGCTATAAAAATAAATCCAAATAGAGCATTGTGTATTAATGTATTATAATATTCAATGCTTTCTTTTTAAAAAAAAATTTTGCCAGTTGTGAAAATCTTTGTACCTTTGCACTCGCTTTCGCAAGAAAAAAGAAAGTTCTGATTGCCCAGGTGGTGGAATTGGTAGACACGCTACTTTGAGGGGGTAGTGCCGTTTCAGGCGTGCAAGTTCAAGTCTTGTCCTGGGCACCAAAGTCAATCAGACGCCCGGATGGCGGAATTGGTAGACGCGTACGTTTCAGGTGCGTATTTCGAAAGGAGTGCAGGTTCAAGTCCTGTTCCGGGCACGAAAGGATTTTGCAAACGACTCAAAATGAGTAAAATGTAAAATCCTTTCTCTTTTATGTCCCAATTTTGGCCATATTTTAATGAAAACTATGAAAAAGGGGTGCAGTTGGATACTTCGTTTTGTAAATGGTTTGCAGGGAAAAGCTTTGAATAGATGTTCAAAGTTATCCTCAAAGTCTTTTGACACGACTTTAGACATAACTTAGGACACAATTTGGATGTTGTCTCTTAATATGCACAATCTTCACTGTGTTGAACTTGGAACACTTCTTTGGACAGATATTAGACACAACTTTGGACAACCCCTCTTCAACATCGTTTGGATGGCACGGTGAGCATAGACATAAGCTCGAATGCTATGCCCACCGTGCCATACCCTTTATGTGAGGATGTTGATTTCTACCCCTTGCTATTCGTCCAACGTCACGTGGGTGTTGCCGCCTACGTTGCCGTGCATGCCGCCGCCGAAGACGCTGCCGTACACATGGGTATTGCCTCGCAACAGAACCTCCGTGTTGCCGGAGACGGCGCTCTCTTCTCCGCCGCCGTACACGTTGCCCGTGCCTTCTTTCAGCGTCTGTGATGGCGCTACGCCCACCAGGGTGCCCACCACGGTGTTGCCGTCGAGGGTGATGTTGGCGGTACCTACGGTGCCCAAGGTTCCCAAGTCTTCGTTGGTGTAGAGGATGTGGTCTGTTTTGTTGATGGTCAAGTCTGTGCGGGCGGCATCGTTGGCAGCGCCGGCGATGTCGGCGTCGGTGTGCTCCCAAGTGTAGGTGGTGGTGACTCCTTTCACGGCTGTGCGATAGGTGCCCAGACTTTCGTAATAGTATGGCTCCAAACGGTATCCTTCCAGGCTGTCCACCTCCACGGTAGGCAGCGAGGCGGAGAAGCCGGCGCCATAGATGTTGCCTTTCACGGTGCAGTCGGTCAGGGTTGAGGTGGCTGTGCCGTCTACTTTGCCCAGGCTTCCGCCTCCGTAGAAATTGTTCTCCACTGTGCAGCCGGTCAGCTTGGATGTCACGTTGTGTGTGGTGGCCAGCGAGAATTTTACAAATTCCACGAAGAGGCGCGCCACGTTGGTGGTGTTGTCCGAGAGGGGCAGGAACTGGTAGTTGTATTGCGTCGAGACACCGCCGTAGGTTGTGTTGTATTCTTGTTTGTATCCGCCGAAGTTATCGCCGGCGTGTTGCTCTCCTCTTATCCATTTGTTCCAGTTGATGTTGATGATGTTGGTGGAGTAGTTCTTCGGTGCCTGCCGGCTATAAGAGTTGCCACCGTAGCCTGCGCCGAAGTAGGTGCCGAAGGTGCAGTTGGTGGCGGTGGTGATGACGGTCTTGCCGCTCCCCATGTCGCCAAACTTGGGTCCGCCGCAGAAGAAGCCCACTCGGCTGTTTTTGATGACGGTGGTGATGTTGCCCACCACGGGTTTGGCGGCATTGATGCCCCCGCCGTAGAATTCCGCGATGTCGGCGTTGTCTATCTGCCACACGATGTTGCCTGTGCCGTTAGCCACAACGCCTACGCCCTCTTGCCCGGCGCCGGCTACGATGCCGAATCGGCCGCCGTTGATGTAGCATTCCGCGTTGTCGTCATAGTTGCTCACGTCGCCGCGGTAGAGTCCTGTGAGGTAGAATTCGGCGTAGTCACCGCCCGTCACCGAGATGGGCGGATGCTTCGACTCGTAGGTCTGGTCCTGGTGCGTTCCGCGGTGGAACTCCTTGAACCACACGTTGCCGCCCACATGAAAATAGGTGGTGTTGTTGGCCACTTTGTTGCTCTGTCCGCTGACCCACTGCTCGATGACTCCGCCTTGCAGTATCAGCGGCGCCGCCGTGCGGTTGCTGCGGTCGTATTCCAGCTGCGTGACGCGGAACAGCGACGTGTTGGTTGTTTCGAACCAGCCAATGGGCTGCATGATGCCGAAGTTGTACGAGCCGTTGCTGCCCGTCGATTTTTGTGCCATGCCCAGACCCGGAACGTTCAGAAAGTCCACCCTTACGGGGTGCATCTGGCTACGGCTGTTGAAACGCAGTATGTAGCTGAAGTCGGGTTCGTTGTCGTGGTCGAAGTCGGCCGACATGATGGTGTAGGGGTGCCCACTGTTGTCCGACGAGAGTCCGATATTGTGTGCGTTGCCCACCAGCACGATGGCGTAGTCGTACACCTTGTTGCTGCTGCTCAGCCCCAAGGCGTTGCGGGCGTTGCCTACGGCGGTGTATACCTTCTGGCTTTCGCCGGCTATGAGGTAGTTGCGGTTGTTCACGAATATCTCTCCTCCGCCCACGTTGGGCACGTTTTTCGGTTCGCTCATGCCTTGGTTGTACACCACGTCGGCATAGGCGTCAGCCAGATACGTCGCCTTGGCCCAGTAGGGTTCGATGGTGATAGCCTTAACTCCCTCTGGCACATCATAGTATGCTCCTTGGTTGAACACGCGTCCGCTCTGGCTGAAGAGGTCTTTGTTGGTGCAGTTGCGGTCTGCGAAGTTGTACGGCGTGCCGGTGATGGCTCCTGTTGCGTCGGTCGTGGCCTCCGATCCCGTGGTGAAGCTGCCGGGGGTTCCGCCTGTGATGCTTACAATCTTCCAGCCCGTCACCACGCGGTTGCCTGTATAGTTCTTGGTGCCCACGTCGTTGTAGTAGGGCAGCTGCACTTTGTAGTAGTTGAAATTGAAGTGCTCGGGGTCTTTGTCGGTGATGTTCAGCGTCAGAGTCGGGATGGTGATGCTGGCACCTGCCGGCGGGGCGAACACTGCGCCGCCGCTGCCCATCTGTATGCTCACCGACAGTGTGTTCAGTGTAGTGCCGGTGCTGCTCGAGGTGCCGGTGTGTGCCACGTCGTCGGTCTGCAGGTCGTCGACGTACACCGCCGAGCGGTAGCGTCCGGGGGCTTTCAGTATGGGGTAGGGGGTGCTGGTTCCGATGCTGTCGGGCAACATCACCCATTTCATTATCTGCGCCTTGTTCTCCATGCTGCCCGTCGCCCACCAGGCCGCCAGTTCCCTGTGGCTGTTCAGCAGCAGTCGGAAAAATTCGAAGCGCTCCAGGAATCGCGTCTCGGCCATCAGGGCACAGTTGTAGGTGTTTATGTCCTGATTCTGCACATACGAGGCTTCGCCGCGGAAGTAGTTGTAGTTGCTCACGCCGCTGGCGTCTTTGTTCGATATGATGGTGCCGTTGTACACTGGAGCCTTGTTCGTGCCGCCCGTGATGTCTCCATAGAACATACATCCGAACACCATGGTTTTCAGGTTGCTGCTCGTGGTGGCCACATTGTTGTAGCCCACTATGCCGCCCACTATGGTCCCGCTTGTGATGTTGGCGTAGCTGTAGCAGTTCACAACGCGCGCCTCGCCGTCCAGCAGTCCCACCAGGCCGCCCACATAGTTGCTGCCACCGATGCTGCTGCTGTTGGTGGCCAGGTGCGTGTAGCCGTCGTCGTCGGTGGTCACCGTACTGCTCGTGGCCAGGATGCCGCAGTTGTAGATGCGGCTCAGCCCGTTGGCTTCGCCGCAGATGGCTCCCACGTTGGTGCCGCTACTGATGGCCACGTTGTCCATCGTCAGGTTCCTCACCGTGCCGCCGCTCAGTGTCGCGAAAAGCGGTGCCGTCAGCCCGTTGATAGTGTGCCCGTCGCCGTCCAGCGTACCGCTGAATGTAGTCACCCCTGGCTTGTTGCTCGTGGCATCGTAGGTTGTGTTTGCCGTAAGCCTGTATATGCCGTTGGCATCCGTGATTTCCGACAGTGAGGTGATGTCCGTGAATGTTGGGTTCAGGTTATATAGCGTGATGGGTATCGACGTGTTGTTAGTGAGGCTTGCCGGCGAGGTTATCGTGGCTGTCACCTTCAGTGTGCCCGTTCGTGTCGCTGGCGGCAGGGTGACGGTGCCCGTCAGAGTGCTTGTGCCTGCGGCCAGCACGTCGCTCGTGGTCATGTAGTCTGTTATGCCCGTCAGCTCCCACGTGTAACTGATGCCTGCCTGTGTCTCAGAGCCCGGCAGGGTGCAGTAGTCGCTGTTGCTGGGCGAGTCCTTGATGTTGCGGGTGAATTTTGTCGAGGCTGTATAGGTGTGTGTGCCGGAGGTGTACACATTCTGTTCGCCCACAATAGTGTAGTCGCTCCATAGCCGGTTTTGCCATTCGTAGGAATACAGCTTCCATTTCACGTCGTTGCTGGCCTTGTACAGGCCACCTATCTTCGGTGTGGTCTTTTTGTTGACGTAGAGGGAAAACAGTATCTCCTCGATGGTTCCATTGTCTTTATACACAGCAAATTGCTTCTCGAATGGAATGATGTAGTAGCATGTGCCGAATGGGTCGCGGTTTCCCCCGCCACTGAAGAGGCGGAATTTGTAGCGGGTGTCGCTGCTCGACGGTGCCGTGGAGCCTATCTTGGCAGCTCCGTAGTCGCTCACCGTGTAGTCCGCCGCGTCATAGTACAGGTAGCGCCCCGTCGTCACGTTCTTGAACGAAAAGTAGCCTTCGCCATCGGCCTCTATCTCCCAGGCCAGCTCGCCGTTCACCGCCTCGGTCAGCTCGCTCTTCGTGCCGTCCATGGGCAGCAGGTCGCCCTCCGACAGCGATGTCGTGGCCTTCACGAAACGGTAGCTCTCTTCGTTGGTGTTGAACAGCAGGTATTGCTTGGCGGGGTTTGGCGTGAACGCCTTGGGGGTGACGGTCAGCTTGATGCTCCTCTCCGTGACGGGATGTGTGGCCAGGACTATGGGGTTCACGGGTCCCACGTCGTAGGTCGCCGTGACCGCCACATCGCTGCCTGTCAAGTTGTATATCACCGCTGCGCTGGCATCGAAGTTCCATTTCGTGCCTTTGTTCCCGTCGGCCGTCGTCTTGTAGGCGAGTGTGCAGTAGCTGCGCGAGTCCTTTTTGTCCACCACCTTCACATTCGTCGTCTCGGCGTCATTTTTGTCTATCGTCACCGTGATATTGCGAAGGTAATATGTGCGCAGCCAGGTAACTACCTGTGGCGATTGCACCTTGAACTCCACATCCTTGGGGCCGTCCCATTTGCCGTTGTTTTCCGTCACCGTCAGCGTGCACGCCGCATACAGGTTCGCCGGGCTCGTCTCTACCACTACCGCGTTGCTGCTGTTCAGCCCCAGCACTTTCGTTGTGCCGTGCAGCCGCATCCGCATCTTGTCGCCGTCAGTCACCAGATCCCACTGCGTAACGGGGGTCGTCGACAGGTATAGCGTCTGCCCGTTAGCAACGTTCAGGTAGTACATCTCGTTCTGCAGATACCCGTCCGACGAGTACACCCATATCGACGATCCGTTGCCGTCGTAGGCATTTTCATAGCGGAAAGTGCCGTCGTTGTTCACCACACCTTTGCACTGCCGCAGGTAGCCCTTACCGTCTTTGTGTAGCGCATAGTACTGGTAGGTCGTCTGGCCCTTTGTCGCAACGGGCCAGACCATCATCGTTGCCAGCATTATCATCGCCGCCAGCTTCCTGATCTGCCGCCCATGCTGCGGCTGTGTCTTCTCGTGGAAGACTCCACCTAAACTTGTGGAAATGAATGTTAAGAATACAATGTGCTGATTTTTAGCGCATTGTGAATATTTGGGTAGTAGATGCCCCTTGTCTTGGATTGTCATGTTTATCCTTTTTAATAAATCAGTCGAAATGACTTTTGTTGTTTTACTTCTTATCATAACGAAAAACACCTCTTTTGATTTCCGGAGTCGCAGAAAACGCCTTTCCTACGGTCTGAACACCAATTTTCATCGCACTTTCATTCTGATATTCAAATTTTTGTACAAAAAACCATCGCTTTTTGTTTTCTCTGCAAAGATACGCATTTTTTTAATATTTCGTCTATATTTTTTATAGGCGCCCCCCAACAATTAATCGTCAGTCTTCTCCTTTAATAGAAATGTGTTTATTTACAATATCTTATCCTTCCGGTAAAAAACTTTCACTCCCCCATTTTTATAAGTCTACTCAATGGTTTGCGACCAATGGGTCCCCCTTGGGGGAGTTTGCTCCGTAGGGCCTCATCTCCTGACTAGGGCTCGTAGGTCACCGTCACCCTGCTGCGCCCTTCGCCGCTCTTTATCAGCCTTGTCCACTCGTCTCTACGGACTCCTCGTTTGAGCTTTTTTTGTCTTGCTCTGAATGTCATTTGTTTCATATTATTGTTCGTTAAAAGGTGAAGCCAATTCGTTTGTTGGAAGAACTCTGATTGATACGTTCAGAGTCACAGTGTGATGCCAGATTCTCGGCAGTCGGGACAGCATTGCCGTGGAGAATGGCATCAATGGCGTATTGGCGGGCGATATTCTCAATCTGGCCGCCACTAAAATCGTAACGCTCGGCCAGTTTCTTGGCATCATCCATTTCGAGAGAGGGCAGCATCTCACGCCAGATGGCGGTACGTGCTTCAATGGTTGGTTTGTCGGAACGAATCTTGTAGAGAAAACGACGCTCGAAAGCCTTGTCCATATTCTGTGCAAGGTTAGTGGTGGCTATAAGTATGCCATCAAGGTTTTCCATCTCCTGAAGGATGATGTTCTGGATGGAATTTTCCATCTTATCCACTGCACGTTCCGCCCCTTCTTGACGTTTCCCAATAATGGCATACGCTTCGTTGAATAATAAAACTGGTGTGATAAGTGAAGTGTTGACTTCCTGACGGTATGTATCAAAGAGTGCTTTGATATTTTTCTCGCTTTCACCAACCCAACAACTCTTTATCTCCGGTATATTTACTTGAAATATGTCACGTCCAGTATGCCGAGCCAGTTGCAGAACAGTCTCCGTTTTACCGGTACCTGGTGCACCATAGAATAAGCAGGTGAAGCCACAGCGAAAGCCCTGCTCTTGTAAGCGAGCGTGGATGTCATTGTAATGTTCCTCCTCAAGCAATTGTTTTAGTTCATCGATTCTCTGTGTTACATCTGACGAATAGAATAGATTTCGTGCCGTTATATCTTTGGCTTTGATAATCCCTCTATTTAACCTGTTATCGGAGAGGGAAGGAAGGTTAAGTTCATCAAGTAATTCTCGTTTAGCCTTCATTGTAAGTCTGAAATGTTCTTTGTCCGCCATTTCTCCATTACTACTCCATTCGACCAGTTTGGCATCTTGTAAATTGCTACGCCCATTTGATAAATCAGATTTTATACGTCTTAAATCAGATTTGTCAAACATAAACTCCATATCATAGGACATAACACGGTCATCATTTTCTGTAATAAATCTATGACAGAATATTAGTAAGACTATAAGGTCTTCTTCCGATAAATAATATGGAGAAATCTTTTCAACGAAAGAGAGGTGTTTGTTGTATTCCATTAATTCTTGGATACGTGTTTCGGCCACCTCTTTATCCATTTCGTCATCATCAACCATATCAAAAATCTCAGAGATTCTATTGAAAAAGTCTACACAGTTAAGATTCTCAACATTCCGTGAAGGCATTGGCTGGTCGTTCTTGAATGCATCAATTACAGCGGATGAGACGTGGTACGAAATACGGTCTATATATCGACCTCGGCGGATATAATCTCTTTCAATCAATGTGTCTATGTCCTTTGAATATCTTAAAATATGGGTGGTTCTGCATCCAAGATAATCAGCCACTTCATTAATATGAATTTTGTTATCATTACTTTTCTCCATAAAAATGGAAAGGAATACACATTGCTCTTTTGTGATGTCCAGTTTGGCACACACATATTTAATGAATCTGGAGCATTTTTTATAGAACTCATCAGAAAGTTTAGAGTCCTTTGCAGCATCGACAATTGCATCCAATGCAGTCAGAATGTCCATCTTTTTTCTTCCTTGTTTTTTACTTTCACTTTCCATATTATTATCCTTTCTTGATTACGGCTGCACAATTAGAAAAGATATATGTCAATTCTTGTCATAGCCGTATATTTGTTTCCTTTTTCATAAAACAGCAGGCCATTGTCTATCTTCGTAACAAAAAGACAGTCAGGCATATTTTATCTCAATCACACAATCTCAAAACAGTTGTTATTATGTCATATCGGATTGTAGAGATGCTGACTTTCGAGCAATAAAATTCATTCATTTACGTTCTCTTTTCCTAAAGAATGAATGTCATATGTCCAAGATACATATCATACCGAGTGAATTCTATAAAGAGTTAGAACTTCAACTTGCCTACTCCATCAAGGCTGGATTTCCATCCCCAGCCGAGGACTACCAGCACGAGACATTAGACTTCAATAGAGACCTCATCAAACACCCCGAAGCAACCTTCTACGGTCGTGTTGATGGTGACAGTATGATTGATGCCGGTATCAACGACGGAGACATTGCCATCATTGACCGAAGTGTCGAGGCATCGGACGGAGATGTGATTGTGGCATTCGTGAATAACGAATTCACAATAAAGTTCCTTGACCTCTCTCATAAGGCAGAAGGATATATAGAACTTCGTCCTGCCAACAAGAAATACTACCCCATCAAAAAGAGACTCTTAATCGAGGGTCTCTTTTTGCATCATCTTTGCCTGTTTCCAATGTTAAAATGTGGTGTGTAGGGTGGTTAGTTAAACACAATAATAATCTGGTTTTCTTGTTATAGGGTTGTTTTTGAAAACTTTTACGAACAATAATCCCGATACATATAAGCCATACATTAGACGTACTTGCACACCAAAACCTTGGCCACCTTTTGGCCACCTTTTTGAGAAATCATTCAGTTTTATTGTTCGGTTTTGAACCGTCAAAAGCAACAATGATAACAACCACAAACAGTTACTAATAAGTAGAGATGCCTGGGGCGTTCCTGTTCCGGGCACCAACAAAAAGAAGACCGCCAAGGTCTTCTTTTTGTTTATCATTTCACTTGTCGTCGGGGAGTCTCTCATCTGTGCCGATACATGAAGCCTGCCCACATCACCACGAATAAGTATAATAAAAACGACGAACCCCCATTCGTTATGAGAATTAGAGTGTTGTGCTGCCTCTTTCCCCTTATCGCTATATGGTTTGTATATGCAGATGTATATGCCTTCAATAAGCTGATGTATATGGTAACAATAAGATAACTCTACCCTAACACTAAGGTAAGTCTATCCTCGGTCGATTTGGAGCTGTCAATATTACATTTAATGGATATAATAACGGTTATCTATCTCAATACAATTCATCTCCCAGTCACCGAAGCGAAACTTGGCATCCACCACGGCGGACCGTTCGTCTATGATGACGCATCCGGCAATCGGCATTGGCTTGTTCAAAGGCCGGCGACGGTGCTTGAGGCTGTGCGGGAGATACCTGTACAGGTCGCCACCATCCGCCTTGTCCCTGCGGATGAGGTCGTAAATCCACTCCTGTGACACACAAGGCTTCCTCAATCTGCGGAAATATCCGCAAACACACTCTGGGAAACAATGCAACTCCCAGATCATGCCGACAATCTCATCCCTCATGTAACCTGTCAGTTTCCGAGGTGATCTTTTTTCTCCTTTCTCATCATGGAAAACATATCGACATCGCCGCCACTGTGATTTTCTCAGACACAGAAATTGTGTATCTTTACTCTTTGGTAAAGTGTTTATTTTTTTTCATATGCAACACAAAAGTAGTCACTTTACCTGAGAGTACCAAATTTTGGAGTTTATATTTTCTACTCAGTGTTGCACTTGTAACTAGAATTTAGGCTGGGTTATAAATAAAGTAGGAAAGCAAACTGTGGTTCATTAGGTGATAGAAAAAAGCCCGCCATATTTTAATTATGGCGGGCTAAGGTTTTCGGTGTGTCCGTATTATTCTGCGGGGACTACACTCACGAAAGATCGATCTTCGCGGCCTTTGTGGAATTTTACTACGCCATCAACCAAAGCAAAGAGGGTATGATCCTTGCCCATACCTACATTTTGACCAGGGTTGTGGACTGTACCGCGTTGACGGACGATGATGTTACCGGCGATGCACTTCTGACCGCCAAAAATCTTAACGCCAAGTCGTTTGCTTTCGCTTTCACGACCATTGCTGGAACTACCAACACCTTTTTTGTGTGCCATATTGATTTAGTTGTTTTTAACGGTTAGACTTCTTAATTGATGCTGTCAATCTTGATTTGGGTCAGATAGTCGCGATGTCCATTCATTTTTTGGAATCCTTTGCGACGGATTTTCTTGAACACCAAAATTTTATCGCCCTTGATATGGCGAAGAACGGTGGCCTTGACGTTTGCTCCTGCAATGTAAGGTTTGCCCACTTCGACTTTGCCATCATTGTCTTTCAGCATCACGGTGTCAAAAGAGACTTCGCTACCCTCGTCGTTGTGCAGACGGTTGACGAAGATCTTCTGATCTTGGGCGACCTTGAATTGCTTTCCTGCGATTTCTACGATTGCGTACATTTTGTTTATTTATTTATGTTTTAATTACTTAATGACGATTTCATTGCCTTTTATGGGGTAAAATCGAAATGCAAAGATACATGTTTTTTTATAACTGGCAAAATATTTTTTATTTACGAGCTTTAAAATGGCTTCCGATGAGCCCTAGTTTCTATGAGGGTAGGGTGTGAGATGGGCGGTATAGAGAGACTGATAGAGGCATTTGTGATGGTGTCGGGGTCGAAGGCATACTTCCGTCGTGCATTGCCTGCAAAGATGCCTAGGGCTCCCTCGATATTGGACCATACGCTGCCCTGTTCCGCAAAGACAGAGAATGAGCTTGATTGCTGCGAGGAGCTTATCAGGTAGTTCCACCTTGCAGGAGTGATGCTTTCCACCTGTACAAAGTATTCGTGTTTGAAGGGTGGGCGTTCGTTGGTGTCGTTAATATTGAATAGGTATAAGAGTATGTCATCTTGCGTGCCATCTATCAAGTCGTCCTTGAACATGGTGCGTGTATACAGGTAACCTCCAAGTGGGATGTATGGATTTACCTCGTTGGAAGTGATCTCTGGATTGAAGGGGATGAGAAAATAGGTCTGTCGAATGGTGTCGACAAATTCGAGCGAGTCACCCCAAGCGTCGTATCTCATTCCGCTGTCGCGGACATTGACAACGATGTTGTAGTACTCTTTGCGGTTGGGGTGGTCGTTGAGTTGAATTTTGACGGTGTAGAAGTTGAAACTCTCTGAGGCTACAGGAGCTACTTCGAAGGCAGAGATGTCGGGCAGGAGGGGGATATAGGTCTCGGCATGTATATGCCGTCCGTTTCCTTCGATGTCGATGTTTAGGCTATCGTCTTCTTGTAGTATATGAGGAAAGAAGTACTTGCATTTGCTAACTGAGTCGGGACTGAGAGGTATCCCATTGACGGTGAGGGTAAGTGTAGCATTATCAACTGGCTGATTATTGCTGCTGTCGAGAAAGAAACGAGTGTTGGCAAAGTAGACAAAGGCTCTGTCGCCGGCGGTTGGCACTCCATTCAGTACCCACTCTCGATTGGCATCATCATCGATGTCTACGGTCTTTTCACAAGAGGCATAGAATAGAGTTACCGTAATGCAGGCGATAATCAGAAGGTATATTCTGTTGTGTCTTTTCATCGTAATAATGTGTTAAAAGTAAAGTGTATATGCTACCGATGGCAAAATGGGGAAGATGCTGAGTTGTTTAAGCGAGTAGGGGTGGCTTTGGTAACTGTCTGTCATACTCTGATAGAGCATGTAAGGATTCTGATGGTTGTATACATTATAAATACTCACGTTAATGGTGCGGTGTGCCCGTTTGAAAGTGCGGTGGAAATTGGCAGCTAGATCCATCCGGTGATAATTAGGCATACGGAAGTTATTCCGTCCTTCGTAGACGGCAAGTGTGCCAGTCTGTCCGCTGTCGTATTCGTCGGGATCATCGCTGGCATAGGGGTAGCGTTGGGTGCTGACGGTGGCTGTGTTGCCAGTGGAGAAGACCCAGGTGGCACTGACATCGATGTTGTCGTTTATTTTGTAGCTGAGCACGATAGATATATCATGCCGTCGGTCGTATTTGGCAGGGAATGGCTTGCCAAAATTCAGCTCTTGGTTTTTGCGGTCGAACAGGCGCATGGTGCGACTCCATGTGTAGCCAATCCATCCAGTCAGTTTCCCTATCTCACGCTGAGCCAGCAGCTCGATGCCGTAGCTCCATCCGCGACCGGCAACCACTAGGTACTCCCAATTCTCTGACGAGCCAAAGAATGTGGCCCCATCCTTATATTCGATCAGGTTGTTCATGTCTTTGTAGTACCCCTCTATGCTAAAGTCTGCAATGCCTGATAGCGAATAGAATAGTCCTCCGGCCACTTGGTGGCTTTCCATAGGCTTGATTTTGTCGGTGACTGGCACCCATAGGTCGGTTGGCAGTGTAATACTAGTTGTGCTCAATAGGTGGACGTATTGCCTCATCCAGGCGTAACCTATTTTGACCGACAGGTCGGGTGTTATCATCAGTCGTCCGGATATACGTGGCTGAAGCGATGGATAGAACGATTGTTGTACTTTAAAGCCACTCAGATGTAGGCCGGCATTGACCTTTATGCTTTCTGTGATTGACCAGTCGTCCTCTATAAAAGCAATCAGTTCGGTGGCTCGGGTGGTATCGCTCAGGATTGTACTATCCATCTTGAATGCCCCGTTCATACCAAGCACACTGTCATAGTAGTCTACACTCCCCTGTGCTACTTCTGGGATAAACCAGTGCCGGGTGATATGTGCTCCATACTTAATGCTGTGGTCGGGATGGGGGGCATAGTCGAAGTCAACCCGAGCGGTCAGATCACGTATACCCGACGAGTAGTTGCCTTCCATTGTCGATGGTGAGGGGTCGTTGGGTGCAACGATTTTTTCTATACTTCCCACAAGCAAGTTGTTATACTGTGTGTATGCGGAACTGACGTTCATGAACAATTTGGGAGTAAGTTCGTAGTTCCATCGTAGCGAACCAATCAGATTTCCCCATCGGTTGCGAAAGCCTAGGTACATGTTCTCGTCAAGTGAGGTGACGGTATTGATTTTGCCATACACTTCGTCCTCTCCCATATAGAAGGTGCCGTACAGTCTACTCTTGTCGCTGAACTTGTGTGTGATTTTCCCGTTTAGGTCGTAGAAATAGTATCCGGCATCAAACTTGGCATTCTGTGCCACAGTGGGTGCTGGGTCGTCATTGCTCAAGTCGTTGATCCACATGATGGTGGGTATCACCAATAATTCGGCATAGGTGCGTCGGGCCGAGATGCTGAAGGTGGTTTTCTCTTTCACGATGGGGCCCTCTAGATTGAACTTGGCCGAGATGAGGCCTATCGAAGCATTCCCATGTATCTCTTGGTCGTTTCCATTGTTTTGCATCACATCAAGCACAGCACTCAACCGGCCTCCGAAGCGTGCTGGAAACGAACCCTTGTAGAGGGTGACATTTTTGATGGCATCTGTGTTGAATGCACTGAAGAATCCACCGAGATGGGATACATTGTAGAGTGGAACTCCATCGAGTAGAAACAGGTTTTCGTCGGGTCCACCGCCACGCACATAGAGGCCACTGTTGCCTTCGGAACCACTCTGCACCCCAGGCATCAGTTGCAATGCCTTGATGACATCTGCTTCGCCAAAAAGCACTGGCACTGCTTTTATCTTCTCAACAGGCATATCCATGGCACTCATCTGCACGCTGCGCACGTCGCCTACGCGGTCGGCTGTGATTGTTACTTCCTCTAGCATAACGCTTTCTCGGAGCTGGATGTTTAGTTCTTGATTGTGGTCGAGCAGCATTCTTACGTGCTGGGGTTCGTAGCCCACAAAAGTGATTCTTAGGGCGACACTGTCTTTGGGAAGTGTAAGTGAATAATGGCCATATAGGTTGGTGACAGTTCCCTTGCCACTACGTGTATCGAGCACTGTGGCACCGATGAGGGTTTCGCCACTACGCTTATCTACAATGGTGCCGCTGACGGTGTAGCGTTGAGCCATCGCCGTGGCACCCAGCAAGACAATTAGAATAAGTGACAACAATTTTTTCATGGCATGAAAACGGAGAATCATTCCTTTTATTGCATGTGTGCTTTGGGTGAACATAAAAAACATTTAAGATCACCAGCGCTTACGGAAGCCCCGTGAGTGCATATAGTTTGTCTATTATTCTGGGAGCTCGTCGAGGAGTTCTCTTATTGTTTTATGGAGGGTGGGGTGACGGTAGTCCGGAATGATTTCCACCAGTGGCTCAAGCACAAAACGGCGTAGGTGCATGCGGGGGTGAGGTATGGTGAGGGTGGGGGTGTCGATGACCTCGTCGTTGAAGAAGATGAGGTCGATATCCATGGGGCGCGAGTGGTAGTGATGCCTTACGGAGGACCGTCGGCGACCCAGCTCAGCCTCGATGGACAGTGCTTCGTGCAACACCTCGTGGGCTGCAAGGGCTGTCTCTACCAGCAAGGCACGGTTGAGGAATGGTTGTGGCTTCTCGTCGCCGAAGTCGCCCCAAGGTTCGGTCTCGTAGATACGAGAAGCAAGAGCCACCGCACCGATGCGCTCGGCAATCAGTGCGGTGGCTTCTTGTATCAGTGCATGGCGGTCGCCTTGGTTGCCGCCGATGAGCAATGCTACGTGGTTCATCATCCACAGTGGATGAAACGCTCCACAAGCTGGAGTGTCTTCTCGGCGTCCTTGCCGATCTCGGCACGCAGGGTGCGGTCGTTGTAGGAGCGGAGCTGCTTCAGTATGCCGTCTATCAGTTGCGGAGCAAAAATGCCGTCCTGTTCGTAGATGGAGCGGTCGCGTTCCAGCAGGTCGGCACTGGCAGCGCAGCTGTCGGGCAGCACAGCGAGACGGTTGAGCACTTCTTCATGCTCGAAGATGTTGACGCTCACGTAGCGATCCTTGGCATACTGTATGGCATCCTGCATCTCAAAACCGTGGCGGGCGGCCACTGTCATGCCGGCTAGTAGCAGGTAGATGTTGGCGCTACCGTCGGGGGTGCGGAGTTCGATGGTCTGCTTGTGGCTGAAGTCGACGGGGTCGTTCTTCTCCAGCGGGTTGGCGGCTGCCATCATGTTGCCAGCGCTACGGTTCCAGCCCAGCGGTACGCGCACCATGGCGCTGCGGTTGCGGTCGCCCCAACAGATGTTGGTCGGAGCCTCCTGGTGGGGCACCAGGCGGAAGTAGCTGGTGGGGTTGGTGTTGCCGAAGGCGGTCAGCGAGCCTGCCAGCGACAGAATGCCGGCCATGGTCTTCAGTGCCACATCGCTCAATCCATTCTCGCCAACATACATGTTTTTGCCGTCAAGACTTACGCGGGTGTGCACATGCATTCCGCTGCCGGCTTTACCGACGGTGATCTTCGGAGCAAAGGTGATGGTGATGCCGTATTTGTAGCCCAGTTCGCGCATCATCCATTTGGCAATCACCAGTTGGTCGGCGGCTGCCTGCAGGTGGGTGGGCAGGAACTCGATCTCGTTCTGCTCGTACATCAAGTCGCCGTGGGTGAAGTTGCCCACCTCGCTGTGGCCGTATTTAATTTCGCCACCGGCGGCGGCTATTAGGCGCATGGCCTCTGTGCGGAACTCTTCAAACTTGCAGAAGGGCATGCTCACATGGTAGCCATGCTGGTCTTCGGGCATGTAGTTGTCCTCTTTGGGAGCGATGGCATAGTATTCCAGTTCGCCCATCACTTCAAACTCCATGCCTCCGGTTGCCTCACGGAAGGCACGGTCGGCTTTCTGCAGGGTGTATTCTGGGGCTAGGGCAAATGGTTCGCCGTCCTTGTTGAAGAAGGAGCATAGCAGGTCGAGGGTAGGCACCTCGGTGAAGGGGTCGAGGAAGGCGGTGCGGAAGCGTGGCAACACATAGAGATCCGAGTTGCCGGCCTCAATATAGGGGAACAGGCTGCTGCCGTCTACTCGTTCGCCGCTAGTCAGCACCTCGTCGGCATGCTGCAGGCTCTGGATGACGAAGTTGAGCGTGTGCAAGCGACCGTCGTCAGCCATGTAGCGGAAATTGATCATCTCAATTTGGAATTCCTCGATGACCTTGAGGATATCTGCCTTGGTGAACTCTGCCATTGGCTTTTCGAGAAAACTCACCAAAGGATTGGGGTTGAATTTTAGTTGTTCTTGTGTCATAATATATGTGAGATTTATTAATCAATAAATCCTAAACGAGAAGGTTATAACATTATTGTGTGCTCTGTGGAAAAAACTATTCCTCACTGCACCAGCAGCCTGCGGGTGGCGGTGCCATTGGGGGTGGACACCTTCAGCAGGTAGGCTCCGGCGGGCAGGGTGT
>CAMVGR010000005.1 GCA_947167075.1 uncultured Bacteroidales bacterium
TACCCGCCGCAGGCGGAATAAATTTATAAGATTTACTAGATTTCGCTCCGCCGCAGGCGAGCAGGAGAATATCGAATGCACACCACATACCCGCCGCAGGCGGAATAAATTTATAAGATTTACTAGATTTCGCTCCGCCGCAGGCGAGCAGGAGAACATCGAATCCGCCCCGCGTACCCGCCGCAGGCGGAATAAATTTACAAGATTTACTAGATTTCGCTCCGCCGCAGGCGAGCAGGAGAACATCGAATCCGCCCCGCGTACCCGCCGCAGGCGGAAATGACTTTTTTTTGCACTCGGGGCAATATTTCACATGGGATGAGCGTTTGGGAGAGAAAATTAGAAAAACTGTATTATGAGCCTCATCAAATCCATATCCGGTATTCGCGGCACTATCGGCGGACCGGCAGGCGAGGGACTGACACCCCTCGATGTAGTGAAATTCACCTCGGCTTTTGCCACGTTTTTGAAGACTTCGAGACAGAGAGACGGCGAGACGGAGCGCAGGCTGCGGATTGCCGTAGGGCGCGATGCCCGACTGAGCGGGTCGATGGTAGACCACCTGGTGGTCGGCACCCTGGTGGGCATGGGGGTAGATGTGCTGGAGACCGGCCTAAGCACCACGCCGACAACGGAGATGACGGTGATCGACGGCCACTGCGACGGTGGCATCATCATCACCGCCAGCCACAATCCCAAGCATTGGAATGCCCTGAAGCTACTGAACTCGCGCGGCGAATTCATCTCCGATGCCGAGGGCAAGGAGGTGCTGCGCCTGGCCGACGGCGGCGAGGTGAACTATGCCGAGGTGGACGACCTAGGCCATGTGACCGTCGAAGACGACTGGATCGACCGCCACATCGAGCGTGTGCTCGGGCTGGAGCTGGTCGATGTGGAGGCCATCCGCAAGGCGGGCTTCCGTGTGGCAGTAGATGCCGTGAATAGCACCGGCGGCCTCGCCATCCCGCGACTGCTGCGCCGGCTGGGTGTGAAAGAGGTGGTGGAGCTGAACTGCGAGCCCACGGGCCACTTCGCCCACAATCCCGAGCCCATCCCGCAGAACCTCACCCAGATTAGCGACTGCGTGCGTCAGCACCACTGCGACCTAGGCGTGGTGGTGGATCCCGATGTGGACCGCCTAGCGCTGGTATGCGAGACGGGCGAGATGTTCGGCGAGGAATACACGCTGGTCAGCGTGGCCGACTATGTGCTGCAGCACACCCCTGGCAACACGGTGAGCAACCTCAGCAGCAGCCGTGCACTGCGCGATGTGACGCGCCGCTACGCTGGCTGCCAATACAACGCTGCCGCCGTGGGCGAGGTGAACGTCACCACCCTGATGCGACAGACCGCTGCCGTCATCGGCGGCGAGGGCAACGGCGGTGTCATCTACCCTGCCCTGCACTATGGTCGCGACGCCCTCGTGGGCGTAGCCCTCTTCCTCACTCTCCTGGCCAAGAGCGGCAAGAAGGTGAGCGAGTTGCGCAAGTCCTATCCCGAATATATCATCACCAAGAACCGCCGCGACCTCACTCCCGACATGGATGTCGACGCCCTGCTAGCCAAGGTAGCCAAGCTGTACAGCGGCATGGCCGGCGTGGAGAAGGTGACCACCATCGACGGCGTAAAGATCGACTTCGCCGACGGATGGGTGCACCTGCGCAAAAGCAACACCGAGCCCATCATCCGCATCTATAGCGAAGCTGCCACCGAGAGCCGCGCCAACGAGCTGGCACAGCAGGTGATGCAGCAGATTGGGTGAGTGGGAAGTGGAGAGTCCCGAAGGGACGATGGCGAATAGCCGTGTGCTCCGCTTTGCTCTGCTATCAGACACTCCCTAGTATATAGCAAAGCGAGGAGCCCCCATCGGGGGTTCCTCGCTCTTTGTTGCAACCTTGGCTGCGGCAGTGCTAGTGCGCTGCGCCTAGCCGTATCAGCTGCCCCAGAAGGTGTTGCTGCCGTCGTCGGCCAGCTTGGTAGCTTTGTTGTTTTGGAATCCCTCGGCGATGAGGTTGAGCCGAGTCAGTTCTTGTTGCTCTTTTTGGCACGAGCCGAAGAGCGCGCTAACAGATATTAGCGCACCCACCCCAAGAATGGGGGGGGGTAAAAGTTTGATTTTCATTACTTTAATAACGTTAGTTGATAGTTTTCTCTTCTGCAAAGATACATATATTATTTATACTGACCAAATAACAATAAAAAAAGCATCCCTTTTTTGAGGGATGCTCTTCTAGTTTTGGAAGCGTTTACTTGTCTAGTCGATTGTCTTCCGGAGCGGCTATCCAGCAGATGAGGTAGGCCCAAAAGCCAAAACCGCCGCACAGCAGAGCCACCAGGAACAGGATGCGTATCATGGTGGGGTCCACATTCAGATAGTTGGCCAGCCCTCCGCACACTCCGGCTATGCGGCGATCGGTGGTGCTGCGGGTCAGGCGACGATAAGAATTGTTGTTCTCCATAACCTATGTTATTTATGATTAATAATAGACACTATTATAGCATCCCCTTGCGTTTAAGCAGGGCCTTGGGCGAGGGGTCTTTGCCACGGAACTGGCGGTAGAGCTCCATCGGTTCTACCGTGTTACCACTCTCGAGCAGATGGCGGAAGCGTTTGGCCAACTCGGGGTTGAAGAGGTCGCCGCTCTCGACAAAGGCTTCGAAGGCATCGGCATCGAGGATGGCCGTCCAGGTGTAGCTATAATAACCTGCATCGTAGCCAGTGGTGAAGATGTGTTGGAAGTAGGGCGAGCGATAGCGGCTGATGATTTCGTAGATAAGACCTATCTTTTGCATAGCCTGTTCCTCGAATCGTATCGGTTCGATGTGCTGTTTCTCTCTGATGGTATAGTAGTCCATGTCTAGCAGCGAGGCGGCCAGCAGCTCGGTGGTCATAAAGCCCTGCCCGTATGTCTGTGCGGCAGCAATCTTCTTGATGAGGGCATCGGGGATGGTTTCGCCGGTTTGGTAGTGGTGGGCATACATCTTCATCACTTGTGGATGACGACACCAGTTCTCCATCACCTGCGAGGGCAGCTCTACGAAATCGCGAGGCACATTGGTGCCGGCAATCGAAGGATAGGTGCAGTTGGAGAGCAGTCCGTGTAGAGCATGGCCAAACTCATGGAAGAGGGTCTCGCTCTCGTCGAAGGAGAGTAGCGACGGACGGTCGGCAGTCGGCTTGGTGAAGTTGCACACCACCTGGATGATGGGCATCACGTTTTTGCCATCGAGCGTACGGTGTTGCCCTCGGAACTCGGTCATCCACGCACCGCTGCGTTTCGACGCACGGGGGTGGAAATCCATATACAGTATACCCACCGTGCTGTCGCCCTGCATTACCTCGAAACAGCGGGCCTCGCTGTCGTAGGTAGGCAGGTCGGTACGCTCCTTGAAAGTGAGGCCATAGAGCCGGTTGGCAACCATGAATGCACCCTCGCGGACGCTGTCGAGGGCGAAGTAGGGACGCACCTCGGCATCGTCGATAGCATATTTCTGCTTGCGATACTTCTCTGCATAGTAGCGCCAGTCGGCGGGGCGCATCCTAGCACCCGGCTCGTCCTGCTCTAGCATCTTCTTATAGATGTCGCGTTCCTGTATGGCCTTTTTGAGGGCGGGTTCCCATATCTCCATCAGACAACGGTAGACATTTTCCGGAGTCTTGGCCAGACAATCGTCGAGCACATAGTCGGCATGGGTAGGATAGCCCAATATGTTGGCACGCTCGAGGCGGAGATTGACGATGGAGTCGATGATACCAAGATTGTCGTATTTACCGCCACAACATCTAGTGATATAAGCATGCCACACCTCGTTGCGCAGGTCGCGATCGGGGCAGGTCTGCATGAAGGGTTCCCATGTGGGCATGTCGAGCGTCACCACAGTGCTGTCGTCGACAGTCAGCTTGTAGTCGTTGGTGGCTTTGAGCACATTCTGTGCGAAACGCAGGGTGAGCGAGGCTAACTGTTCGTTGATTTCGCGGAAGCGGGGCTGCTGGGCCTCGGGCACATTGGCACCGGCACGCACAAAGCCCTTGTACTGCTCTTCTACCAAGCGTGTCTGCTCGGCGTTGAGGCCCAGGTCTTGACGTTGGTCGTAGACTGCCTTGATACGCTTAAACAGTTTGTCGTTTAGGGCTATGTCGTCCTCGTGGGCAGAGAGTAGCGGAGCCACTTCTTCGGCTATGGCATCCATTTCGTCGCTGCTTTCGCACTCGCTAAGGTTGAAGAAAACACTACTTACGTCTTTCAGCAGTTGTCCACTATACTCGTAGGCCAACACCGTGTTCTCGAAGGTGGCCGGCTCCGAGTTGTTCACTATAGACTTGATTTCGTCTTTCTGACGCTTGATTCCTTCGCGGAAAGCAGGCATGTAGTGTTCTGTCTTGATACGTCCGAAGTCGGGTATCTCGTAGGGTGTTCCCCAGTCGGAGAAGAAAGGATTGCTCATGTCGATCTTGTTTTTACAGCCGGCAAGCAGCATCACAGCCGCTGCAACAGCAATGGTAATCTTGTGTATCATATCTCTTTTACAATTGTTTGCATATTGTCTCGAGCAAATCTGCACTCAGTTTTTTGGCCAAGAACTTGTGCTCTTTGTTTTCGATAAGGTAGATTTGAGGCGTGGAGGTGATGTCGTACACTTCGTGCCAGTCCACATTGGCCTCTGCACCATGAAGGTGCACCCACCTAGGATTGTGCATATTATGCTCGTCGATAAAGTGCTTCCACTTGATGGTGGTGGCACTGTCGGGCTCGGAGAGGATGGCGAAAGCGGTCATATCGAGCGAGTCGGCCACACGGTCGAACACCTTGTAGACAGCAGGAATAATCTCGCGACAGTGGCCGCACGCTGGGCTCCAGAATACCAGCAGAGTGTATTTGCCCTGCATGTGGTGGAGCGAGTAGGCGATGTGGTTGGTGTCGGCGAGGATCAATTCCGGTGCTTCGCGCCCCACCAAGAGGCGTTCCCACCGGTCGGCACGCTCCAACTCCTTGTCGAGCCACGAAGGATTGGCCCAAAATGCCTTGCCGCTGGCATAGTAGCGCTTGATGAGATGCACATAGATTTCGTCGTATACCATCACCGGACTCTGCAGGTATTTCTCGGTCAGCGTGTGGACAAGATACTTGAACATCTCGGGTGCCGGCTCGGAGCGGTCTATCAGGCTGTCGAGCAAAGGCATAGCCAATTCGGGCGACAGGCCCTTCATGTTTTTATCCACATAGTCCATCAGACGGTTGTAGAACACATTCTTGGGCGTGCGCACCAGGAAGTCGTTGTCGAGTGGCATATTGTCGAAGTAGTGGTGCATCACGTAGAAGTAGCGGTCGTTGCCCGTCAGGGTGTCGGACGGGCGCTGGGGCTCTTTGGTGGCCATCATCATCAGCGAGAGCATCGACTCCGGATTCTGCTCGATGAATCTGAGCCTTAGGGTGTCGATGTGGCGGTAGCGCTGCCGGCTATATGTCACGAAGGCTGCCGAATCCATTGTTCCGCGGGCAGCATCTAGCTCGTCGTAGACGGCATCCAGCGAACGCTGGAAGTTATAAAAGAGCTTGTTCTGTTTCGATCCGCTTACAGTCATATTGCGCATCCAGTCGCGCTGGTCGGTATGGAACTTGAAGTCGGGCTTCTCGTGGTAGATCACGAAGTCGACCCTGCGATTCTTTTGGTTGTCGAAAAAATAGAGTCCGGGCTTGAGCTCCGTATTGCCTTCGAAGACAAACTTTCCCTTGCCATTGTTGTAGGCCGTGTCGTAGATGGGTAGATAGTTGGCATAGTAGCCACAGAAAAGTATGGCCGAATCGGTACAGCCATCTATCTGGAGAGTGAACCGGTAGCCCGGCTTGGCCAACACCGACAGCGATGTCAGCAGCAAGATGATAAACACACTACGTTTCATGCAGTAATACTTTTGTTTTTTTAGTCCAAATAACGCAATAGCACCCCTTTTATTGTCCATACACCTGTCCGGCAAATTCCTTCAACGCACTCTACCCAAATTCTTTACCCGCCAAGGGTACGATTTAACAATATTTAACCACTGTTTTACCCCTAGCACCACCTCGTCACGGATCAACACCGTACTTCATCCGTACATGCACCGTACATGCACCGTAGATGAACCGTGAAAGGACATACCCATCGCGTCGGAGACACGAAGCATCCATGTTTAACCATCGGATAGGCTGACTATCATCTACTTACCGATGCAGAATCGGGAAAAGATATTGCCCAGCACATCGTCGGAGGTGACATCGCCTGTGATGGTGCCGAGATGATAGAGTGCGTCGCGCAGATCGACAGCCACAAGGTCGGATGGCATCAGTGTGGCAATGCCCTCGTCGGCAGCTTTCAGAGCCTGCTTCACACGCAGCATGGCATCGCGATGGCGTACGTTGCAGAGCATCACATCGTTGTCTGCTTTCATCAAAGGCTCTACGGCAGCCACCATTGCCCGACGCAGGGCCTCGATGCCGGATCTCTGTCGGGCCGAAATCATAATCCATCCGTCGCGAGCCACCGCCGACAGGTCGGCTTTGTTGCCCACAAAGAGCACTGTCTTATTGTCGAGGGGAATGGCAGGCTTGACAAAGGGCTGTGTGTTATCGTGGACATACAGCACCAGCTGGGCCTGCTGGACGGCACGGAGACTGCGGGCCACCCCCTCGGCCTCGACGCTATCGGCACCCTCGCGCAGGCCTGCTGTGTCGATGATACGGAAGGTGATTCCATCGATGGTGAGGAGCTCCTCTATGGTGTCGCGAGTGGTGCCGGCCTGCGGGCTAACGATGGCCCTGTCGTCGGACAACAAGGCGTTGAGCAGCGACGACTTGCCGGCGTTTGGCAATCCCACTATGGCAACGGGGATGCCGTTTTTCAGAGCGTTGCCAGCGGCAAACGAATCGAGGAGCGAAGTGATCTGCGAGTCGAGCGTGGCTATCAGACGACGGATTTCGTGACGTTCTGCAAACTCGACATCCTCTTGCGAAAAGTCGAGCTCCAGCTCGAGAAGGGAGGTGATGTCGAGCAGCTGTTGGCGAAGTTCCTTTAGTCGCTCGGCATATCCCCCACGCAATTGACTGACAGCCAAGCGGTGCTGTGCGGGAGTAACAGCGTCGATCAGGTCGGCCACTGCCTCGGCCTGCGAGAGGTTCATTCTGCCACCCAAGAAGGCGCGGAGGGTGAACTCGCCAGCCTCGGCCATCCGCGCACCGCTCTGCAACAAGGATTCTAGCAAGGCCTGCTGGGTGTAGCGCGAACCATGGCACGACAGCTCGACGGTCTCCTCGCCGGTGTAGCTATGCCGCGAAGGGTAGAATATGGCTATGCCATCGTCGACGAACTGTCCCTCAGCGTCGAGAAAATGGCAGTAGGTGGCTCTGTGTGGTGCAAGCGACTCGACAGAGAGGTGGCTTAGGCATATCTCGAGGGCCCTAGGGCCACTGATACGCAGCACTGCTATCCCCCCTACCCCGTGCGGCGTGGCGATGGCCACAATGGTGTCATTGTTCATCGCCACCGATGTATTGGTCACCATACAGGCTGTGCATCTGCTCGTCGTTGAGGCCAAGATCGACCTTGACACGATAGATATTCGGATAGTTGAGGAAGAGGACAAGGGTGCTGACCATGGCTAGCATGAGGATCACACTGCGCGAACTGAGCACCGTGAAGAGGCACAGCAAGACCACCACCCCTAGCATCGTGAGGTAGAGTTGTCTGACATGCGACGAATAGCCGGCCAGCTTCTTCTCGAGGTCGTCCATCTGCCTAAAGTATGGGATGTTGCGTCGGACGGTAAGCAGGGTCATACTCACAGCCAGAATTGCAAGCACCGCAGCGGCGATGGTCATCCATCTGGCCGCATGGGTCGAATTATAGAAACGCCACGGACTGTAGATGAAGGCCACCGTGAGAATCACCGCCGCCACCGACCCCCAAAGACCGATGCGGGAGAATAGCCTGATGTTTTTCGTATACTGATTCATGCTGCAACTAAAGTTTTAGATATTTGGCTGTGTACGATTCCTTGCATTTAAGCAAGTCTTCAGGAGTGCCTGCGAAGACCACGTTGCCACCCTTTTCACCTCCCTCGGGGCCAAGGTCGATCACCCAGTCGGCACATTTGATGATGTCGTGATGATGCTCTATCACCACGATGGAATGGCCACGCTCAATCAGTCGATCGAACGATGCCAAGAGCTTTTGTATGTCGTGGAAATGGAGGCCTGTGCTGGGTTCGTCGAATACGAACAGGATTGGTCGCTCGTCGCTTTCACCTCTTATCAGATAGGATGCCAGCTTGATTCGCTGGGCTTCACCACCGCTGAGGCTGCTGCTAGACTGGCCCAGCTTCAGATAGCCCAATCCTACATCCTGTAGCGGACGGAGACGAGTATGAATACTTCGGGTTTCGTCCGAGTCGAAGAAGTCACAGGCTTGGTCTACCGTCATCTCCAGTACATCGTTGATGCTCTTGCCTTTGTATTGCACCTCTAGGGCCTCTTCCTTGTAGCGTGTGCCGTGGCATTCGTCGCAAAGCAGATGCACATCGCTCATAAACTGCATACTAACAGTCACATAACCCTCTCCTTGGCAGTTCTCGCAGCGCCCACCCTCGACATTGAACGAGAAGAAACCGCTCTTATAGCCGCGGGCTTTGGCGAGGGGCTGCTGTGCATAGAGTGCCCTCACCTCGTCGAATATCTTCATATAGGTGGCCGGATTGCTCCGCGACGACCGCCCGATAGGGTTCTGATCCACCAGCTCCACCTGAGAGATGCGGCGTATGTCACCATCGATGGCCACACATTGGCCTACATAGTCCGAATTGCCCTCCAAGCGACGCTGCATCACATCACAGAGCACACGGCGTATCAAGGTGCTTTTGCCAGAGCCGGACACACCTGTCACAACCGTGAAGATACCCAATGGTATATCCACATCGATACGCTTTAGGTTGTTGGCATAAGCACCATGGATACTGATTCGGTCGCGCCAGGGGCGACGGTCGGTAGGTACAGCGATGCTCTTGCGCCCGAGGAGGTAGTCGGCTGTGAACGAACGAGTGGCTTTCTTCAACTCCGAGGGTTTGCCAGCAAACACCACTTCTCCGCCCATTCGTCCAGCCCCAGGCCCGATATCCACCAGGTAGTCGGCAGCCTTGATTATATCCTCGTCGTGTTCAACTACGATTACGGTATTGCCCAAATCGCGCAGATGTTTCAGCACTCCAATCAGCTGGGCGGTATCTCTACTATGAAGGCCTATCGAGGGTTCGTCGAGTATATACATAGATCCCACCAGCGAACTGCCCAACGAAGTGGCCAGATTGATGCGTTGGCTCTCACCACCACTCAAAGTGTTGCTCATACGCGACAGGGTCATATAGCCCAAGCCTACATCAAGCAGGTAACCAATACGATGCTTCAGTTCGACGAGGATGCGCTCTGTCGTCTTGAGCTCCGACGGAGTGAGAAGGGAATCTAGATTGGAAAACCATGCTGCTAGCTCGTTCACAGGCATATCCACCAGCTCGCTGATGCTCTTTCCACCCACTTTGACATACAGGGCATCCTTGCGAAGGCGGTGGCCATGACACTCTGGGCAGACGGTACGTCCGCGGTATCGCGACAGCATCACTCGGTATTGTATCTTGTATGCCTGGCTCTCCACCCATTGGAAGAAGCCGTCGATGCCTTCCCAGGTGCCGTCGCCGTGCCACAGGATGTCCTTTTCCTGCTGGGTGAGCTCGTAGTAGGGCTTATGTATCGGGAAGTCTATCACTGCAGCATGGCGGACGAATTCCTTCTTCACATCCTGCATCTTGTCTCCGTTCCAGCAGACAACGGCGTTGTCATACACGCTACGGCTCTTGTTAGGCACCACCAAGTTCTCGTCGATGCCAATCACAAGGCCATAGCCTTGACACTTGGGGCATGCCCCGTATGGATTGTTAAAGCTGAAGAAATTGGGGTTGGGCTTCTCGAAAGTGATACCATCTGCCTCGAAGCGGTTAGAGAATTCTCTCTCTTCTCCATCGGCGAATATCACACATTCGCCCCGTCCCTCGAAGAAGGCACTCTGCACACTCTCTGCCACTCGTGCCGCTTGTCCATCGTCGGAGGTGTGACGTTCGATTCTATCCACCACCAACCTCACCGGTCCTTCTAGGCTTACTCCGTCGAGACTGTCGATGCGGACGATGGTACCCTTCACCATCACTCGCTGGTAGCCCTCCTGATGCAGGATGTCTATCTGCGACTTGAGCGGACGTTCCTTGCTATCCACGAGGGGCGAAAGGATTAGCACTTTGGCTCCTTCGGGATATTGCATCACACAGTCCACCACATCGCTCACCGAGTGGCGCTTCACTTCTATCCCACTGATGGGCGAGTAGGTGCGTCCTATCCGAGCATAGAGCAGCTTCAGATATTCGTACACCTCGGTTTGTGTTCCGACCGTGGAGCGGGGATTTGAGGTATTCACCTTCTGCTCGATAGCCACTGCCGGAGCCAGCCCGTGAATATAGTCCACGTCCGGTTTCGACATTCTGCCCAAAAACTGGCGGGCATAGCTACTCATGCTTTCCACGTAGCGGCGCTGTCCTTCCGCAAAGATGGTGTCGAACACTAGGCTCGACTTGCCGCTACCGCTCAACCCTGTCACTACCACCAACTCTTCTTGGGGTATTCGCAGGTCGATATTTTTCAGATTGTTGGCGCGTGCGCCTTTGATTTCTATGTATTTCACTTTAGATCAGTAGACAAATCTCAATTCGGCAGCTCTCGACTTGCCACCCGTCGAGGTGAGCATGAGCAGGCTTCCATCCTGGCGTGTGATGGCCCGAACCAGATTCTGTTTTTGTGCCTTTTCGACTATCAGTTTCTTCACGGTTCCTTCCTTGTCTATGGTGTAGAGCACATTGTTGGCCTTTCCGTTCAGGGTTAGTTCTTTGGCCTCCTTGCCAATCTCGTATTGCAACGGATATTTCTTATGTTCCGATTTCATCACTCCAACTTGGCCGTTGGCATTGACGAGCGACACTCCGAGCAGCGAGCCGTCCTCTTTCTGTATATCGTTGCGACGGAGGTTGCGTACCCATTGCACGTTGCCCATGGTATCGACCGCAACACATCCCAAACCCATGCATACGTAGTCGTACGCTGTGCCGCCTGTCGAGTTGGTATAGCTCACACGATAGCGGCGGCCATACAGTGCGGCACATCCCGACTCGGTGGGCATCACGTCGATAAGCTCGAAGTCTTCGCACGCAAGGTAACGCTGTATTTTCTTGGTCGACTTGTTGTAGTAGATGTTGACATCCTCGTTGTTGAACGGGCGCATCGATGCTTTGGTAAGAGATGCCGAATCGAGATTGAACGCAAGGGTCACTATGCCGGCAGTGAGGTGTTCCGACTGCTTACCATCGGGGAACCCATAGACACCCACAGCGATGATGTGGTCGTCCGAGACAGAGGCCAGGCGCATCTTGCGCATCGGGTCGCATTGCAAGAATATCTTACTGCTACGTCCGCTTTCTTCGGTGAGGAGGTTCACTACCACACACTGTTCTTTGCCCGACTGCTCGAGCCCTAATGTCACCACTCGCCCGTCGTCGGTAACCCGCATTTCGCTCATTGTCCCTAGTGCAAACTCCTTTTCCCACTGCAGATTGCCACCTCCATCGAACAATGTGATGAAGGTGCCATACTCCGAAGTCTCAACATATTCTACCACGGTAACCATCGCCATATAGTTGCCGCTCGGCGACACAGCTCCCCACACCTTGCACACATCCTTTTTTCCATACTCGAAAGTCTTCAGCGTATCCATGCCTCCGCCTATCACTCCGCAACTGTCGAGCGACACCCGATAGAGGCCCAACACGGTAGACTTCTTCTTGCTTTGGTCGGCAACCAACACCGCGATGCGCTCCATGTCCTTCGAGGCGGCTATCACATCGCAATCGCCACTGCCAGGAAGGGTTGCACTGTATTGGGTGACCAAGTTGAGGTCGTTCATCACCACTTGCTTCACATGCTTTTTGCCTTCCACCACCCAACAGTCGAGCTTACCATACTGCCCTGCATATTTCCATTTCAACATCTCTTCGGCATCCACTTTCTTATTTTCCGAGCCCTTGCCCAAAGCGGGTTGGGCCCATATCTGTGCCGACATGCAGACCAGCACTAGGAGCATCATGTATTTCTTCATCATCGGTGTGTATTGTTTTTGAATTAATAATCTGAATAACGGACAGCCATCGTACTTTAGTATTTACCCCCTCGAAAAAAAACCAAAAACAGTCTTCCCTCCCCTACCCGCCAGTTCTCCACCTACTAGGAGGGTATCCATGTCCGATTTTTTAACATTTCTATAGCACTGAATAACAGTGTCTAATACCTACCAACACCGTACTTCAACCGTACTTGCACCGTACATGCACCGTACATGCACCGTACCATCCTCGCTTAGACACGGTGCAGGTGAGGTATGCCTGCGATGTTGTCAGCCGCCAATATCATACCACCTCCAAGCCCATTCCGAAACAACATTCGAGGCAGGCCCGACTGCCAGTATGGAATCGGCCAGGCGGTGTTGATAAAAAAATATTTGCCATTGTGTTTTTTTATGTATATTTGCATTTTCACAACGGCATGCCCTGTTTCGGCAAGTCGCTGTGCTTAAATGTATAGCAATAATATGACGAAGAATAATATCACCCCCTGTACTGTCAATGTAGCTTCCGAAACAGGACGCCTGCGAGCCGTATTGCTGCACCGACCCGGTGTCGAAATCGAACGTATGACGCCCCTCAACGCTGCTCATGCCCTCTATAGCGACATCCTCAACAAGCCCATAGTGGACAAGGAATACCACTACTTCAGTGGAGTGCTGGAGAAGTGGACCCAAGTGTACTATGTGGAGGACATCCTAGAACAACTGCTGGACGACAACGAATTGCGTCGCCACCTGGTGGAGGAAAGCTGCGACATGGACAACTGCGACGACAATCTGGCCGACGAGCTGCTACAGCTGGACAGTGCGGAATTGGCTCGCATACTGATAGAAGGCTACGAAGACCCGGAATGGAACTGTGTGAGCGAGGAACGCTATCTGCTAAAGCCTCTCTACAACCTCTTTTTCACCCGCGATGCCTCTAGCACAGTGTACAACCGTGTGCTGATCAACTCGATGAGCTTTGAGGTGCGCGAACGGGAAACCCTCATCTACGAAGCCATCTTCAAACATTTCTTCAAGGTAGACACACTTAACGCCATGACATGGGATCGCGATGCCCGCACCGAGGGAGGCGACGTACACATCGCTGCTCCCGACCTGCTGTGCATCGGGCAGGGCATACGTACCAACACCAAGGGCATCAAATATCTGGCCCAAACCTTTGCAAAGGAGCGCGACCACTTCAACATCCTGGTGCAGGAGTTGCCACAAAAGCCCGACTCGTTCATCCACCTCGACATGGTGTTCACTTTCCTAGGCAAACACCAATGCATGGCTTTCGAGCCTATGCTCCGCAAGACCGGGCTCTTCGCTGGAAAGGATACCACCCTCATCAGCATCGATGGCGGCAAAACGACCTACACCAAGTATCCTAACATCATCAAAGGATTGGAGCATCTAGGTTGGGACATCGAGCCTGTGATAGGCGGTGGAAGCGACCCGTGGAACCAGCTTCGCGAGCAATGGCACAGCGGTGCCAACTTCTTCTCGCTGGGCGATGGGAAGATTATGGGCTATCGCCGCAACACCCACACCATCGATGCACTCGACAAGGCAGGATTTGCGGTGCTGAATGCGGAAGACATCGTGGAAGGACGTGTAGACATGACCGACTACAACAAGTTTGTGGCGGCATTCCCAGGCAGCGAACTGCCGCGTGCCGGAGGCGGTGCCCGTTGCATGACGATGCCTATACTGAGAGACTGAACGCAAGATTAAATATTGAACAGAAACAAGAAATATTGGATAAAACAATAGACTGAACATGAAACAATACCATCTAGCCAACAACATCATAGGATGGGTTATCTGCCTGATCGCCTGTGCTGTCTACATCATGACAGCCGAGGCGACTGCCTCGTGGTGGGATTGTGGCGAGTACATCGCCACCGCATTCAAACTGCAAGTGGGACACCCTCCTGGAGCACCTACCTTCCAACTGATTGGACGCCTCTTCTCGATGTTCTCCAGCCCTGAGAATGCAGCCCATGCTGTAAACATTATGAGTGCTGTATGCAGCGGATTCACCATCCTGTTCCTGTATTGGGGCATCACACTGCTGGGCAAGCACCTGTTGCCTAATCCCAAGGAACCCAGCCTGAAAGACTGGCGCACATGGGCGGTATTCGCCTCGGGAGTGGTGGGAGCACTGGCCTACACATTCACCGACACCTTCTGGTTCTCGGCCGTAGAGGGCGAAGTGTATGCCATGTCGAGCTTCTTCACAGCATTGGTGTTTTGGGCTATCATGAAGTGGGAGGAGCAAAGCGACGATCCGCGTTCGCTCCGCTGGCTGATTCTCATATCGTTGCTGGTCGGCGTGGCCATCGGTGTCCACCTTCTCAATCTGCTTACCGTGCCTGCCATATTCTATGTGGTGTACTTCAAGAAATGGCCCAAGACCACTTGGAAAGGGTTCATCATCACCGGCGTGCTGTCGATAATCACCCTGGGTGTTATCCTGTGGGGTATCATTCCGGGCATCGTGAACATCGACTCGGCAGTGGATGTATTCTTTGTCAATACATTGGGGCTACCCTTCAACAGCGGCACAATCGTATACTTCACACTCATTGCCGCCCTGGTTGTATGGGGTCTTGTGTACACACAGAAGAAGAATAAGCCTGTGCTCAATGCTGCCATTCTCAGCTTCGCTATGCTGGTGATTGGCTATTCGACATTCTTCGTGCTTGTCATACGAGCCAACACCAATACACCGCTCAACGAGAACGCCCCGAAGGATGCTGTGGCCATGCGTGCCTATCTGGGTCGTGAACAATACGGCGACACGCCGCTCTTCTCCGGACAATTCTACACCGCCGGATCGCCTATCAACATCAAGCAAGGCTACACCAAATATATCCGTGGAAAGAACGCCGAAGGGAAAGACCGCTATATCGCTGTGGCACACGCACAGAAGTATGTCTACCGCGAGAACCACACCGGTGTATTCCCCCGCATGTGGAGCAACGACACCGATCGTCAGCATCCGAAGTTCTACGAGTTTTGGGCTGGTAAAACCTATGGCAATCTGAAACCGACCGCCGCACAGAACCTGAAGTTCTTCAATCGCTACCAGCTGGGTTGGATGTATTGGCGCTACTTTATGTGGAACTTTGCCGGCAGACAAAACGACATACAAGGCCACTACTTCAACGACGACGGCACTCGCGACTACCTAAAGGGTAACTGGATAAGCGGCATCAAGTTCATCGACGAGGCTCGACTAGGCCCTCAAGACAACATGCCCGACCACATGAAGAACAACAAGGCCCGCAACAAATACTATATGTTGCCTCTGATTCTTGGCCTCATCGGTCTGATCTACCACATTCGTAAGCACCCGAAAGATGCTTTCATTGTGTTCATCATGTTCTTCATGACCGGTTTAGCCATTGCCATCTACTTGAATATGCCGCCTCGTCAACCACGCGAACGCGACTATGCTTTCGTGGGGTCATTCAGCTTCTACGCCATTTGGATTGGTTTCGCTGTGATGGCACTCACCGAATGGATAGGTAGCCTGTTCAAGAATAACCGAGAAAAAGTGTCGAAGATAGCACTGCCCATCGTCTTCGTAGGATGCATGTTGGCGGCTCCATGCCTGTTAGCATCAGAGAACTGGGACGACCACGACCGCTCTGAGAAGTACGCAGCTCGCGACTTTGCCCAGAACTACCTGAAAGGACTACGGAAAAACAGTGTGATTGTCACCTTTGGCGACAACGATACCTTCCCTCTATGGTATGCCCAGGAAGTGGAGGGCACTCGCACCGATGTGCGTATCTTGAACTACACACTCTCTGGTATGCATTGGTATGTAGAGCAGTTGTTCAATAAGTTGTACGATGCTGAGGCACTACCGTTCACACTTCCCAAGGAGTTCTACGGGTTAGGGAACGATGCTTTCTACCTGATGGATCGTAGTTCCGAATACATGGAAGTGACCGATGTACTCTCCTTGCTGCGCGACTACCCCGACCGTTTCACTGTCGGCAACGGTGACGACAAGGCATACTACCTGCCCACCAATCGCTTCAAGATCACCCTCGACATCCCTGCCCTAGTCGAAGCAGGAGTCATCCCTGCAAATATGGCAGACCAGGTGAACCCTGAGATACGATGGGAAATCAAACGTCAGGTCATCTATCGCCACGAGATGATGCTACTGGATATTATAGGAACCAACAAGTTCATGAGAGACATCTATTTCATGAATCCGACATCCTCTCGTATTCCAAGCATCTTCCCTGTGGTCAGCCGCAACAGCATTCAGGATGGCATGTGCTTCAGGCTCCAGCCTTATCCCAGCACACAGCGTTTTGCTGATGGCACAGCCGACTACTTTATCAACGGTACAGATGGAGAAAAACTGAAGTGGGGCAACCTCAACAGCGACATCTACATCGACCCCATCAGCGAGAATATGGCCAGCGTACAGCGCCAAACACTGTATATGGTGGCTGCCGACGAATGGGCAAAAGGCAATGTTGACAATGCACGCGCCTTGGTAGATATGTGCGACGAAGTCTTCCCCCCGAAGAACTTCCCCTACGACATCTATTCGGCCTACATCTATGCAGGCAACAATATGTACATCGATGTGATCAATCTGTACAAAAACATCTACGGAACCGAGAGAGCATACTCCCTGTGGCAGCAGGTATACAACTACTACCACCAGGAGGCCATCTACCTAAGCCAGTTCAAGGGAGAGAAAGCCGCAGGCGTCCGCTCCAGACTGCAGGGACAGGTTCTTCAGATAATGGGGGCTTTGCGCGACATTGCTAGCAAAACCCTTCAGGATTCCAACTTGGTCGAGCAAGTAGATCAAGCGCTTCAGCAATTTGGTCCCTACTACAATTGATCGCAATGAAAAAGTCGAAGACCAAAAAGTACACCCTCACGCTATCCGAGTTGGAGATGCGCCGACTGACAGCCTACGCCGCAGCCAATGGCACCGACCGACCCATAGCACTACATCGCATTGTGAGTCAAGCGCTACGTGAATACAACATAGCGCCTGACTCCTGTTGCGACAAACGCCAATTAGGTCTTTTCGACTCTGTACAGATTGATATTTTCAACCAAACGAGCAAAGCAAACAATCAGTAGTAATATTTATTTTAGGTATTATTTATGAAAGCAATATTCCGTCTTCTCACTTTGGCTGTGCTGATGTCTATCCCATTGGCAGGACATGCCGAATCCGAGGAATTCAACCCGGGGTCAATGATTATCGGTCACGTCACCGACGCCCACTCGTGGCATCTCTTCGACTATGCTGACAAAGAGGGCAACGAGCACGCCGTGGCAATTCCCCTACCCGTCATCCTCATCAACGATGGGCACCTCGACATCTTCATGTCCAGTAGATTCCACCATGGCCATGCCGACTATCACGGCTACCGACTCGTAGGTGGTGGAGCCGACAAAGAAGAGGTGGTTTGTGTGGACGAAAACGGACAGCTAACAGGCAAGAAGCCAGTCGATATAAGCATCACCAAGACATCGGCGGCCATCATCATTGCCACCATCCTGCTCCTCATCATCGTATTCATAGCACGCGCCGGCTACAAGAAGCGTCCCAACCAAGCCCCCCACGGCCTGCAAAGCCTTGTGGAGATGCTGGTAGTCTTTGTTCGCGACAGCATCGCAAAGCCCATGATCGGAGAAGATAAATATGCCAAATACCTACCCTATCTACTCACCCTCTTCTTCTTTATCTTCTTCTGCAACATACTGGGACTCATTCCCATCTTCCCTGCCGGAGCCAACATCACCGGTTGCATCGCCGTCACAGCCATCCTCGCTGTCATCACCTTCTTCATCACCAACATCAGCGGCAACCGTCACTACTGGACCGACATCTTCAACACCCCCGGTGTACCAGCCTGGCTCAAGGTATTCCCCCTCATGCCCGTGGTGGAACTGGTCGGTGTCTTCACCAAGCCTATCGTCCTCATGATTCGACTGTTTGCCAACATGACAGCCGGCCACATCGTCATTCTCGGATTCGTCACCATCATATTCATTATGAGCAATGTATTCGGAATGGGTGTCGGTGCTGGTGTTAGTGTGGTCAGTGTCCTCTTCAGCGTGTTCATCTCGCTCCTCGAATGCCTAGTGGCCTACATCCAGGCCTTTGTCTTCACCATGCTCTCCGCACTCTACATCGGAATGGCCGTCAGCGAACCACAGCACGAACATTAATAATCGAGAGAAACCCAATAAATCACATATTCACATTATGAAATCAATCAAAGATATCAATTTCGCAGGACGCAAAGTGCTGCTTCGCGTCGATTTCAACGTCCCAATGGACGAACAACACCACATCACCGACGACACCCGAATGCGCGAATCCATGCCCACCATCGAGAAACTGCTCCACGATGGTGCCGCCATCATCATCATGGCCCACTTTGGACGTCCCAAGAAAGGTGGCTTCGAACCCGAACTCACCCTCCAACCTGTGGCAAAATACCTCGAGACTCTGGTGAACCGGCCCGTCCACTTCACACAAGAGCTGCTTGGCAGCGGTGTGCCAGAGCAGATGGCCAAAGAGCTTAAGGGCGGCGAAGTGATGCTCCTCGAGAACATCCGCTTCTATCCCGAAGAGACCAAAGGCGGCGAAGAGCTGGCCCGCCAGTTGGCCGCCCTCGGCGACTGCTATATCAACGATGCCTTCGGTGCTGCCCATCGCGAGCATTCCTCCACCGCCGTCATCGCCAAGTTCTTCCCCAACGACAAGTACTTCGGCTTCCTGATGGAGAACGAGGTGCGCAACCTCGAGAAGCTGATGCAGAACCCGCCGCGTCCCTTCACAGCCATCATCGGTGGTTCGAAGGTCAGCAGCAAGATTGGCATCCTGGAGAACCTGCTCGACAAGGTGGACAATATGATCATCATTGGCGGCATGCGCTACACATTCACCAAGTCCCTCGGCGGCAAGATTGGCAACAGCATCTGCGAGGACGACAAGCTCGACCTAGCCCGCGAACTGATGCGCCGCATGGATGAGAAAGGCGTACGCTACTACCTCCCCGTCGACAGCGTCATCGGCGACAAGTTCGGCAACGATGCCAACACACAGATTGTCCCCAGCGGCGAAGTACCCGACGGCTGGGAGAGTATGGACTGCGGTCCCGAGAGCTGCAAAGCCATCCGCGACATCATCATGCAGAGCAAGACCATCCTCTGGAACGGTCCTGCCGGAGTGTTCGAACTCGACACCTTTGCCAAAGGCACCCGCGACATTGCCCAAAGTGTGGCCGATGCTTGCAAGCAGGGTTGCTTCGCTGCCGTGGGCGGTGGCGACTCGGTGGCAGCAGTGAAGCAGATGCACCTCGCCGACCAGATGAGCTACGTCTCCACCGGTGGCGGTGCCATGCTCGAATACCTCGAGGGAAAAGTCCTGCCCGGCATCAAAGCCATTCAGGACTGATTACTTACCTAAAATCCAACCATAGGTGCAGCGACCCCACAAACCGCTGCACCTGTTTTTTTATCACTCAGCTTCAACACATTACCGGCCCAACACCGTACTTCAACCGTACTTCAACCGTACATGCACCGTAGATGAACCGTGACAACACCGTGTGCCCACATGCCATCTGCGGACCACTTGCAGCCCGTCGGCGGGCCACGCTCCTTTCCATGCCGGAAATAGGAACATGTCTACTCCATCTACCTCATTGCCAAGTAGAAATCCATCATTCGTCCTATAAATACACAGGGGCAATAAAAAGCCACTTTCGCCGTTCTTATTTCTGATAAAAAACAATCGAAATAAGAATAGACATGTATTATCACAGTACAAAAACAGGATTGACACTTCGAGCCATCGCCCTTCTATGGGCAACGCTGCTCATAGCCTGCACAGGCAACGGAAGCAAACAGGAGGTGCCCGAACAGCCATTGCCCGAAGGAGTAACCTGCCGCGAGGCTGCCCAGGGAGTGGCCCTCTACGGCATCACCGACCGTGAAGGCGAACAAGCAGTAGACCTGTTTCGCGGGCAGAACGATAGCCTTCTCAGCACCCTTGTCGCCGAAGGCCAGACCGGATTCCGCTCGGCATTCAATGTTTTTGTGGCCGTTGCCGGCAAACGCATGGTGGTGTTCGATGCTGGCATAGGGGCACAGGCCGGTGGCAATATGATCGAGAAGCTGCAATCGCTACCCATCGAAGCAGAGCAGATAGACATCTGCCTCACACATCTGCACTTCGACCACATAGGCGGACTGCTGAACAATGGCGAGCCTGTGTTTCCCACGGCCACCATCCACCTCTCGCAAAGCGAATACGATGCCTGGGCCGACGACGAGCGCTGGCAGGCCGTGCAGAATGCCTACAAAGGGAGGATAGAGACATTCTCCGACAGTGCAACGCTATGCGACGGGCTGGTGCAGAGCATCCCCGCCTATGGACACACACCCGGCCACACCCTCTATCGGGTGGGCAACTGCCTCATAGTGGGCGACCTGCTGCATGCACAAGACCTGCAGATAGAGCATCCCGAATTCTGCGCCCGCTACGATGCCGACCCCACGAAAGCCAGAGAGGTGCGCTGCCACGTCTACGACCTCGTCCGCACAGAAGGCTACTACATGTGCTGTGCCCACTGCTACGACCACTTCATCACCCTCAACAAATGACAGACAAAGCAAACGTCTACGTAGGTAGCGACAAACTGTATGCCGACGTGCAACGCACGATGCAGTTGGCAGCCGAGCTTAACAGCGGCTGGCACACCGAGGCCGAGGTACGCGACTACCTGACGCGCATCACAGGCCGCGAGGTGCCCGACGATGTCCGAGTGTTCACCCCACTGCATATCAACTATGGGCCTGGAGTGACATTCGGCAAGGATTGTTTCCTCAACTTTGGATGCACACTGCTTTCCATTGGGGGCATCGCCATTGGCGACGGAGCCTTCATAGGGCCCCACTGCACCCTCGCCACCGAATATCATCCCGAAGACATCGCCCAGCGGCACCAGCTACTCACCAAGCCCATCACCATAGGCCGCAACGCGTGGCTTGGAGCCAACGTCACAGTGCTGGCGGGTGTCACCGTGGGCGACAATGCAATAGTGGCCGCCGGAAGTGTAGTTACCAAAGATGTGCCCGCAAACATGGTTGTGGCTGGCACTCCGGCTCGTCCGCTACGCGAAATACACACATCCTAACAGCATATCAACCCAATATCATTCATATTTAATCACCTAAAAACAAACAAACAATGGGAATCATTATTAGCATCCTGATTGGAGCCCTGGCCGGTTATCTGGCTGGAAAGATCATGAAAGGAGCCGGCTTCGGCTTTTGGATCAACCTTCTTGTGGGTATCGTCGGAGGATTCATCGGCGGCAACGTATTGTCGTGGCTGGGAATCCACTGGGGTTCAACCCTTATCGGGCAGATTATCACTGCCGTAATCGGTGCTGTGATTCTGCTGTGGGTCATTTCCCTCATCAAGAAGAAATAACCCTACACCCAACTGCCGCCACCCTTTCTCATACAGGGGTGGCGGCTTGTATTTACAGATGATTGACCTGAACTACAACGGTGTACTGGAAGCCAAGGCGCTTGCCAAGCAAGCCCACCACGAGGAGGGGGTGCGTGAACTCCTTTTCGATAAGGTGTTCGACAACAAGGGGCGCGAATCGCGTAATGCAGCATGGGCTCTGACCCACCTGCCTTCGTCCGACATTAAACACATTGTTCCTCATCGCGACAGTCTAGTGCGACTAGTGCTCTCCACCTCCGACACCTCTTTGAGGCGATTGGCATTGGCACTGCTCGAAAGGCTGCCATGGGAAGAAAGCGACATTCGAAGCGACCTTCTCGATTTCTGCCTGCTACGTATTGTCGATGAATCGGAACCCTACGGGGTGCGTGCCCTGTGCATCAAGTTGGCTTGGCTACAATGCCAACACTACGAGGAACTGTGTGTCGAGTTGCGTCATACGCTCCTCATGCTCGAACCATCCTCGCTGAAACCCGGTATCAAAAACACCTGGAGCAAAACACTTAAGATGGCCTCTACAAAGTGCCCCAAAGAGAGGTTTTAAAGATTAATACTGCAGTTTGATTAAAACCGTACCTCCGTTGCATATCTAGAGGCTATTTCTTGCACGTTTTCTCACACTTTCTATGTTGTAGATGTGCCAGTTGAGCAATGCTCATTTGACAGCATCGAGAGAAAAACACAGCGGGAAGGGTAAATCCCCTCCCGCTGCATATATGGATGCTATTTTATGTGGGTATACACCTGTGGCGGGAGGTCTTTTCTGCCCCACATGAGGATTGCATCTTGCTTTCCGTCGTACTTTATGTCAAACACACTGCCGACGAGGGATTGGCCATAGCCTTCGACTTTTTCTATTATCATTTTCCCTTTGTTACCATCGAATTGATAACTGTACGTGGCATAGAGAAGCCTGTCGTTGGGATCATGAGTATAGTCCGAATCATAACCGTACGCTACCCCGTCTTCCTTAAATTGGATAATGATAGCCATGGGATATTTCACCCACTGCCCGTCATAGTACCAGTCCACGGAATCGTACATTATCCATTCGGTGTTGGGCTATTCGGTGATGTACATCTCACTGACCGATGCCTCTACTCCACCCGTGACATCGATAGGTTGCTCTTCCTCCTGGCAGGCTCCGAGGATAAGTAAGACCGCTACCATTGCAGCAATCAGCGTGTTTCTTTTTGCATTTTTCAAAAGACGTTGTTTTTAAAGTTTTATAGTATATTGATTTATGAAATTAGTTTTCTGTGTTCATGCAGTTGTTATATCTTCATTAACGCCCCCCATGCTCAAATTGCAGACTGCCAAGAAAGAAAGACTCTATCTTGTCGTAGGGAATCACGCCTGCTACATCGTCATATAGATCCACATGTGTTGCTCCAGGTATGATCATGATTTCTTTGTTACCCACAGTCATACTCTTTCCCTCGCATTTTTTCCCTGTCATCTGTTCAAAGGCTCCCTCGCTGAAGTAGCGGCTATGTGCCTTCTCGCCATGCACAAGCAGCACAGGAGTCTTTATTTCCGAAGCCATGCTTAGGAGGGGCTGGTTGATGAAACTCTGGCAGCCGACAACCGTCCAACCATCGTTGCTGTTGCCACTTCGGGGGTGATATCCACGTGGGGTCTTATAATATGCGTGATAGTCTTTGACAAACCATGGTGCATCGTCAGGAAGTGGATCGACCACACCACCGGCCATGGCATAGCTACCGTTCCGATAGTCTGCTGTACGCTGCTTGGCCATTGCCAATCGTTGTGCATCGCGAGCATCTGGCGAATTGCTGCTGCCGAAATACCCCTCACGGTTCACACGACTCATGTCGTACATCGTGGAGGCTACCGTGGCTTTGATGCGTGGATCCAAAGCCGCTGCATTGATTGCCATCCCACCAAAACCACATATACCAATGATGCCAATGCGATCCGAATCAACATCATCCCGTACGGAAAGATAGTCGACTGCTGCCAGGAAATCCTCTGTGTTGATGTCAGGACTGGCCATGCGGCGTGGTTCTCCCCCACTCTCACCCGTATAACTCGGGTCGAATGCAATGGTCAGGAAACCTCGTTCGGCCATGTGCTGGGCATACAGCCCACTACTTTGTTCTTTCACGGCACCGAAGGGACCGCTCACGGCTATGGCAGCCAACCTTCCTTCTGCCTTTTTCGGTTTATACAAATCTGCAGCAAGTTCGATACCATAGCGGTTGTGGAAAGTCACCTTTTGATGTTCCACCTTGTCGCTCTGCGGGAACACTTTGTCCCATTCCTGTGTCATGTTTAATCCTTGTTTCATACTGTCATTCATGTTATTGTTTGTGCAGGCAGCCATCAACAGAGTTGCCATAACTAATGTAAGTACTTTTTTCATATTCTTTTTCCAATTTGATAAGCTTGATTGTTTGCCACAAATGATTGATCTTTCCTTATCGGATAAAATTGGTATATACCGTTTCCTCTTGCAGTGGCAGACCGTGGGCTGTGCGTTCGGCGGCGATGGCACGGAGGAGGAAGGCCATATTGCGGGCCAGGATGCGCATGTTCTGCATACCCTCCTCGTCCTGAAGCACCTGTTCGGCGTTACTGCCGTGCACCATATTCCAGTAGCGTCCGCTGGCGACGGGCATCTCGCTGATGGTGAAATATTTGTTCAGGCGGTCGAGGGTGGCGGTGGTGCCTCCGCGACGGGCGGAGCAGACGGCGGCACCCACCTTCATTCGCTTGCTAAAGGGCGTGGAGAAGAAGAGGCGGTCCAAAAGGTTGGTCAGCGTGCCGTTGGGACCGGCATAGTAGGTCGGTGAACCGACGACCAGGCCGTCGGCGGCCTCGAACTTGGGTGCCAGCTCGTTGACGGCATCGTTGAAGACACAGTGGCCCTGTTCGGCGCATTTGTAACAGGCGATGCAGCCACGGATGTCGCGGTTGCCGATGTGTACCAACTCGGTGGCGATGCCCTCGGCATTGAGGGTACGTTCCACCTCGCTGAGTGCCGTATAGGTGCAGCCCTTGGCATTGGGGCTGCCGTTGATTAACAATACGTTCAGTTTATGTTCCATAATTGTTTCTTATAACCTTTTCACTTTGGGCGAGTTCTATAAATCTCAATTCTCCTGCTCGCCTACGGCATTGCGAAATCTTGTAAATCTTGTAGATTTTTCGCCCTCGGCGTTACGCGAAGCGCTCGGCGTCGATGGTACGGGTAAGGCTTACCTACTTACAACTTGCTGTATTGTTCGTCGTCGACGGGTTCGAGCCATTGAGTTTCACTCGACTTCTGTCGCGACTCGGCAGAGTTGAAGCGAGCTTCACTCTGCTCTCGCTGCTCCATCAGTTCGTTGCGGAAGCCGGGCTGCTGGGCGGTGAAGTAGGCAAGGTGCTGCATCCAGCTGTCGGCGGCGGCACCGTGCCAGTGCTTGGTGCCGGCGGGGACGGTAACCACCGTGCCGGGTTTCAGCTCCACGGGCTCTTTGCCCAACTCCTGATACCAGCCGCGACCGCTGACGCAGACGAGCACCTGGACAGCCTGGTGGTGGATGTGCCAGTTGTTACGGCAGCAGGGCTCGAAGGTGACGTTGCAGAGGCCGCTGACGGTGTCGAGGACGGCGAGGTAGCTCTGCCCGATGAAATATTTGGCATAGGCGTCGTTGGGTTGGCCCAGCGGATAGGCCGAGGGCGACACCACCTGTTGCTGTCCTTTGACGGCGGCTATGGCAGCCTCGCATCGTAGCGCTTCGGCCACAAGTCCTGCGGATTTCAGTGCCATGGGAATGGCGGCAAGTTGCTCGTCGGTGACACCCATATTCAGCGCACCGCGCACGTGGGCTTGCAGCTGTGGCATCACGCCTTCCAGTCCGCTCAGTGCACTGACTGTCACCAGCTCGCGGTCGGAATAGGTCAATACATCGCGGGCAAAGATGTCGCCGAAGAGGTGCGCCTTGAGGTAGTAGTCCTCGGCGGGGCAGAACTCGTAGTTGAAGGGCTGTCCGCTGAGCCTGGTCTGCACCTCGGTGCCCTGCTTCAGGGCGTCGTAGCCCGCGGGCAGGGGTGAAGACTCGGGGCCAAGTTCGTAGGGCTCACCGTTGTCGTCAAACTGCTTCAGCACCTTCTGTAGCGTCCCCAACGCATTGAGCGAACGGGGGAAACCCATGTAGGCATAGAGCTGCGACAGGGCCTCCTTGATTTGGTTGGCGGTAAGGCCGGTACGCAAGCCGTTGCGTATGGCCACACCAAGCTTTGACTGGTCGCCGCGTGCCGCATTGCATGCTATCTCTGACATGTATGTGGACTGCAATTCATCGAAACTGAGTGTATACATATCTTTATTTGTATCTTTATTTGTATCGTTTGACTTGCTGCTGCAGGCAACCATCGTCGCTGCGGCCAGCACAACCAACAGAAAAGTACGGATTCGTTTCATGTTAGAGATGAGTGATGGTTTTAATACTTTTTCCCATTGTGTAGGCTTGCTGTAGCTTGGCGTTGCCGGCGATGTCGTTCGGGCCGCCCACGCCGCCGCAGAAGAGGTGCCCCTTGAGGCTGCACTTGCCGTAGCAGTCGATCCACCCCTGCAGGCCGCTCTCGGCGCGTTGAGGGACGAAGGGCTCGTCCTCGGCGGCGGTGGTGAGCAGGTAGATGTCGCGGAAGCGGTAGTCCTTGGGGTACATGGCGTTCATGCGGTCGATAAGGGTCTTCATCTGGCCGCTCATCTCATAGTAATAGATGGGCGTGGCCCAGCAGACCACGTCGGCTTTTAAAACGCTCTCCATGATGGCCGGCACGTCGTCCTTGAAGATGCAGGCACCCGTCTGCTGGCAGGAGAGGCAGCCCACGCAGAACTTAATATCCTTGCCACGCAGCGAGATGGGTTCCACCTGGTGCCCCGCGGATTCGGCGCCCTTGGCGAACTGCTCCGCCAGCGCGTGGCTGTTCGAACCATGACGGAGACTGGTTGATATTACGACTACTTTTTTCATAAAAAACTTATGCTTTAAACTTTAAACCTTACTCAAAGACTTTTTATCCATTTCTCTACTTTGGCTTTGCCCGTGCGCACTTCGTGGCCGTAGATGTCGAAGCCCTTGGTAACGTTGGCCTTGGGGAAAGCCTTCTTCACGTCGCTGACGCAGTTGGCCAGGCCGCTGCCTTCGTGGGTGGTGAAGGGGATGACGGTCTTGCCATCGAGATTGATGTCGCGGAAGAGGGTGAACATCACCTGCGGATAGGTGCCCCACCAAACGGGGCCGCCGATGAAGACGGTGTCGTACTGGCTGAGGTCCGGGGCCTTGCCCTCGTAGGGCGGCAGTTCGCCAGCATTGGCTTCTTTCTTGGCCAGGTCGATGAGCGGCATATAGGCCATGCCGTCGTACTTGTGGGTGACGATTTCGTACTGGTCGGCGCCGGTGAATTCGCTGATGTAGTCGGCCACGATTTTGGTGTTGCCCACCTCGATGTTGCCCACGCTGTAATTGTCGCCCGCGTGGGAGAAGAAGATGACAATCTTGTTCATTGTGTTAACGTTTGAATGTGTTACTGTGTCAGTGATTTGTTTGGTTTGTCCGTTGCAGCTTGCGGCCATCAAGAGGGCAAGGGTTGCGAAAATGATTTGTCTGATTTTCATATTGTTGAAATCTAATATGTCGATGCTGTGGAATAGGTGAAGCGCCAGCCGTCGGCCTCGCGACGCAGGCGAAAGGAGAGCTGCAGGCGCCAGGTGTGCTTGCCGCCGCCGTAGACAGCCGCCAACACGCGGCTGCGGCCGGTGAGGGTGGCGTTGTCGCCGTCGACGGTCACCTCCAGCTGCTCGGTCTGGCAGCTGTAGTAGTTCAGCGTGCCGTCGGCGATGGCCTCCAGATACTGCTTGCGGTCCTGCCGTGTGCCGGTCATGTGAACCAGGTAGAAGTCGGCGGCGAACATAGGCCGCAGGGCTGCGGTGTCCTTCTCAATCATCGCGCGGTACATGCGCTCGTAGAGCTGCTCAATCTGCCGCCGGTCGTCGGTCTGCGCCTGTGTGGTCATTGTGGTCATTGTCAGTAGCAGTAGGATTGGTTTGATAATGGTTCGCATGGAGGTGAATTGTTGTTCTACCTGGACAAGCGTTTATCCGTAGTTCTCTATGAGGTGCTTCACAAACTGGGGGTCGCCGAAGTTGATGGTGCCGGTGTCGTGCTGGTTGAGTTTGGCGATCTGGGCCATCTCGTTGTCGGTGAGACGGAAGTCGAAGACATCGAGATTCTGCACCATGCGCTCCTTATGGGTGCTCTTGGGGATGGCCACGATGCCGCGCTGGGTGAGCCAGCGCAGGGCCACCTGTGCAGCGCTCTTACCATAGTTGCTGCCGATGGCGGCCAGCTCGGCGCTCTTCACCACGCCATCCACGCCCTGTCCGCCCAGCGGACCCCAGGCCATCATACGGGTGCCAAACTTGGCGAGCAGCGGTTCGATGGCGGTCTGCTGGATGAGGGTGTTGCATTGCAGCTGGTTGACCATAGGCTTGACGTCGACATAGTAGGCGAAGTCGAAGAAACGGCCCGCCTGGAAGTTGCTCACGCCGATGGCGCGCACCTTGCCGTCGCGGTAGGCGCGCTCCATGGCACGCCAGGTGCCGAAGACGTCATTATAGGCCTGATGGATGAGCAGCAGGTCGATGTAGTCGGTCTGCAACTTGCGCAGGCTCTCGTCGATGCTGCGGGCGGCACGCTCCTCGCCGGCGTTGCTGATCCACACCTTGGTGACGAGGAAAAGGTCTTCGCGCCGCAGGCCGCTCTTGCGCCAAGCGCTGCCCACGCCCTCCTCGTTGGCGTAGGCCTGCGCGGTGTCGACGAGGCGGTAGCCGACGCTCAGGGCGTCGCTGACACAACGCTCGCACTCGGCGGGCGACACTTGGAAGACGCCATAACCCAGCAAGGGCATATTCACTCCGTTTGACAATGTAATTTCTTGCATAAGTATTTGTATTATTGTTTATTATCCAATCACCTTCTATTCAGCTTGACGCTGCAAAAATACAACCATTTTCCCATACCTCTATTTCACAAAAAGCATTAATATTTTCACAATAAACACAAAAGTATCCTATGGCGGATTTGTTTTGTGCTGACAGCACCTCTCAAGAGTAATATAATTTATTATATAAATTATATTATACACCTAGTTATCAAGCCATTGCACTCATTTGTCAACGCTATACCAACCCTATACCAAGCCTATACCAACTCTATATCAAGTCTATGGTAACTCCTAGGTACCTCCGGGGTACAGCCGATGCACACCAATGGTTCCTACCCTATAGGTGGCACAATAAATTCGCACCCCATACGTTTGTAAGTAAGTGAACAACAATGAATCAATAACCAATAATCATTGTCTATATGGCAAGAATACAGGGCAATAGCGAAACAGGCAAGCTCGGCGACAAGATATATTACACCTGGCATGGGCGGCAATGCGAGCGCTCGATGCCTACCCATGTGGCCAATCCCCGCACCGAGGCGCAGCAGGCGCACCGCAGCAACTTCGCACGGATATCCAAGCTCTCCTCCTACATGAAGGAAGCGCACCTCGTGGGACTCCACGGGCAGGCTGTGCGCGAGAAGAACAGCACCTATGCCCTCTTCAAAAGAATAAACAAAGACTGTTTCACCCTCGACGGCGAGATCGACTATCCTCGCATCGTTGTCAGCATAGGTTCGGTGCCGATGGTCACCATCACCTCGGCCGTCATCGAGGATGGGTGCCTCACCGTCAACTTCGACAGCCATGCTTATGACGGCGCCGCCACTGACAGACTCTTCCTTTTTGTCTACTCGTCTGCCCTCCGTGCTGGAACCCTCGCCGACCCCGTCCCCCGCTCCGCCGGTCGCATCACCGTCGACCTCCCCACCGAATGGCTCGGCCAGCCCCTCCACCTTTACGCCTTCCTCCAGGGCTATCGCCTCCGCACCTCCGACACCATCTACCGCATGCTGCAATAATTAGCGTATTATCGCATTCACACATTCATTATATTTTGCCATTCAAGAAAAAATGCGTATCTTTGCAGTCGATAAATCTACAGAATATCACGAAGTAATCAACGGAGAAACTGCGATATTCGCTTCAATGGTGGTACAACCACCACTTAAATAGGTGGTACAGGCAATAAAAAAAGAAAGGAGACCGCTTTCTACAGCCTCGATGCCATCATCGCCGGCGGCATAGAGATACCGTAACCGTCAACTCTACAAACAAACGGAGGGGCCTGCAGCGATTGCTGCAGGCCCCTCTCTTTTATGGATGGCATTTGACCAACAAATTCCCGCATTCTGCCTGGCTCCGCAGGAGACATGGCCTGCGACCAAAGTGGAGCAAACACAATCCCACATTCTTTCTCCCTTCTTCGTGGGTTATATATGCCTTCTATGTGGCAATTACATATCCACTGAAAACCAGTGCATTGCGCGTATGAATCATACAGAAGTGCAAGTCGCTGATTTTCAACCCAAAGGTTAGTGATCCCTCAGCGATCCTTCGGCGGTCTCTCGGCGACCATTGCGCCCTACAGATTCTTATCCATACCATCTCACGGTGTTATTATAAAACATTGTAAAAATTATTTTTGCCATGTCGCAGAAATTTCGTATTTTTGCATTGCTAATAATTACATGCTGAACAATGGAAGGATATTCTAAATCACCGCACGAGGAAAGGATAGAGATACTGAAATCCCTGATGCCTGAAGTTTTCGACGAGGGCAAAATTGATTTTGAAAAACTCAAAGCGACATTGGGTGAGGATGTCAATTTCTCCAATGAGCGTTATGTCCTCAATTGGGCGGGCAAAAGCGAGGCCTTCCATATCATGCAGCGTCCGTCTTCAGCTACACTCATTCCATCTCGAGCTGAGTCCGTTGATTTCGACACCACACAAAACATTTTCATCGAGGGTGAAAACATGGAGGTGCTGAAGGTGCTCCAAAAGAGTTACTTCGGCAAGGTAAAAATGATTTACATTGATCCACCATACAATACGGGCAACGACTCGTTTATCTATCCCGACAAGTTTTCCGAGACTAAAGAAGAATATCTGAAACGTGTGGGTGACAAAAACGAGGAGGGTTATATGACCCGCGAGGGAATGTTTCACAAGAACAGCCGCGAAAACGGCCAGTACCACAGCAACTGGCTCAATATGATGATGCCACGCCTCTATCTGGCAAAGAGCCTCTTGCGGGAAGATGGAGTTATCTTTATCAGCATTGACGATAATGAGGTGCACAACCTCCGGTTGTTGATGAATGAGATATTTGGGGAAGAAAATTTTGTGGCGCAATTCATTTGGGAGAAACGTGTTAATCGAGAAAATCGCAACGAGGTTTCTGTTAGGCATGATTATGTTGTATGCTATTCGAAATATACAGAATCAGATGTAAAACGAATCATGCAGACCCCAATGAATGAAAAAGCATTATCCAATTATTCCAATCCTGATAATGATCCGCGAGGGTTATGGAAATCTGACCCTGCACATGCCCAAGCTGGTCATGGTACCAAATCACAGTTCTACACATTGATTGCACCTAATGGGAAACGACATGAATTACCTAGTGGAAGATGTTGGTTATATACAAAGGATGTAATGGATGCTGCTATCAAAGATAACCGAATATGGTTTGGTAAGGATGGAAATGGTGTCCCTCGAATTAAAACATTTCTGACATCAAAAGAAAGAGGATTAACACTAGAAACGATATTATTTGCAAAGGATGCATCAACAAATGAAAAGGCAAAAAATGATTTAAAAGAATTGTTTGACGGAATTGCCGTTTTCGAGACACCTAAACCTGTTGAGTTAATATCCCTATTGGCACAAGTCGCATTAAAGGATGGATTAGTCTTAGATTTCTTTGCAGGGAGTTCTGCAACCGCTCATGCTGTAATGCAGTTGAACAAAGAGGATGGCGGCAATCGTCGTTTTATCTGTGTTCAGATGGCCGAGCCTTGTGACTCAAAAAGCGAGGCATATAAGGCTGGCTATTCTAACATCGCCGAGATTAGCAAGGAACGCATCCGCCGTGCAGGGGCAAAGTTGCGTGCTGAAGTAGAGTCAGAACGAGCACAAAAAGCCTTCGAACTCTCTTTTGACGACACAAATGAAACAGCCATGCCGGACTTTGGTTTTAAAGTTTTCCGTCTTGCCGACAGCAACTTCAAGCAATGGCACGACTTTCGTGGTTCCGAACAGCAACAATGGCAGCAGCAGTCCATCGACTTCATCAACCCCGTTGCCGAGAATGCCACCATCGACAACATGGTGTACGAATTGTTACTAAAGAACGGCAAGAGCCTCAACAGCACTACAGAACATTCCGACAACATCTACAACATCAACTCCGGCGAATTAGTTCTATTGCTTGAGTCCGTCGACCAAGAGACAATAGACCACGTCCTCACCCTCCATCCGCAGAAAGTGATTGCCCTCGACAACCTCTTTTCCGGCAACGACCAACTGAAAACCAACACCGCCCTCCAACTTCGCGACGCTGGCATAGAATTTAAAACAATATAGATATGTTGCCGGCAAAAATAGTAAAAGTGCGAGAGCAAAAGCTCCTTGACATCCAAGATGATGTTCTAAAGGGAGGAATATGCGTTCAAGATTGGACAACTTTTCAATTAGAAAATGCATATATTTCCTATATCGCTGGCGCAAGTTTGGCCTGTGTTGTAATGTGTCAGGCTTCAATCGAATCATTTATTCGGGATGATGAACATTTAGACAGTCGTAGTTTCTATGATTTAATCGAAGCTTCATCATACGATGAAACGACAAAACAGAAACTACATAAATTAAGGGCTTACAGAAATAGTTGGGCTCATGTGGACAATGAAAAACAGATTAATTATGCCGAATTAGATGAGATGGCTCTTTTCGCGTACAGATTAGCAATGGAGATCTTTCATTATTACCCTTTCGTATAACATAAAACCATGTATAGATGGATAATACGTATTTTATATTAACGAACAAACCAATTGCGATTGAAAGGTTACATATTTGTACCTGGGATTTCAATAATTCCAAGGCGGCTATAGAAATTGGTATTGAGTTTTCCACAACGCCGTATTCGAAAGATGTTGCATTCAAATTATCCTTACCGTTTTTAAAAGAAACAGATACTGCGATTTGCTTAATGGACTCTCTCGTTAGAGATGACGATAATAGCAAATTCATTTTTAACGACACCATTAAAGCAAACAAGCCAATAAAAGGCGATAAAAGAAATGGGTCAATCATTGAATTCCAATCACGCACTCTGTCTATTTTACCAATAAAGGAAGTAACTATCGAGAATGGGGTATGCTCTTTTGTGGTTAAAGATATTAATCAGAATTTAAAAAACTATATTCGATTACTTATTCAAACTGACATCTCAAATTTAGCAGTAATTCGAAATGGGATAACTAAGAAAACATACATTTACGATATTAAGATAAATGAGAAAAGAAATCTTCCTAACAAAATAAATGATTTAATAAATCAAAGCTATATAATTTGCAATTCAATCAAGTCATGTTTCTGTTTCCATGTAATTCCAAGTAATTATAACATTTCATATTTGGATGGCTCTAAACTAAAGAACATCCGCATACTTGAAGCCGATGCCTTTAATAGGTATCTTCCAATAGATAAAGAAATGAAGCAGGACGACTGTTTAATTGTGTTCAACAAAGTCTCAAATGCTTCCGATAGTAGTTATTCCTTTTTTTCAGAATTCGAACAAGAAACAATCGGAAACAAACAAATCATCTTGGCTATAGCCGCAAATATCGCATGTAGTTTATTATTTGGCATCTATACATTAAGAAATTGGGTCAGTGGTGACAACTGGTATGATTTTTTTCCTTGGGAATTTGGTGTCGCCATAATAATTCTTGTGATTTTTATACTGTATCTATTTGTTCCTTGGAGAAAGCTTAAAGATTTTCTCTCATTAAAATAGTTATTTATGAAAGCACTATTAGATACAAATATTATTATTCACAGAGAAGCCAGTAGGGTAATCTCTCAAGACATTGGCATCCTCTATCGTTGGCTTGACCGAGGGAAATATACGAAGTGTATTCATTCCATCACAATAGATGAAATAAAGAAGAATTCAAACAAGGACACGGTTGATGCGTTTCTTGTAAAAATGGATAGTTATGAAGTTATTGAAATACCGTCGCCACTACAGCCTGAAGTTAAATCGATCTCGGAAAGAATCGATGTGACTCAAAATGATAGGAATGACACAATGCTGCTAAACGAGGTGTTCGTTGGTCGCGTGGACATTCTGATAACAGAAGATAAAAAGATACATAAAAAAGCCTCGGAACTCGGCATTGAAAACAAGGTGTTCTCTATTGACTCATTTTTAGAGAAAGTCTTTGCAGAGCATCCCGACTTAGTGAACTACAAAGTCCTTAATGTTCAGAAATTGAAGTTTGGACGAATCAACCTGAACGACACATTTTTTGACAGCCTAAAGGAAGACTATCCAGGATTTGACAAATGGTTTTTTAAGAAATACGATGATGAGGCATATATAACCATTAATGCAAACAATGGTATGTTGCTTTCGTTTCTATATTTAAAGGTTGAAGGTACCGACGAAGACTATTCGAATGTGAATCCTGTATTGCCACCTAAGAAAAGGCTGAAAATTGGGACATTCAAGGTTATTAATAACGGCTTCCGTTTAGGAGAAAGATTCTTGAAGATTATCTTTGACAATGCGCTGAAGAACAATGTAGAGGAAATATATGTAACTATTTTCGACAAAAGAGACGAACAAAAGAGACTTATTGATTTATTGGAGCAATGGGGCTTTGTTTTTTGGGGAATGAAGGGTGGTGAACATTTGTATGTTCGAGACTTTCATCCTTCTATGGACATAAATAATTTAAGGAACACCTATCCCTATGTCAAAGCGACACAAAACACATACTTGGTTCCAATATATCCTGACTACCATACTGAATTGCTACCAGACTCCATCTTAAACACTGAATCCCCAGAGGAGTTTATAGAAGATTTCCCTCACCGTAATGGTATTGGCAAGGTGTATGTGTCCCGTGCACTACCACCACATCCACAAAGAGGTGATTTGCTGGTATTTTATCGCACTGGTGGGTATTATAAAAGCGTGGTAACCACATTAGGTGTTGTGGAAGAAATACAGACTGGTTTCAATAATGAGGATGAGTTTGTCAATTATTGCAGAAAAGGGAGCGTCTTCCCCGAACAACAGCTGCATGAGATGTGGAAATATCGTGCAGACAAACCATTTGTCGTGAAATTCCTATACCTATATTCTTTCCCACATAGAATCAACATGAAAGAATTGATTGATTTAAAAGTTTTGGCAGGCGTGAATGATGCCCCAAGAGGTTTTAAGCCAATCACCGTGGAACAATTTAATACTATTATAAAGGAGACTAAAAGCGATGATAGTTTTATTATCCATTAAGCCAGAATACGCTGATAAAATATTCTCTGGGAAGAAGAAGTTTGAATTTCGGAAATCGATATTCAAGAATACCGACATTGAAAAGGTCGTTGTATATGCCTCTTCTCCTGTCCAGAAAGTAATAGGAGAATTCACTATTGCGGATATCCTTAATGACGATATTGAGAAGATATGGAACAAGACCGCGCATTATTCTGGTATAACAAAAGACTTCTATCTTTCCTATTTCGCTAATAAAGAAAAGGCTTATGCAATTAAAATTGGAAAAACAAAACGGTATCGTCAAGCTCGTAATTTGAGTGATTATAACCTCCGATTTGCGCCACAATCCTTTGCCTATATACCCACAATATGAAACTCTCATTTGAATCCAACCTGTCGTACCAACAGGAAGCCATACAGTCCGTTATTGGGTTGTTTGAAGGGCAGAATGTTGAAGATTCTGGTTATTCATATAACCTTACCGGTGCACTAAATATGATAGACGGTATCGCCAACAAATTGGTTTTGACAGAGGAACAGGTATTGAGAAATCTTCAAGATGTGCAGGGACAAAACGAATTGCCCCAAACCAAAACGTTGGAAGGCATGCACTTCTCTGTTGAGATGGAAACCGGCACTGGCAAAACATACGTCTATCTTCGCACCATCTATGAACTCAACCGCAAGTATGGATTCAAAAAGTATGTTATTGTTGTTCCGTCCATAGCTATACGTGAAGGCGTGTTGAAGAACTTACAAATCACACATGAACATTTTCAAACACTATATGACAACACCCCAACTCGTTACTATGTATATGACAGCAGCCATATATCAAAACTAAGAGGGTTCGCGACTGGCGATAACATAGAGATACTTGTTATCAATATAGATGCTTTTGCCAAAGATGAAAATATCATCAATAAACCCAACGACCGATTGAACGGACAAGAGCCCATCCGCTTTATCCAATCCGTCAACCCAATTGTAATTGTGGACGAGCCACAAAACATGGAGTCGGAAAAGCGCATTGCTGCAATACAAAACCTCAACCCTCTTTGCACATTACGTTATTCCGCCACACATCGCAACCGCTACAATCTCGTGTATAGTCTCAACCCAGTAAAAGCGTATGACTTGGGATTGGTGAAACAGATCGAGGTGGATTCCGTCATGGAAGAGAACTCGCTCAATGGCGCATTCATTGCTTTGGAAAGCATTACTCCGCAAAAGACGAGAGTAACTGCAAAACTTACAATAGACCAAAACACAAAAGACGGGGTAAAACAAAAAACAGTCACTGTCCGTACTGGAGATGACCTATACAACCTCTCAAATGAACGAGAAATATACCGAAACGGATATATCGTGGAAGAGATTGATGCTTCCAATGGCTGCGTAGTTTTCAGTGGCGGGGAAACATTATATGTGGGAGAAAAACACGACGACCAAAACGATGAGGTAATGCGGTTTCAAATGCGTCGAACAATAGAAGAGCATTTACGCAAGGAACTACGACTAAACAAACTGGGTGTAAAAGTCCTCTCTCTATTCTTTATTGACCGTGTTGCAAACTATCGTTCATACGATGAGAAGGGCAATGTTTTGTATGGCAAATTTGCTCAATGGTTTGAAGAAATATACAACGAACTCATACAGCAACCGTTTTTTCAGTCTTTGAACAAGTATTCTATAGAACAGATACATGACGGTTATTTCTCACAAGACAAAAAGGGCCATATCAAGGACACCAATGGTGAGACACAGGCGGATAACGACACCTACAACCTCATTATGAAGGACAAAGAGACGCTGTTGGACATGAATAATCCATTACGGTTTATCTTTTCTCATACAGCCCTCCGTGAAGGTTGGGATAATCCAAATGTTTTTCAAATTTGCACACTCAATGAGACCAAGTCGGAGATAAAGAAACGACAGGAGATTGGTCGTGGATTACGCCTCGCAGTCAATCAGGATGGAATACGAGTCAGAGACAAAAACGTCAACCGCTTGACAGTTGTTGCAAATGAATCATACAATGATTTTGCCAAAGCATTGCAAACTGAATTGCAAGAAGATTGTGGAGTGGATTTTACCGGTCGCATAAAACCCAAACGAGACCGCGTGTCTGTTCATTACCGCAAAGGATTTGAGGCAGACCCTGCATTTCTTGAGATATGGGAAAAACTGAAAGGCAAAACGACCTATCGGGTGAAATATGACACGGCTGTATTAATTCAAAATGCAGCCAAAGCTGTTAAAGAGATTCCCGTAATCAATGCACCGTCAGTGCGCTCCGTGAAAACTGAAATTATCCTTACAGACAAAGGTGTATCCGCCAACTATAAGGGAGATAAAGTATCTAAAACCAAATCGGATTATGTCATTCCTGACTACTTGAATTACATACAAAATCGTACAGAACTCACTCGTTCCACTATATACGAAATACTCAATAGGTCAGGACGCCTGCAAGACATAGTTGTCAATCCTCAGTTATTTATGGACTATGCTGTCTCAACAATTCGACGTGTCCTTTATGACTTGATGATTGATGGTATAGAATATCGTCGCATAAGTGGAGCTGAATACGAGATGCGCTTATTCAAGGATTCCGACTTAGAAATATACCTAAATGATTTTACATTCAAGGTCAACCAATCGGGCAAAACTATATACGAGAATTATATCCCTTTAGATTCTACTGTCGAAAGCCGCTTCGCTCAAGACTGCGAAAATAGCGACCAAATAAAGTTCTACTTTAAGTTGCCGGAATGGTTCAAGATACCTACACCGATTGGCAGTTACAACCCAGACTGGGCTGTCGTCTTTGAAGACGACAAACGTATCTATTTTGTCGCAGAAACAAAAGACACTGGGACCTCCACTATTGACCTGAACAAACTGCACCCAAGTGAGAAACAAAAGATAAAGTGTGGTATTGCCAATTTCAGAATAATAGAAGGTATCGAGTATCGTGTAGTAAAGAAAGTGAGTGATTTAATCGACTAAAAAGAAAAATTAACGGTTAGGTTATTTTTTACGTTTATGGACGGCAATGCAATAATAAAGATTGTTACGGACTACCTTAGAAGATCCACTACCGACTATGCTATAATGATAAACGGTGAGTGGGGTTGCGGTAAGACTTTTTTTGTTGACACCGATTTGTCAAAGGTAATTATGGCAACAACTTGTCCGAATAATTCTGAAACATATCGACCTGTTTATTACAGTCTTTTTGGTGTTTCTTCATCGGACGAAATTAGTCATGGTATTAAGCGTCAAATTGTAATACATAGGGCTAATGAAAAAGAAAAATCAAAGAAGAAAAAGGAGGATGCTGCAACCATAACAGGGACGACATTGGGAATTATTGCCGATCTATTTAATGTTGACAGCAAACGTTTACTTAACCTGTATGATTTAAAAGACATCCCAGAAAATGCTGTATTAATTTTTGATGATCTGGAACGATCCAAAATGCCTCTCACCGAGTTGCTTGGCGTTATAAACAATTACGCAGTTGTAGACAAAAAAAAGGTAATCGTAATCTGCAACGAGACAAAGCTTGAAAAAGATTTTTGTGATTTCAAGGAGAAAACTATCAGGTTCACATTGAACTATTCCCCTTCACAAGAGGATGTTTTTAAAAATATTATTAATACAAAGCTGGAAATTTCTCCAAGCTACAAAACTTTTTTGGAAGACAACTTGCCCATTATTCTCGAAACATTTCATAAGGGAAAGTGTGCTAATGTACGAACATTAATCTTTATTATTGATATTTTTGAAGAAATATACTACGAGACAAAAGACAACGAATTCGCCCAAGATTTCCTTAAGGGTTTTCTTATGTTTACCTGCATCTACTCTATAGAATACAAAAGAGGTACTCCGACTGATGAACTATCTTGGTTCGCTGATTTTACATGCCAATATGGAATGTCTAGTTTCCTTACCCTTGCTGCCAATAAAGAAAGTAATAAAAAAGAAAACGAAGAAGAAACATTCATAGAGTATATTTCAAGATATGGAGAAAACTGTCTGAAAGATGTAATAGCAGCGAGATCCATTGCTGAATACATTCAATTCGGAAATCTTAACAAAAATAAATTTAGAGAAGAGCAAATAAGAGAAGGAGCTAGATACGTCTCATTAAACAAGACTCCACATGGCAGAATTCTAAGCAAAATGATGGATTGGCGATTAATAGGAGACACTGAATTGAATGACGTTTTGACTGATGTTGAACATTTTTTGAGGGGAAACAAATACAATGCTATTGAAATATCAATTCTTTATGCCCGTTATTTGAAGTTAAAGAGCAACAACATCGAATGCAAAGATATTGATTCAACCATTTTCTTTGAGGCCGTTGATAGATTAAAGGAAAGGTGGGTCTCAATCGCCTTCCCAGAAGATGAAAATGGTCTTTTTAAATGGACAAAGCTTGATAATCCGTATAATACGCAATACGCAAAACTTTACAAATATATTTTAAAGATTGATAAAAATGTTACACATCGGAGGATGTCAGGTAGAAGAATGGAATTGATATACAAAATAAGAGAAAACAACCTGGATTCCCTCAAACAATATGTTCGAGGAATGGAACATAATTTTTTATTTATACAAGATCCAGATGTTTTTTGGGATGCATTGTCAAAGTCTAGCTACGATATCCAACAATATATTATTGAATTAATAAAAGAAGCCATTGCAGATTCTGCATTACACACATATGAAATAAATTTTATAAAAGGGTTTAGCCAACATTTTAGAGATTTAATCATTGGCGTGAATTACGATTTTGGGAAGTTTAAATACAAGGAGTTGATATTCACCTTAAATGAAATATTAAGAAGGGGTACAAAAGACAGACTGCTGAATGTGCTTGATAATATGAAACATACGGAGAACAATGCATTTGTGGTAATGGATTACGTTGATTATACATTCTCTTTCTCGAATGAAAAAATAAATGGCGATGGAAAGAAATCGATAGAAACAAAAAAAATATTGAGAGATTTAAATAAAAAAAACATAGAAATGGATGATGGTGAGGTGGTCCAATATTTTAGTAATCATTAAAAATACAAAAACTTTATTGTATTAATTTTCATCGGAACATCATAGATCGCAGAACAAAAATATATCAACTGTACTCTAAAACACAGTATTATGGTATAGTTATCCTATTGTAACCGATAATATATCATAGAGCTAATCGTTATATGTCAGGATATTTCTAAACAGCATTGACTATTAAATATAGTCAAGACCAACCGCATAGAATTCAAACGAGAACCGACCGACGACTTTGATATAATAAAGAGGATATTGCATAATTGTAAGACCCAAAATTAGAATGCCATAATGTGTGAATATAATCAACGACAATGAGCAATAAGAAATCCATACGTTTTTTCAATGACCACGAGGTACGGGCCGTGTGGGACGAGGAGCGTAATCAGTGGTGGTTTTCTGTTCTTGATATATTGGGAGCTATAAACGAACAGGATGACCACGAGAAGAACCGAAACTATTAGAAGTATCTGAAGGCAAAACTGCGGAAGGAATAAAACGAGACAATAAGACATATCCGTTTGAAGAATAGAAATTTATCAAGTCTATGACTTCCGAATAAATATAGAGAAAATGTATAGCCCTCCCTTTACAATAACGGACGCAATGCTTAAAGCAAGCTTTGCTGGAGATGGAAGAGAGTAACCAGAAAAGTAACCGGAAAAGTAACCAAAAAATTCTTGTGGCAATGAGGAGGAATCCCAAAGTCACAATCCGTGAACTACAAGAAGAAACGGGACTTTCCGAAAGTGGTGTGAAGAAAATTATTCGTCAACTTAGGGGTGAAGGCCTTGTGCAACGCATAGGAGGGGCGAAAGGCGGACACTGGGAAGTCCGACAGGAATAAAGTCCGTTAAAAAACAATGTTGTAATTCGAGAGTATAATTAACGACAATGAGCAACAAGATTTCCATACGATTCTTTAATGACTACGTGGTGCGGGCCGTGTGGGAATCGCGTCGGATGTAGATGATATTTGAAGTGATAATTGTATTTTTTTGTGTAGTTTATTTATTTTGTGTATTTTTGCAGCGTGTTTGTTCAAAATCTTTGCTTGTTCAAAAATTTTGAACAACAGGTAATTAATGAACAAAATATGCAAAAAACAGAGACCCAAACCATCTTTTACCTGCTTCAAAACAAGGAAAATGTAGGTAAAACCATCCGCGAAATTGCCTCTGCGGCGGGCGTTTCCGTAGGAGCGGTGCACAGCACGCTGACAGACCTCACCAATCGTGGTTTTATTGTCGATGACGGCAAAACGAGACTGCTCCGCAAACGTCAGTCACTAATCGATCATTGGACACAGGGCTATGCAGAAACGCTGAAGCCCAAACTTCTTATCAGCCGTTTCACATTCCTCTCGCCAGCGGTGCGAAACCAGTGGCAATCTATCCAACTGCCCGAAACGATGTGCTGGGGTGGAGAGCCGGCAGCAGCCCTGCTGGATGGCCACATTCTACCCGAACGATGGGACATCTATACCGCTGACAATGCCGACGGTCTGATTGCCACAGGTCGTATGATACCAAATCGACAAGGCGAGATATTCGTCTACAAACGCTTCTGGCAAACTGCAGGTACGCCATTACTGGTGGTGTATGCCGACCTGTTGGCCACCAACGACGACCGCTGTCGCGAAACGGCTGAACGCATCAAGCCTCTACTATAAGAAACTATGGAATACACAATTCACAAGGAGGAGCTTCAAAACGACCTGATGGCTGAGACGCTGCAGGTTTTAGCTGGCTGCTATAGACAATTGGGGGCTGAGGTGTTTGTGGTGGGTGCAGCGGCCCGCGACATTGCGTTGCGACTGCTGGATGTAACAAACGCACCTCGACGCACGATGGATTTGGATGTGGCGGTGATGCTGCAAGACTGGAACCAGTATGAGCGGCTGACAAGCATTTTGTTGCAGAACCACTTCGAGAAAGCCCGGGAGAAACAACGTTTCTACTATCTGGGAAGCAATGGACGCATCCGTTTCGAGGTGGACATTGTGCCGTTTGGCGCAATAGCCGAAGACGACCAAGTGGTATGGCCACCAGAGGGATCGCCAGTGATGTCGGTGCGCTGTTTTGAGGATGTGATGCGGGCGGCTGACAAGGTGACGGTAGACGGAGACTTCGCTTTTCGGCTGGCATCACTCAGCGGTCAGTTCCTAATCAAATTGGATACCTGGAACGACCGACGGATGAAGACAAAGAAAGACGCCGTCGACATGGCTTTTCTGTTACAGAATGTCTATGTCGCTTACGCATTGGCACACGACGGGCTGCCTCCTGAAGTGGACACCAACACAGAACAGTTCGACGTCATTGTGGCTGGCGCAGAATGGATGGCTGCCGACCTAAAAAAAATACTGTCCGATGAGCACCGACACTTCTATGCAGAAATGTTACGAGGAGAACTGGCAAAGAATGAGGAGAGCCCCTTGTTGAATGACCTGCTTGACGTATCCGACAGCCGGAACTATAGATTATACCTCCGTGCGTTTGAACGTATGGTACAGATACTAAAGAAATGAAAATACAATTTGTTAGCGACCTGCACCTGGAATTTCCAGAGAACCGTGCCTATCTTGCGGAGCATCCGTTGGAGGTGACGGGCGACATATTGCTCGTTGCGGGCGACACCGCCTATCTCGACCTCCCCGATTCGAAAGAGGACACCTATTTGCGGTATGAATTCTGGAATTGGGCCTCGGAACACTATCAACGGGTGGTTGTATGCTTTGGCAACCACGATTTCTATGGGCACTATGACCTTGCCACCATTCCCGACGGCTACTGCAAGCAGATACGGTCAAACGTACAGGCCTACTATAATGGAGTTGTCAATATGGGTGAAGTCGATATCATTGTCTCTACCCTTTGGGCATATATCAAACCCGAAAACTCTTATCTGACAGAGAGGGGCGTGAGTGACTTTTACCGAATCAGATACAACGGCCACCGTCTTTCGTCCGACACCTTCAACCTTGAGCATAAGCGCTGCCTGCAGTTTGTGAAGAAGGCCGTCTCAGAGAGTATTGCAAAGTTCAAGATCACGCTCACACATCATGTGCCGACAGGACTATGCACCGCTCCTGAGTTCCGCGACAGCCTGATAAATGGTGCTTTTACTGTGGAATTGGGAAACTACATCGCAGAGTCAGGCATCGACTATTGGATTTACGGACACTCGCATAGGAATATCGACGCACAGATTGGCGACACACGTATCCTTTCTAACCAGTTGGGGTACGTCTCTCATGGAGAACATAGAACTAACGGATTTGACCCAGGACGATGCATAATATTATAATATGAAGAAAATATGCAGGAACAACCTATCGTAATCAGGAACATGCAGGGAGAAGTGATCGCCAGGCTTGGAGAGGAGCAAGGCTGCACCGACGACCTCAGCACGGCATTCCTCAACGTGTTGGACCTGAGCAATGCCGACCTTGAAGGTGCCAACCTCTCCGACGCCTATATTGGATTCTGCAACCTTACCGGCGCCAACCTTCGCAATGCCGATTTGAGGAATGCAGAAATAAAATGCTGCGAGGTGGCTGGTGCCGATTTCTCTGGTGCCGACCTCAGCAATGCTCAGATAGACTCAACAACCGACATCTGTCTAGACGCCATCACCGACGACGAAACACCTTTCCTACCCACCATAGATCCTCATTCAAAAGTAATCCAACTTTTAGGACTACAGCGAGGGGGCGAGATTCAGGTGATAGGCTCACGACGGTGATCTTGTGCCGGTGGCTCTGGGTGGGGCATGGGGGATACACCTGCTATGGGCGGCTGGTTAGTGGACTGATTATTAAGCTTATCTACACTTAGCTCTGCATCAATATGTGGGGAGTTGGCATTGAAGGCCAACGCATTATCTGTCAATGTTATACTTCCAGCGTAGGCCGTGGTGCTGAAGCGGCCTGCCTCGTCCTGCACCATCAGATAGAGGTGCACCTCGCTGCCGGCCATCTCGTCGGGCAGCAGGGCCTCGATGCGTTGAGAGCGACGATAGACGGGCGCCGTCAGATAGCCCATCCCTGTAGAGGGTGCATAGGCATAGAGCCGCACACTGTCGTAGGCGCTGGCGGGAGCATGCAGCGGATTTTTCTCGAAGCTGACACTCAGCACATTGCCTTCGTGCACCGACACCTCGCCCCCCTGCACCGGAGCCACCGGCCCCACCGACAGTTGCAGCCGACTCCAGTCCACCACCAGCTGCCCAGCTTCGAGCGAGAAGGCCGGCTGATTGAGGCTGACGAAGAGGTTGTAGGCCGTCATGCCCAGCTCGCGTGCCGAGGCCGTAAGTCCTTGCATCACAGCCCATCGCATGCGTGCTGCCAACTGCACCTCGCCTTTGAACGCCGTGCGGTGGGCCACCTGCGCCTCGGTGCGCGGGTTGTGCACCTGTGCCGGTCGGCTGCGCATGCACCACCGCCCGTTCCACATATATCCTATTGCCGGCCCCAGCTTGCCGCTGAAGCCCCCAAGATAACTGCCATACTGTTTCGCCATATCGCTGAATATTTGATTGTTGCAGAATATTTACATCGAATAGACCATCACTCTTCGAATGGTCATTCATATATGATAACTTACTTTTCTACTATTTATTGCTTACTCGACTAATATTTGACAAAAAGATGGTAAAAAGAAGGGTAGGCGATGAGTAAGAGATGGTCGGTTATCATACTGATTATGTGATGCGAGGAAAAGCAAAGAATGGACATGAATGTGGATTTTGAATGGCCATTGAAATCCAATAAGAAAATAGGACACGGCGACGACGAAGCAAACCGATTGTCGGTATTTTGGAAAAAGTGTGTATCTTTGCAGATGGAAAAAAATTGCTCAACAACGATATAACTAGTTTGAAATGAAAATGGTAACAACACTTTTTGCAACGTTGCTCCCCATTGCACTAGCGATAACCACCGGATGTGGACACGACGATGAGCCCCCCATACCTGCCAACGACGGCCAAGAAGGAATAGAGATGGTGGTGGGCGAATATGTGTTCCCCCTTACCTGCTACGACAACAGCACGACGGAGGCCTTCCGCAGCATGTTGCCTATCACCATGGAGATGAGCGATTTGCACGGCAACGAGAAGTATCACTACCTATCCTCGACGCTACCCACCAACACCATGCATCCCGACACCATACACCGAGGCGACATCATGCTCTATGGCAACAACTGCATCGTGGTATTCTACAAGACCTTTGCCACCAGCTATGCCTACTCGCCAATCGGTCGGCTGGATGATGTCGAGCAGCTGGAGACCGCCCTGGGGACTGGGGAAGTGACTGTAATGTTTAAGAAATAACAACGATATGAAACGTATAGTAACAATCATCTGCACACTGGCACTGCTCTTCGGAACCACAGCCTGTGCACAAAAAAGAAAGGAAAACAAGGAAATGAAACGTACGCTAGTGGCCTACTTCTCGGCCACCGGAACCACCCGTGCCGCCGCCCAGCAGTTGGCCAAGGAGAAAGACGCCGACCTCTTCGAGATTGCCCCCGAGGTGCCCTACACCGCCGCCGACCTAGATTGGCGCGACAAGCAGTCGCGTTCGACCAAGGAGATGCAGGATCGCTCGTCGCGTCCCGCCATCAAAGGCATCTGCGAGAATATGGCAGACTACGACACCGTGTGGATCGGATTCCCCGTGTGGTGGTACACTGCCCCCACCATCATCAACACCTTCATCGAGGCTCACGACCTGAGTGGCAAGGTGCTCAACGTCTTCGCCACCAGCGGTGGCAGCAGTGTGTCGGGCTCGGCCAAAGACCTGCAGAAAGCATACCCCCAATACACCTGGGGCGAAAGCCGCTTGATGAACTGAACCAACCCCAATCAGCACAACCGCCCTATAGCAGAATGATTGAACAGGCATTGGATTTTCTGAAAGAGCACATCGAAGGCGTGCTGGCTACGGTAGACGGCGACCGTCCCTGCCTGCGGGCATTCCAGATTATGAAGCAGGAGGGGGCAACCCTTTGGTTCGCCACCTCCGAGCGCAAGGAGGTGTACCGCCAGCTGCGGCAGAACCCTCATGTGGAGTTTCTCGTGATGTGCGATAAAGTGTCGGTGCGATGCTCAGGGAGGGCCGACTTTGACGTGGCCGACAGCGACCAGCGCTGGATATACGACCACAACGAGGTGCTGCGCCGCCTCTACCCGAGCTACGACACGATGGTGTACTTCAAACTCCCCGTCGAGCGGATGGACTACTACGACCTGCGACCCACGCCACCCCTGCACAAATCGTTCGACATGGCCACAGGAGAGTGCAGCGACGGCTTTGTTGGTGCGCGCTTCTCTAAATGACAGCATACCCTATGAATCGACTGGAAAACCTAGACTTTTGCATCCGCTACCTAATGCAGCAGGATGGAGTCGATGCCGAGGTGCCAACGACGCTCGAAGACAAACAACGCCTGCTGCGAGCCCTGATGAACGTATGGGAACCGCAACCCCTGAGCGATGACTTTCTGCTGGCTCAGGATGCAGAGCTACAAGCACAGCTGAACGACAAGGGCATCGAAGACATTACAGCGAGACCGCACGATGCAGAGCGTGATGGTGCGTCGGCCATCACACCACCACCAACGTCAAACTCGCGGCTTGTGCTTTGGCAGGGCGACATCACACGCCTGCGGGTGGATGCCATCGTCAATGCTGCCAACAGCAGAGGGCTCGGATGTTGGCTTCCGCTGCACGCCTGCATCGACAATGCCATCCACTCTGCCGCCGGACTGCAGCTGCGGCAGGAGTGCAACCGTGTGCTCGAAGGAGGCGAGATAGCCACCGGCCAAGCCATAATCACACCGGCCTACAACCTGCCAGCCCAATATGTCATCCACACCGTGGGGCCCATCATCAGCGGCATACCCACTGCCGAGCAGGAGCGACAGTTGGCCGACTGCTACCGCAACAGCATGAGGCTGGCCGAGGCCAATGGTTGCCGCAGTATAGCCTTCTGCTGCATCTCGACAGGCGAGTTTCACTTCCCCAACCTCCAAGCTGCCGAGATAGCCGTGGCGACTGTAAAAGACTATACTTCCACACACGCCCTCTCACATTCACACAATAACGCCATGACAGCGGTGTTCAACGTATTCAAAGACATCGACTATGACATCTACAGCCACCTACTCGCAGCGCATTGACTCCTTGCGCCAAGCGATTGGCGAGGCCGACCACATCATCGTCGGTGCCGGTGCAGGGCTGACCACCGCCGCTGGGCTCGACTATGCCGGCGAGGACTTCCGACGAGAATTCGCCCCCTGGATAGAGCGCTACGGCATCACCGACCTCTACACCGCTGGCTTCTACCCCTTCGAGAGCCAGGAGGAATACTGGGCATTCTGGGCCAAACACATCTGGTTCTGCCGCTACCGAACAGGAGCACTGCCACTATATAAGCGTCTCCATTCAATACTCAGCACTCGACATTCTACTTTCGTCGTCACCACCAATGTCGATGCCCAGTTTGAGCAGGCCGGTTTCCCCACGGAGAACATCTTCGCCACACAGGGTGACTACTGCTGGTTCCAGCCTGCCAGCGGATCGCCCAAGCAGTTGGTGAGCAACCGCGAGTGGGTAGACCAAGTTCTACCCCTCATTAGCGACTGCCGCATCCCGACGGAGATGCTGCCCACGATGCCCGATGGACAGCCCGCAGCGATGAACCTGCGCGTGGACGACACCTTCGTTGAGGACTTCCACTGGCAACAGCAGGCTCGCCGATACACCGACTTTGTGGCCAATGCCTCGCAAGAGCGGCTGCTACTCCTCGAGTTCGGCATCGGCTACAACACGCCCGGCATCATCCGTCTACCCTTCGAGCAGTTCGCTCAGAAGTTCCCACACACCACCCTCGTCCGTTTCAACTCGGGCGACCCCGACCCCTATCTGCAGGACTTGCCACGATTCATCCCCTTCACCGAGGATATTGCATCGGTGTTGGAGGAATTGTAGGTAGGAATGAGGAATGTTGCATCCAGTCGCTACATGCTGCGAGGCTGCAGGCTGCGTCGGTAGTCGCTGGGCGACTGGCCGAGGTGCTTCTGACAGTAGCGGCTGAAGTAGCTTAGGGTGGAGAAGTGCATCCGGTCGGCTATCTGCGTAAGCGACAGACGCTCGTCGTCGAGTTGCTTCTTCAGTATTGTCACCGTGGCACGGTTGATAAAGCTGCTTACGCTGTGGCCGGTGACACGCTTGACGGTGGCGGAGAGGTACTTTGACGACACGTGTAGCCGATCGGCATAGTAGCGCACCTCGCGCTCGGTGCGGCAGATGCCGGAATCGAGCAATGCTAGGAACTGTTTGACAATGTAGGCCGTGCGGTCGCTATGGGTCGCGATGGGGTCGCGATGGGCGTGGGGCTCGAAGATGTCGTACATCATCGTCAGGCAAAGACTACCCATCAACTCGCGATAGAAGAGCAGGTCGCGCTCCTCCATACGGTCGCGCAGGCGGTGGAAATCGTCGAGCAAACGGCTGGCTTGCTGGTCGGTGAGCTTGATGATGGGGTTCTGATTGAGCGACACGGCGCCACCGATGCTGTAGTTGTTCGACGGCAACTGACTCTGAAGAAACTTGTAGTCGGCGGCGAACCACTCCACCTCCAGACTCGATGCGGCAACTAGATTCGTGGCACGGTTAGGGAAAGGCATCACCACCAGGTCGTTCTTCTCGATATGGTAGCAGCGTTCGTTGAACACAAAACTCCCCTCCCCTGCCGTGCAGAGCAGGTGCATGCAGGTGCGGCTCAGCTCCGGAGCGTTCATCGCCAGAAAGTCGGTCGAATATAGAAAGTCTATCTGCATCGTATTTTTATAACGGCAACCTAGCAAGTTAATTGTGTATCGATTGACGAACCACCACCGTAATCTTCCATTGGCGGAAGTGAGAAGCCTTTGCAAATCGTAGTCATTATCTTTTCATCAACTGTTCATTACCTAATTTTCACTTACAAAACTAATGGATAATAAATAGTTGACTAGGCGATGAATAGTTCATGAATAGATAATGACTTGTAGATGTATCGTCGATTCGCAAGGATTTATCACCTCCGCCAATGGCTGATTGCGCTTATAATTTTAAAACATATACAATAAAAAATAGGCATGGCCGTTTTCTATATTTACAATGGAAAGAGATATGATAGCAAAAGATACTCGGGCAGAGATGGAACAAGAGGTTGCGGTGTGCCGTGCGCTATTTGAAAAAAAGACAAGAGACTATGGCACATCGTGGCGGGTGCTCCGGCTGCCGTCAATGACAGACCAGATATTTATAAAGGCCAACAGGATAAGAAGCATACAAGAGAGTGGGGAAAACATGGTGGGCGACTCGGTGCGAGGCGAATTCGTGGCGATGGTGAACTACGCAGTCATGGCACTTATCCAAATAGATCTGACAAAACAGGAGCAGACATCTGCCGCTCATCCGCCGCTCGAACTCCCCCTCGACGAGGCGATGAGCCTTTACGACAAGCATGTGAGCGCCATCCTCGACCTAATGATGCTGAAAAACCACGACTATGGCGAGGCCTGGCGACAGATGAGAATCGCGTCGATGGTGGACCTTATTCTGATGAAGCTACTCCGTATCAAACAGATAGAAGACAATCATGGTCAGACCATCGTCAGTGAAGGGCCAGAGGGCGGATATACAGACATCGTAAACTATTCCCTCTTCTGCCTGGTGCGTATGACAGAAAACAACGAAAGATAAACGATAAATAGAAACTATAGACATTATGAAAGTGAAAGACAACAACTTCAATTACACACTCAATGTGATTTGCCGATGGATTGTCGGATTGGTATTCCTTTTTTCCAGCTTCGTGAAGGCTGTCGACCCCCTAGGCACGACCTACAAGGTGGAAGAATACATGACCGCCTGGAGCATTGGCAGTATGACATTCGAATGGGCACTGCCATTGGCACAGGTGTTGAGTGTAGGATTGATATGCCTTGAATTTTTAGTAGCCATCCTGCTGATCACAAATGCCTATCGCAGACTGTCGGCATGGTTGCTGGTGCTGATGATGACATTCTTCACAGTCACCACCCTGATAGATGCTATCACCAACAAGGTTACAGACTGTGGCTGCTTTGGCGATGCAGTAAAACTCACCAACTGGCAGACATTCTGGAAAAACGTGGCATTAGATGTGCCTACACTATGGATCTTTGTCACCAGAAACCTGCGGCGCAAACGCCGCTTCGAGCGCGATGGCATAGTACTGATCAGTGCAGCGGCCATCATACTGATTTTTGAGATGTACAACATCAAGCACGAGCCTGTTATAGATTTCCGCAGCTGGAAGATCGGAAACAACATGATAGAGGAAAAAGAGGCAATGAACCACATGACGCTTCGCAACATGGAGACCGACGAGATAAAGACAGTAAGCTATCCGAACGGTGGATGGGATCAAGTGCCCGAGGAGTATAAGAACTACGACGTGTGGGAAATCGTCACCTCGACCAGCGATGCCCCATACGAGGTAAAGGCCGATGGCTTCTCGATGATGGACCTGGAAGGAGAGGATCGTACACTCGACTTGCTGCCAGACGAGAACGGCCTGCTGATCATCACTGTGCATCACTTAGATGATATCAATGCCAAGGGAGTTAGAGATATAAAACGGGCTGTAACCATAGCGGAAGAGAACGAGAAACGAGTGGTGATGCTGACATCGGCACTGCCGGAAGAGGTACAGGCATGGATGTACGAGCAAAAAGTGGACGGGCTAGACTATCTGTTTGCAGATGCTACTGCCATCAAAGCCATGATGCGAGGAAATCCAGGCTTTATGTACGTCAAGAACGCAATTGTGGTTGACAAAGGCCGCAAAATAGAAACACTAAAAATAGATTAAACTAAAAAAACATGATACAAAGAATTCAGAGTGTATGGCTGGCACTTGCAGCGATATGCATGGCAATGTGCTTTATGTTTCCGGTGGCCGAATACCACCTATCCAAACCACAGACACAGCAAGAGGTGAACGCACGGCTCGACCTAGTTGCCAAAAACAATCCTGAGATGTGGAACCAGATACAGAATATGGAACCTGTGATAAACTACGACCAAAAGACTAGCGGTTTCCGCTCCTGGATGCTGGTGGCACTGGTGATACTGACAGAGGCCATCGCAATAGGCGCTATATTCCTGTATAGCAACAGAGTGAGGCAGATGCGAGTGGTTGCGGTGGCGTTCCTGTTCAATGTCGTATATGTCTTTCTCGTTTTCTTTTGGGCTGTCGATTCGTATGGAAAAACAGTCCAAAGGGTTATGGAGGCGACGGACTCGCAGGTGATATGGCAAGTGGGAGCATATGCACCGATAGTATCACTGATATTCTTCGTATTAGCTCATCGTGCCATCAAACGCGACGAGGCAAAAGTGCGTGCGGCAGACCGCCTGCGATAGTGAGCATGGAAACAGTAATCAAGAGTTTGACAGAGCTGCCCGACGTGGCACGGAATTTGCTTGATTCATTCAATGAAGATCGATTCTTTGCCTTTTTCGGAAAGATGGGAGTAGGTAAAACCACCCTGATCAAAGAGATGTGCGACGTATTGGGGGTGAAAGAGAATGTGTGCAGCCCAACATTTGCCATCATCAATGAGTACTCCACCTCGAAAGGAGAACCGGTCTATCACTTCGACTTTTACAGATTGAAATCGATAGCAGAGGCATTTGATATTGGATATGAGGAGTATTTTTATGGTGATGGCTACTGCTTCACAGAGTGGACAGAGAAAGTGGAAGAACTGTTGCCAGAAAGATATGTACGAGTGGAAATAAAGGAAGAAGCCGGAGTGAGAACCCTAGTGGCAAAGAGAATTGAGATATAGATTGGATTACTGGCACATCTAGCAAAAAATAATTGACAATAAACAGAATGAACAATCACACACAACATAACAACAAGGAGTCGGAGGTATTGGCTCGTTTGGTAGCACAGACGCTGGACGCAAAAAAGGCTGACAATGTACGCATTCTTGACTTGCGCCGTGTTAGTGGTGCTCCCGCAGAATACTTCGTTATGGCATCTGGCAATGTACCGTCGCATGTATCGGCATTGAGCGATGCCGTCCACGAAGCTGTGAAAGGAGCAATGGGGATAAATCCGAGCAAAGTAGAGGGGTACCAAAATGCGGAATGGATATTGATGGACTATTTTGATGTTGTAGTCCACATATTTCAAAAAGAGAAACGGGCATTCTACCGCCTAGACGAATTGTGGAGTGATGGAGAAGAAGTGTTAATCTACAGTAAAGAATAGACAAAATATGGCTGACCAACAGAATAACTATCAGCAACAACCACAACGACCCAACCGAAACAAAAAGCCTAAGGGGTCGCGGGTTCTGTACATCATTTATGGTGTCATTATGCTTGCCTTGCTGATGTCGCTTTTCGGAGGAAACGGAAATGGCAGTGGAAAGCAGGAAATCACTTGGGACCGACTGGAGCCTATTCTCTTGAAAGGCGACTATGAATCGATCACTGTGATAAACGGCGAAGTGGCACACATCCGTATCAAGCCCGATGTGGCACTGCGGGACACGGTAACTTATGGCGACTTATTGACACGGAATATTACCGGAGCCAAAGGACCGATGGGTTATTATATCTACACTATCGGCAACCTCGACCATTTCGATCGCGAACTATCGATTGTAGAAGAGCTAACTGGACGGCATATCAGCTATAAGATTGAAAAGCAAAGCAATGCGTGGCGGGAAATACTGATTTGGTTTGGACCGCTTATCATTTTCTTCCTCTTCTTCTGGTTGATGGGGGCATGGAGCCGTAAGCAGATGGGTGGCGACGGTGGTGGATTCGGAGGCATGTTCGGCATTGGACGTAGCAACGCCAAACAATTCGATGCTACTAAACAGAATAAAGTCACATTTAAAGATGTGGCAGGACTGGAAGGTGCCAAAGAAGAAGTCATGGAGGTAGTCGACTTCCTGAAGAATCCTAAACGATACACAGACTTGGGAGGCAAGATACCAAAAGGTGTGCTGTTAGTAGGACCTCCAGGTACAGGAAAAACCCTTCTAGCAAAAGCTGTGGCAGGCGAGGCTGGAGTTCCATTTTTCAGCATGAGTGGATCAGACTTTGTGGAGATGTTTGTTGGCGTTGGAGCCTCTCGTGTACGTGGATTGTTTGATGAAGCCAAAAAGAAAAGTCCATGTATTGTGTTCATCGATGAAATTGACGCTGTGGGACGGGCAAGAGGTAGAGCGGGCATCACTGGAGGTAACGATGAGAGAGAAAGTACACTCAACCAGCTACTCACGGAGATGGATGGCTTCTCAAGCACCACCAATGTTATTGTCATGGCTGCCACAAACAGAGCAGACGTCCTCGATAAGGCTCTGCTGCGTGCAGGCCGCTTCGATCGCCAAATCTATGTAGAGTTACCCGATTTGGAAGAAAGAAAGGCAATCTTTGCAGTTCACATGAAGAATCTTAAACTATGCAAAGATAAGAACAGTGAACATTATGTGGACCGCACGTTTTTGGCAAAGCAGACTCCAGGATTCAGCGGTGCCGACATTGCAAATGTATGCAACGAAGCCGCTCTATGTGCTGCAAGAAAAAATAAGAAAGAGATAGACAAACAAGACTTCTTGGATGCTGTTGACCGAATAGTAGGAGGTCTGGAGAAGCGATCGAAAGTACTTACCGACCAAGAGAAACACACAATTGCATACCATGAATCAGGCCACGCCTCGGTAAGTTGGCTGCTACGCTGGGCCAATCCTCTGGTGAAGGTAACCATCGTGCCACGTGGCAAAGCCCTTGGTGCAGCTTGGTATCTACCCGAGGAGCGCCAAATCACCACCTACGAGCAGATGTTCGACGAAATGACCAGCCTCATGGCTGGACGTGCCTCGGAGGAAATCGTCTATGGCAAAATCAGCACTGGAGCTCTAAATGATATCGAGCGGGCCACCAAGATGGCTCAAGCCCTTGTCACCTATTACGGTATGAGCCCAGAGGTGGGAAACATCAGTTTCTATGACTCAACCGGGCAGAGCGAATGGGGACTTACCAAACCCTTCTCTGAGAAAACGGCAGAAACCATCGACCGCGAGGTGAAACGCATGGTAGAAGAGGCCTACCAGAAGGCGAAAGAGCTGCTGTTAAGTCATCGCACACAATTGGACGAACTGGCTGCACAACTATATGACAAAGAGGTGCTGTTCAGAGAAGACCTGGAGCGAATATTTGGACCTCGTCCATGGGAGACTGTCGAAACAGACAATACCATCGCCGATTCTTCCGAAGAAGAGGAAGAGGAGACCCAGGATAATACCCAAAACGATTTTGAAGAAGTATGAGTAATTTCTGGACACGAACTATCAGTGCCATTGTATACGTCGCCCTATTCATCGGCAGTATATATAGTGGAGATCTGCTGCACAGCCAACTATGGGGCGGAATAATCCTAACAGCCTTCCTGCTTTTTGTAGCTTACGGATGCACGATGGAGTTCTTCCGCATCGTCAAGAAACAGGGGGCATCTCCCTGTCAACCTCTTGGCTACTTGTATTCCGTAGTCGCTCTATTAGCCCTCACTTGTATCTCTTGTTTCAACAGTGTGCAAGGCTACATTCTTTTCGGTATCGCCACAACCCTACTGCCGATTGCATTTGGCCTAGCTGCCATCATACAACTGTGGAACCACAGCGAACAACCCTTTCGTGAGGCTGCTTACACCATGGTACCCATGCTATATGCAGCCATACCGTTGGGATTGATGCCACTGTTGCACTACAGCTACAATGCCCTAGTGATGGTACTCATCATGGTGTGGATGAACGACAATGGGGCGTATATGGGCGGCTCGCTTTATGGCAAACATAAGATGTGGGCACGCCATTCTCCTGGTAAGACATGGGAAGGAACCATAACAGGGGTGGTAATCACACTATTGGTAGCCTTTTTCATCGGGCCTTTGTTCAACAATGCTATCGCATGGTATCACTGGCTCGTACTAGGACTGATATGCAGTGTCATCGACACTTTGGGCGACCTCGTCGAAAGCATGCTGAAGAGGTCTGTAGGAATGAAAGACAGTGGCACCATCATGCCTGGCCATGGCGGTTTCCTTGACAGATTCGACAGTCTACTTATTGCCACACCATTTGTCTTTGTTTATCTAACGCTGTTCGTCCATATATGACCATCGCCGACCAAATACTCTATGAGGACAATCATCTACTGGCCATCAACAAGCTGCCAGGCCAGATAACCCAGGGCGACAAGACTGGCGACAAGCCACTGTCCGAGCTGGTTAAAGATTTCCTCAAAGAGAGAGACAACAAGCCAGGGAATGTCTATTGCGGTGTAATCCACCGGCTAGACCGTCCAGTGAGCGGAGTAGTTCTCTTCGCCAAGACGGGCAAAGCTCTGTCTCGCATGGTGGAGAAGGTTAGAACACGCGACTTCGAGAAGCACTACTGGGCAGTGGTAAAAAACGCACCACCACAATCTGAAGGCTCTCTCGAAAACTGGCTGGTCAAGAACGAAGAACGCAACAAAAGCTATATCTTCCATCAAGCTCGCCCCAATGCGAAGCTTGCCAGGCTCGAGTACAAAGAGATTGCCATCAGCAAAGGGGGGTATCATCTGCTCGACATCAACCTTCATACTGGCCGTCACCATCAGATACGCTGCCAACTGGCCAATATAGGCTGCCCCATTAAAGGCGACCTAAAATATGGTGCCGAACGGAGCAATCCAGATGGAAGCATTACACTTCATGCCCATACAATCACATTTAAACACCCTGTGAGGGACGAGATCATCACCATTACTGCACCCAATCAGGAAATAGAAACAATGTTTAACCTATGAAAAGGGGAGTTCTTCTGCTCATAAGCCTGGTGCTGTACATGGGTAGTATCCATGCACAGCAGGTGTTGGAAAACGACATGGCTGGCATACGCCTGCATTTCAACACCCCCCGCGTAGAGATAGCCACCGACAGTTTTTCGGTCATACACCTGTCGGGGTATTCCAATTCTGGCAATCTAGGCAGTCCAGCACTACCCGTAAAGAGTGCCTATATCACCCTTCCCTTCTGCCAATCGGTCGATATAGAAATAGTCCATGCTGTCTATGACACAATCAGCCTGAGCACCCCCCTTTATCCCCGCCAGCCTTCCGCTTGCAAAAACGGAATGCCCCTCCCCTATTTCTTCAACGAAGATAAGTACAATTCGGACCAGTATATTGGCTCACCATTAATACAACTGGAGCTATTGGGGCTTAGCCGCGACCACAATCTGGCACTTCTCCACTACTCTCCCATCAGATACAACCCCATCAAAGGCAAAGCCATCGTATGCCGGTCGGCAGACATCACGTTGCAATACCGCGATGTAGACTATGAACTGACCCAGCAAACCTATGATCGATACCACACTCCAGCCTTCGGCACAGACCGTTCGATCAACTCTCTCCCCCTTACCAAAGGCCTAACCAACGGTATTGTAAGGCTTACCATACTGGCTGGAAACAAATTCAAAAAGAGCACTGCACTTCAGGAATTTGCCACCTGGAAACGCACGCAAGGCCTAATGGTAGACATCATCTTCGTCGAAAATAATGCCACCACTGCCAAATCGAAGCTCAAAGAACTGTACGACAATGCCACCTACACCTCGCCAGCCCCAACCTACATCCTACTGGTGGGTGACCACGAACAGGTTCCAGGCTTTCAAAGCGACCTGCCACCCAACAACTTGATGCACGACTACAACTACTTACTGGACGATCATTTCACCGATTTCTACTACACCACCCTCTCCGACAACGACCAGATGGCCGACTGCTATATAGGACGATTCTCGGTGACCGATACCTCGCAACTCCGCAGCGTTGTCGAGAAGACCCTACTCTACGAGAAATACCTCTTCGAGGACGACAGCTACCTATCCAATGCCGTTCTAATAGCCGGAGTCGACGAACTGAACAACTACAACCCCTACGACAACGCATTCCGCTGTGCGGATCCAGCAATGGACTATATAAACTACCACTACGTCAACCCCAATCACGGGTTTTCATCCGTATCCTACTATAAAAACAATTCATTCTATGCCCCCGACGGCGTAAACGTAACCGGCAGCAACCGCCAGCAAGGATTGGGCGAGATACTCTATACCCTCTACAACAAAGGGGTAGGCCTAATCAACTATACCGCCCACGGAGACATCGACCAATGGGTAAAACCCAACTTTTGGGTTGGCCAAGTGAACCAGATGTCCAACTATGGCAAACCCTCCTTCATGATTGGCAACTGCTGCCTAACCAACCATTTCGACACTCCACAATGCTTTGGCGAAGCCCTGCTCCGTCGCCAGAAAAACGCAGGAGCGGTAGCCTACATCGGCTGCACCAACTCGTCGTTCTGGGACGAAGACTTCTTCTGGACCGTGGGACACCGCGACAACATCAGCAACCAAATGAAACTCGACTACGACGACAACCATCGCGGAGCATACGACCACCTCTTCCACACTCACAACGAAGGCATCGGACAAAGTGTCTACACAGCCGGACGCATGATTCACTCTGGCGTGATGGCCATTGCCTCAATATCCGGCAAAGACTCTTGGACTACCTCCATCATCCCATACTACAAGGAGATATACCTGCTCATGGGCGACCCCACCCTCCTTCCCTGGCTCGGACAAGCCAAGGAGCTTCCTATGCCCCAAATAGACATTAAGCCGAACGAGGAGGAGCTAACCATCTCTGCCCCGCGCGGAGCATACGTCGCAATCGTCTCCAAAGACAGTCTGCAGGTTTTGGCAGCCAGCCACGCCTGGAACGACGGACTGGCCTATCTACCTCTCGTAGAAGAAGGCTACGACAGTTGCTTCGTTTCCATCACAGCACAGGGATATAAGCCTTTCTTCATCGACCTACAGACCATCACCGCCGGTCTCGCCACGCCCGATGCCACCGACATACGGATTACACCCAATCCCGCTGTCGGCCATTGCACCGTCTCCGCTACAGGACTTACAAGCATCCGGCTGACCGACATCACGGGGCTGACTTTGAAGCACATCAACCCCTCTTCCGACAGCTACGAACTGTCGCTACACGACATCCCAGCCGGATTCTACCTCCTAATCGTCGAAACCCGACAGGGTACCACCGTCGAAAAGCTGATTGTCCAATAGCCTTCTCCCATCCGTATCGTCCCACTCCAACTCCCATTCCTTCACCATCTTATCGCCCCAACACCGTACTTCAACCGTACATGCACCGTACATGCACCGTAGATGCACCGTGAAAAGACGATGCATTTAGGCTCCATCCAGGGGGTACTTCTGCGGCACCTGTGGGCGGAGAAACCAACTATCGGGTCAATGCCTGCATTTGCTCCAATGCCGAGCTGATAGATGGAATGTTGTCGATAGTGACGGTCAGACGGTCTTCAGCCTCGCGGAGATGGACACGCTGCGGATTGTCTTGGGCGTACTTGATAAGCTTGGCAAAACCACTACTGCCATAGAACGGACTCTGCGGATTAGAAACCAGATGGCAGGTCATGCGGTCGTGTTTTAGGATGAGCTTCTCGATACCGAACTCCTTGGCCATCCGACGGAGGGTGATTGTTCTGATCAGCTCTTCGACACAAGGCGGGACAGGGCCGAAGCGGTCGATCAGCCTCGACCTGAAGGCATCCAACTCTTCGTTGGTACTGAGGTCGTTAAGCTCGCGATAGAGGAATAGTCGTTCGGTTCCCGAACTGATGTAATCGTCCGGAATCAGCACCTCCAGGTCGGTCTCTATGGTGCACTCGCGAACATACTCCTTGTTCTCGGCAGCTTCCTGGGCATAAAGATCGGCGAAGTCGCTCTCCTTCAGTTCCTCGATAGCCTCGTTGAGAATCTTGTGATACATGTCGTAACCCACCTCGCTGATGAAACCGCTTTGTTCGGCACCGAGAATATTGCCCGCACCTCTGATGTCGAGGTCGCGCATGGCAATATTGAAACCACTCCCGATAGATGAAAACTCCTCGATAGCACGCAGCCGTCGTTGAGCGTCGTCGGTCAGGGTGAGGTAGGATGGAATCAAGAGATAGCAGAAAGCCTTCTTGTTGCTGCGCCCCACGCGGCCTCGCATCTGGTGCAGGTCGCTAAGTCCGAATTGGTGGGCATTGTTGATTATCATAGTGTTTGCATTGGGAATATCGAGTCCGTTCTCCACAATGCTAGTAGCAACCAAGACATCAATATCGCCTTCCAGGAAGCGCATCAGGGTCTGTTCGGTCTCCTTGCCATCCATGCGACCATGAGCGATACCCACACGTGCATCGGGCACAAGGCGTTGCACCAAGCCAGCCATCTCGGGCAGGTTCTCCACACGGTTGCTGATAAAGAATGTTTGTCCGTTTCGGCTCATCTCGAAACTGATGGCATCACGGATCAGTTCCTCGTTGAAGTCGGACAACTCAGTCTCTATGGGCTGGCGGTTGGGGGGCGGGGTCTGGATGATGGAGAGATCGCGAGCACCCATCAGTGAGAACTGAAGCGTGCGCGGGATGGGCGTAGCGGTGAGGGTGAGGCAGTCGACACCCACCTTCATCTGCTTCAGCTTCTCTTTCACACTAACGCCGAACTTCTGCTCCTCGTCGATGATCAGCAAGCCTAGGTCCTTGAAGTGCAAGTCCTTGTTGGTGATGGCATGCGTGCCAATCAGAATGTCTATCTTTCCTTCGGCCACGTCCTTGTATATCTGATTCTTCTCCTTGGCGGTGCGGAAGCGATTTAGGTAATCCACACGGACCGGCATATATTTCAGACGCTCGCGGAAGGTGTTGTAGTGCTGGAAAGCCAACACCGTCGATGGAACGAGCAGTGCAACCTGCTTCGAATCGCAACAGGCCTTGAAAGCGGCACGTATGGCCACTTCAGTCTTGCCGAATCCCACATCGCCACACACCAGTCGATCCATCGGAGCCGACGCTTCCATGTCGCGTTTCACAGCGACAGTGGCTTTCATCTGGTCGGGCGTGTCCTCGTATAGGAACGAAGCCTCTAGCTGCTCCTGCAGGTATGTATCAGGGCTGAAGGCAAAGCCTTGCGAAGCCTTACGTTTGGCATAGAGTGCAATGAGATCCCTCGCGATGTCTTTTACCTGTCGCTTGGTTTTCTGTTTCAGCACCTGCCAGGTGTTACTACCCAGACGGTTCAGGGTGGGTGCCTCACCTTCCCTACCCACATAGCGGCTTATCTTGTGCAGGCCATGTATGGAGATATATAGTACATCGTTGTTCTTGTATATCAGTCGTATCAACTCCTGGCTCTTCCCATCCCTTGTCACCTTCTCCAATCCGCTGAAGCGACCCACACCATAGTCGATATGTGTCACATAATCGCCAGGCTTAAGCTCGAACAGTTCTTTCAGCGTCATGGCCTCATGGCCGGCCCGTAGATTACGTACAGAGTACTTGTGGTAACGTTCGAATATCTCATGATCGGTAAAGCATAGCAACTTAAGGTCGTTGTCTATGAAGCCATGGTTGATTTGGACATTGAGGATCGAGTACGGAAACTTGCTGTCGCTGCCGGCCTCGTCGAATAGCTTCTGCAGGCGGTGCTCCTGGCTCTGGTTGCTGACCGTGACATACAGTCGGTAGCCCTGCTCGGCATGCGAGCGGAGTGTGGAATTGAGCAGGTCGAACTGCTTGCCAAGCTGGGGCTGGGGTTCGCTCTTCGCCTCTATGCGATGCTCTTTGTTGAAGTAGTGACTGTTGCCATATTCCACTATCTGTTTCTCCAACAACTGGTGCAAGAACTCGTTGGCCGGGCAGCTGATGTCGCCTGGCTGGGGCAGCGTACCCACGATGGGATGCTCCTTGTCGGCCAGCCGTTCTTGGTAGGCTTTCTCGGTCAGGGTGTATCGCTCGTCGATGAGTTGAGCAATCTGCATCAAACTCTGGCACCATACACTGTCGCTCTTGGAGAAATAATCGATCAGCGACACCATCGATGTCTGCCTCACCTTGCCGTCGTCGGACGAGGGGGTGAACCGAGGGACAATGTCGGTCCGGTCGAGTTGCTTGACCGACAGCTGGGTAGAAGCATCGTATGTGCGGATAGAATCCACGTTGTCGCCGAAGAACTCTATTCTGACAGGCAGTTCCGACGCATATCCATACACATCGACGATGCCTCCTCGCACTGCATACTGTCCTGGCTCGACGACAAAATCCTGACGTTCGAAGCCCATATCCTGCAACCGTTCCACCAGTGTCCACATCTCCAATGCCTGTCCACGCACCACCCTCAACGTGTTCTGCAGCAGGGTCTTGTTACCAACCACCTTCTCTGCCAGTGCCTCAGGGTAGGTCACCACGGCAAGAGGTACACCTGCGGACATCTCCTTAAGCACTTGCGACCTCATCAGCACATTAGCATTGTCGATTTCGTCGCTGTCGTAGTGGTAGGGACGGCGATAGCTCGATGGGAATAGCAACACCTTGCACCCCAACGCTTCCAGGTCGCTGGTCAGATAAAAGGCATCTTCCCTATTGGGTGTAATTGCCAATATGCTTTGTGTGGATGTACGCTGCATCGTGGCTGCCATCACCACCGATGGCATCGAACCACTCATTCCGTCTATATGTAGTCTGCTTCCTCCTGCCTCTAGTTGGTCTACGATTTGCTGGACCAGGGTGCTATCAGTGTATATATCAGTCAGTATCATGCTCTGCTCGGTATGCAATTCGAAAATGCAAAGATACGCAAAAAAATGTTGGTGACAGATAAAATCTTTGGTTTAATAGAATATAACAGGCGGTAAAAAAAGGCCAAAAATCCACTTTTGTAACCACCTGAAAGACAATAACGAAGACCGACCATCTCTTACTCATCTCTTACTCATCTCCTAGTCATCCTTTTGTCTACTATTAGAAGAGTAAGACATGAGCAGTATGAAAGAAAGCGATGAATAGGAAAAAATAGATAGTTGAGTCTAGGACGATTACTGTCGCTAGTCCCATGTCGCACTCCCAAATCTGCAGTTTGGTTACTTGGCGAGCAATAGCTCTCAGTTTGGAGGACTGTCTTTGCAGCGAATCATATCCATCGAACAAAATAGATGTCCTTGTGGACAATAATGCACACTTTGTGTCGTTATGGAACAAGAGACGTGCGAAGGCGAATCCCACAATGGGATTCTAACGACACGATAGGCTTAATAATCATTTAATCATACCCTTGCAATGAATATCACCATTCTTTGGGCCGACGACGAAATAGATCTTCTCAAACCCCACATACTATTCCTCGAGGAACGAGGATACACCGTAATACCCGTCACCTCGGGGAGCGATGCCCTCGACGAGCTGGAGCAGCAAACGCCGGACATCGTTTTTCTCGATGAGCAAATGCCAGGACTGTCAGGAATCGACACCCTACGACGCATCAAGGAAAGCCATCCTCAACTGCCGGTAGTGATGATTACCAAAAGCGAAGAGGAGCACTTGATGGAGGATGCACTCGGAGGCAAGATTTCGGACTATCTGATAAAGCCAGTCAATCCAAGCCAGATATTGCTAACGGTGAAGAAACACACCGAACGCATCCGGCTGGAGAACGAACGAAGCACCATGGGCTACCAGCAGCAATTCACGCAGATCGGGCAACAGTTGGGCTCTCTGAATTCGTGCGACGAATGGGTGGAGATGTATCGAAAACTTGTATATTGGGATTTGGAGCTGGCCTCGGTCGATGACGACAACATCCACGACATCTTCCTTGCACAACGACGAGAAGCCAATGCACAGTTCTGCCGTTTCTACGAAAACCACTACCTCGACTGGCTGTCCGGTCGGGCACCCAAGCCGCTGATGAGCCAAACGGTCCTCAACGAGCGCCTTTTCCCGCTGCTCGACCGCCCCACATTTCTGATCGTAATCGACAACTTCCGCTACGATCAATGGAAATTCGTACAGCCCCTTATCGAGCGTTATCTGCGGGTGGAGAGGGACGATATATTCTATACAATACTTCCTACAACCACCCAATTCGCACGCAACGCCATGTTTGCAGGACTGATGCCGAGCGAAATCGAACGCAAATACCCCCAATACTGGGTCAACGAGGACGAAGAGGGGTGGAAAAACCAATACGAATCGGAGCTGCTAGGCGAGAACCTGCGGCGACACGGCATAGGTGTGAAGATGACCTACAACAAGGTGATGGTATCGCAATATGGCAAACGATTGGTCGATCGGGTCGACGAACTCATGCGCTCCACGCTCAATGTAATCATCTATAACTTTATCGACATGCTCTCACATGCCCGCACGGACAGCGACGTGGTGCGCGAGCTGGCAGTTGGCGAGCAGGCCTATCGCTCGCTTACCCTTTCCTGGCTAGAGCATTCGCCACTGCTCGAACTGCTGCGTGCACTCAGCGAGCGGGATGTCAATGTGGTCATCACCACCGATCATGGCAGTGTAAGAGTGGAGCGGCCCGTGCGTGTGAAAGGCGACCGCGACGTCAGTGTCAACCTACGCTATAAGCAAGGACGCTTGCTCGACTATGATGCAAAGCAGGTGTTCGAGGTAAAAGATCCTGCCCGACTCTTCCTTCCACGCCGCCACCTACCCAGCCCCTACATATTTGCACGTGCTGGCGACTTCTTTGCCTACCCCAACAACTATAACGAATACGTGAAATACTACTCTACCACATTCCAGCATGGAGGTATCTCGATGGAAGAGTGCCTCGTACCGTACATTATTCTACACCCGCGAAACAGGTAGGGAAAACGGCTAAGACCTCTGTCTAGTTTCCTCCATCACATCGCGTACCAGATCGGCAACCATCTGTTTGAGCTCGTCGATGAATTGGGAGGCATTATACTGATGGGATTCGATGTCGCGGAGCTTTCGCTCCCAGCGTCCGGTGAGTTCCGCACTCTTCAATAGTTCGTTATGTATAGTATCGACAAGTGCAATTCCGGTGAGGGTAGGCTCGAGGACGCGACGTGTTTTCTTGATATACTGTCGCTTATATAGTGTCTCGATAATGGCCGCTCTTGTCGAGGGACGACCTATGCCGTTCGCCTTCAGAGCGTCGCGGAGTTCCTCGTTCTCTACCGTGCGACCAGCGGTTTCCATTGCCCGAAGCAGAGTGGCCTCGGTATAAGGCTTGGGTGGGGAGGTCTGTTTCTCTGCGAGTTTGGGTTCGTGTGGACCATGCTCACCTTCGACAAAGGAAGGCAATCTCTGCTCTTCATCTTCACTTTGTTTGCCCTCGTCATCGCTTTTTTCGGTACGACCACCGAATACGACATGCCATCCCTCATCGAGTATCTGCTTTCCCGTCGCCTTAAATTGGTTGTCTTTGCTCTCCACCTCACCCCACACCGTTGTAGTACTGAACCGGCAATCGGGATAGAACACTGCTATGAAGCGGCGTGCCACCATATCGAACACCCGCTTCTCGTCCTGTGAGAGGCTCACATTTTGAGGGTTTTGACCAGTGGGAATGATAGCATGGTGGTCGGTAACTTTGCTGGTATCGAATACCTTCTTGCTCTTCTTTAGCTTCTTCCCCATCAAGGGTGCTATCAGCGGGGCATAGGGCACAATCCCTTGCAGGATAGCAGGACATCGGGCATATATATCCTCACTGAGGTAGGTTGTGTCTACACGAGGGTAAGTGGTGAGCTTTTTCTCATATAGGCTTTGTATCAACTTCAGCGTGTCGTCTGCCGATAGGGAGTATTTTTTGTTGCACTCTACCTGTAGCGAGGTGAGGTCGAAGAGCCGAGGTGGTGCCTCTGTGCCACTCTTCTGCTCCACCTTTGTTACAGCGAAATCCTGCTCACGCAGATGGTTCAGATCTGGCACTTGCGTGGTTTTGGCCTGCTTGTTGGATGCTTTTGGTGCCTTTTCCATCTGTTTGGCCACCTCCTCAGCAGTTGTATTTTCCGGCAACCCAGCTTTCAGGCCCGTTATCTTTCCCTTTGTACTAGTAAAAACCACCCCACGATATATGGTTGTGAGTATCCAGTATTTCTCCGGTTTAAAGTGTTCTATCTCGCGATGCCTTTGCACTATCATGGCGAGAGTAGGTGTTTGGACGCGACCAATGCTAAGAACTTGCCCTTTAGATTCGCCAAAGCGTAGCGTATACAGCCTAGTAGCATTCATGCCAAGCAGCCAGTCGCCTATTGCTCTACATAGGCCAGCCTCGTAGAGACTTTGGTAGTCTGACTGTGGCTTCAGGTTAGCAAACGCCTCTCGGATAGCCTCTTCGGTAAGGCTGGACACCCAGAGTCGCTGTACCGGACAGGTAGCTTTTGCCTTCTGCATCACCCATCGTTGTATCAGCTCGCCCTCTTGTCCGGCATCGCCACAGTTGATGATACCATCGGCAGCCTGCATCAACTGTTCTATGATATGGAACTGTTTCTCATAGCCCTGGTTGGGAATTAGCTTTATTCCAAACCTAGGGGGTATCATGGGTAATGCCGAAAGGCTCCATCGCTTCCAATAGTCGGTGTAGTCCTGCGGTTCTTTCAGGCAACAGAGGTGGCCAAAAGTCCATGTGACTTGGTAGCCGTTGCCTTCGAGGTAGCCTTCATGCTGTGCAGTTGCACCGAGTATTTTGGCTATCTCGCGAGCCACACTGGGTTTTTCGGCTATACAGACAATCATCGGATAGTTCTATTCAGCTTTGGACATATCGCTAAAGACAGCGGCTCTATGGCTATTTCATTTTCAGATCCAAAGCACTCCACCCCTCGCGTGTCTTTTTTGACTGGAGTGTGAGGCCGAACTTGTTGGCACACGATATTAAGGCACCCTCGTCGTTTTCATAGAAACCACTCAATAGCAGTCGCCCGTCGTGCTTCAACGCCTTGGCATAGCTTGCCATATCATTCAGCAGTATGTTACGGTTGATGTTGGCAATGATAATGTCGTAGGTCGAAGTGGGAAGTGAGGATGCATCGCCCAGTTTCAGGTTGATCTCCACATGATTGGTGGACGCATTCTCTATTGCGTTGCGATAGGCCCATTCGTCGATGTCATAGCCATCGACACGCGAGGCACCTCTTTTTTTCGCCAGTATACCCAGCACAGCCGTTCCACATCCCATGTCCAATACCGTCTGCCCCATCATATCCAGCTCGGCCACATAGCTGAGCATCATATAGGTTGTGGGATGGTGGGCAGTGCCAAAGCTCATTTTAGGCTCGATAATGATTTCGTAGTCGACATCCGTACGATGTGGGTGGAAAGGAGCCCTAACCCATATACTGCCAGTCTGGTTCGACTCCGATTGCTTACCATCATTATCGCTGACAACTTTTCTTTCGTATCTTACCAACACTGCATCATGATTGGCCTCCCACTCGGCGTTCCAGTCGCGGTCTTCCATCTTCTGCACCTTGTACTGAATCGGGATGGGGAAAGCCTGCGCGGTAGCAGCAAGGTATCCGGCATCGAATTCCGACTCCGCAACATAAGCCTTCAGCCCATTAGGGGTTTCGACAAAACTCTCGTATGGTCCCTCGTTTCCAAGCGTGTCTATCAGCATGTCGCGAAACACGCCATTGTCGTCCAGTGTGATGCTAACTTCTATATAATTCATCGTTTATAATACTATTTATTCTTCTTTATCTATCCTCACCCGTGTGCTTCATGGTCTTCGAAGCCTCGAAGATCGATGCGGGGTACTCCACCTTGGTCAGGAACAATCCACAGGCAGGCATGCTGGTACCGGCGGCACTCCTATCCTTTGCCTCTATCGTCGCCACTAGCCCCTCGAGACTCAGTTTTCCACGCCCCACATCGAGCAGTGTGCCCACCACCGAACGCACCATATTGCGTAGAAAACGATTGCTTCTGATCGTAAACACCCAGCCCTCTTCTTCCCTATCCCAATGGGCTTCCATTAGGTGACAGATGTTTGTTTTGTTTTGTGTATGTACTTTCGCAAAACTGGTAAAGTCCTCGTATTCCATCAGTATCTTAGCTGCCCTGTTCATCAGTTCCACATCGGGCCGATAGTATATTCTGCAATATTGACCTTGTCTGAAGGGTAGCTTCCGGTCGCTTACATGGTATTGGTAGGTCCGTGCCGTAGCGTCGAATCGGGCATGTGCATTGGCCGCCACAGGCCAGAGTTCGAAGATGGCAATGTCTGGCGGGAGCATACCGTTCATCTTCATGGTCAGCGTGTCCAAGTCCATACTATCCGGAATATCAGCATCGAAATGGGCATAGAAATCGCTAGCGTGCACCCCCGTGTCTGTTCTACCGCAGCCCACCACCGACACCTCTTGTCGAAGCAGTGTCGACAATGTCTCCTCCAATGACGCCTGCACAGTATGCAACCCAGGCTGACATTGCCAACCATTGTAACTTGCTCCATTATAGGACAGATGTATAAAAAACCGGCTCATATTTATAGATGCAAAGATACGAATTAATATTCACATACGTAAGAAAAACGTACTAAAACAATACTTTTCCACCTGCAGATGGCCGACGACGAATAGGGATTTGCACCCGAATCCAAATGCCACGTAGCATATTTTTCACAGTCACGATTGCGACAGTTTCTTTATTTCAGTTACGGAGAAAGCATCCAAAAGCCCATCTCCTATTCGTTTCTCTACCAATACGCTAATTGTCAGTTGCTTACAAACTGTTTTTCTATCTAATAAAAAAACGTTATTTCTACTTAAAAACAGCCAAAATACTACTTTCGTAAACCTTTGATATTCAGGCATGAAGACAGACCATCTCTTACTCATCTCCTACTCATCCCTTAGTCATCTCCTTATCATCTGTTAGAAAAGTAAGAATTGAGTACTTTATCGGTTGGAGTATAGTATGTATAAAATAGGAAAAGATAGGATGCAAATATGTCAGGATTCGAGTGCCAACACATCGTTTAGTGAAGAATAGCTGCTGGAGCCCCCGACAGGATTACCCTTCCAAGCATCGCACAGGGGGGTGTGGGCGGCGACATGGAGGTTGTTCCCGTTGTCTATATCACCGTGGATGCCATCCGCGCATTGGATGCCTACTACCATAACTGGAGCGACAAAGAGCGCTATGCCAGACTGATAGTGAAACGCATCGATGACATGATGGCGGAACACTATGACGGAACGATACATGAGGTGCAGCTCGATTGCGACTGGACACAGCAAACGGAACACGTCTACTTCATGCTTGTCAATAGCGTAAAGGAGCTACTGCACGACCGCGACATCACCCTCAGCGGGACATTGAGACTGCACCAGCTTCGGGAAGTGGAATTCCCAACAAAGAACGAATATGGTTATTCCGACTCCATCCCCTTCGATCGCAGCCTGTTGATGTGTTACAATACAGGCCGTCTACAGGACAGAAAAACCAGGAACTCCATTCTGGACTTTGATGATGTAGAGCCGTACCTAAAACAAGACAACCGGTATGAAGTGGTTCCGGGAAAACGCATTCATTCATCATCTCATCAAACACTATGATTTGAACGCCATAGAAGTGCTGTACATGTCGAAGTTGTATGAAAGCCTTCGCAACGGACAGTGCTCCCCGTGGTACTATAACAGTCGACTTGGTACTGACGAGACCCGCGAGTTGCGGGATTTGTTCAACCGATTGTGGCAAGGTGATTATTCCAAGGACAAATATTCAGACCGTTACACGTTCCTCAAAATCAAATGCGCATGGGCACTAGGGGAGGACAGCATCGCCGTGGATATTTGGAAGAAGTCTCGGTAGAACAAGAAAGGAAACATCTTCTACAATGAGGCGATGGATTACGCAGCGCGCAGCCTAACACGGATGGGTCGCCAGAAGGAGGCCGACGCCCTCTATACCAAGAACGGCGACTATACCCAGCTCATCCCCAGCGGCGCGTCTCTACCAACTCAACTGCGCACCATGCTGAAGGTATGCCCCAACTCGCCCGATATTGCTCCGATGCTGCAGGACTACCTTACCAGCCTGGACATCGACCATGCCGCCACCTACTCTTGGGGTGATGAGGAGGACTGGTTCCTCACAGACTCCATGCTGGCCGTCTCCCGTGCGGCAATCGACAATCCGAAGGTGCGCCGCAAGGCAATGTGGAGATGCGCGGCGGCCTGTATCCTCGACTACAAGGGCAAAACCAAAGAGGCTTTGGCCATGCTGCAGGGCGCCGCGACCGCGGCTGGCGCATGGCTTTTGCCAGTTGCTGAGCCAGTGTACCCTGCCCAAGGGCTCCAAGGCTGCGTATCTTTCCTATCGTCCTGTTCAGGGCCTCTTTATCGATAGGCTTCAGCAGATAGTCGATGCTCCCTGCTTGGAAAGCGTCCTGAGCATATTGGTCATAGGCAGTGGTGAACACAACCGGGCAAGGCACCACCACTCGGTCGAAGATACGGAATGCCGAACCGTCGGCCAGGTGAATGTCAACGAAAGCCAGGTCTGGAGCCAATTCCCCTGAAACCTTTGCAGCATCGATGCCTTCGAAGTATTCTACAGCCTCTTCGATGCTTTGCATTACTGCAACCACCCTTGATCCCGGCAGGGCTTCCAGCAACAGTCGCTTCAGATGCTCTGCTGCGAAGGTCTCGTCCTCAATTATCACCAGATTTTTCATATCAAAGGTATTTTTACGGCAAATTGGCCTCCTTCTCGCGCAATTTCTATCTTTTTGCCCGCAAGCAGCCGGTAGCGCTCCATCAGGTTTTCCAATCTCGTGCCCCCTCCAGGCCCGCTGTCGGCTCTGGGCTGCAGCCTATTGCTTACCCGCACCCTCGCCTTCTCCTTCGCCGCCTACGCTTTCCACCTTCACCTCCAGCGGATTTCGCAGCGTGGCCACATTGTGCTTAATGGCGTTTTCCACTAGCAGCTACACACTCACCGCCGGCACCTCCCGTCCAAGCAGTTTCTCGTCCAACTCCTCCACCACACGCAACGCTTTGCCGTAACGAACCCCCATCAATTCTACATACGCATGCACGAAATCCATCTCTTCCCTCAATGTCGACCTCCCCGCGTGCCGCAAACTATAGCGATACACCTCAGCCAGCCTTCTCACATAGTGCGGTGCCCGCGTGTCCCCGCTCGCCGTCAGTCCTTCCAGTGTGCTCAGCGTGTTGAAAAGAAAATGAGGCGCCAACTGCTGCTCCAGCGTGTGGCTCCGCATGTGCTCGTTCTCAGCCCGCAGCCTCTCGTTCTCAGCCTGCTCCTCCTCTCGCAGGTGTCCGCCAGCCAGCAGCATGCTCACGAGGAAGGCAATCAAGGCCGGAGAAGTGTTCATCGACATAGTGAACAGGAATCCCCCTGCACTCCCTCCGTAAAGCCATCCCTCCACCAGCCTCTGTCCAGCAGTTGCCCCTGCCGCTATCAGCAGGCTTCCCGCTCCCCCGGCAACAAGCAGCGCCTTGAAGCCCAGGCCCTGCCTGATCAAGGCAAAGTTGTAGGCATAAACAGTCCAAAACAGCAGCCCATACAAAGTCCCCAGCAGCCACCAGTGCATTTCCGGCACCCAACTCCCTGTCGCCGGATTGTAAGACGCTGCAGCCACCACACCGGTCTGCAGACCTGCCGACACCATAGCCAGCACCCATGCCCGTCCCCGTCCGAACGTGTGTTTGCCTCGTGTACCCACTGGCTTCAGCCGCAACCCGAGTCCCACTGCTGTACCTTTCTTCTCTTTCATGCTGCAAAGATACACAAAATTTTACACATGCAACTTTTTTTCCAGACCCCCTCCTTAAAATATTAAAGGAACATTATCCCCCCTTGCGCTTTGTGTAGATGGCAAGAGAAGGAATGCGGTTGTTCAAGTAATGATATTCAACCCTCTTTCCCTTTAGCGTTTCAGCCACCTTGTAAGATGCAGGCCACCGCAGGTGATGGCAAAGTAGGCTCCTGCCTGTACCCAAAGAGCCAGGTATTCGCTCCGAACTTGTCCCAAAGAGGCGCCCATCGAAGAGATGCGGACAAAGCCCTCGATACCGGGGGTTGATGGGAAAAGATAGGAGAAGGCAAGCCAGAATCGGGGCATGCTACCTTGTGGCCACACCAAGCCGCTGAGGAAAAAGAGGATGACAGAGAAGAACAGGCAGCACAGGAGTGTACTCATGCGCTGCCGCGAGAAAAGGACTCCGAAACTCATGGCGAAGCAGGTGGTGGCGAGGATGAATGGGAGGAGGAAGAGAACAATGTCAACCGCGCTACCCAACTGCGGGAGGCCCAGCAAACGGGGCATAATCCAAAGGTCGAAGAGCGAAACGGGGTAGTAGATGAGTAGGAAGCAGAGAAGCCGGCCGAGGCTTACGCGGTAGATGGAGCGACCGCGAAGGCGGGCGGGTATGAGTTTAAGGGCACGCCGGTTTTCGTTGGCATCACCGCAGAGGACGCAGATGCCGAAAAAGAGGGTTTGGTGCACCACAAGAAGGAGGATGGCGGGAATGAAATAGGAAGCGTAGCCTCCTGTGGGATTGAACAGTTTGATGTCGTCGTAGGCTATGGGTTGCACCTGCACCTCGGCCAGTTCTCCAGTGATGCCATCGGAGGATTGGTGTACCAGTTCGATGGCGTGCATCTCGTCGAGGAGCACATTGCTTCCACCCAATAGGGCGTTTTTGTAATAGAGGAACGAGCTGATGTCGCTGAAACAGGTTACTTGGGCGGTCTGGTTAAGGGCAAGCAGGGTGCCGTAGTCGTGCGGTAGCAGGAAGACGGCCTTGACGGTATGGTTGGCAAGCAGTTGCTCGGCATCGGAGAGGGTGGCACAACGGTAGGCCACTGCCAACTCTGGAGTGGCATCGAGTTTGTGTACGAATCGCTTTGAGGCTTCGGTGTGCGAGAGGTCGACCGTGGCCACTGGCATCTCATGCAAGGCTTCGAGGTGGTAAATATAATAGTATAGTGGAGGATAGACAAGGGTGGCAAGGAAGAAAATGACGAGGGTGGTCTTGTCGCTGAAAACGCGCCTTACCTCGGACGAGAGAACGTCCCAGATGTCGTGTAGGTTGCTGCTCAGGAGTTTCAACATGCAATCCTCCTTTCATATTGTCGGTTGAACATCGAAGCACCGATGAGCAGAAGAATCCAGAAGGCCACCAGCGAGGTAACTTGAGGCCAGCAAACAGCTAGCCCGTTCCCGAAGAGGGTGATGTCGCGCATGGCAAGGAAGTAGTACCTTAAGGGAAAGAGTAGGCTGAAGCATTGCATAGGCAGGGGCATCGCATCGACAGGGAATGAGAATCCGCACATGGTGAAGGCGAGAGTGCCGTAGGCCGAAGTGAGGCTCAAGGCGAGAGAAGGATCGGAGATGCACCCCATGAGAAAGCATCCGGCACATTGTGCAGCCATTACCAGCAGTAAAGAGGTCAGCACCAGCAGGGGCCAGCTGCCTGACATGGGGAAATGCATCGGGCCGTACATGACAATCTCGGCCACGAGGAGCAGGAAGGTGTAATGGAAAGTATAAGGGAACATTTTGCCCAGGAAGGCTCGGAGTGGGTTGTCGCCAGCCTTGCGCATCCAGGATCGGACTGTGCGCTCCTGCCGCTCGCGCCCGATGACGTAGGCTGTGTGAAGCATAGACATGAGGGCTATGATGCCAGGAATGAGGGTGGTCATGAGGTAGACCTGATAGTTGGCCTTGGCATTGCCTACGGCATGGTTTTGGAGGACAACAGGCTGTATCAGTCCCATAATCAGATGCTCTTCAACTCCTTTCTTGCGCAAAACCTCGCGCTGTACGGCTCCGGCTGCCAGTTTGCCCATAGTGGCCAATTCGCGGTAGCTGAGCGAACCAGCCAGGAGGTAAGCCTGATTGGTGTAGAGAACGAAATGGGGAGAACGGAATTGAAGCACTTCGTTGTAGGTCCCCTTCGGGATTTCGTAGAAAGCAAACACCTCGCCTCGCTGCATGGCCTGCCGAGCCTCGGTGTGGCTGGTGTAGACGGCCTTCACATGAACCGCATGGGTGGCATCCAGCTCATGGCAGAGGCGGCGCGAGAGGTAGGTGCCGTCGAGATCGACCACAGCCACCGGCAGATTCTGCGGTTGGCCTTCGTTCGTCAAGGTGGCGAAGAAGATGAACGAGAAAATGGCACCCAGCGTGAGAATTATCAAATAGCGGGGTTGGAGCACCATTCGGCGCAATTCTCTATGAATGACCCTGTGGATCATAATGTGTTATTGACAGAGTATGGCAGACATGCCTGGTTTGAGACCTTCAATGCGGCTTTGTGGCACCACTTTGACATCGAATGACTTGACATCGTATTGCCCGTTGAGTTTTGTGGAACGCCAGGTGGCGTAGCTGGCCATGGCTTGCACGCGGCGTACGGTGCAGGGGTAGGTCTGTTCGCCCAAGGCAGGGATGCGCACCTGTACGGTCGATCCCGTAGCGATGTTGCCGAGTAGATCTTCGCGGACGGCGAAATAGAACCATGAATCGCCCATGTCGAGCACACTGGCTACTGGGCTGCCGGTGCCGATGAGGTCGCCCACTTTGGCGAAAATCTCCACCACCTCGCCATCACAGGGAGCGGTAAGGTAGCTGTCATCCAGGTAGCTTTGAACTTCGGCTACCGCGCCTCCAGCCTGTCCGACGAGGGCTGCTGCAGCCGCTATATCTTCGCTCTGAGCCCCCTCTCGGGCCATAAGGTACTGCTGCTCGGCGGCGGCGCAGTCGGCCTGCGCAGCTTTGTATTGGGCCTCTACTTCGTCCAGTTTCTGTTGTGCCACCACTCCTTTGGCCTGCAGACCTTTCACACGTTCGTAGCTCTTGCGGTACACCTCTTCGGCAGCCTTGGCTTTCTGCCACACCTGGTAGGCCATTTCTTTCTGTTGGCTACGGGCTCCGCCTTGTGCTTTTCGGCTTTGGGCACTGGCAGCTCTGCGGGCAGCCTGGGCTTGCTGCATTTTGGCATCGACTTGGCGGCTTGCTATGTGGGCCAGTGTGTCGCCCCGGCGCACACGGTCGCCCTCCTTTACATAGAGCGAATCGATATGGCCAGGCACCATATTGCTTACACGGTATTCGGAAGCGTCGGCCTCGCCGCTTATCACTTCTTTTTGCGGACGGATGGCCAACAAACCTACCAGCATGACAATTCCCGTCGTGGCGATGACCACTGACAATCCGGCAAGCAGACTTTTGTTAGTTTCTTTCATGGATGGTTTTTATGTATTTAATCTTGACTGTAATAAGTTATTTCCAATTTCCATTTGCTCACTTGCCTAACGCCTGATTCAGATACACCCGGCCCATCTGCACTTCGATTTGTGCATCTATCACTTCGCTTTCGGCTTTCATCCAGGCGGTTTGCGCGGCCATGAGGTCGCTGATGCTGCATATTCCCGATTTGAAACCCTCGTCGGCCAGCAACAGATTGTCGTCGGCAGACTCGAGGTCGCTTTCGGCCTCAGCAAGGTGTTTGTAGGCAAGTTCCAACTCGCAGTCCAGTTTTTTCACCTGCAAGGCAATCATCTCTTGGGCTTCCTCCATCTGCCAGCGCACCTCTTCGCGTTTGGCCTTTGCTGCACGCAGGGCATGAAAACCGGCTGGGTGCACCAGTGGCACGTTCACTACCACTCCAGCCATCCATGTGCCACCCCAACTGTTGCTGAATCCGTTGAAGATATTGGGATTGGTCATGAGGTAGCCTCCTGTAGCCACTATATTGGGTTTAAGCACTGAGGCTGCCACCCTGACTCCCTGTTGCGCTATGCTGTCGGCTATGCGAAGCATCTTCATCTCGTTGCGATGCGAGTAGACCGAGTCGAGGTTGCGATTCTGATTATGCTTTTCCTGACTATCGATTTTTTGGAGAATGGACTCGTTCCGATCCACTGCATCTTTGTAATTTCCGTATTGGCTATTGTGCCATGTCTCAAAGTCACTGTCAAGAGGCATTCCGCAACGCTCGGCCAAAAGCATCTTGGCCAGTTGCAATCCGTTGGTGGCTTTGGTGAGGTTCATCGAAGCTTCGTTGTGTTTCACCCGCACCTGGGCCAAGTCGCTCTTGGTGGCCATCTGTGCATCGACCAACTGGCCAACGTGGTTTTCCAGAGTGTCGAGCAGTTCTTCGTATTTCACTGCCAAAGCCTTTTTGCTCTGCAGGCTCACCACCTGCCAGTAGGCCTGATCGACCGATAGCAGGGTTTCCTGCTGCTTTTTGTCAAGCTCGATTCCGCTTAGTCTGGCGGTGAGTTGGGCGGTTCGATGCATGGCCAGCAGTTTGCCACCCATGTAGAGCGGTTGAGTCAGTGTGACAGTCCCTCCACCCATATTGCGAGTGTCGGTGGCAAGCCCATCAACGATCTCTTGTCCAATAGCATTGATCCGATTATTCAAGTCGCTGCTGCCTAAAGCATTGGCAATGGCATCGGCAATAGAATTGCCAAACGGGGCATAAGGATCCAACTCGTTGTGGAGCGATTGGCGGATGTCGTCGTTCAAGTTGTCGCCTAAATGGTTCAAGCGGTCTTTCTGCTCGTCACTCAACAAATTGATGCTTTTTTCCATCCAAATATAGCCACCGTTGGCGGTCACTTTCGGAAGCATCTGCCAAAGGGCCACTTTTTCCAATTCTGCGTTCTCAGCCACCTTCATCTCTGCCTGTTTAAGACCTCGGTTGGCTCTCAAGGCACGAGCATGACAAGTGTCGAGGGTGATGATTTCCTGTGCCTGTAAGTTGAAGGTAAACAACAGAATAGATGCGGTTGCCAATATCTTTTTATATGCCATTTGATTGTTAAATATTTGCTTCTTTATAATTCATGTTTAACATTCTGGACGAATACAATCCCTCTCTAGCAAATTCTATGCCAAGACCGTGGACGGCAGGCATATTTTGTATCCTTTTGTTCTCCTCTGTCACCTGCCACCGCCTTTTCTCTAATAACCTGACAGGGATGCAGACTCTTTTTCGGCCAATTGTTCACCTAACCAACCTATAGTCAAAAACCATTATCCAACCACTCATCACCTACTCATGTAGGAGTTGAGTAGGCGATGGGTAGGTGATGAGTAGGAGATGAGTAAGAGATGGTATGTGGAAGATGCTGTTTTTCAAAAGTTTAAAAAAATGCAAAAAATGACAGTTTTTCATTTTTCTCTTCAAATTTTCCCAACTGATTAAAGTGATGTATAAAATACTGGAAAACAGTACGTTGTCCTTTTTTCGAATGATAATCCTGCTTTTGGACCCCAACTTGCCCAACCTGGTGTCACCTGATGGTGTTGGGCAGAAAAACGATGTCTAGGTGTTAACCGATTTTGCTGATTATTTTTTTTCCTTATTCTTTTTCCCCATCATGCAATAAAAGCACCCCTTCTGTCGTTATTCATATTATATTTTTAATATAAAGTGTCCTACTGCATATACTGGGAAAACATGTATGGTTAGGGGTACCAAAGCGATAGAATCAAAAGATTCTGTCGCTTTTCTCTTTTTGTCAAATCTTAACTCTCTGGTCTGTTGCGCTATCACATCAAGGGCACTATTGATTTTGCCAGTTCGATGAAAATTTCCGTCATAAGCCAATTTTTCAGGAAACATTGAACGTATGAGCCGAATTTTTACTTCCGTCGGTGCTTCTTTGAGGTTCTTTTCTATGTTGGCAATGAGAGGTATAATGTTGCAAACCAAAGTCATTCTCACAGAACTCGACCTGTGTGAGATATTTGTTTTTAGTTCGATTATTAGTAGTATCTTTGCTGAAAATAATTAGATTTACAATGAAAAAGGCCAGACACAACAACAGCAACAATGTTATTCTTTACTGCCGAGTTAGTAGCGATGAGCAAAAGGAAGGTTGCTCACTTGATATGCAGGAAAAATTTCTTCGTGCTTATTGCGTAAATCAAAGGTACAATATCCTTAGTGTCCACCATGAAGACCATTCGGCAAAATCGTATATGCTCGACCGTCCAGTTCTAAAGGATATATACACCTATTGTCGAAAAAACAGCAACAATGTCGACAAGGTTTTGTTTCTGCGTTGGGATAGATTCTCTCGCAATCTTGAATTTGCGTTGACCTACAAGAGAAAGTTTGTTGATGAGTTGGGTGTGGAAATAAACGCCATTGAGTCCGCTATTGACTTCAACGGCGCAGAATGGTCTACACTTCTTGGCCAATATTGTGGTGTTGCGCATACCGAAGACATTAAGATTTCCAAGCGAACCAAAGACGGAATACACGGAACCCTGCTAAAGGGCAAATGGTGTTGCCGTGCGCCTCGCGGATATAAAAATGTACGACATGGAAAACATGACACAGAGGTGGTTATAGACCCCATAGTAGCACCAATCATCCAACAGGCATTTAGAGAGATTGCAGAGGGTGTTGAATGCGTTAATAACATACGGAAAAGACTTCTGCCGAATATTCCACAGAGTACTTTTGCAGAAATGATACGCAACCCTTTCTATATGGGAGTGATTCATGTTCCAGCCTATAACGATGATGAGGAACAAGATGTAAGAGGGCAGCACGAACCTCTGATAAGCCGACAACTATTTGAAGAGGTGCAGCACGTTGTAAAGGGGAGCCGGAACAAACAGCCCAAAGTTAGAAGCAGAATACCTCACCCGGACTTTTATCTGCGTGGAGTAATGACCTGTGGAGTATGTGGATATGCTATCACTGCTTCCCATTCAAAAAGTGGCAATGGAAACCTCTACGGCTACTATCACTGCTCCCATAACCAATCACACTTTAGATTGAGAGCAGAGAAAGTCAATGAGGAGTTTGTGCGATATGTATGTGGTTTGATACCTGACAAAGAAAAGCTACTGTTATTTCAAAAAATGATGCTAAAATTCAGACAGGACGATAACACAGCCACCCAAAAGGACATCGAAAAGCTGGACAAAGAGATTAACGACTATGAACGCAAAATAGCAAGGGTTCAAGATATGTTAGTCGATGGGGTGATAACGAAAGCTGAGAAGGAAAAAATGTGTGCCCGATATCAGAAAGAAATAGATACCAAAGCGGATCGGTCGAACTTTTTAAAAATGGCCATACAAACCGACATCAAAGAGAAAAACAACTATGCTATACCTCTCATTGCCAACACAGAAAAGCACCTCAAAGAAGCACCGACGGAAGTAAAATTCGGCTCATACGTTCAATGTTTCCTGAAAAATTGGCTTATGACGGAAATTTTCATCGAACTGGCAAAATCAATAGTGCCCTTGATGTGATAGCGCAACAGACCAGAGAGTTAAGATTTGACAAAAAGAGAAAAGCGACAGAATCTTTTGATTCTATCGCTTTGGTACCGCATATCAGAGTCGAACTGATGATCTTCTGCGTGAGAGGCAGATGTCCTGGACCACTAGACGAATGCGGCTTCAGTTGTATTGCACTTTTCGATTGAAAAAGCGAGTGCAAAGATACAACGTTTTCTCCAATTGACCAAATTTATTTTGCAAAAAAATCACATACACCTAGTAATCAATGCTCTGCAACTCACCATTAACCCACAGTTGGCTGATAAAATGGCAGGAATGGAGCCCAAATTTGGTCACTTTTTGCGGTGTTTGCCGTGGTCTACCTTGTATTGTGGGATTTGTTGGCTGGTTTCGAATAGCTTACCGATATACTGGGTGCAACCGGCTCGACGAAGACTCTTTATGATGTCCTGCTGCATTTCGCGCTTATAGAAGAAAAAGAGACGCCTTTGGTCGGCTTTGGCTTCGGGGGTGGTGGCTACATATACGGGCTGCATTGTCGACGGGTCGATGCCGGTATAGTACATCTCTGTGCTGAGGGTCATGGGGGTGGGTGTGAAGTCTTGTATCTGCTCCAGGCGGTAACCCAACTGCTTCATCTGCACAGCCAAATCCGCCATATCTTCCAGGCGGCATCCCGGATGAGAGCTGATGAAATAGGGAATCAGTTGGTATTTCAGCCCAGCCTGCTTACAGATGGTGGCGAAGCGGCGTTTGGTTTCCTTGAACAGGTCGAACGAGGGCTTCCGCATGAGCGATAGCACATGTGCCGAGGTGTGTTCGGGAGCCACCTTCAAGCGTCCACTCGTATGGTGCACAACCACTTGTCTGAAGTATTCCCATCCATGGTTGGTGTCGGAGAAGAGGTCGCACCGAATACCGCTACCCACATACAGATGCTTCACCGCAGGATGGCCCGACACCCGTTGGAGCAGGGTCAGCATCGGCTGATGGTCGCTGTCCAGATTGTCGCACATCGAGGGCATCGAGCAGCTGTATCTGGCACATTTGCGGCAGCGGTCGGGATTTTTGCCCTTCATCTTCCACATATTGGCCGACGGCCCTCCAAGGTCGCTGATTACGCCGTGGAAGTCGGGGTCGTGGGTGAGCGTTTCCACCTCCCGCATGATGCTTTCCTCGCTGCGTGAGGCTATCTGCTTGCCTTGGTGGGCACTGATGGTGCAGAAGGAGCAACCACCGAAGCATCCTCGATGGGTGTTGATGCTCCATCGAATCATGTCGAAAGCGGGTATCGCCCCCCTTTTCTTGTACTTCGGATGTGGAAGCCTGATGTAGGGCAGGTCGAAACTGTCGTCTATCTCTTCCGAAGTCATCGGCGGCTCGGGAGGGTTGATCACCACCCACTCGTCTCCATGCTGTTGCACAAGTGTAGCGGCCTCGATCTTGTTGCTCTCTCGTTCGATGATATGGTAGTTTTCGGCTTCGGCACGCTTGCTGGCAATGCATTCTTCGAAGCTATGCAGCTCGATTGTCTCGACCGAAGAGCCAGCGAGCTTGTGTATTTCGCCTTTGTCTTTCACCCGATAGGCCACTTGCGGCAGTTGGCGACAGGCCTCTATGGGCAATCCTTCGTCGAGTAGTCGGGCTATTTTGAGGGTAGTACGCTCCCCCATGCCATAGTTTAGCAAGTCGGATGGGGTGTCGACAAGGATGCTTGGGAAGAGGCGATCGTCCCAATAGTCGTAGTGGGCCAAGCGGCGCATCGAGGCCTCGATACCGGCCATCACCACCGGTGTGTTGGGGTATAGCTGTTTCAGAATACGCGAGTAGACGTAGGTGGCTCGGTCGGGTCGGAAGCCAGCCTGTCCGCCTGGCGTGTATGCGTCGTCGTGCCGTAGGCGGCGTGCCGCGGTATAGTGGTTCACCATACTGTCCATCGCACCGCTAGTGACACCGAAAAAGAGGCGCGGTGCCCCAAACTTGCGGAAGTCGCGAAGGTCGTCACGCCAGTTGGGTTGGGGAATGATGGCTACTCGATAGCCAGCTTTCTCCAGCGTCCGTCCAATGACGGCAGTGCCAAACGATGGATGGTCGATATAGGCATCGCCTGTAACGAGCACCACGTCGGCCTGTTCCCAGCCGAGGCGCTTCATCTCATCCAACGTTATGGGTAGGAAATGGCTCATCACGGCTATCTTTCTCGCCTCTCTATCACTTCGTTGAGGATATATCTATCGCCGGTAGCAGTAGGGATGGCATCGATAAACTCTTGTTTATAGCCTGGTGTGTCGTAGCCCCATCGTTGGAATGTGCCGTCTGGAGCCTCGCGTTTCACCACTTGGTCGTTGTATTTCACTATGATGTGTTTCGCCAATTCGTCCCACCGCTTCATCATCCGGTTGGCGTAAGCAATGCTTTTCTTGTTCAGGTAATCTTGCCTTTCAGCCGGTGTGAGCTTATCGATAGCCCGAAGCACACTGTCCTGGTCGTCGTAGTAGTAATCCTCCAGCTCCTTTTGAGCACTTCGCAGATCGCCGATCATCATACTGTAGCGAGGGTAGACCATGTTGGCCACCCAGTTGTTCATCCAAAAGGCGGACTGGAAGCTGAATTCGTTGCGCTGGTTGTTCTCCGGACGGAACGGGTCGGGCACCTGCGACAAGCAGCAGTAGAGAGGCACATAGGCCACCATGTCGGCATCGTCGCAGTTGAACCATGTAATGCCTCCTACATCGTTAGGCAGCCACGACCGCATCTGGCATACCATAGTGAAGCCGCTTTGCTGGGTAGCGATAGGGCGCTCGCGATAGAGGTTGGTGCCATCGGAGGTGCGGTAGTGCATCGGTAGCGGACGTATGGGCATCCCCCACGGGCCGGCTGTCATGTCGGAAGTCATGTCGAGCGGTGTACCCTCGAAGTGGTCACGCATGTCGGCCATCAGCTCTCGAAGAGAGAGTGGCTTGTCGGGCTTCACCCACAGCGGCAAATGGTCACATTTGGCAAATTCGCCATTGATATATGGCAGATATTGGTCCATATCTGAACGATGGTGGCGGAAGAAACTCCACACACGAGCATCAGCATAGCGCACATTCTCGAAGTCGATGGGGCAATAGGCGTCTCGGAAGGAGAATTCTTCGTCACTTCCGCTGAAATATCCCTTTTCTCGGGCGAAAGAGACCACATCGTCGGCATATACACACTCCACCCATGGATTCTCGACATACTGCAGATGCTTGCTACTGATACTACAGAAGTATTTAGCATTTGCTCGCCTCGATACCTGCGGCACAGCCTCCCACACACCATTCGCTTCCTTCCATTGCTTTCCTTCCAGAGGGAAGTGGCGAATACGACTCAGGTTGGCATGGGCAGAAATGCAGTCGTCGGGTATACGCAGGGCCACCCAGACTGCCCCTTTGCGTCCTGGGCCTTTGCCCACCATCTCCATGATCCATGCTTCGTTGGGGTCGCAAATGGTGATGCTCTCGCCAGTGCTGTTGTAGCCATACCGCTCTACCAGTTCTGCCATGCAGCGGATGGCCTGGCGTGCTGTGGAGGAACGTTGCAGAGCCAATCGCATCAGGCTGAAGTAGTCGAGCAATCCATCGCGGTTTTGCAGCTCGAGACGACCGTCGAAAGTGCTCTCCACGATGGTCACCTGTCGCTCGTTCATGAAACCGACCACATTGTTGGTGTATTCCACTTGCTCTACATATTGTCCATCGTGCGAAGGGCCCCAGCCACGTATGGCCACAGGTTCGCCCGCCACATGGCGGCCAGCAGGCGTGTGGAACAGCGATCCTGCAAAGCCAAAGCCATCGCAGTTGTAGGTGCACATAACACTGCCATCTGTGGATGCCCGTTTACCGACTATAAGATTGGTGCAGGCATTGCCCTGCATCAGGCATGCCACAAGTGCAACCAACAGTATGATTATCCTTTTATTCATAGGGTTCTGTATGTGATTTTTGGAGTGCAAAAATACATAAAAATATACATTTGACAGAAAAACATGGCCGTCGCCGGCAGAAAAAAACTATTCATATATATTATACAGCAACCCATAAGCAGAGAGCATAAAGTGAACTCTTCGCGTTGAATATGTGTTTTTTACCGCCATTATTCCGCACTATCTTCACGGTAAAATTATGTTAAAATAGAAAAAAATTAATGTCAGTTTATAAAAAATAATAGTAACTTTGCAAATCATCTTAAATAGAAATAATTGTATGCAAGTTCCGACTAGATTGTTTGACCTTCTTGAATGGCGTAAGGAGTTGCACCCCGAACGCCCTGTATTCAAGTTCAAAGAGAATGGACAATGGAAAGACCACTACATCGATGAATATATCGAGAAGGTCAATCTGATAAGCTATGCTTTGATGCATCTTGGTGTGAAAAAGGGAGAGAACATCGGCCTTATTAGTGCCGGCAGACCCGAGTGGAACTATGTGGACTTTGGTGTTCAACAAACAGGGGCGGTCCTGCTTCCCATCTACCCTACTATCAGCGAGGAGGACTATCAGTTCATCCTTAACGATGCACAGGTGCGACTGCTTGTTGTCGAGACACCAGCCCTATACAAGAAGATCAGCAATATCCGCGAGCGTCTCCCACATCTAGAAAATCTGTGCACCATCGTCCCCATGGAAGGGGTGAAATCGATGGACGACATCTACGAGATCGGACGCCAATATCTCGCCTCGCACCCCGAAGCTCCCAGCCAGCTGCAATCCATCAAGGACTCGCTGACCACCGACGATGTGTGTACGATGATATACACCAGCGGCACCACCGGTATCCCCAAGGGTGCTATGCTTGCCCACCGCGGACTAATAATGAATGTGGTGGAAATCAAAGAGAGTCCTGGTAAGACATGGACGAAAGCCCTCAGCTGGCTGCCCATGTGCCATATCTATGAACGCATGATGGGCTACCTCTATCAGTGGCTCTGCTTCGAGATAGCCTATGCCGAAAGCATCGCCAAAGTAGCCGACGACTGCAAGGAGATCAGCCCCAACATGATGGCCTGCGTGCCCAGATTCATCGAGAAGGTCTACGACAAAATATATCGCAAGGGCGAGAAGATGACCGGTGTGAAGAAAAAGATATTCGACTGGGCCATCGACCTAGCTTTCCGATACGACCTCGACGAGAGCAAGCTGTCGATGTGGTACAAACTGCAGAAGAGCATAGCCGACAAACTGGTCTACAAGGAAATCCGCGAGAGCATGGGTGGCGAGCTGTACATGCTCGTCAGTGGCGGTGCCACTATCCAGCCCCGCCTCACACGATTCTTCTCCTGCGTGGGACTCGACCTATACGAGGGATATGGCCTCACCGAGTGCTCCCCCCTCATCGCCGTCACCAATAGCAACAAGAAAGGGCGCAAAATAGGCTCCGTAGGCTTTGCCATGCGCGAAATAGAGGTCCGCATCGATACAGACACTAGCGAGATTCAGTGTCGCGGTGGAAACGTGATGAAAGGCTACTACAACGCCCCCGAACTCACCGCCCAAGCCATCGACGGCGACGGATGGTTCCACACCGGCGACACAGGCTATTTCGACCCCGACGGCTACCTCTTCATCACCGGACGCACCAAGAGCATGTTCAAGACATCGATGGGCAAATACATCAATCCGGAGGTAATCGAAGAGAAAATGAAGCAATCGCCCTTCATCATGGACATGATGGTGGTAGGTGCCGAGCAGAAGTTTGCCGCCGCCCTCATTGCTCCCGACTTCGACATGCTGAAGGACTGGTGTCGCCGCCACGGAGTGAAGGCCTCTAATCCCGACGAAATGATTGCCGACAAAGATGTCATCGCACGCTTTCAGAGGGTGGTCGACAAATACAATGCCGAACTGGGTGTAACCGAACAGGTTAAACGCTTTGCTCTGGTGGCCGAACCCTGGACCGAATCCAACAAAATGCTCACCCCGACGCAGAAGCTTATCCGTCGCAATGTCGCCGCCGCCTACCAGCAGCAGATCGACGCTCTGTTCCGCTAGGCCACATACCTTATTGAGATAGAAGTACATAACACAAATCCGCCGCCTTATCCTCCCACTTAAGGCGGCGGAATTCTTACCTACCCTTCACGCCTCTGCACCGTACTTCAACCGTACTTGCACCGTACATGCACCGTACCATCCTCGCTTCTCACCGTGACAATACGTTCTATTGTCGTCCCACTCTCGGAGGAGAAACTGTGTTGGGGGGTGCACACAATAAAATCGTATCCCATACGTTTCTATGAAAAAGACGATTATGGCAGACGACAAAAAGATTATTTTCTCGATGGTGGGTGTAGGCAAACTGATTCCGCCCAGCCGTCAGATACTGAAAGACATATATTTGAGCTTCTTCTACGGAGCAAAGATAGGCATCATCGGCCTCAACGGTAGTGGCAAGTCGAGCTTGATGAAGATTATCGCCGGGGTGGACAAAGACTACCAGGGCGAAGTGGTTTTCTCGCCAGGCTACTCGGTGGGCTACCTCGAACAGGAGCCTAAGCTGGACGACACCAAAACCGTCAAGGAGGTGGTGCAGGAGGCGGTGCAGGAGACCGTGGATCTGCTGCGCGAATACGACGAGGTGAACAATGCCTTTGCCGAGCCTGATGCCGACTTCGACAAGCTCATCGCCCGCCAGGGTGAGCTGACCGAGCTGCTGGAAGCCCACGACGCTTGGAACCTCGACCAGCGGCTGGAGCGTGCCATGGATGCCTTGCGCTGTCCGGACGAGGACCAGCTGGTAAAGAACCTCAGCGGTGGCGAGCGTCGCCGCGTGGCTCTCTGCCGCCTGCTGCTGCAGGAGCCGGACATCCTGCTGCTCGACGAGCCCACCAACCACCTCGATGCCGAAAGCATCGACTGGCTGGAGCAGCACCTGCAGCAGTATAAAGGCACTGTGATTGCCGTCACCCACGACCGCTACTTCCTCGACCATGTGGCAGGCTGGATACTGGAGCTGGACCGCGGCGAAGGCATCCCCTGGAAGGGCAACTACAGCTCCTGGCTGGAGCAGAAGACCGCCCGCCTAGCCATGGAGGAGAAGCAGGAGAGCAAGCGCCGCAAGACCCTGCAGCGCGAGTTGGAATGGGTGCGTATGGCACCCAAAGCCCGCCACGCCAAGGGCAAAGCACGTCTGGCAGCCTACGACCGACTGCTGAACGAGGACGTGAAAGAGAAAGAGCAGAACCTCGAGATATTCATCCCCAACGGTCCCCGCCTGGGCAACAAGGTGCTGGAGGTGAACGGCGTTAGCAAAGCCTACGGCGACAAGCTGCTGTATGAGAACCTCACCTTCTCGCTACCACCTGCCGGTATAGTGGGCATCATAGGTCCCAACGGCTGTGGCAAGACTACACTCTTCCGCCTCATCATGGGCCTCGAGAAACCCGACACCGGCACCTTCGAGGTGGGCGAAACAGTGAAGATAGGCTACATCGACCAACAACACGCCGAAATCGACCCCGAAAAGACCGTCTACGAGATGATTAGCGGCGGCAACGAGAACCTGCAGGTGGGCGGACGCTTGGTGAACTCGCGTGCCTATATCTCGCGCTTCAACTTCACCGGTACCGACCAGCAGAAGAAAGTGGGTGTGCTCAGTGGCGGCGAGCGCAACCGTCTGCACCTGGCCCTGACGCTGAAGAGCGAGGCCAACGTGCTGCTGCTCGACGAGCCCACCAACGACATCGACGTCAACACCATGCGTGCCTTGGAGGAAGGCCTGGAGAACTTTGCCGGCTGTGCCGTGGTCATCAGCCACGACCGATGGTTCCTCGACCGCATCTGCACCCACATACTGGCTTTCGAGGGCGACTCGCAGGTCTACTTCTTCGAAGGAGGCTACACCGAATACGAGGAGAACCGCCGCAAACGTCTCGGCGACGACACCCCCCACCGGATACGCTATAAGAAACTAAAAGCCTAACATAAACGAACTGCCGCATCAGCACTCACCCCAACCCAACCAAAGGAACCGTTGATAGACGTATGAAGACGACAGATTTCAAACCATTCAGCATAGTGGCCAGAGGAAGACTGTGGACATTCGAACGCCCGATAGTGATGGGGATATTGAATATCACCGCAGACTCGTTCTACGATGGTGGACGACACCAATCGGAGGACGATATGCTCGCCCATGCCCGATGGTTGATAGCCGAGGGAGCAGATGTGATAGATGTGGGGGCCGTTAGTTCACGCCCGGGTGCCATTCTGTTGCCACCCGACGAAGAGGCAGTCCGATTGAAGAACGCCCTGACATTGCTTCGCAGCGAATTGCCCGATGCCATCATCAGTGTGGACACATGCTACTCACTGCCGGCAAGAGCGGCCATCGAAGCAGGGGCAGACATAGTAAACGACATCAGCGGTGGCCAATTCGACGAGAATATGTTCGGGACAGTCAGCGAACTGCAGGTCCCTTACATCATGATGCACACACGCGGATTGCCTTCGGAGATGCAGCAGATGACCCACTACGACGATGTGGTGGACGAACTGGTGAGATTCTTTTCCAAACGACTCGACGATGCGTACAAGCTCGGTATCAAAGACATCTGGCTTGACCCTGGCTTTGGATTTGCCAAAGACATACAGCAAAACCATGAGCTCCTGCAGCGGATGGACGAAATAAGCACCCTCTTCCGTGAGCCACTACTGGTAGGATTGAGCAGGAAAAGCATGATATACAAGCCCCTTGGTATCACTCCCGACCAGGCACTACCCGGAACCATCGCCCTAGACACGATGGCCCTGGAAAGAGGGGCACGGATACTGCGGGTGCACGACCCCAAGCCTGCCCGACAGACAATAGCACTACTCTATGCCCACCACTGCACGAATCCAATAGCAATGAAATAACAAAACTAAATTAAATAGATAAAAATCATGATACCTATAGCCATCTTAGGGCTGCCCCAATTCCGTTTTATCGATGCCATCGACATATTAATAGTGGCGGTGCTACTGTTCTACATCTATCGCATGGCACGCGGCACCAATGTGATGCTCATATTCTGGGCACTGATTATCCTGCTCATAACATGGCGTGTGGCAGACCTGCTGCAGATGCGACTGCTCGGTGCCATACTTAGTGCGGTGGCCAGTGTGGGACTGATAGCCTTGGTGGTAATATTCCAGCCCGAGATCAGAAAGTTCTTGCTCTTTTTAGGCACCAAGACTCAGCTGAACGAGAGCCTGTGGAAAAGGATGCAATTCTGGCGTCACCAACAGCAGAACACCAAAGGTGTCAACTATGAAGCCTATGTAAATGCCTGTATGCACATGTCCCAAAGCAAAACGGGGGCTCTTATTGTATTCAAACGTAACAATGCTGTAGAAGAGCTTGTAAACACAGGAGAACGTATCGATGCGACAGCAAGTAGTAGCCTTATAGAGGCACTGTTCTTCAAAAACTCACCCCTACACGACGGTGCCGTCATCGCACACGGCGACCATTTGATAGCTGCACGATGCATTCTGCCAGTCACCTCACGGCTTGATATAGACCCCAATCTAGGTCTTCGCCACCGTTCTGCCATCGGAGTAACGGAACAACTCGATGTGTTAAGCGTAATTGTGAGTGAGGAGACCGGCGCCATAAGCTACGCCATCAACGGGGTGATTCATCACGATATTAGCCCTGTACAACTTCGCCAAGCTCTTGAGAAGTACGAATGCTAGAATTTCTGCACTCCAAATCCAAGACGGAAGGACCAAATTACAGGACATACGCATGCCGTATATTTAACAGTGTATCAGGTGATGCTTGGCAACATGCACTCTTTTCTTATATTTATATACACCCAAATCATTATCGATAAACGATATTTTTTTTTCGTTTTTCGTAAAATTTTTCTTGCATATAAGAAAAAAGTTGTATCTTTGCCGGTGAAATAATAAGGCAAAAAGATGACACAACGACGTGGATTAAACAGAATAAGAACACTTTACGCCATATTTCTAGTAGTGGTAGCATTGTGTATTTCTATGTTTTTCCTAAATATTGTCACCGCAGCCGACCCTATCGAGATGGGGCCTGGCAGTCACACTCCAGAGCAATATGGACTGGTTGTTACCGACCTACACAGCTCGCCTGAACTCTACAGCCACGAGTTCGCCGTGGAGCCTGTTGCCGAAGGTCTGAAAGCCACAGCCAGTGTAAACCGCTTCGACGTGAGTCTTGCCGCGGACAACCCCGACATACTGCCAACCCAAAAAGCCACATGGTGCATGGCACTGCAAGTGATCAGTGCACTGGTGGCAATTGCCATAGCAGTATTGGTGGTAGTGGCATTGGTGTCGTTCTATGTCAGTGTGCGCCGTGGCAAGGTGTTCCCAACCAAGAAAATCAAACTGCTAACGTGGGTGGGGGCATTGATGATAGCCATGTCACTCGCGATGGATGCCAGCACTTGGATGGAAACCTATATGGTACGTTCCATCCTGGCTACTACCGAATGGCAGCCCCAAGGAGGCTTCTCCATCCATATCACACGCATTTTCTTCGGACTGACAATCATATTTTTAGCCGAGATATTCAAAATAGGACGCGAAATGCAGGAGGAACAGGAGCTGACAATATGATAGTGGTGAACCTTGATATGATGATGGCCAAGCGTAAAATCTCGCTAGGCGAGTTGGCAGAACGGGTGGACATTACACCTGCCAACCTCTCTATCTTCAAGACAGGCAAGGCGAGGGCCGTACGATTCAGCACCCTCGAACGCCTGTGCCAGGTGCTCGACTGCCAACCAGCCGACCTGTTGGAATACCGATCCGACCAGCACTCCTCCCCTGCCCCCGACATGCAAACAACAAATATTAATAATCTCATAAATCAATCTACAACATGAAGAAAACCTCATTGATTCTGCTGATGTTTGCCCTACTGGGTAGCACAGCCGCCTTTGCACAGCTGCCGGGCAGTGGTGCCAAGGAAAAAAAGAGTGATCTAAGTGCACAAGTGCCCCTCGACAAGAAGGTACGCTACGGCAAACTGGACAACGGATTCACCTACTACATCCGTGCCAACAAGAAGCCGGAGAACATGATCCAGTTCCGCCTGGTGAGCAATGCCGGTTCCATTCTCGAACGCGACGACCAACAGGGTCTGGCCCACTTCTGCGAGCACATGGCCTTCAACGGCATTAAGGGCTATCCCCACAACCAGATGATCGACAAACTGCAACAACATGGTGTGGAATTCGGTCGCGACATCAATGCCTACACTTCGTTCGACCAAACCGTCTACTATGTGAACATGCCCGCCAACGATCCCGAGATGGTGAAGATGGGTATGGAAATCCTCGATGGTTGGGCAGGCAACATCCTCTTCGACGAGAAGGAGATCGAGGAGGAGCGCGGTGTTATCCACGAAGAATGGCGCGGTGGTGTTGGCCACGGCGACCGTCTCCGCCAGAAGACATGGCCCATCATGCTCAAAGGCTCCCTTTATGCCGAGCGTCTGCCTATCGGTAAGGAAGAGGTCATCATGAACTTCAAACGCCAGGCCATCGTCGACTTCTTCAACGACTGGTACCGTCCCGACCTGCAGGCCATCGTCATCGTGGGCGACATAGCCGACGTGAATGCCATGGAGCAGCAGGTGAAGGAAGTCTTCGGAAGCCACCCCAAGACCCAGAACCCCAAGGAGCGCAAGAGCTTCGAGATTCCCAACAACGTGGAGCCCCTCATCTGCATCGCACAGGACAAAGAGGCCACCAGCGCCAGCCTGCAACTGATGTGGAAACACAAAAAAGCACACAACGGCACCGTGGGCGACTACCGCGCCATGATTGTGCGTAGCCTGATCGACATGATGATCAACGAGCGCTTTGCCGAGCTGAGCCAGAAGCCCACTGCCCCGATGATGTACGCCGGTGGCAGCTACGGCGGCTTCCTCGGCCGCGATATCGACGCCTGCACCCTGGCCGCCGCCCCCAAGGAGGGCCGCATCAACGAGACCGTCGAGCTGCTGCTCCGCGTGGCCAAGCAGATCGACGACCACGGCTTCCTGCAGACCGAACTCGACCGCCAGAAAGAAGACCTCCTCAGCACCTACACCAAGCTGGCCAAAGAAGAGAACAAGACCCAAAGCAACAGCTTGGCCGACGAATACACCAACCACTTCCTCGAGAACGAGCCTTGCCCCGGCATCCGCCAAGAGTGGAAATATGCCAAAGAATTCATCCCCGAAATCACCCTCGAGGAGTGCAACGAGTTGGTCAAGACCTGGTTCTCCAACGAGAACATGATCTTCTACCTGACCGCTCCCGAGAAAGACGGCTACAAAGTGCCCACCGAGGCTGAAGCCATCAACATCCTGAAAAACTACAAGAACATCGCCACCGAGCCCTGGGTCGATACCTACAAAGACGAACCCCTCTTCAGCGAGAAGCTTCCCAACATCTATCCCGATGTCACCAAGTACAACAGCACCCTCGGCTACACCGAGTACACCTGTCCCAACGGCATCCGCTTCGTTGTGAAGCAGACCGAGTACAAGGCCGATGAGATCCTTATCAACAGCTACGGCTTCGGCGGCACCTCGCTCTATGAGGACAAGGATGCCTACGAAGCACAGAACGCTGCCTCCTTCGTCGACGCTGGCGGTATCGCCAACTTCAGCGCCACCGACCTCAGCAAGAAACTGAAGGGAATGAACCTCAGCATCAGCCCCTATATCAGCGGTGAGATGCAGGGCTTCCAGGGCTCCTGCTCGCCCAAAGACCTCGAGACCACCCTGCAGCTGATCAACCTCTACTACACCGCTCCCCGCAAGGATCAGGAAGCCTACGAGCGCAACATCGAGAACACCCTTCAGCAAATCAAGTTCATCCGCGAGAACCCGCAGGTGGCCTTCATCGAGAAATACTACAAGACCGCTTACCCCACCGACAAACGCACGGTGCTCATCGCCACCGAGGAGCAGGTGAAAGGACTCAACCTCGACCGCATGTTCGACATCTATCGCAACCGCTTTGCCGATGCCTCCAACCAGACCTTCTTCTTCGTGGGTAATGTGAGCGATGCCGACGTAGACCTTATCGCCAAGTATCTGAACAACCTGCCCGTCAACGGCAAGCAAAAGAACGACATGTTCAAGAATCGCAACGCCAAGTTTGCCGAAGGCATCCAGCATGGCGAGGCTGTGAAGGGCATCGAGCGCCAGGGCATGCTCATCATCACCGGCGAGATGGAATGCGATGCAGCCGAACTCACTCCCATCAACCGTATCGGTATCCAGGAGCTCAGCGAAGCACTCAGCATCACAGTGACCCAGATCATCCGCGAGAAGAATGGCGATGCCTATAGTCCCTCGGCAGGCTTCAACTACGAGCTCAGCCCCGTCGGAAAAGTCAGCTGGCTGTTCAACATCGGCTGCGACCCCGAGAAAGCCGCTAAAATCGAGCACGATTGCTTGGAGATCCTGAAGGACTACACCGAGAAGGGTTGCGACGAAGTAACCCTCAACAAGGTGAAAGAACAGATGATTGTGAACCGTGGCAAAGCCCAGCAGAACAACAGCTTCTGGATGGGACAAATGCAGGGCAGCTACATCTACAACGAAAGCCGCGACTACCAGGTCAACGACTACGAGCGCATGGTGCGTAGCATTACCACCAACGATATCAAACGTCTGGCCAAGCAGTACGTCAACCTAAAGAACTACGTGGTGGTCACACTCCGTCCGGAAGATCCGACCGCCGGCAGTGCAGAATAAAGAATTGTTTTTTTCATAATTTTGGGACGGACCTCATCTTTGAGGTCCGTTTTTTTGTATCTATTCCTGTCGAAGAACAACTATGCGAACACAAGATTGCACTCTCTTTTTGGTCACCACCTTATTTTCTTGGTAAAGACTATGAAAAGGGAGTAACCTACATCGTAGTGGAGGGTGCCAGAGAGCGTGTGGTGAAATAGAGCCACTGCACACCATAATGCAGCCGCAGGGCAATATCGCGCCTGCGGTAGCGTTATTTATGCACTATGAGAGACCCCAACACCACCAAACACGACTACGGCCATGCACTGATTATCGCCGGTGCCTACGGGCGCATGGGCTGTGCGATACTCGCAGCACGGGCAGCCCTGCGCAGCGGCTGTGGCCTAGTGAGCGTACACCTGCCGCAACGTTGCATCGACCCCATGCAGGCAGCCTTCCCCGAAGCAATGGTGAGCATCGACCCCTCGCCCACCCTCTTCAGCTCCACACCGGAGCATTTGGAACACTACAGTGCCATCGCTGCCGGACCAGGCCTGGGCACCGACCCTACCACACAGGAGGCGCTGCACACCCTGCTCCGAAGACGACCCGCACACATTCCGCTGGTGCTCGATGCAGATGCCATCAACATCTTGGCCATGCATCCCGATTGGCTATCGCTATGCTCGGGTGCCATCCTCACCCCTCATGCCCGCGAATACAGCCGACTATTCGGCAGCAGCGACCCCTCCGCGATGGCACAGCGGCATAATATCATCATCGTTAAGAAAGCACACCACACCCACACCTATGCCCCCGACGGACAAATGCACGAAAACCACACCGGCAATGCAGGCATGGCCACCGCGGGCAGCGGCGATGTGCTAACAGGCATAACTGTCGGAATGCTAGCACATTCAAGCCTCTCCACCTATCAAACGACATGTATGGCTGTGGAAATACATGGCAAATTGGGCGATCTGTGCCTCCAAAAGCAGTCCCAATCTAGCCTCATTGCAAGCGACCTGGTAGAAAATCTTTGCAGTGTATCGACTGACATTTCAATCAATTAGCATCGAAAAGAGAATTATTTTAAAAAAAAATTTGGTCAGTTCATAAAAAGGTCGTATTTTTGCACCCGATTTCGAGAGGGAAATCCCAAATTCTGAACGGAAATTGGAAGGCGACAAACGCCTGCAAATATTCCTCCTTAGCTCAGTTGGTTAGAGCACCTGACTGTTAATCAGGGGGTCGAAGGTTCAAGTCCTTCAGGGGGAGCTAAAGAGCACTGAGGTATCAGTGCTCTTTTTTTTGTATCGGCAATAGCAACGAGGCTTCCCTACAGGCCAATCACATCACAAAACACAGCCATAAGATGGAATACAGAAAGATAGGAACCACCTACTACATCCGCATGGATCGCGACGACGAACTGGTGAGCAACATTCTCGAGATATGCCGTCGCGAGGCAATACGCTCTGCCATTTTTTCCGGCATCGGAGGGTGCCAAAAGGCCGAGTTGCAGACTTTCGTTCCCGAGCAAGGCAGTTTCGAGACCGAGACCGTGGAAGGGATGCTCGAACTCGTTTCCCTCAATGGCAACGTTGTCTCCGCAGACGATGGCGAGCTTTACCACCACACCCATGCCCTATTCTCGTACAAAAAAGATGGACATCACGCTGTGGCTGGCGGCCACCTCCGCTCCGCCACCGTGCTCTACACCGCCGAAATAGAGCTCCGGCCCACCGCTGGCGGATACATCGCTCGAAAATACGACCCCGAAACCGGCACCGGTTTTTGGGATTTCCAATAAGGGCGGCAGCGGACAGCCGGCATTTCTGTCCGGAACAGTCTGCTCCGACTATCATGTGTGCACACAGCCGAACGCTACCCACATCGGTGTTTTCTCCGAGAAGCGGAAGTCTTCGTAGCGTTCGTTTCATCTGCTCTTCCCGCAACGACGGGCATCGCTATTTGGGTATATGTGCCGCACCCTCACGGGTCGTTTCCACCGCCTCCCTATCGTTGTGCATCACCATTACAGGCAATGCAGAGGCTTGATTTGTAGCCGTTTCTGCCATATCTTCCCTCTCGTTGGATACTATTGCTCCGTCGGCTACGGTGAGGCTACCACCGTAGGCAGTCTGCGAGCAGCGCCCCTGCTGGTCGCTGACGTAGAGGTAGATATGCACCTCGGTGCCTTCAAACTGCTCCGGCAGCAACACGCTGACTTTCTTTTGACGACGGTAGACGGGTGCCGCCAAGTATCCCTGCCCCAGCGAGGGTGAGTAGACGTAGAGGTGCACTGCATCGTAGGCATCGCACTGCTGGTGCAGTGGGTTGCGCTCGAAGTCCACCTCCAGCCGTGTGCCCCCCGTGGCCACCACCTGACTGGCCTGCACCGGTGCCACAGGGCCTAGGCTGAGCATAAGGCTCTGGTAATCCACCTTTAGTTCTCCACCTTCTGTGCTGAAAGCGTGCTGGTTAAGGCTAACGAAAAGATTGTATGCCGTCATGCCTGCTGCGCGGGCCGTCTCGGTCATCGACTGCAGCAGCACCCACCTCATTCGTGCCGCCAAACGCACCTGCTCGCGGAAGGCCGCCCGATGCTCCTGCTGCGCCTCGGTGCGTGGATTGTGCACCTGTGCAGGCCGCGAGCGGAGGCACCATCGCCCATTCCACATATACCCGATAGCCGACCCCAGCTTGCCGCTGAAGCCCCCCATGTATCCATTCTCAAACTTTGCCATAGTGATGTATCATTTTTTTACCATAACGTACTTTTCGCCTACTTATTGCTTACTCAACTAAAAGATGATAAATAGATGATAAAGAGAAAAGTAGGAGATGAGTAAGAGATGGTCTGTTTTCATCACTCTTTTACAATCAGTTGCGTGTCGCGTTTGGGGCGGTATTTTCGGCACATGCACAGCCTTTTTGCAATGCTATCAGCGGAATTGAGTGCATGATTACAAGGAGTTGGGAGGAAGTGTCGACGGGACAAAATAGAGATATCACCATTGTACCTAATTCATATTCATATGTTTGATAAAAAAATTTTGTCACTCCAAATTTATTATGTACTTTTGCACTACTAAAGTCTCGAGAGGAATGAGACCTAATGAATTGAATTATTAACAGCATTACTATTATTCACATTCGAATCAAAAGCGTCGGAAACTGGTAAATGCTCTGCCTAACGCACAATCGTGCCAAAGGCAACAGGTAGTAGAGCTAGTGTTCCTTTATCTTTTTACTCTACATCGGTTATAACCTGCACTTTATACTCAGTAGGCTGATATATCTACCGTACGGAAACATCTGCAGAGATGTTTCCGTTGCTGTTATAATAAAAAAGAGCGCCCGCCAAAGACATGGCAGGCACTCCAAATATTAACCAAACTTATACTATTATTTCTTCTTGCCTTTCTTGGCAGGCTGACTGTTGCTGTCTTGGATGCCAAGCTTGGCTTTAATGGCAGCGGGAATAGCGTCCTTGTGGACAACGATGTTCATCGTCTTGTAACGTACAAAGGCTTTACTGGCAAAGAAGTTGCCACCGAACTCGCCGTTGTACAGACCCCAGCTGTTTTTCACCATATAATATTCGTTGCCCATCTGGTCTTTGGCGGTGCCATAGATAAGCATACCGTGGTCGTCGGTGGTCTCCCAATTGTCGTAGGCCTTCTGGCGCTCTTCCTGGGTCACCCAACGTTGAGGAGTGGGATGCTTGGCGGCTTCGTCGGCGATGTCGGAGGCTTTCATGCCACTCCATTTTGCCTGGTCGCTACCGACACCGGCCTTGGGAGCTTCGGTGGCGGGGAACACAGCATATCCCTTGCGGGTGTAGCGGAAGCCCTGTTCGCTAACGTCGCTACCCCATGCGATGGTGTAGCCATTGTCGATAGCATAGTCCATAATCTCCATCATCTCGTCGAGGGGGACGTTGTAGCTCAATCCCCAACGCCAGTTGTCTTGGATTTCTATGACAAACTGCTCGTAGAAGGGGTGATGGGTAAAACTGGTGATACTGACATAGTCGTCGGGGTTCAGTCCAAGACTCTCTGCAAAGCTCTTCGGGGTGTAGGTTACTCCCTTGTAAGTAAATTTCTCGGGGATTTGGCCCAGATATACCTCGTGGACAGCAGCCACAGCTTTGTGCCACAGGGGTTCACCATCGGGGCTCATCTGAAGCTTGTTCAGTTTGCCCTTGGCCACAGCATTCACCATGGCATCGGTGAGGGCGCTGAGCTCGGTGTGGTTGCTGAGGGTATCGCCATACATGGCACCTGCGGGCATCACCTCGTCGGGAACCATGCCGTAGTTGCGCAGGCAATAGACAACATCATTGAAGGCACCACCCTGGCTGAAACTGACATCGCCATGGGTGCGGACGGCTGCAGCGGCACGGTCGTTGTAGGTCTTCTCGACCACATACATCTCGCTGAGATCGTACTCGCCTTTACCAAGACGCAGCAGTTCACTCTCGAGGAATGCTATACCACTGTAGCTCCAGCAGGTGCCTGCGTTGTTTTGGTTTTTGACGGATGTAATGGGCAACATCTTGACAGTATCGAAGCGGTAGCCTTCGTCTTCCTTCTTCTCTTCCTGTGCCATAACTGCACTTGTGCAGATAGCCATTGCTCCAATGATTAATATTATTTTTCTCATTTCTCTGTTATAATTTATACCAATTTTGTGATGCAAAAGTACGAAAAAAAACTGGATTATTGCCAATATATACCATTTTTTTTGTATTTTTATAGCAACACACAGATAATCATACTCATAAATCACAAACCACAACAGTTATTCTGTCGCTCTATGGTCAAAAATGCCGGAATATCTTCATATATCTTTGCTCTTTATTTTCGATATTTACCTCGTTGTAGCATTCATTTCATTGGATAATCCACTGGCATAAGACAACAAAAAAATCCCCCTAGACAGAAACTGTGAAAGGGGATCAATTATGAAAAAAAATATTCTTTTCTATTTATCTATTGGAATACATATCTTCGTAGTACTTAAGATAGTCGCCACTGGTCACATTGTCCATCCATTCCTGATTGTCGAGGTACCATCGGACAGTCTTTTCGATGCCCTCTTCAAATTGCAGGCTTGGTTCCCATCCCAATTCGCGCTGCAACTTGCTACTATCAATAGCATAGCGCATATCGTGTCCAGCACGGTCGGTGACATAGGTGATAAGATCCATATCTGCTCCCTCCGGACGACCCAAAAGACGATCCACCGTATTGATCAACACCTTGATGATGTCAATATTCTTCCACTCGTTGAAACCACCAATATTATAAGTTTCAGCGATCACACCTTTATGGAAGATGAGGTCGATAGCCCGAGCATGGTCTTCTACATAGAGCCAGTCGCGCACATTCTCTCCCTTGCCATATACTGGAAGTGGCTTGCGGTGACGAATATTATTGATAAATAACGGTATCAGCTTCTCTGGGAACTGGTAGGGGCCATAATTGTTGGAGCAGTTGGTGACAATTGTGGGCAGACCGTATGTGTCGTGGAATGCACGTACAAAATGATCGCTTGAGGCTTTGGCAGCACTATATGGGCTGTGTGGCTGATACTTAAGATCCTCGGTAAAGAATTTATCACCGTATGCTAGATGGTGTTTCCCACTGCTCGCCTTGGTTGTAAACGGAGGCATGATACCCTCGGGATGAGTCATCTGTAAGGCTCCATACACTTCGTCGGTTGAGATATGGTAGAACCTCTTGCCCTCATACTTGTTAGGACAACCTTCCCATGCTGTCTTGGCAGCCTGTAGCATACTCAGGGTACCCATCACATTGGTTTGTGCAAAAGTGAAGGGGTCCTTGATACTACGGTCCACATGGCTTTCAGCAGCCAAATGGATAATTCCATCCACATGTTCATCCTGCATCAGTTTAAGCACACCGTTGAAGTCGCATATATCCATGCGGACGAACTTGTAGTTAGGCTTGTTCTCTATATCCTTAAGGTTGGCCAGGTTGCCTGCATAGGTCAGCTTGTCGAGATTGATAATCTTATACTGAGGATACTTGTTCACAAACAAGCGTACCACATGGCTTCCAATAAACCCAGCGCCTCCGGTAATAATGATATTCATAATATTATATACTTATACTATTTCAGAGACATGCCACTGTTCCATGCCTTTCCAACGCTGTCGGCGATGGTGTAATAATTGAAGCTGGAGCCATCCCACACAAGGGGATTCAGTTTCTTGATGTCAATCTTGCCATCGGTGAGGATCGAGGGATCAGCCACTGCGTTGACGATTTCGCCCACGACAAAAGCACCGTTATTCTCACGCTCAACGAGTTCCACCACCTTGCATTCCATAGCCAGGGGGTATTGGTCAATGATAGGAGCATTGACGTTCTGACTTTTGGTGCAGGTGAATCCTACATGAGCCACCTTGTCCTTCACATCGCGTCCACTAGCAATGCCAAAATAGTCGCTCTCCGCCACCGTACGAGCATCGGCATAGCTAAGAGTGAAGGCACGGTTGAGACGCAGATTGTCGGTGGTTTTATGGCTGCTGAGCTGGAAACATACTTGGTTTCCTTCGTACTGGCCACCCCAGGCAGCCATCATAACATCTGGATTGCCATCTGCATCATAGGTAGCAATCATTAGAGCAGGTTGCGGCGTAACATAAAGTTTAGCGCCCATATTGACACGTTCACTTACATTTTTCATTTCAATCGGAGTATTGATATTAGTTTGTTCTACGTTTAATCTCTCTTGTTTTGCGTCGCAGGCAGTGAGGAGTAATACCGTCACAGCAAGGGTTAGGGTAATATGTTTCATACTGATTCTCTATTATATTTTCGCCGCAAAGATACGAACTTTTTCCGACATGGGCGAAAAAGATTTCTGTATGTGAATTATTTTTTTGTATTTTTACAGGAAGAATACTTCGGTGAAAAAGGATTTGGCCGGTTGGAGAATGTGATTGCTAGACATTTCCCTTTACAATCCTCAGCATTTCCGCGTTGTACTCGTTCAGTATCTCCTCGTTTTAAACGGGAATGATGGTTCGGTCAGGATATGGTCAAGCAAAGCCACTGTCGAGGAGACAGCGTTGTGCGATAGCAGGGCGGATACCAGCACGTTGGTGTCGAGGACGGTGTAGTATTGTTTCATTGCTGCACTTGTTATTTGCGTGCATGACGTGCTGCGCGAATCTCGGCATTAATTTCGTCAAGCGTCATTTCCAAGTTGCCATTCTCTTCGCTTTGCTGGTGCATTTCGTCTATGGCTTTGCGTGCTTGGGCAAGAATAACGATGTCCTTCTGTTTTTTTTGTGTTAGGTAAAAAAAAAGCCGAGGGGGAAATTCCCCTCGGCTTGACTATCAGGTGGTATTATTGGCTTAGTACATGCCACCCATGCCTTACGGATGGGGTTCGCTCCACTTCGGTCGCGGAGCAAACCATGTACTAATCCTTGCGGCTTAGTACATTCCACCCATGCCGCCCATGCCGGGGTTGGCGGGGGCTGCGGGTTCGGGTTCTTTGATGTCGCAGAGGACGCACTCGGTGGTGAGGAGCATGCCGGCGATGCTGGCGGCGTTCTCCAGGGCCACGCGAGTCACCTTGGCGGGGTCGATGACGCCGCTCTGGAAGAGGTTCTCGTACTTCTCGGCGCGGGCGTTGTAGCCGTAGTCGCCCTTGCCGTTCTTCACCTCGTTGACGACGACGCTGCCTTCGAGGCCGGCGTTCTCGACGATCATGCGCAGAGGCTCTTCGACGGCGCGGCGGATGATCTCGATGCCGAGCTTCTCGTCCTCGTTCTCGGGCTTGACGCCTTCGAGCTTCTGGGCGGCGCGGATGAGGGCGGTGCCGCCACCGGGGATGATACCCTCTTCGACAGCTGCGCGGGTGGCGTGCAGGGCATCGTCGAAGCGGTCTTTCTTCTCCTTCATCTCGACCTCCGAGGCTGCGCCGACGTAGATGACGGCCACGCCGCCGGCCAGCTTAGCGAGGCGCTCCTGCAGTTTCTCGCGGTCGTAGTCGCTGGTGGTCTTCTCGATCTGGGCTTTGATCTGACCCACGCGGGCCTTGATGGCATCGCTATTGCCCTTGCCGCTGACGATGGTGGTGTTGTCCTTGTCGATGCTGATCTTCTCGCTCTGGCCGAGCATGCTGAGGTCGGCATCCTCGAGCTTGTAGCCTTTCTCTTCGCTGATGACGGTGCCACCGGTGAGGATGGCGATGTCTTCGAGCATCTCTTTGCGGCGGTCGCCGAAGCCGGGGGCCTTGACGGCGGCGATCTTCAGGCTGCCGCGCAGGCGGTTGACCACGAGGGTGGCCAGGGCCTCGCTCTCGACATCCTCAGCGATGATGAGGAGCGGACGGCCGGTGTTGACGACTTTTTCCAACACGGGCAGCAGGTCCTTCATGGTGCTGATCTTCTTGTCGTAGATGAGGATGTAGGGGTTGTCGTAGCTGCACTCCATCTTCTCGGTGTCGGTGACGAAGTAGGGGCTGATGTAGCCGCGGTCGAACTGCATACCCTCGACGACCTTGACGGTGGTGTCGATGCCCTTGGCGTTCTCGATGGTGATGACGCCGTCCTTGGTCACTTTCTCCATGGCCTCGGCGATGATGTCGCCGATGGCGCTGTCGTTGTTGGCGCTGATGGTGGCCACCTGGCGGATCTTCTGGATGTCGCCGCCGACCTCCTGGGCCTGCTCCTTGATGCTCTTCACGATCTCGGCCACGGCCTTGTCGATGCCGCGTTTGAGGTCCATGGGGTTGGCACCGGCGGTGACGTTCTTCAGGCCGGTGTTGACGATGGCCTGTGCCAGCACGGTGGCGGTGGTGGTGCCGTCGCCGGCCTGGTCGTTGGTCTTGGAGGCGACCTCCTTGACCATCTGGGCGCCCATGTTCTGGATGCCGTCCTCAAGCTCGATTTCCTTGGCCACGGTCACGCCGTCCTTGGTCACCTGCGGGGCACCGAACTTCTTGTCGATAACCACATTGCGGCCTTTGGGGCCGAGGGTCACCTTCACTGCATTTGCCAACTCGTCGACGCCTTTGCGAAGCTGCTCGCGTGCGTCATTATTGAAAACTATCTGTTTTGCCATAATCTTGTCTGTTTTTTCGGTTAATCTTTACATTTTATTTTTCCTGCTCGCTTCGCTCGCGAAATCTTGTAAATCTTGTAGATTATTTCCGCCTGTGGCGGTAAGGGCTCCCAATTCGCGTAGCGCTTAATTTATAAGATTTACTAGATTTCTGCCGCGTAGCGGCTAGGAGGTTTAGATGATAGCGTAGATATCGCTTTCTTTCATGATCATCAACTTTTCGCCGTCGATTTCGATCTCGGTGCCGCTGTATTTGCCATAGAGGACGTGGTCGCCCACCTTGACGGTCATCTCGTGGTCTTTGGTGCCCTTGCCAACAGCAAGGACTTCACCGCGTTGCGGTTTCTCTTTGGCGGTGTCGGGGATGATGATGCCGCTGGCGGTTTTCTGTTCTGCCTCGGCGGGACGCACGAGGACTCTGTCTGCTAAAGGTTTGATATTCATAGTACTTTATTTTTTGTTTTTTGTTTTACCTTGTTTGTTAAGTGTGCCATGCTTTTGCGTGGCGACAACCATTTTTAGCAACAACCGTGCCAATCCTCAAAAAACTGTCATCTTCTGCCATCCGCTGACAAATTGTCAGCCAATGGCAGTCATCGATGGGGAGGGGTGCTGTCTTGTTCGGCTGATGTATGGTTGTTGTCCGGTTGTTGTCCGCTTTTAAAGCGGACAACAACCGGACAACAAGCGGACAACAAGCGGACAACAGCCGTAGTCATTAGCATGTCTACCGGAGGGCTCGACCGACCGAATGGCACAATGGTACAAAGAATAACATAATGTAAATATATATTAATAGATTCTCGTACGGTGGCAGATCGGTTTTATAGGCAATTTTAGAGAATTTAACTAAGCCGTGGCTGCTAACTGCTCGAATGGTTTGGCTTCGCTATGCGAGCGATTGACATGAAACAATCTGTGCGGACATTCTTACATTTCTGGGGATTCGCCATGGGAAAAACACTCCATTTTTCGTACCAAAGTGCAAAAAAATGACGATGTAAAAAAAAATAAGTATTTTTGCACCCGATTTTTAAATAATAACCGCCAGGGCGAGGTGGTCAGCCGTTGGGAGCCCAATTCGAGCATCAGCGCCATGGAGAATGCCATTAAAGCACAATTGTAACATCCATTAAAAAATATTCATCGATGAAAAAACTAACCGTATTAACCATGGCTGCAGCCGTTCTGTTCACACTTGGAGCCTGCAAGCAGAAAACCGAAACCCCAGCGACGGACACCGTTCCTACCGACAACCTCTATTGCTTCGCTGCCCAGGATGGCAACGGCAACACCGTAGACCTTGCCTCGTTCGAGGGCAAGGTGGTGCTGGTAGTCAACACCGCCACCCAATGCGGATTCACTCCCCAGTACGAGGACCTGCAGAACCTCTACGCCAAGTATCACGACCAGGGCTTCGAGCTGCTCGACTTCCCCTGCAACCAGTTTGGTGCCCAAGCCCCTGGCAGCAACGAGGATATCCACTCCTTCTGCACCGGCACCTATAACACCACCTTCCCGCAGATGGCCAAAATCGATGTCAATGGCGACAGTGCCGCTGCTCTCTATGTGTGGCTCAAGAGCAAAGCTCCCTTCGGCGGATTCGACACCACCAACCGCATCGGTGCCTACCTCGACCAGATGTTCCGCCAGCAGGACAGCCTCTACGACCAGAACCCCGACATCAAATGGAACTTCACCAAGTTCCTTATCGACCGCCAGGGCAACGTGGTGCGTCGTTTCGAACCCACCGACCCCATGAGTGCCGTGGCCCAAGCCGTGGAAGCACTGCTTTAACCCTACACAGAACTATACAAATGGGTACCCCTCACCATGCGGGTGCCCATTTTTCTTTTGGCCCTGCCGGATTGCTTCTACTATCATCGGCGGGAGGAAAATGTATCTATTTGGCCAGAAGATTGCACGACGGGGAGGGCGACTGACAAAATGGCAGTTGGCACAGGGGTGGCACAGTTGTTGCACCACCTTAGGGCATAGAAATACATATTGCCGAAATTGAAAAATAAGATATATTATGGAAGGTAAATTGAACGTGCAGACCGAAAACATCTTTCCGGTCATCAAGAAGTTCCTCTATTCGGACCACGAGATATTCCTGCGCGAGCTCATCAGCAATGCTGTCGATGCCACGCAGAAACTGAAGACCCTCTCCGCCCGCGGCGAGTACAAGGGCGAGCTGGGCGACCTCACCATCGACGTGAAGATCGATCCCAAGAAGAAGACCCTCACCGTCAGCGACCGCGGCATCGGCATGACCGCCGACGAGGTGGAGAAGTACATCAACCAGATAGCCTTCAGCGGCGTCACCGACTTCATGGAGAAGTACAAAGACAGCCACGAGCAGCTCATCGGCCACTTCGGCCTCGGCTTCTACAGCGCCTTCATGGTCAGCGACAAGGTGGAGATTTTCACCAAGAGTTGGAAAGACGAGCCCGCACAGCATTGGAGCTGCGAGGGTAATCCGGAGTTCAGCATGGAGGAGGACAAGAAGCACACCGACCGCGGCACCGACATCGTGCTGCACATCGCCGACGACTGCAAGGAGTTCCTCGAGGAGGGCACCGTGCTGCAGCTGCTGAAGAAATACTGCCGCTTCATGCCCGTGGCCATCCGCTTCGGCGAGGAGACCGTGTGGGTGGACAGCGAGACCGACTGCGACAAGGACGGCAAGCCCAAGCGCGTGGAGAAGAAGCAGCCCCGCATCATCAACGACCCCGACCCGGCGTGGAAGAAATCGCCCAGCAGCCTTACCGACGAAGACTATAAGAAATTCTACCACGAGCTGTTCCCCATGAACTTCGAGGAGCCGCTGTTCCAGATACACCTCAACGTGGACTACCCCTTCAACCTGACGGGCATCCTCTACTTCCCCAAGGTGCGCAAGACCATCGACCCCAACCGCAACAAGATACAGCTCTACTGCAACCAGGTCTTTGTCACCGACCAGGTGGAGGGCGTGGTGCCAGACTACCTGATGTTGCTGCACGGCGTGCTCGACAGCCCCGACATCCCGCTGAACGTCAGCCGCTCCTACCTGCAGAGCGATGGCAACGTGAAGAAGATATCGCAGCACATCAGCAAGAAGGTGGCCGACAAGCTGGAGGAGATGAGCAAGAAAAGACAACAAGACAACGAGACTTCAAGTCATCAAGACAGCGAGGACTCGAAGTCTCGAAGTCTCGAAGTCTCGAAGTCTCCACTCGAAGAAAAGTGGGACGACATCAAGATCTTCGTCCAGTACGGTATGCTGACAGATGAGAAGTTCTGCGAGCGCGCCATGAAGTTCTACCTGCTCAAGGGTGTGGACGGCACGTATTACACGCTCGACAGCTACCGCGAGAAAATCAAGGCCCTGCAGACCGACAAGGACAAGACCGTCTGCTACCTCTACGCCAGCGACGCCGAGGAGGAGCACGCCTACATCGAGAAGGCCAAGGCCAAAGGCTACGACGTGCTGCTGATGGACTCGCCCCTGGAGAGCCACTTCATCAACCTGCTGGAGCAGAAGCTAGAGAAGAGCCGCTTCGTGCGCGTGGACAGCGACACCGTCGAAAAGCTCATCCCCCACGACGACGCCATCCCCGAGAAGCTCAGCAAGGAGGAGAAAGAGAAGCTGCAGCCCATCATCGAGGGCGAGGTGGACAAGCAGAAGTTCACCGTGCAGCTGGAGAGCCTCGAGGAGAGCGACGCGCCGATGCAGGTGACGCAGAGCGAGTTCATGCGCCGCTACCGCGAGATGGCGCAGACCTCCGGCGGCGGCATGGGCTTCTACGGCGAGCTGCCGGAGAGCTACAACCTCGTCGTCAACATCAACCACCCCCTCATTAGCCGCGTGCTCAACGAGACCGACGCCGAGAAGCAGAAAGAGCTCGTCCACCAGCTCACCGACCTGGCCCTGCTTGCCAACGGCCTGCTGAAAGGCGAAGCCCTCAGCAAGTTCCTCCAGCGCTCGGTGGAGATGATTTGACCGGCCAAAATGTGATCCGAAAAAAGAGGGAGAATGCTGTGCAGACGGCATTCTCCCTTTTATTATATTCTTTACATAAAACGCCTGTCGCAGCGCGGTGGATGAATCAAGGCCTTAGTCTTTTTGATTGTTAAAAAACGTTAATATGATTAATTTTTTAATCCGATGCACAATAATGAAAATTTAGAGCCGTTAGTATGGTGATTATTTTTTTAATCAAATGTTCAATTTTTAAATCAAACATACGATGGCAAGGAAGAAAAACGAGACGGCGACGACGCTGACCAAAGCCGAAGAGCAGGTGATGCAGGCGGTGTGGAATTTGGGCAAAGGTTTTGCGGGCGAGATAGCCGAGGCGGTGGAAGAGCCCAAACCGGCCTACCGCACCGTGCTGACCGAGATTCGCATTTTGGAGCAGAAGGGCTTTGTCGGTCACCAAGAATTGGGTGGCAACAACCAGTACTATCCGCTGGTGAGCAAAGCCGAATACTCTGGTCGGATGCTCGGCACGCTGATGGACAATTATTTTGGCGGCAGCTACCGCCAACTGGTTTCGTTCTTCATGGCTGACAACAACATCGGCCGCGAGGACCTCGACGCTCTGGCCAAGATTATCGAGGAGAAGAGAAAGGAGGTGCAGCCATGAGATACCTGCTGCTGGCCGCCGCGGCGACGGCCCTCTTTTTCGCTGCCTACTGGGTGCTGATGCGCCATGAGAAGCGTCACCAGATGGTGCGGTGGTATCTGATGGGCACGTTGGTTCTCTCGTTGCTTCTGCCGGCCATCCACCTGCGGTTGGCCGTGCCGCAGCAGCACATCGCTGGCAATTTGCCTAGCATCTTCAGTCAGGCCAGCCTGCCTGGCATGGCCAGCACCGACAGTACGGCTAGCACCGCTGCCACAGCCGATGCCGGCAGTGTTTCCTTTGCACAGGTGTTCCTCTGGGTGTGGCTGACGGGCTTTGCCGTGGCGACCACGCTGCTGGCGGTGAGGGTGTTGCACCTGCGCCGGAGGATGCGCGCCCTACCCTGCCGCGAAGAGGACGGCATCAGCCTCACCCTGCTCGACGACAACACTCCTGCCTTCTCGTTCGGCAAGCATATCGTCGTCGGCACCAAAGGCTTCTCTGACGCCGAGGTGCAGCAGCTCGTGGGCCACGAGACGGTGCATGTACGCCAAGGCCATACCGTTGACACGCTGCTCTGCGAGCTGGCCAAGGCGGTGCTGTGGTTCGACCCATTCGTATATCTATATGCGCGCGAGCTGAAGCGCGTACACGAGTACATTGCCGACAGCGCGATGATGAGTGCCAGCTATGCCGAGCTGTTCTACCATCAGGTGAGCGGCCGCAGCTACAGCCCGCTGGCCAACGGGTTCGACTACCGCATGGTGCACCAGCGCATCGCCATGATGGCACAGAGGCGCCACCACGGTGGCTGGCTGAAGCCCTTGGCAGCGGTGCCTATCGCGGCAGTGGTGCTGCTCGCCGCCTGTGCTCCCAAGTCCAATAGCCTGCTGGTGGGGCAGTGGGAATACGTCGGCATCAGCCGGGAATTCATCTACGACGACGGGCAGACCAATTTCCAAATCATGGAGGACGAACCCGACAACACATACCCACGGATAAGCGACCTCGACTTCCGCGCCGACGGCACCGCAACAGTGGTGGCCTGGGATGTGAGCAAATGGGTCACTGCCGAGGAAGATGACGCCACAAAGGTTCTCAAGCCCGACGACAGCTTCGACTACACCACCTACGCCGTCGAATGGCAGATTGTGGCCGACACACTCCTGATGTGCAATGAAAAAGGAGGCCGCGAGGCATTTCAGATCGTCAGCCTCAACGAAGACACACTTGTATTTGTCTCAAGCAGCATTTTCCGTCTTCACGACCACAGCGACGACGGAATTACACGCGAAACCTACACCTATCGCCGCAAGAAATAGCCTAAACCTCACATAATCATGAAGCATACAGCACTTGTGCTGCTGCTCCTCGGAGCGGCGGCGGGCGTGGGCTACGCCCAAAACAACGACAGTATCGTCCTTGACAGCCTCTACATCCCCGAGTCGGTGCGCCAGCTGGAGGAGATGGAAATCAGCGCCGAGCGGCCCCTCTACAGCGTCGACGGCGAAAAACAGATGTACAACGTCGGCGACGACCCCAGCGTGCAGACCGGCACCGCCAGCGACGCCCTGCAGAACGCTCCGGGCGTGGAGGTCGACGCCGAGGGCAACATCACCCTGCGCGGCAGCCAGAGCGTCGAGGTGTGGATCGACGACCGTCCCTCGCATCTCAGCGGCGAGGCCCTGCGGCAGTACATCAAAACCCTTCCGGCAGGCGCCATCGAGCGCATCGAGGTCATCACCAACCCCTCGGCCCGCTACGGGGGCGGTGGCCCGGTGGTGAACCTGGTGATGCGCCGCAAGGTGAAGCGCAACGAATTCCTCTCGCTCGGCGCCAGCGGCAACCTGCGCCCCCAAGTGTCGCCCTGGGCTAGCTACGTCTATACCAACAAGCGCTTCTCCATCAACCTCTACGCCGAGTACGACTACAGCCACACCTGGACCAACCAGAGCGGCAGCAGCATGATGCTCACACCGGCGGGCGACACCAGCGCCGTGCGCAGCTACACCAGCCGTCAGGACTACTACCGCCACGGCAGCTACCTGTGGCTCAGCGGCCACTATGACATCGACACCCAGCGCACCGTCAGCTTCTGGGGCGGTGCCTATCCCTCGCTGGCCACATGCAAGGGCAACACAAATATGCAATGGGACGAACGTATCTACTCGCCGGGCGACTACAGCTATCGTACGGCATTCAGCTCTCGCGACGTGAATTGGGGCACCTTCGGTGGCGTGGACTACACCCACCGGTTCAACGACGAAGGAAAGAAGTTCTGGCTGCAACTCGGAAGCAACACCCATGCCTACCTTCTCAGCGAGAGCGATGAGACGCGCACCTACGATGTGCTTTCTACCCTCGACTACGCCACGCACGACTCCTATCCCAGCAACTCCGGTGTCGGCCTCTCGGCCGAAGGCGGCTATACCCTGCCGTTCGGGCAGAAATGGGAGCTAGAGGTAGGTGCCGCCGGCGACATAGGCACTCCCAGCCACTACGCCTTCACCTCCGACAGCATCATCGACGGCGTCGCAGTGCGCGACCGTCTGCGCAGCTATGAGATGAGCGAAAGCAGTTGGAGCTACAGCGTCTACACCACCCTACTGCGCCGTTTCGGGAATCTCACCTTCAAGCTGGGATTCAGGGCTGGACACGGCCACACAGAAGGCACATGGAACGGCCACACCTCGGCCACCGTCGACCGCACCATCATCGAACCGCTGCCTTCCGTCCATCTTACTTACCGTACCAAGAACATGCACAATTTCAGCCTCAGCTGGACGCGCCGCGTCGCCGCCCCCGATGCCGACGACCTCACGTCCTTCATCACCTATGGCACCGAGAACTATTCCGTCGGCAATCCCGACCTGAAGTCCACCGTGTCACAAAACCTCGAGGGCCGCTGGGACAAATACTTCGACGGCTTCGGCAATGTCGGCGCCGAGCTCTACTGGAGGGCCGAGCAGGACGCCGTCAGCAGTCTGGGCGACGTAGCCTACAGCGAGGTCTTCGGGCGCGAGGTGTCGTACACCATGCCCCACAACATCGGCGACGCCGACCTCGCGGGCGGCACACTGAACGTCACCTACCGCCCCACGGCATTCTTCAACCTGCGCCTCTCGGCATCGGCCTACAACTACCACTACCGCCTCATGTTCCGCCCCGGCGAATGGACCGAGGATGCCGCCTGGAGCGGCCGCCTGCGACTCAACGCATGGGCCAAATTGTGGAAAGTGCTGCAGGTGTTCGGCACCGTGAGCTACACCACGCGGCAAATCGCCCCGATGAACATCCACGAGCCCTCGTTCCGCACCGACCTCGGCCTGAGCGCCGACCTGCTTGACCGCAAACTGTCGCTCTACCTCAACGTGAAGGATGTCTTCGGCAGCGACGGCGAGCAGTGGCAGACCACCAACCCCTACTACCAGGGCGGCGGCCGGCGCACCCATGGCTCGCAGTACATCTCGCTCGGCCTCACCCTGCGTTTTGGGAAAATGGAACTTGAAAATATGGCCCGGACAGGTGGACAAAACTGACATAGACCGGCTAGGCATAAGGTATTATGGAACAAATTGTTTTGTCGGATTCACAAAAAGTTGTACTTTTGCAGCCCGAAAAACATACATCTATCCATGAAACAGATCATCCTTACCCTGGCAGCGGCGGCGATGCTCGTCGGCGCCTGCGGCACGAAACAGAAAACCGTCAACGAAGAACAAACCAACAACAATACCACTATGGAACTGAAGAACGTCAACGAGCGCGTCAATATGGGCGCCAAACTGTATGTCACGCCGCAGCCGGCGCTGATGATAGCCACCTACGACGCCGAGGGCAACCCCGACGTGATGATGGCCGCCTGGGGTGGCCAGTACGAGGGCAACCAGGTCTGCTTCCAGCTCAGCAGCCACAAGACCACCGACAACCTGCGCCTCAACAAGGCCTTCACCCTCAGCTATGCCGACGCCCGCACGGTGGCCGAGAGCGACTACTTCGGCATCGCCAGCGGCCGCGACGTGAAGGACAAGGTGGCCCACGTGGGCTTCCACTGCACCAAGAGCCAGAACGTCAACGCCCCCATCATCGACGAGTACCCCCTGGCCATGGAGTGCAAGGTGGTCGAGCTCATCGAGCGTGAGAACGACGGCGCCTTCGTCGTGGGCGAAATCGTCAACGCCGTGGCCGACCCCGCCATCCTCACCGACGGCAAGATCGACATCAAGAAGCTCAACCCGCTGGTGTGGGACGGCTCGAGCCTCAACTACTTCACCATCGCCGACAGCGTGGGCAAGGCCTGGAACAGCGGCATGGCCCTCAAGTAAGAGATGGTGTCACTGAAAGAATACATGAAAAGCCTTCACGAGGCAGGCGGGACAGGAACGATCGGTTCCTGCCCCGAACTGATGGAGTGCATCCAGAGGGTGGGTTTCCTGCCCCTGCTGGAGAGCGGCATCAGGGGCTTCAGTGCTGAGGCATTGGTGAGCGACGACTGCCGCTATGTGACCTATGAAGACGGCGGCTGGGACTGGCCGCTGTGGAAGTGGAAGGGCCCCGTGGTGACCGATGGCAACTGCGTCTATGGCAAGTTCTTCGCTACCAAGGCGGGCTTTGTGAGCCTGGAGTGGTGGCCTGACTTCTGCAACTGGCGCCGCCACGCCTACCCCCTGGCGAGCGACGAGACCGACGAGGGCGCCCTTGCCGAGGCCATCCTCGACACCCTGCGCGAGCGGGGCAGCATGGTCAGCCGCGATCTGCGCGCCGCCTGCGGCCTGGTAGGGCCCAAGATGCGGAGCCTCTTCGACAGCTATGTCACCCGGCTGCAGATGGCCTGCCGTATCGTCACGCAGGATTTCGTCTACCCGCGCGACAAGCAGGGCCGCGAGTACGGCTGGGGTCTTTCGCTGCTCACCACGCCTGAGCAACTGCTTGGGCCCGGGGCGTCGCTCTGCGACCGCACGCCAGAAGAGTCGCACCAGCGGATGCTCGCCCACCTGCACGACCTACTGCCCGAGGCTACCGAAAAGCAACTGCTGAAGTTGCTGAAGTGAAGTGCAAAGAAAAAAGAAACGCCGAGACTATAGATCTCGGCGTTTCTTTTATGCGATCAGTGGTGAATACTATTCCTCGGGAGCGAACATCGGATCCCAGGCGGGGAGCATGATGGGTTTCTGGTCCATCATGGCGCGGATGTTGGCGGGGATATATTTCTCCTCGAGGACCACGCGGAACATGTACTCGTTGAACCAGTCGTTGGTCATGATGAGGTTGCCCTGGTAGCCGTAGTTGGGCCCCCAGCTATTCTCCACCATCCATTTGATGGGCTTGCCGTCCTTGTCGAGGTCGACGGCACAGAGGGTCATGGCATGGCTGGAGCCGCTGGCGAAGGTGGCCACACGCTGCTTCTTGTCCATGCCGAAGGTGGTACCCATAAGGCTCTCGTAGTCGTAGTTGTTCATATCCATCAGGCCGTTGTCGCGGTTGAGGTATTTTCCAACGTCGCAGCTGAAGTACATCATGGTGCTGTCCTTGATGGAGGCGATGCACATGGGGGCGATGTCCTCCATGGGCAGGTTGAGGTAGCGCCAGTTCTGGCCGTCGTAGACATGGCGGTCGTACTGGATTTCATACACCTTGTAGTACTCGCGGGTGGGGTCGTTCATCACCATATAGTACTTGCTGAAGTCGGTCTTGGCGAACTTCTCGTAGAACTCCTTGGGGGTGTAGGTGGCGGTCTCCACTATCTCGCCCTTATCGTTCTTCTGCTGCCAGGTGAACTGTGCCGGAGGCTCGCCCATGGTCAGGGCCAGCATGCGATAGATGGTGCCGAGCATCTCGGTCTTGCGGGCTTGTAGCTTTTGCGATATCATACCCTTCTGGGCGGCCATCTCGCGCAGCTGCAGGCCGTCCTCGCGCAGCTTGAGGGCGATGAGGTTGCTGATGCTGGAGGTGTTGTTGGTGTTGTAGGTCTCGGGCATCACGTCGGAGGGCACGAGGCCGTACTTGTCGATGAGGTTGGCCACGCCGGTGAACTGGCCGCCGTCGCCGATGGGGTTCTTGAAGAGCCACTGCACCTCTTGGTCGTCGATGGGCTTGTTGTAGGTGTCGATCATGGCCTGCAGGAAGAGGTTGGCCTTCTCCAGCTGGTCGTAGAAGAAGAGGTAGGCCTGCGAAAACTGGAAGTCGGTGGGCAGGTGGTGTTTGCGGATGGCCTGGTTGCGGAGCACGTTCATGCCGGTGAACATCCAGCAGCGGCCCGACGACTTCTGGTCGGTGACGGCGCGGCTCTCCACGCGGTTGCTGAAGTGCGAGTCGAACTTGGTGGCGTTCTCGTAGTTCATGGCTAGCTTGGCGGGGCTCTGGGTCACCATGATGTTGCGCAGGGCCTTGTCGGAAGCCGAGCCGCCGAAGCTCTTCTTCATCTGCTGCATCATCTCGGTGGTGATGCCGCCGCTAGCAGGCATAAGGGGTGTTTTTTTCTGGGCCATGGCAGAACCTCCTGCTAACAGGACTGCCATAGCAAGGACGAGTATTTGCTTCTTGTACATAGGATAATTGGTGTTTTTAGGGTAAACGTTCTTTGCGACTATTTATTGCACAGTGGGCCATAAATCATGCCCCGTGGCATTTATAGCCATGTGTCTCAATGCTCTACACATTCACTAGGATGCACACGGGGAGCTGCTGCGTGTATGGCATGGAAGCTCCCCGTGAGTACAACCTAGAATCACGGTGCATCTACGGTGCATGTACGGTGCATGTACGGATGAAGTACGGTGTTGGTACCTCGTAGGGACTGAATTACAGCGAATTAGAAATCAACATACGTAGGATTTTGCTGTAATTCAACCTCATAGCGATAGTCGCACCCCGCCCATAAAGCAACGGCCAGGCATGGGCACTCCGCCATGGTCGCGATAGGAGGTGCCGAGCAGATTGTGTCCCTCGACATAGAGGACTACCCTACCCATCGGGCATTCGGCACCAGCATCGAGCAGCAAGGCTTCGCCATACGGGTGCACTACTCCATCGGCATCGACCCAGCTGCCCTCTCGCAATCGATAGCTGAGGCCTGCCTTCAGTCGGAGATGCTCGCAGGGTTGCCACAAAGCATACAGAGCCATGCGGTGGCGCAGATGCTCCAGTGCCGAACCGCTGATCCATTCGCCAGCATCATGTGCCACATGGCAATAGGAGTAGGCCATACGGAGCGAGAGGGAGGAAAGCGTCGCTGTGGCATTGGCATCAACACCGACCACATCGACAGCCGAATGGTTGGTCGAGTACCACATCTCGGCCTCTGGGCGGCGCACCCAATCGATGATCTGGCTGCCTGACCGATAGTAGGCCGACACATCGACCGACAGACACTGGAACTTAGTGCGGATGCCGACATCGACACCGAGGCTGTGCTCGCTACCAAGATCTGGGTTGGCTTGCTGATTGGCACCCTGATAGTAGAGGTCGGTGAAGGTGGGGATGCGATAGGTGCGGGACAAGGAGAGATAGGTGGCTAGATGCGACAAGGGTCTGTATTCGACATCGGCGGCAAAACCATAGTCGGGACCGAAACGTGAATTGTAGAGGCCCAACGCGACAGCCTGTAGGTTCCACCGCGAGGTGGCAAAATGCCATCCAGCAAACAGGGTGGCAGAGGATCGCGAAGCGTTTTTGGTAAAGGGCATATCGAGCGTAGTATCGACATCGCCTAGCACATTGCTGCGGATGCCCTCACGCCTGTATTCGATGCCTGCCACGGCCTCGCCCACCGCCAACGGCAGCATCAGACGGCTACGGCCACCGGCCAGGCTGCCCAAATGGTGGTTGTGTCCGGAATACCAAGCGGGAGGTTCGGCCACACCCTCGCGGAATAGCTCGAAACGGTCGGCGTGCAGACGCCCATAGAGAGCCGACTCGAGGCGGAGTGTGGCGAAGCGGTGCACATGGGTGACGGAGGCCACAAGGGTACGGGTGGCCTCGAATTGGTCTGGATAGGTGGTGCTGTAGAATGCCTGGCTGCCGAATGCCTTCATCTGTCCGCCGAGCTGCAGGTGCAGGTCGTCGTGGTCGTCGTGGCGTGCAGCCTGCAAGAATAGACTGCCGTGTCGGTAGTCGGTGTTAGGCATATAGCCGTCGCTGCGATGGTAGGTGGCAGCGGCAGTGAGGCTCCACCTACCCACATGGTGGGTGGCGAGCAGGGTGGCGTTGGCAGTGCCAAAACTTCCCCCACTCAACTCTATCAAGAGGCGGTCGGCATACTCCTCGTCCACCACCAGATTCACGGCACCACAGAAGGCCACAATGCCGCGAGCCATCAGCTGTGCCGGCGAAAGCAACTCGGCACGTTGCACCATGCCGATGTCGATCGGCAAGTCGAGTGTGTGGTGACCAGTTTGGGCATCGGTGATGTTGATACCGTTCAGCAGCAAAATCACCTGGTCGAACGAACCGCCTCGCATGCTCAGGTCGGCCTGTGCATCGCCCACACCACGGGTGCGCACGTCGATACCTGGCAGCAAAGCCACCAGTTCGGCCACGGAATGAATGTTGTGTTGTTTGATTTCCTCTGCAGTGAGTACCGCAGCAGGCTCGGATGTACCGAGCAGAGAATCGGCCGGCAAGCTTATTTGCACCTCGGCCAGCGTGTGTGTTTCGGCTTCTTTGTCGCTTTGAGCAGAAGCAGAGAGGGGGGCAAGGGCCATACAGAGTGCGGCTGCGGCCACAACCTTGCTGAGGCTGCAATCGGCCACACGCACAGCCAACCGTCCGATGGTCACCTCGCGGTGCATCGAACTGTAGGCCGCCCAACCCGCCCGTGCAAAACGACGGAAACGGAACACACTACGTGTGTGTGATGGTTTGTGCATAGTGTTTTGTGTTGTATTAAAAAGTTGCGGAGCAAAAAAACGCACCTCCTCGTTGCAATATTGCGTTGCATTCTAGATTTAACATCTTCACAATGCATCGGGAGCCAAAGGGGAAAGTAGTCAGCGAGTCCTATTGTGCGGGCAGGCTAGCTGGCAGAGGTCGCAGCCCTGGGTATAGCCTGCGGTGAGGTGCCCTGGCGGGATGGGGCGCTCGTGGTGGGTGGTGTAGTAGGCAGTGCAGTGGCGGGCATCGAGCATAGGCGGTCCGTCGGGTGCCAAAGCATGGTTGGGGCAGGCATCGACACAGAGGTTGCAATCGTGACAGAGCGAGGGAATGGGGGTATCGTAGTGGTCGCAGGGTTCGATAGTGACAAGCTCGCCGAGGTTGACCCAACTGCCCCACTGCGGAGTGATGAGCAGGGTGTTGCGTCCGATCCAACCTAGTCCGGCACGAGCGGCCCAGTGCTTGTCGCTGATGGGGACCGTGTCGCAGCAGGCTTTGGCCTCGATTCCCAACCGCTGACGCAAGCGGAAGAGCATGTCTTTGACAACCTGATGATACTCGCGGCTGACAGCATAGGCGGCTGTACCACCCCTTGTGGCAGGTGGCGGATAGGCACTAACACAGCATATCACGCTCTTTGCCCCCTCTACCAGCAGGCTTGGGTCCATACGCTTGTCGATATTGCGCTCCATATAAGAAAGCCCTGCATGCCAGCCACGGGCGAGCCAGCTACGCAGGGGATACTCTTCGTCGGTGAGAGGGCCGGCGGCAGCAATGCCGCATGCATCGAATCCCACCTCGGCAGCAACGAGCTTGATGTATTGGCTACTGATCACTCCTCGCTAGCCTCATTCGGTGTCCTATTCTTCTTACTGCCTTCGTAGAGTTCGTACTTCATGAATCGGCAGTCGAGAGAGCCATTCTGTACAGGTATTTTCCTCGAAGGGTGGAGGCCGATATGCTTGATAGCCTCGAAGTCGCTACTGATGAGCCACACCTCGCAATCCTTGCCATAGCGCTGCTTGAAGGTGTCGCCGAGTCGCTCATACATGGCATTGAGGTCTTCCACCTTGATGCGTTCGCCATAGGGCGGATTGGTGACAATAAGGGTGCGACCCTCGGGGGGATTCTGCTCGGCGAAGTCGCCAATGTGCAACATCACATCGTGGTGCAGTTTGGTGAACTCGAGGTTCTTCTCGCACTGGTCGATCACTTGCGGGTCTATATCGTTTCCCCAGATTTCACCTTCGAAGTCGATACTGCCAATCTTGCGGTCTTCTTCGTTCTTTACACTCTTCCACTCGCCGATGTTGAACTCTTTCCAGCGCATGAAACCGAAGCGATTGCCACGATAGTACTGTGCAGGGATGCAGTTGGCCATCATAGCAGCCTCTATGAGGAGGGTACCAGAACCACACATGGGGTCGTAGAAATTGGTGGTGCAATCCCATCCAGCCAGTTTCAGCAATCCGGCAGCCAGCACCTCGTTGATGGGAGCCACGCCGACACCCTGACGGTAGCCCCGCTTGTGCAACGAGTCGCCACTGGAGTTCATCAGCAGAGTGACGTGGTTGTCGCGGATATGCAGGTTGAACTTATAGTCGGGTTGTTCTGTATCGATAGACGGTCGCTTGCCGAAATTGCGGCGGAAGCGGTCGACGATGGCATCCTTGGTTTTGAGGGCTGCATAATATGAATGAGTGAAGACCTCGCCACTGGTGGTCGAATCGATCATGAAGGTGCAGTCGCAGTCCATAATCTTCTCCCAACGGATTTTGTACACTTTATCGTAGAGCTCTTGGTCGTCGTTGGCATCAAACTCGGCGAAGGGGCGCAAAATGGCGAGTGCCGTACGGCAACAATAGTTGACTCGGTATAGCAAACGCATATCGCCCTCGAATTCGACAGCACGAGTGCCCACCTCGACATTGTCGGCACCCAGTTGCCTCAACTCGTCGGCCAACACTTCTTCCAGGTTGACCATAGTCTTGGCCACCATCTTGAACTTCTCTTTTGGGGTCGGTGTATCAGTCACCACCCGTCCATGACTTTTCTGTATAATCATTATTCTGTTGTTGTATACGTTGTTTTATTTCGCGACGCGAATCACGATTCTTCTTTATGATTGTCCCATTATAGATGCTGATGTTCAGCTCGTAGCCTACCAAAAGCACGATACAGTTGAAGCGAATCCAGAACATTAGCATCAGAAGTGTCCCGATGGATCCATAGACCAGATTGTAGTTGCTAAAATTATTGAGGTATAGGCCCAGTCCCCAGCTCAGCACGAGGAACATGGCAGTAGCCAACACGCTGCCGGCACTGAAGAAGCCCACCCTCTGTTTTTTGGCCGGTGCCCAATAGTAGATGAGCGAAATGGTGGTAAGGATAGCAAATATAATCAGTAGCCAGCGCCCGATGTTGAAAAACAAGGTGCTTGAGTGGGTGTTAGGCAACCACCCCTGCACAAAGATGAGTTGTAGCAATAGCTTGTGCCCCATCAGCAGAGCGATGGCGAGCACTATCACCACGTAGATGATGAAGACGAGCATGATGCTCAATAGGTAGCGCTGCACATAAGGCCTTTTCTCGACCGAATGGTTGGCAAAATTAAGCGACGTTATCATCCCCATCAATCCGTTGGCTGCCAATATTATGGAACTAACAAAACCGATACTGAGTAGTGTGCTGTGCCTGTGGCCCATCACATCGTTCACAGTGTTGGAGAGGGGCCCCATTATCTTGTCCGGCACCACAGTGCCAAGCTCGGCCAGCAACTGGTCTTGCACCCCATCGACTGGGAAATATGCCACCAACGTGAAGAAGAAGATGAGCAGGGGCGGGAACGCTGTGAGGAAACTGTAGGTCAATCCTTTGGCACGCTGATTGAGGTCGCCGTTGAATATGCCGACCAAAAAGAAGCGGAGCACATCGTAGAGCGGAACGCCACGGTTGCCAGGCAGCGAGAAATGCTGCAGGAAGTAGAGGGTGGAACGGATAGGCCGCCAATAGAGCACCCGCCTTCGCAACTGCCTTATTTTGCCTAGCATGAGGCGTATGTATGCCTTCAGGTTGATCATGGTTTTGACGGCAAGCGTTTATTTATCGTTGACTACCAACGACAAATCGAGGCTCTTGATGTGGTGTGTCAGAGCTCCGACAGAGATGAAGTCGACACCTGTTTCTGCATAGGAGCGAAGTGTCTCATCGGTAATGCCGCCCGACGCTTCCGTCTCGTAGCGGTGGTCTATCTGGCGGACTGCCTCCCGCAGGGTGTCTACATCGAAATTGTCCAACATGATACGGTCCACACCACCATGTGCCAGCACTCGCTGCAGCTCCGCGAGCGAACGCACCTCTATTTCGATCTTCAGGTTCTTGTGGTTTTCGTTCAAATACTGACGGGTACGGTCGATTGCTTTTTCTATTCCCCCAGCGAAGTCGATGTGGTTATCCTTCAGCATCACCATGTCGTACAGGCCAATGCGATGGTTGGTTCCACCACCGCAACTGACTGCATACTTCTCCAGCAGGCGCATGTTGGGAGTGGTTTTACGGGTATCGAGCAGACGGGTGTTCAGGCCCTGCAGCATCTGCACCATCCGATGGGTCTCGGTAGCAATGCCCGACAAGCGCTGCATGAAGTTCAATGCAGTGCGTTCGGCAGTAAGTATGGAACCGCTGTGGCCCTCGACAGTCATCACTATATCGCCCTTGTCCACCCGCTCTCCGTCATGTTGTATCAGATTCACCACCAGACTGCTATCCACCAATTCGAACACTCGTTTGCCCACTTCGCATCCGCACAGAATACCACTCTGTTTTGCCACCATTTTGGCAGACCCCACTGCGTCGGGAGGAATGCAGGCCAAAGTAGAATGGTCACCATCGCCTATATCTTCGCGCAGTGCCATTCCTATCAATTCGTCAAGGTTCTCATTAATATTCATATCAGTCTGATTTTTAGACATAAACACGATCATATATCACTCCATCGGAGGATATTTTATGTTGCAAAGATACACAATTTCTGCAACATAGCGAAAAATGTTTTCGATTTCTCTTCAGATTTTCGGCTACAGCATATCGTCTGCTGCCCAACACGGCGACTTTTGCCCCGCCTGCTGGCACGCTCGAAGCAGAGGAATGTGAAGCGACAGAGAGGTGAGGCAATAGTACTTTCCATGTCCTGATTGTGGACGAGGAGCCTGCCCTTTCCCCTTCTTCTGCCTTTGTGCCGGTGGCTTGAATAATAACCCTAAGAAAACGACACAGTATATCGTCCGCGACATATATTATTTAACCATTATTCTAAGACTATTCATCTCTTACAAAACTAAATGTTGACTAGGAGATGACAAAGAGATGAGTAGGAGATGAGTAAGAGATGAATGGTCTTTATTGCTAAATATCAGTGTGTTACATATAAAATTGCACTTATTTGACAGTTTATCAATGTTTTATGTCCATTTTAGTCACAAAAAAGCAATGCAAACCACAACTGGACAGGACGGGGGGCAGAGGATGAGGGGATGGTTAGAGGGAGTGGAGCAAACAAGAGATTTGGTCGCACACGATACTTCCTCCGAAGGCCACTGCCGAGGTGTAGTGCAGGGCCTATCCGTGCAGGTGTGTTTCGCCAATAAGAACAGAATACGAAACAAGAGCGACAATGAATAAAGCGGCAATAAGCGCAAGGCAATAAATAAATATTTTTTTCTATATGCGAATTTTTGTGTAAATTTGCCATTTTGAAGCACAGGTTATACAACATATATAACACTGTTTTTCAAGAAGAAAAGCTATACTATATAATAGAAAAAGCGTATGCAGATAGCAATCTCGGGCAATATAGGAGCAGGGAAAACAGAACTCACCAAACTGCTCGCACGGCACTACGGATACCGTGCCATCTACGGTCCATCCGAAGAAAACCCCTACCTCAGCAGTTTCTATGAGGATATGCGTCGGTGGTCTTTCAACATGATGGTACATACCCTCTATGCCAATACCCGCCAACTGGTGGAATTGCAGCAGAGCGGGGTCAGTTTCGTCCGCGACAGGTCGCTCTACGACGATGCAGCCATCTTTGCACCCAATCTGCAAAGCATGGGCCTGATGACTACCCGCGACCTGAACACATACACACACCTATTCGAACTCACCTACTCGCTTCTGCCCAAGCCAGACCTGCTGATATATGTGAGGGGGGATGTGCCGACCCTTATCCGGCATATCCAGAAAAGAGGCCGCGAGCTTGAAAGTGGAATCCGGCTCGACTATCTGTCCAATCTGAACGAGCGATACGAACGATGGGCCGAACAATACGAAGGCAAGATGCTGGTCGTCGATACCGACGAGCTGGACTTCGTGGAACGTCGCGAGGATCTAGGCCACATCATCGAAAAGATCGATGCCGACTTCAACGGTCTGTTCGGCGATGGGCAAAACACTAACGCCAACAACTAACCCAATCAGAATGAAGACCCTGGCCATCATACCTGCACGCTACGCCTCGACACGTTTCCCCGGCAAGCCCCTTGCCCTACTCGACGGACGGAGCATCATCAGTCATGTATATGTGCATGTGCACGAGACACCACAGATTACCGACAGCGTAGTTGCCACCGACGACATAGCCATCTTCGACCATGTGAAGAACCTGTTTGGAGAGGCAGCGGTGATGATGACAGCCAGTAGCCATCGCTCGGGGACCGACCGCTGCGGCGAAGTGTTGCAGGCAATGGAACAGCGGGGGAAACACTACGACATCGTCATCAACGTACAAGGCGACGAGCCTTTTGTCGACCCCACTCAGCTTACAACCCTCATAAACTGCTTCGACAAGCCGGATGTGCAGATAGCCACCCTCAAAACACGCATCCTTACCCTCGAAGAACTAAGCTCGCCCAACAATGTCAAGGTGGTGTGCGGCGACCACGACCAGGCACTCTATTTCAGCCGTCAACCCCTACCCTATCTTCGAGGCATAGCACAAGAGCATTGGCTCGAGAAGTTCGAGTACTATAAACATGTGGGCATATATGCCTTCCGGCCCTCGGTGTTGCACGAAATCTGCCAACTTGCACCCGCAGCAATCGAGCAAGCAGAAAGCCTCGAACAGCTACGATGGCTCTCTGCCGGATACTCCATCCGTGTAAAGGAAACACAACACGCAAACATCGGCATCGACACACCCGACGACCTTGCCGCTGCAGAAAGATATATCAGAACGAATAAAAAACAATGATATGAATATAACCGACCTTATTGTAGACCTTCTTCGTCAAGGCAAACAAGTGGAGCTGCCAGGAATAGGCACCTTTGGCTCCGAACCGCAAGCGCCGCACCACGATAGTGAAAAAGGGATATTCTATCCCTCCAGCCGCACCATTACCTTCAGCAACAGTACCTCCGACGACCAATCGATGGTAGAGCTTCTTGCAGCCCGCGAGTGCGTTGGCGAGAATGTGGCTCGCCAGATGTGGAAGAATTACATGGATGCACTCTCCGACAAACTGCAACGCACCGGTAGCCACTCGATAGGCAATATTGGAGTTTTGAGCCGTAGTGCCGATGGTACCTACACATTCGAAGCCGACGACAACGTTGTGCTACTCACCGGCGACGAAAAACCCCTGGAAGATGTGAAGACATACGACCACAGTGGCGATAACGATCCCTTTGCTCAATTCGATGCTTCCGCAGTGGAGGCCGAGGCTCGTCGGCGTGCCGAAGCACAGGCAGCCGCCGAAGAGGAAGCCCGTCGGCGTGCAGAAGAAGAGGCTGCCGAAGAAGCTCGCCGTGCCGCCGAAGCACAAGCCGCTGCCGAAGAGGAGGCTCGTCGTCGTGCAGAAGAAGAGGCTGCCGAAGAAGCTCGCCGCGCCGCCGAAGCACAGGCCGCTGCCGAAGAGGAGGCTCGCCGTCGTGCCGAAGAAGAAGCCAAAGCCATGGCCAAAGCCGAACAAGAACGGTTAGAGGCCGAAAAAAACGCCGAAGCCGAGCGCATCGCTGCCCTTGCAGCCCTTGCCGACGCGCCTGCTGCCACAGCATCCGAAACCGTAGCACCCCAAAAGCCGATAAAGCAAAAGGATAAAGACAAACAACCCAAAGAAGGTAAGAAGAAGAACCGTCGCGGATGGTTATGGATATTGCTCATCTTATTGCTACTACTCCTATTGTGCGGTGCCGCCTACTACTACCTACGTATCTACAAACCCGCACATCAGCAGTCGGCCATACCTGCCTCGACCGAACACCTACAGGGCATTCCTGCAGCCAACGGGCTGACCTATAATACCGACATGCTGGAATATTCTCAACGCGACATCGACCATGAGCGTGACGTACTTTGCCACTACATGGCCGACTATCTGTACAGCTTCCTAGCCTATAGGAACTACACTGGTGCCCAAGTGCCTATGATGGAGCGAGTACGTCAGTATGCAAACGACCGTCTCACCACGCTGATGGCAGACCGGTTCGCCGTGCAACGTCTGCTCCCCCAGGGTGGTGACTACATATACCAGCATTGCGAGGGATTCATGCACAACCGCTTCGCTCGCAAGCAACGCCATGTGGTGCAGAGCGAACTGCTCGATATGAAGCTGCTCGACAGCATCCTTAACGCCATGGTAGCAGAGTTGGGACTGACACCCGATGCCAGACCACAGGCACGCATCGAGCCAGCTCCCGTTGCACCGGTTGCTACCAATGCCAAAACTACCCCCTCCACCCCTGCAGAGGAGACCACACGGGTCAATCTGGAACAAGACAGTCGCCAGGGCTTCGATATCATTGCCGGCTTCTACATCGATCGGGCAAAAGCCGCCCGCATGACAGCACGGCTTCACGACCTTGGCAGCGATGCCTATATCATCGAGAAGAACAATATGTACTATGTCAGCATGGGCAGTGCCAAGAATCGCACAGCTGCCGAAGCTCTCTTCAAACACATCAAGAGTTGGTATGATGGTGACATAGCCATCAAACAGTGGTAATATGGGTCATCACAAACTGCAGCGATTTGCCGAGAACCTGACTTTCTCCAACTTGTTCCAAGTAGGCTTTGAACAGTTGGAGCAAGAAGGCTTCCCCTTGCGAGGACATTGGGCAGACCATTTTGGCAACAACCACCCCATCACACTGGAGTTGGGATGTGGCAAGGGGGACTATTCGCTCGCACTGGCCCGTATCCATCCCGACCGCAACTATATAGGAGTCGATATAAAAGGGGCTCGACTCTGGCGTGGAGCCAAGACCGCGACAGAAGAACCACTCTCCAATGTAGCGTTCATACGTACCCGAATCGAGCTGATCGACCGGTTTTTCGCCCCCAACGAAGTGAATGAGTTGTGGATCACATTCTGCGATCCGCAGCCCAAAAAGCCTAACAAGCGGCTCACATCGCCTCGCTTTCTCGACACCTACAACCACTTCCTGGCTCCGGAAAGCACCCTTCACCTTAAGACCGACTCTCAGGAATTATACGAATATACCCGCGACGAGGTGCTGGCCAACCGGCCACACACACCGGTGTTCGACACAAACGACCTCTACCACTGCGACTACGACGGCGAAGCAAAACTGACACAGACATTCTACGAGCGGATGTTTCTCGCCGAAGGCAAGCCCATCGCCTACCTACAATGGAAAACAAAACAATAAAATTATAGTATAAATAAATAATCATTAATTATGTCAGGACACAACAAATGGTCAAAAATCAAGCGCGCAAAAGGCGCAGCTGATGCCAAAAGATCGAAACAATGGAGTAACATTCTCAAGCAAGTAGCCATCGCCGTACGCGAAGGTGGCCCCGATCCCGACAGCAATCCTCGCCTGCGTTTGCTCGTGCAGAATGCCCGCGGATGCAACATGCCGAAGGACACCCTGCAACGCACCATCAATAAGGCCAACGACAAAGACGCAGCCCAGATGATGGAGCTCACCTTCGAATGCCATGTCAACCACGGTATCGCCCTCTTCATCGAGGCCCTGAGCGACAACAACAACCGTACCGTCGCCAACATCAAGTCCATTATGAACAAGAACGGCGGCACACTGGAGACCAACGGCAGCCTGAGCTTCCTCTTCACCCGCAAAGGTGTCTTTGTGATTCCCCGCAAGCCCGACATGGATGTTGAAGAGCTCGAGATGGAACTCATCGACGGCGGTCTGGAAGAGATGGAGGTCGACGACGACTACCTCACCCTGTATACTGCCTACGAAGACTTTGGCAACATGGTGAAAATGCTCGAGGATAAAGGCATCGAGGTGGAGAGCGCCGAACTGCAACGCATTCCCAACACCACCCGCCAAATCGATCCCGAGTCGATGCGCAAGGTGTTGCGTATCATCTCCATCCTTGAAGAAGATGAAGATGTGACCAACGTCTACCACGACATGGAGATCCCCGACGATTTCGAGGAAGAATAATCTCTGTTTTTTGACACTTACTGCTTAAAGGTTAAAGAGACTGACTTCATTCATTCTCATCTCTTTAACCTTTAATACTTAATCTCGAACAACAGACTATGAAGTTGTATCTGGTGCCGACACCCGTTGGAAACTTGGGTGACATGACCTATCGCTCGGTGGAGGTGCTACACTCGGTCGACCTGATTCTGGCCGAGGATACCCGAACCAGCCGTATACTGCTGCAGCACTACAATATCGACACTCCGCTGCAAAGCTACCACATCTTCAACGAGCACCAAACCGTAGCTTCGCTCGTAGAACGTCTGCAGTCGGGCACCACGATGGCCGTAGTGACCGATGCCGGCACCCCAGGCATCAGCGATCCGGGATTCCTGCTAGTGCGCGAAGCCGTGAAAGCCGGTGTCGAAGTGGAGTGCCTGCCAGGTGCCACAGCCTTCGTTCCCGCACTGGTACAGAGTGGGTTGCCCTGCGACCGCTTCTCTTTCGTAGGTTTTCTGCCTCACAAAAAAGGGAGACAGACCGCACTACGCGAGCTGGCCGACGAGAAGCGGACTATGGTCATCTACGAAAGCCCCTACCGACTGGTCAAACTGCTGGACGAACTGCAATCCACACTGGGTACAGACCGCCCCGTGTGCGTATGCCGCGAAATCAGCAAGGTGCATGCCGAGAGCGTTCGGGGCACACTGGCAGAAGTGTCGGACATCTTCAAGCAACGCGATGTGAAAGGCGAAATTGTTGTAATTGTAGCAGGTAAAGAATAGATATGCCACTCGAGATATTCATTTTCAGACTTGCAAGCGCCCTCATAGCAGGCCTAATTATCGGCACCCAGCGCGAGCTGCGCAACCATCAGGCTGGCCTCACCACCAATGCACTGGTGTCGGTAGGGGCATGCATTTTCATACTCATATCCGAAGGCGTCATCATGAGGGCAATGGCCAACGGTGGCCCAGTAAACAACGACAACTTGCGAGTTCTGTCGCAGGTGGTTACGGGTATTGGTTTTCTGGGTGCAGGTGTAATAATGAAGGACGGGCTCACCATCCATGGTCTCACCTCGGCAGCCACCATTTGGTGCTCTGCCGCCATCGGATGTCTGTGCGGATACGGCTTGTGGAAAGAAGCATTGATAGGCGTTGCCGTCATCCTGCTAATCAACTGGGGATTGAAGGGAATAGAAATATATTTCAAACATCGGCAGGATAAGGACAACCCCGATTAAGATTTTTTTAACATTTCAAACACCACTAAACCAGGTCCGTATGGTGCCAACACCGTAGATGAACCGTACATGCACCGTACATGCACCGTAGATGAACCGTGAATGGACCGTGTTCGTACGATGATATCAAATAGGAGATACGGACAATCTATGGCGGGCGGTTGTTCCAATCATTGGATGGGGCTGCACGGACCAGCCGCGACAAATCCAACAGCTCCGGCAATAAAAACAGAAGGCTATCGTTACATATAGAGCTATGCAAAAAAACATTATCTTCGACTTTGGCAACGTACTGGTACGTTTCGAACCCGAGAGCGTCTATAACGAGCATTTCGGGAACGAGGCAAGAACATGGTGGTTTCTGCGACATGTGGCTACCCCCGAATGGCGTCTGCGTATCGATGCGGGCGAAAGCCAGAAAGACTGCATCGATGAGCTTTCCGAGCAATGGCCAGACTATGCCGATGCCATCGAAATGTACCATTCCTGCTGGCGCGAGATGCTGACCGGCGAAATGCCCGGAATGCACACACTGCTGCAAGAGCTGCTGTCCGACAAAGACATACAGGTGTACGGACTGACCAATTGGAGCATGGAGACCTTCCCCGAGGCACGCCGCCACTTCCCCATCCTTCAGATGATTGACCGCTATGTGGTGAGCGGCGACGAAGGGTTGGTAAAACCCGACCACCGTCTGTTCCAGACACTTCTGGATAGATACCACCTGAACGCATCGGACTGCATATTCGTCGACGACAATGAAACGAATGTGAAAGCCGCCCGCGAAATGGGTATGGAGGGCATTGTGTTCAACGGAGCCGACGACCTACGGCAGCGTCTAGGCATGCTTCATACGCTCTCGCAATCCGACATAGCCACCCTTCAACAACAGGGATGCACAGCCGACGACTGGGGCACTATTCGCATTGCAACCCCCTATACCCTACCACACATCGCACGATGCCACTTCCATGGCTCTGTCGACATCGGAGCCGATGCTACACTCGAAGACTGTCATCTGCACAATTGTCACGTGGGCGACCGCAGTATATTGCGACGCAACGGGTGGGTAAGCAACTACACCATCGGCTCCGACTGCACGCTGGAGGGAATTGGTGAGCTGAATTTCAACCCGCAAGGGGCCTATGCCGACGTGATGAACGAGAATGGCGGACGGCGAATCGGACTACAGCCCGGAATGACTGTGGGCGACGCCTATATCTGGGCCCGCTTCCGCGACAGGCAAAATGTCATGCAACGGCTGAACCAATTCGACAGCTCCAATCGCGGACATATCGGCGACCGCACCACCATCCGCAACGCTGTGGCATTGATAGACGGCATCATCGGCTGCGGATGCCACATCGAGCATGGTGTCATCGCCGAGCGATTCCTGCTGGGGGAGAATGTGAAACTGGAGGCTGGCCTGAGACTGAACGACACCGTGGTGGGCGACAACAGCACCTTGGCACGTGGCGAGGTGGGCAATAGCCTTATCTTTCCAGCTCATGAGCAACACCACAACTCGTCGTTCCTTATTGCCGCACTGCTGCAGGGACAGAGCAATGTGGCCAGCGGAGCCACACTGGGCAGCAACCACAACGGGCGCACCGCCGATGGAGAACTCAGTGCCGGACGAGGATTTTGGCCGGGACTATGCGTGAGCCTCAAGCACAACTGCCGCTTCGCAAGCTACACCCTCCTAGCCAAAGGCGACTATCCCTCCGAGCTCAACATCACCCTACCCTTTGCATTGGTAAACAACAATGTGCGGAAAAACCAGTTGGAGGTGATGCCTGCCTATTGGTGGATGTACAACATGTATGCCCTGCATCGCAACATCACCAAATTTGCTTCGCGCGACAAACGTAAAATCCGCAGACAGCACATCGAATTCAACCCCTTTGCACCCGACACAGCCGAGGAGATGCTGATTGGGCGAGAACTGCTGCACATGTGGACGACCAAATCATACCAAGAGAATGGCGGCACCGAAGTGATAGCCTACGGCATGGAGCGCGGCCATCGCAAGACAGTCATCCTAAAACCTGGCGATGCCTACAAAGCATACGAGGAAATGCTGATCTACTATGCCATGGGCAGCCAACCCACGAAAGGCGACGACGAACCGCGCACCCAACGCTGGGTGAACATCGGAGGACAACTGATTAGAGGCATCGATATGGACAGGCTGCTCGACGACATAGAGCGGGGCAAGCTGAAATCGTGGGAAGACGTGAACCATCGCCTAGACCAGCTGTGGGCAGACTATCCCCTACATCGCTCACACCATGCCTATGCCATCCTTTGCGAACTGGCACAAAAGAAAACGCTATCGGATGCCGACTGGCAATACTTCAGCCGTCGATATGCAGAGATACAGCAGCTGGTGCACGACCGTATCATCGCCAGCCGGCAGAAAGATGCCGACAACGAATTTCGTCAGACCACATTTTGGAACACTGCCGAGATGAAGGCAGTAATGGAATAATAACACAACAACTAAATAGCAAGAAGAAGAAAAAAATGAAAAAGATTTACATCCTGCTCACCGCATTGCTCATCACAGGCCTGGCTGCTCAGGCACAAAACCGCTTCGATGCCACCATATTCGGCGGACTCACATTCAATCAAATAGACGGCGACGACAATGGAGGCTATGGACAGATGGGGCTGCGGGGCGGCGTAGGTACAAGTTTCACACTGGGCGAGGATACACGCTCCCCATGGCGCATGGTGGTCGAACTGGCATTTACCCAAAAAGGGTCACATATCAACAATGGCTCATTCGAACGTAGCATCACACTCAACTATGTAGAACTGCCCCTATTGTTTTCCTACAACATGTTCGACAATAAACTGAGGATAGCTGCAGGTGGGGCACCAGGCGTGCTGGTGGGGGCACAAGTGATCGACAATGGCAGCCGAAACAGCACAGTGGAGAAGAAATATCTGCGATTCGATTGGCTTCCAGTAACCGTTGGAGTACGCTACATGTTCACCTACAATCTAGCAATCGAGGCACGCTACCAAACCTCAATGCTCAACATATTCGAAAACGCCTCCGGCTCGTACCGTATCTTTCCGGAGAACTGTGGTGCTTTCAATCGCATGATTAGCTTCTGCCTCAGCTATAGCCTGTTCAATCAATGAACCTGACGGAGAAAGCCCGCGAAGTGTTTTCTGCAGACCGCTATGTCTCCAACCTAGGCATAACGATCGAGGAGGTACAGAATCACAGTTGCCGCTGTATGCTGCACACCCAAGAGCAACACAGCAATGCAAGGGGAGTGGTGATGGGAGGAGTATTGTTCACGCTTGCCGACTTTTCCGCTGCCGTAGCCGCCAATAGCGACGGCATCGCAACGGGCGATTTGCAGTGGGTGAGCCTTGATGCCACGATCCACTACCTCTCCCCCTGCCCCATTGGAACACTTGCAGCCGACTGCACCCCCCTAAAAACTGGTCGCACCACAGCACTTTTCCAGACAAAAATACATAGTCTCGACAATGGCAAACTTGTTGCCATCGTCGAGACCACTATGATACACGTTTAGTGTAATCTCTACTCGCCTCGTTTCACCGAACGATAGCCGCTCAGCAAACCAGTTTGGGCATTGCCAATAAATGCCAATACTTGTTTCCCCTCGTCGGTGTTTCCGTATTTTTCCTTGACCGTCTCCACCGCTTCTGCCAGAGGAATCCCTTTCACAAAGATATAGCGATAGATGTCGGCAATAGTATTGATGCTCTCGCTAGTGAATCCACGGCGTTGCAATCCCAGACTGTTCACTCCGCAATACTGGATTGGGTAACGGGCAGCCTTAACGAATGGCGGAATATCCTTATCCACCAAGGCACCCCCTTGCGTGATCACATGAGAGCCAATATGAATAAACTGCAGACATGCAGTCTTACCTCCCAGTATCACCCAGTCGCCGAGAATGATATGACCAGCGAGCGTGGCATTGTTGGCCAACACACAATTGCTTCCAACCACACAGTCGTGTGCTACATGCACATAAGCCATAAGCAGGTTGTTGTCGCCGATCACAGTCTTCCCACTGGCAGCAGTTCCACGATTGATAGTGCAACACTCGCGTATCACATTATTATCACCTATTTCCACTGTCGTGTATTCTCCGGCAAACTTCAGGTCCTGTGGGACTGCAGATATCACCGTACCAGGAAATATCTTACAATTTTTACCTATTCTAGCCCCGGGGAAAATAGTTACATTGGGGCCTATCCATGTGCCATCGCCTATCTCAACATCGTTGTAGATGGTTGTAAAATTGCTTATTGTCACATCTTTGCCTATTTTGGCATTGGGGTCAAGATCGTATAGTACCATTCTTACTTGTTATTCTTTATATATTCTATGAGGTAGCGTGCGAACGCATTGTTGGCACGGTGTCCGGGTTTATATATCTTAAACTTAGCATTCAAGGTGCACCCGACAAGCCTAATATCGCCCACAAAATCGAGCAGTTTATGGCGTGCAGGCTCGTTCGGGAAGTATATATCTGTTGTGTTTAGCACTCCATCGTGCACCTTGAAATGGCTGACATCCTTATGGAAGGTCTTGGCCAATCGCTTCAGCTGTTTCGATGTCAACTCATGATTGACAAACACCAAAGCATTGTCGAGCGAGCCTCCCTTGATAAGGTTGAGGTGCAACAAAGGTTCGATTTCGTGCAGGAAGACGAATGTGCGGCAGGGAGCGATGCTTGCAGCATACTCCGAGAAATCGTTCATATCCGCTGTCTGATGGCCGATCACACTGTTTGCGAAGTCTATCTCGCAGTGTACTGAAAAGTGATCGGACGGCTCCAGGTCGAACACCGATCCTGTTTTGGGGTATTCGAAATGGAGAGGCTCGGCGAAGGTGTATTTAATCCGATCGACTTGTTGTTCGTGCAGGCCCACACGCGACAATTGCAAGAGCCACGGGCGCGACGATCCGTCGAGAATAGGCACCTCGCCACCGTCCAACTCAATCAAAGCATTGTCCACCTGCATACCGTGCAGAGCCGACATCAGATGTTCTATGGTGGCAATGGTGTGTCGCCCAGACCCCAACGTGGTGCCCCGCGAGGTCTCCCCCACCTTGTCGGCGAGGGCCTGCTGAGTGATGATATTGGTGCGGTCGATGCGACGGAAAACGATGCCTGTATTCTCTTGTGCCGGCTTGACTGTGACTGTCACCGTTCGCCCTGTGTGCAGTCCTGGTCCGGTAACTCTAAATTCTTTATTAAGGGTGCGTTGACGTTCCATTCCTTACTTGTAGCGAGCTTTGATAAAACGCAGTTCTTCCATCTTGTAGAGTTGTACCTTGTCGTTCTCCAAACCGGCACCGCGACGAATCAACTGCAGAGGTTGAATATAGTATGACTGGGTATGTCCTGGATGTTGCCAAAACGAGCTTCCTTCCCGTCCCAGCCCCTCTCCGATATAGAGCATCAGGTCGTATGCTGTTGCTGCCAATGGTGAGGTCGGCTCGGTGCCAAAACGCGAACGGAACGCCTTCAAGAATTCCACATGCACATCGTTGGCCAAATCCCACGACAGACTGTAGGTGTGGTAGTTGAGCAGCTGTAATTGGGAATAGTCTATATCGGCATAGTCTCTAGTCCAGTCGCTGAAGGAATACAGCGTGGGGCTGTCCTTCTTGATGGATGACAACTTGTTGAGCAGATTAATGCTGTACACCCTATTCTCGTCCTTGCCCTGATCATATATGCTCAACACGGAACAGTTGGGTGTAGCCTTCAGCACGTTAACCAGTCGGGCACTTTGGCTCCAGTTGAACAGCGTGTACTGAATCTCGCCACCATCGCCAAGTTGTCGCTTCAGTTCGTCCAGCATGGCCTTTTCCTGCTTGCTGCCGGAATGGATGATATATAGGTGACCGTTCGGACGTTCCACCTTCATATTTTTCAGCATCAGCGCCACCTGCGACTCCAACGAAGGCTGAATCTTGACCATATACGGATTCGTTGCACACAGCTCGCTCCTAGTCGCCATGGGATTGACCACATACACCCCATGCTGCTGGGCCAACTCTGCCGCCTTGTCGAATGCGTCGCGCAGGAGCAGGGCTATCAGCACATCGCTCTGCTGCACGTTGTGGCTACGGAAAGCCTCTTCTACAGCCACCGCGTTGTTGCCATTCACATCGGCCACATTCAGCTCCACACTGATGCCCTGGCTGTTCAATCTGTCGAGAGCCAACAGGAGACCTTCGTAGAACTCGATGAATTCGAACTGCCGATACACCTTCTTGCCGCGCTGTTCGATGTCGAACTTCGAGGTGCTAATCTGCTCCAGCTGGTCTAAATGGAGTGGCATCATCAGTGCCACCTTAAGCACCTTGCCTGTGGGACGTACCGACGGGACCGAGGTGCTCTCGTTGGTCGGCGCTTTAGCTACCGGCTGCTGAGTAGTGGATGTAGCAGTTGTTGTCGGGGCTATCGTCGACGACACATCGCCAAACTGTCCCCTCACGGGCAGCCACACGGTGTCGCCCTCGTGCAGGAAGTGGATGTCGTGGTGGGTCACAGCGTCGAAGCTTTCCACCTTGTAGGCACGTGCAATCGAATACACCGTCTGCCCCTTTTTCACGATGTGCACATAGTAGCGGCGCCCATGGAGCAACTGTGTCTCGCCACTCACTTCCACCGGTGTAGTGCCCGGAGCCTGTGCCCAGACCGTAGTGCCACAAGGCATCATGCAGGCCACGGCCATAAAGCACATCAGTAGCAGCGATCCGACGCGGTTGCTGTATTTTGTCATTGTCTGTTGTCTCATTTTTCGAATTAGTTTTCTCAGAACAGTATAGCGGCTTACTCCCATTCGATGGTTGCCGGCGGTTTGGAGGAGATGTCGTACACCACACGGTTGACTCCCCGCACACGGTTGATGATCTCGTTGCTAACCCGCGCCAGGAAATCGTATGGCAAGTGGCTCCAGTCGGCTGTCATTCCGTCCACGCTCTCCACAGCACGCAGGGCCACCACACTCTCGTAGGTGCGTTCGTCGCCCATCACGCCCACGCTCTGCACCGGCAGCAGCATGGCACCGGCCTGCCACACCTTGTCGTATAGGTTGGCATCGCGCAAGCCTTGTATGAAGATGTCGTCCACCTCCTGAAGTATGCGTACCTTTTCGGCGGTAACATCGCTCAATATTCTGATGGCCAGTCCCGGACCCGGGAATGGGTGGCGACCAATGAGGCTGTCTTTGATACCCAGCTGACGACCCACACGGCGCACCTCGTCTTTGAAGAGCGAACGCAGGGGCTCGACCAGCTGCAGTTTCATATAGTCGGGCAGTCCACCCACGTTGTGGTGACTCTTGATGGTCTGGCTGGGGCCCTTCACCGAACTGCTTTCTATCACATCGGGATAGATGGTTCCCTGGCCCAGGTATTTGGCATCGCTGATCAGTTTCGATTCGGCATCGAACACGTCGATGAAGGTTTTACCGATGGCCTTTCTCTTCTTCTCGGGGTCGGTCACTCCGGCTAGCACATCGTAGAAGCGCTGTTTTGCATCGACTCCTTTCACGTTGAGACCCATATCCTTATACGACTCGAGCACACTCTCGAACTCGTTCTTGCGGAGCAATCCGTTGTCGACAAATATACAATGCAGCTGATGGCCAATGGCACGGTTGAGAAGCACCGCCGCCACCGTGCTGTCTACGCCACCGCTCAGCCCTAGCACCACCTTGTCCTGCCCCACCTTGGCACGCAGCTCGGCCACGGTGGTCTCTATGAAGCTCTCCGGAGTCCAGCTCTGGCTGCATCCGCAGATGTCCACCACGAAGTTGCGAAGCAGCTGCACCCCATCGACCGAGTGGTGCACTTCGGGGTGGAACTGGATGGCATAGGTCTGCTCACCTTCTATCTGATAGCCTGCATACTGCACGTTTTCGGTCGAACAGATGGTGCGGTAGCCTGCCGGCAACACCTCGATGGTGTCGCCATGGCTCATCCACACCTGGCTATTGGCCGGGATGCCACGCATCAGGGGGTTCGAAGTGTCGATGTAGCTCAGGTTGGCGCGACCATATTCGCGTATCTTGCTCTGCTGCACTCGTCCGCCTCCCCACTTGGCCAGATACTGCGCTCCGTAGCAAACTGCCAGCAGGGGCAATTTGCCTTTGATGTCAGTCATATCGGGCACCGGTGCATCTGCGGCATTGCAGCTGTAGGGACTGCCCGAAAAAACCACCCCTTTCACATCCGGCGTAAGGGCCGGAATCTTGTCAAAAGGATGTATTTCGCAATAAACATTAAGCTCGCGAATCTTGCGCGCGATAAGCTGAGTGTATTGAGACCCAAAGTCTAAGATTAAGATAGTGTCCATTATATTTACATATTTTAAAATGCAAATGTACACATTTTTGCCGATATGGAAAAAAGAAAAATACAAAAAAAACAAAATATCGGCCTGCCGGCCCTCTTTCCGGCAAGCTAGTTCGCCCTTTCGAGCACTGCTGGCAAGGAGGCGACAGCGAGCAAAAGGAGAGCTGATGGGTAGCCGTGTTGTGTGGTTGATGCATGGTTGTTGTCCGGTTGTTGTCCGCTTTAAAAGCGGACAACAACCGGACAACAAGCGGACAACAAGCGGACAACAGACGACCCTATGACGAAGCTAATATCGGGAGTTCTGCCCCTAGTTCACCATCCACCTGCAACGCTGCACGAACTGCAGCTCTGCACTGCAGCCAGCACTGTGGAGAGCACACGGCAAGACGGGCTATAAATATACACGCAAAAAATAAATTGTGTACGTATGAAAAAAAAGTTGTACTTTTGCAAGTTATGAAACACGTAAAAAAAATTGCCCTTTTAGGCGCAATGTGCTTAGTATTAGCCTCATGCAATGGGTATGAGAAACTACTCAACAGCAACGATTACGAGGCAAAATACGAAGCAGCCATGCGCTACTACAAGAACAACAGCTACAACCGAGCCACCCAACTGTTCGAGAACTTGTCATTGCACTATCGCGGACGTGAACATGCAGAGGAGATTGCGTGGTGCTATGCCGACGCCCTCATGAAACAGCAAGAATACATCAGTGCCGGCTACCACTACCGCCGCTTCGCCAGCCAGTATCCCTACAGCGAACATGCCGAAGATGCCCTCTATCTTTCAGCATACTGCAAATACCTGAACTCGCCTACCTACTCGCTCGACCAGACCCTCACCCGCGAGGCCATCGAGGACATGGAGATGTTTGCCGAACGCTGGCCGCGCAGTGTGCACATACCCGAAGTGAACCGCTACCTCGACGAGATGCGTGCGAAACTGATGAAGAAAGACTACGAGATAGCCTACGGATACTATTTCATCGAGGAATACCATGCCGCCTATCAGTCGTTTCAGGCATTCCTCAACCTCTACCCCGACACCGAGATGCGAGAAGACGCCATGTTCTACCAGCTCGATGCTGGCTACCGCTACGCCATAAACAGCCGCGAGGACAAGAAGAAAGAACGCCTGCAGCAAGTGATCAACGACTTCGAGAAATTCAGCTCCTATTTCAACAACTCGCGTCATCTGCCGGCAGCCCAGACCATCTATACCGACACGCGGGCGGCACTGGCACAGATGGAGAACGACCAAAAAGCAAACAAACAATAAACATACAATTATATACACATCAATGAAAGCAATGAAGAAGGAAGCGACCACCGAGGAGAAGAAAAAGAAAATCAACAACTCCACCACTACACGAAACATAGCCCTTTTCAGCAACATGACCGGCAACATCTACGAGACCGTAGCCGTGCTCAGCAAACGTGCCAACCAGATTGCTGCCGAAGAGAAACGCGAGCTGCACAACCGCATCGACGATTTCAAGAACAGCAATGAATCTGTCGACGAGGTGTTTGAGAACCGCGAACAAGTAGAAATAGTCCGCCGATTCGAGAAACAGCCCAAGCCCACCCTGGAAGCAATCGAAGAATACCTCAACGGCGAAATCTACTATCGCAACCCTGCCAAAGAGACTCCCAAGGAAGACCGCCTAGAGCAACTGGAAGAGGAAGTGATAAAAGAGATGTAATGCATATCATTGTCGGTATCACGGGAGGCATAGCGGCCTACAAGACACCCGAGCTGGTGCGGCTGTTGGTCAAAGCAGGACACGAAGTGCGGTGTGCCGTCACCGAACATGCCCTACAGTTCACCACCCGTGCCACACTGGAAACGGTCAGCTCCAATCCGCTCTATAGCGACCTCTTTGCAGGCAACGACCACGGCACAGAGCATATCAGCCTGAAAGATTGGGCCGACTGGATGATCGTTGCCCCGGCCACAGCCAACTGTATTGGCAAGATGGCCAACGGCATCGCCGACGATGCACTGAGCACCCTGCTGCTGGCCATGCCCACCCAACGTGTGCTGCTGGCACCCGCCATGAACAGCCAAATGTGGAACCATCCTTCGGTGCAACACAACCTCGAAGTGCTGCACCAATGGGGGGTGCACACCGTAGGGCCCGAATCAGGCGTTTTGGCCTGCGGTACAGACGGAATAGGCCGAATGGCAGAGCCTGTCGCCATAGCAGACAAGATACGCGACCTTGCCGCATCATCTACCACCATCACTCCACAAAGACGGCTAGCCAACCAGCGATGGTTGGTCACAGCAGGCCCCACCTACGAACGGATCGACAGTGTGCGATTCATCGGCAACTACAGCAGTGGCAAGATGGGGTATGCCCTAGCAGAAGCCCTGGCAAAGGCTGGAGCCGAAGTAGAGCTGGTCAGCGGCCCCACAGCGCTGGGCGACATCGACAGCCCCAATGTGAATATCACACGCATAGAGAGCGCCCGCGAGATGTATGCTGCCGCCACACGGCTGTTTCCGTCGTGCCATGGAGCCATCCTGTCGGCAGCCGTTGCCGACTATCGTCCGGAAAGCACCGCCGACCACAAGTTGAAGAAGCAAGGCGACAAGGGGATGACGCTCCATCTAGTACAAAACCCCGACATACTGGCCACCCTGGGAAGCATGAAGGGAACAGGACAGACACTGGTGGGTTTCGCCCTCGAAACAGACAATGAGATGGCCAACGCCACCGGAAAACTGCAACGGAAACACCTGGACTATATCGTGATGAATTCGCTTCGCGACGCAGGTGCCGGCTTCGGATTCGACACCAACAAAGTGAGCATCATTGCCGCCGACGGGCAGATTACGGAGAGTCCGCTACTGAGCAAAAAGGAGATTGCCGAACTCATAATAAATACCGTTACGAATTGAAAAAGACAAGTATCATTGCCATCATATTGGCCTCTTTGGCAATTGCTGGAGAAGCCTTTATTTTTGCCACGCGGAAAGAGGAGAGCGAGCAAATCCACACACAGGCCATTCGCTCCGACTATCGCATATATGCTCCCTCCATTCCAGACACAATGACCTTCTGCTGCGAGACAGTGCCCCTCAACCACTTCTATGTAAGGGAGAGCCTCGACCGCGAATTGGTCTCCAACATGTATTTCCAAAGCAGTACCCTCTTCTACATCAAGCGGGCGGCACGCTACTTCCCCATCATAGAACGTATACTGAAAGAAGAAGGTGTACCGGAAGATATGAAATACCTCTGCGTGATCGAAAGCGGCCTGCAATGCGTAGCATCGCCAGCCGGTGCACAGGGCTATTGGCAGTTTATGAAGACCACAGGCCAACGCTATGGCCTGGAAATAGGCGACGACATAGACATGCGTAACCACCTCGAAGCCAGCACACGGGCGGCATGCAAATACCTTAAAGACCTAAAAACACGTTTTGGAGGGTGGGCCGAAGCCGCCGCCGCATACAACTGTGGGGAAGGTGGCCTCAACAAGAGGCTGGCCTCGCAACGACAGGTAAGCTACTACGAACTGCTCCTCAACGCAGAAACACAACGCTATGTGTACCGCATTCTGGCCATCAAGCTCATCATGCAACATCCACAGAACTACGGATACTATGTACGTCGCTGCGACACCTACCCCGAGATACCCACCCACGAAGTGGAACTGAGCGGCCAAAACGTGGATTTGGTAGACTTTGCCATCAGCCACGGCACCACATACAAGATGCTTCGTACGCTCAACCCATGGCTCACAGCCAGCACATTGAAGAACAAACAGCTGAAGACATACAAGGTGAAGATACCCATCAAGAAAGGAACCGAATACAACACTATAACCAAAGGAAAGCACGACACCACAATAATAGAGAGAATATGACAGAGGGCATCAAAATACTGGGGGCAAGAGAACACAACCTACAAAATATAGACATCACCATACCTCGCAACAAGCTTGTCGTCTTCACCGGCTTGAGCGGTAGCGGTAAATCCTCGTTGGCTTTCGACACCATCTATGCAGAAGGCCAGCGACGCTATATGGAGACCTTCTCTGCCTATGCCCGCCACTTTATCGGGAATATGGAACGCCCCGATGTAGACCTGATAGAAGGCTTGAGCCCCGTCATCGCCATCGAACAGAAAAGCACCAACAACAATCCTCGCTCCACCGTCGGCACCATCACCGACACCTACGACTTCCTGCGACTGCTCTTTGCACGCATTGGAAAAGCCTATTCGCTGCAAACCGGTAAACCGATGGTAAAATATAGTGAGGAGAAAATCATTGACATCATCAAAGAGAGCTATGGCCACCACGACATCGTTATGCTGGCCCCTCTTGTGAAAGGTCGTAAGGGACACTACCGCGAACTCTTCGAGCAGGTGGCGAAGAAGGGTTTTCTAAAAGTAAGGGTCGATGGCACCATACGCGACATCACCTACAAGATGCAAGTGGACCGATACAAAGTACACGACATCGAACTGGTGGTGGACCGCCTAAGGGCAGATGGCAATGCCACACGCCTTCGCGAGGCAGTGCAGACTGCATTCAAGCAAGGGAAAGGAATCCTGATGGTACAGGACAACGATGATGCAGGCCGAGTGAGACACTTCAGCCGCATGCTGATGGACCCCGATACAGGCCTATCCTATGCCGAACCCGAGCCTAACACATTCTCTTTCAACTCTCCCTACGGTGCATGCCCCCACTGCAACGGCCTGGGTGCCGTGGCGCAAATCGATATGGACAAGCTCATTCCCGATACCAAACGCAGCATTCGCGAGGGTGCTATCGAGGTATTGGGCAAATACTCGCCGTCCAACTACATCTATCGTAAGCTTGAGAACATGGGCCGGCACTACGACTTCACCCTCGACGATGCCATTGAAAACATTAGTGAGGAGGCCATGAACGCCATTCTCTACGGAAGCAATCGCTTCACTGGTATTGAAGACCCCGAAGACCCTGGCTACCTCAGCGAATTTCAAGGCATCATCAACTATATCACTTCCCTTTCCAGCGAGGACAGTCCGGCCAGCTTACAGAAATGGGCAGCCAGCTTCATGAACACGGTCCCCTGCCCCGAATGCCATGGGCACCGACTGAAACCAGAGTCGCTTGCTTTCCGTATACTTGACAAGAACATCGGACAACTAGCCGATATGGACCTGCTCGAGCTGGAGCAATGGCTAAGTACGCTCGAGGAACAACTCGACGAACGCGACCGTACCGTGGCTCACGATGTACTCAAAGAGATATTGAAACGCCTCCAATTCCTCAACAATGTTGGCGTGGGATACCTCTCGATGAACCGTAGTGCACAGTCGCTTAGCGGTGGTGAAGCCCAACGTATCCGACTAGCCACCCAAATCGGTTCGCAGTTGGTCAATGTGCTCTACATCCTCGACGAGCCCTCCATTGGGTTGCACCAACGCGACAACCGCCGTCTGATCAACGCCCTTCAACAGCTACGCGACCTAGGCAACAGCATCATCGTGGTGGAACACGACCGCGACATGATGATGGCAGCAGACTATCTGGTCGACATCGGTCCAGGAGCTGGCGTACACGGAGGCAAGGTGCTTTTCGCTGGCAAACCCAGTCAGGCACTTCCAGGAAAGGCACATAGCCTCACTCTCGACTACCTAGCCCGCAAACGCGACATTGCCCTGCCCACTCGTCGTACTGTAGAAGGACGAAAACACATTGTACTTCGTGGGGCGAGTGGAAACAACCTGCATGATGTTGACCTAGATCTCCCACTGGGTATGCTAGTCTGTGTTACCGGCGTGAGCGGCAGCGGCAAGTCCACCCTTATTGGCGACACCCTGCTTCCCATCCTGAGCCAGCACTTCTACCACTCGCTACGGGCTCCCCTCCCCTACCGTTCCATCGAGGGTATTGATGCCATCGACAAAGTAATCCAGATCGACCAAAGCCCCATCGGACGCACACCACGTTCCAATCCTGCCACCTATGTGGGCATATTCGACGATATACGACGCCTTTTCGCCGAGTTGCCCACCGCACGTATCCGCGGCTACAAACCCGGACGCTTCTCATTCAACGTCAGTGGGGGACGCTGCGAACACTGCAAGGGCGCTGGACTCCGCACCATCGAGATGAACTTCCTGCCCGATGTATATGTACAATGCGAGGTGTGCGGTGGCAAACGATACAACAGAGAGACACTAGAGATCAGATATAAAGGAAAGTCTATCAGCGATGTGTTGGACATGACTATCAACGAAGCCGTCGACTTCTTCGAGTCTATGCCCAAGCTCTACAAGAAGCTACAGACACTGCAAGAGGTAGGATTAGGCTACATTACGCTCGGACAGCAGTCCACCACCCTGAGCGGAGGTGAAGCACAACGTGTGAAGCTGGCCACAGAACTAAGCCGCACCGACACCGGCAACACACTCTACATCCTCGACGAGCCCACCACTGGACTCCACTTCGAGGACATCCGTGTACTCCTCGAGGTGCTTCAGAAACTGGTCGACAAAGGCAACAGCGTGCTCATCATCGAACATAACATGGATGTAATCAAAGTAGCCGACTGGATTATCGACATGGGACCCGACGGAGGACGTGCTGGTGGGAAGGTTATCTTCAGCGGCACTCCCGAGCAACTCGTCCTTCAGAAAGACAGCTTCACCGGACAATACCTGCGCGAGGAGTTGGATGCCATGCGGCATTAAGTGCCTTTACCCTATACCTAAAAAGCTTTATGCCTCACCAGACAGTGAGGCATATAAGCTATCAAAACCATGAAAACATTTACCTTATTTATTTAGGCGGTGCAAAGGTACACCCTTTTTGCATTTCTAAGATTAGAAAAAGGCACGAATCGTCCAAATTGGCATCTTAAAAATACAAATCGCGTTCTCCTTCGCCAATTTTACAAAGATTTCCTTCCACTTTTTTCTTCAATTCAGCCTTCGAAAACGTTTCTGTGAGCTGTTTCAGCAAGCGAAGTCCCTTTTCTTTAGTAGCTGGACTGGCATAGTCCTCCAGATACTCGCGGAAGGTGAACATGGCGTTGGGTTTGCAGTATTCCTTGATCAAGCCCGGCTTGGCCAAGTCCATAAAGTCGGCACCCACACGGCCCTTTCGGTAGCATCCGGTGCAGAAGGAGGGAATGTAGCCACCGTCGATCATCATGCTGATCACCTCGTCGAGCGAACGGTGGTCGCCGAGGGTGAACTGTGCTCCGGTCGAGCCGGTCTTTTCGTAGGGCTGGGCTGCTGTCTTGTCGCCTTCCTCGTCGTAGCCACCAGGGTTGGTCTCGCTGGCAGCACTGATCTGGCTGACACCGTAGCGCACCAGTTGGTCGCGTAGCTCGGGCCGCTCACGAGTAGAGATGATAATGCCAGTGTAGGGCATAGCAATACGCACGATGGCGATGATCTTCATGAAGTCTTTGTCACTCACCGGATGCGGGATATTCTCGCGTTGGCTGAAGGGGGTGCCTTCGGCGGGCTCGATGCGTGGGAACGAGACGGTGTGCGGGCCGCAGCCATAGTCCTCTTCCAAGTGGCGGGCATGCTCCATGATGGCCAAAATCTCGAAGCGATAGTCGACCAATCCAAACAGAGCACCAATACCCACATCGTTGATACCACCTTCTTGTGCACGATCCATACAGGTCAGGCGATAGAGATAGTCGGCCTTGGGGGTGCCTGCGGGGTGGAATTTGGCGTATTCCACGGGGTCGTAGGTCTCTTGGAAGCACACGTAAGTGCCAATTTTCTCGGCTTTCAGTTTGGCATAGTCTTCCACGCTCATGGGAGCCAACTCTACATTGATGCGGCGTATTGTGCTGCCCTTCTCATCCTTGGCGGCATAGGTGCGGCGGATGGCCTCCACCATATAGTTAGCATCGTTGCGTGGGCTCTCGCCACAGATGAGCAAGGCACGCTTGTGGCCCATGCGTAGCAGGTGTAGTGTCTCGGTCTCGATCTCGTCGAGGGTCAGTATCTTGCGTTTCAGCGCCTTATTGTCGCGTCGGAATCCGCAATACACGCAGTTGTTCACGCAGGCATTGCCCGTATAGATAGGAGCAAAAAGCACTAGGCGACGCCCGTAGATCTCGTTTTTGCAATATTCTGCCGTATCCAGTATCTTCTGTATGCCAGCCTCGTCCTCTACGCTAAGCAGCTTGGCTACATCCTCCAGATTCAGACCCTTCAGCTTGCGGGCTTTGTTGAGAATATCGTTCAATTGACTCTCTGTGGGGGCATTGTTGTCGAGCATGCCATACAGTTTGTCGCGGTCGATGAAATTCTGATGTCTCATAGGTATAGTTTTTTTATTATAGGATTAATCATTGCATCTTTGTAACCACAGCCTTGCACTCCACACCTGGCAAGCGTCCGAGCCTTCCAGTCAGTGCATTGATCTGATCCATCAACCCTTCCACCACCAATGCTATCACCGCTACGTCGCGATCGCGGAAAGGCAATCCCTGCCGACATAGAATAATCCCTGCATGCTCGCTCAACACGCTGTTCACATTTGCCGACTGCAAACGCTCTCGTATGAATATAGTGATTGTACCGATTCTCTTTTCCATCAGGTGTTGTGCTTTTGGATCAGACTTGGTTTGTTTCGGCTGCAAAAATACAAAAAAAAACAAACATACAAGTTTTTTTTTTAGTTTTCTGCCACCTGATAGATAGGTTTCATCATTAAAGATGACTTCTTTTAGTTGCCTCGAAGAGGCACTACTCTCAATAACCCCACACACAAGTGTGGGGTAAATCAAGCAATAAACGACCTGCGTCTCGAAGAGACGCTACAAGAACGCGAATTAATTGAAGTCACCTAAATTATATCACAAAACATTTACCATCAATAATTTACAGGAAATAAATCTTTCTAAATACATGATAATCAGCCACAAGCACCTATCAACACCGTACTTCATCCGTACATGCACCGTACATGCACCGTAGATGAACCGTGATTGCCGTGTGCAGGCACGGTGAAACTACAAAGTATCTGCGGAGCATCCTCCGGCTATCTATATAGTATATGTATAGAGATGGCGGAATATGGCCTGGTATTGCCAGCTAGCATCTGTTGATCAGGGCAAAACAAAAAGAGGCTTGCTTGTCAGCAAACCTCTTTTACTGTGGCATCGACTGGATTTGAACCAGTGACGCAAGGATTTTCAGTCCTTCGCTCTACCAACTGAGCTACGACGCCATCATCTTTCGATTTCGGGTGCAAAATTACTAACTTTTTGGAAACTGGCCAAATTTTTTTTTACTTTTCTGTATCGTTACTGTCATGAACAACTGATTTAGTGATTTTTGAGAAACAGAAAAGTTGATCGATAATGAGCCAGAACACGCCGATTGTGACCGCAGAATCGGCCACATTGAATATGGCATTGAAGAATTCGAAGTGCTGACCACCCAAGAATGGCATCCATGACGGCCAATCGAACTCAAACAGAGGGAAATAGAACATATCCACCACCTTACCCTGCAGAAATGGAGCATAACCACCATCGGGAGGGAAGAGTGTGGCTACAGAATAATAACTCTCGTTGAAAATGAGGCCATAGAAACAACAGTCGATGATGTTGCCAATGGCACCGGCCAAAATCAATGTCAGGCTAAGGATGAGCGAGGTGCGCTGTTTGTCCTTGATGAATTTTGCTATCAGCCAAGCGATGAATACCGTGGCGGCAATGCGGAAGAGGGTGAGGATGTACTTACCCATCACGCCTCCAAACGACATTCCGAAGGCGAATCCCTCGTTCTCGATGAAGTGTAGCCTGCACCACGAGCCAATCAAAGGGATGTCCTCCCCGATCTGCATATTGAGTTTGACGGCGAATTTTACGATTTGGTCGACCACCACTATAGCTGCTATCAAGATGGCGACAAGCCTTATCTGTTTATTTTTTTGCATCATGTTCTTTCTGTTTGATTTGTTCTAACAATTCTTCGTACCATTCCTGGCCGAAACGTCGTATGAGGGGTTCTTTAAGATAGCGATAGAGGGGCTGTCCTTTGCCGCAGGCGGGGCGGCAGATGTCCCATCGATGGTAGTTGACGGCGGTGAACTCGCCGTAGTCCTCGACACGGATGGGATAGAGATGGCAGGAAACCGGCTTGTAGAGATGCTGCAGAGCACATAGGGCCGTTCCATCGTCGGCATAGACGACGAAAGCACATGCTCCTCCCTCGACGAGGGGAGTACCCAAATCGCCTTCGGCATCGCACACCGCCACACCCTGCGACTCGACTGCTGCCCGCCCTTCGGGAGAGAGCAGCGGCAGCACTTGGGGCAACACGGCTTCGAGCCGAGCCACCTCTTCGGCCAGGAGCGGTGCACCACTGTCGCCCTCTACACAACATGCACCGTGGCATTGCGAGCAGTCGCAGCAGAATTGCCTGTCGGCAATGTCGTCGCTCACGATACTATTTCCTACTATAATCATTCAGTACGTCTATTATTTTGTCGGCCAAAACAGCCGCCAGTTTGTATTTCGACTCCACAGTCCATCCAGCCACATGGGGGGTTAATACCGTGCGGTCGCAATTAATAATGCGTTGCAGCGGTTCGGGCATCTGTCCCAATCCGTCGCGGGTCATATCCTCGTATTCCAGCACATCGAGGGCAGCACCACGCACCTTGCCGTCTGCTAGGGCATCTGCTAGGGCCTCGGTGTCCACGACCGCCCCGCGCGAGGTATTGATTAAGAAGAACGGCTTGGCCATCGAATCGATGAAACGGGCATCGAGGTAGTGTTGCGTGTCGGGTGTGAGCGGCACATGGAACGATAGCACATCGGCTCGGCTCTGAAGCTCGTCGAGCGTCACCTCCTCCACATTGTGTGGAGCATAGCCTGCGGGCAGATACTTGTCGTAGGCCAAAATACGGCACCCGAAGCCCAACAACCGCTGTGCCACAGCGCGGCCCATATTGCCGAATCCCACGATACCTACAGTAAGAGCCCCCAGTTCGTAGCCGCGATTGGCCTCGCGCAGCCAGCGTCCCTGCCTCACCTGTGCATCGGCACGGGCTATATTGTTGAGGAGCGACAGCATCAGACCGACAGTGTGTTCGCCCACAGCATCGCGGTTACCCTCTGGACTGTTCAAGCATCGGACACCATGTGCCTCGGCATACTCCACGTCGATTGTCTCCATGCCAGCCCCTACCCTACCGATACATCGCAACGAGGGAGCGCGGTCGATGAAGGCACCGTCGATGATCACCTTGCTGCGTACCACCAGTCCTTCGCATCCCTGCACGGCCTGCAGCAGGCTGTGGTAGTCGTGGTCGGGCTCTATGGCCACCTCGAAGCCAGCCTCGCGTAGCTTCTCGGCGAGCACGGGATGGGTACGGTCGGAGATGAGTATGCGGCGCATGGCGGGGTTAGTTGCGTAAAAACTCGATAACCTGTGTGCAATGGGCTCCGAAGGCTCCCGCTCCTCCATTCACATTGCTGTAGGCTGTGGATGGCTCGGAGAAGATGGAGATTATCTCGTCGACATCATTGAGTTGCTTCTCTGTGGCATGGAAGTAGTATTCTTCGCGCGAGTAGGAAGTGGCGACAAGTTCTGCCACGGTGTAGAGATTGTTATTGTTTACTTGTAAATAATTTGTTTTCAAGTCAATGGTGTGAGAAATACCGTTCAAGAGTCGGTCGGTGAAAAATAGCGTGTTACCCCAAAATTCAGGCATTGAGCCAGGGTCGTCCATAAATATATCGCTGACATTGTTTTCTACGACAAACTGATCGTTGCAGTTGATCCAATTGGTTTCAGTAGAGACACTTTCGTAGTTGACAAGGTTGCCCTCGGCATCGAATTGAGGATAGTAGTATCTGGTGATATTGATCTGGAACGAGTAGTAGTTTTCCTCGCCTGCCGGGTCATTCAGTGGCACATGGATTATAAGGTATTGCTCGCCATAGTTATCTTCCGCTGCTTCGTAGGAGACCTGACCTAGGCTGGGCGGTTGCGGCATTGTGGTGGAGGCGGTGAGTGTTTCATGGCCGGGCACATCGACGCGCAGTTGCATGCGGTCGCCGCTCTGTGGGGTGTAAGGAAAGGTGTATCGGTTGCTATCACGGGTGGCCGTGTAGTTTCCTGCTCCTTCCACAACGAGCGTGACAGTGGCGTTTTCCACGGGAGGGAAGGGACTGTTGATGCTCCCTTCATCACTCGAATGCCATCCAAAGACGGGGCGGCTCATGGTCAGGTCGACATACAGTGGATTGTCGGGTGTGGCGAACGAATGCATCACTACCAAGGGCTCTTGCTCTTCGATGTCGATGTCGATCTGTTTTTCGCAGGCGGTGAGCAGAAGGACTGCTGCTATGGGTATAATGAACTTTTTCATAGTGCTAGAATTTATATATGATAGTGCTAGAATTTATATATGTATGAAACAGAAGGCATGATGGGGAACAGCGAGCGCTGGTAGAGACCGGTGTAGAATTCGCCGCTGCTGTTGCTTTCGGTGGTGCGGGGGTAGATAATAAAGGGGTTCTGCCGGTTGTAGAGGTTGTACACGCTGATGTTCCAGGTGCGCACACCGTGTTTCTTCTGCTTGTGGAAGTTGACGCTGATGTCCATACGGTGATAGGCCGGAAGGCGGAAGTTGTTGCGACTTTCTACATAGGGAACCTCTCTTCGACTCTCCCATGTGTTGCCGCCGTTGGAAATGTATTGCATCGGCAGTGTGGCTGTATTGCCGGTGCTGTAGACCCAGGTGATTCCTGCGTCGAAGTTCTTGTTGGGCTTGTACTGTAGCGTGATGCTTATGTCGTGAATACGGTCGTATTTGGCAGGGAAGGGGTTGCCATTGTTCAATGTCTCGCCTGGGCGATCGAACAGACGCATGGTGCGGCTCCAGGTGTAGCCTACCCATCCTGTGATTTCACCAAAGCTTTTCTGTGCCAGGAATTCGATACCGTAGGCCCAGCCTCGCCCCATGCACACCTTGTCTTCCCATCCTGTGGAGGTGCCAAGGAATGTGGCTCCAGGCTTGTACTCAAGCAGGTTGTTCATCCATTTGTAGTATCCCTCCACGCTGAAGTCTATCAGTGAGCGCCAAGTGTAGAATACGCCTGCAGCCACCTGATTTGAGTTCATGGGCTGGATGCGAGCCGTCACGGGCACCCACAGGTCGCTTGGCAGCGAGATGTTGCTGTTGGAAAGCAGGTGCATATACTGTGTCATGTAGCTGTAGCCCGCCTTGACCGAGAGATCGTCGGTGATGAGGAAGCGACCGCTCAAGCGGGGCTGCAGCGAGGGATAGACCTGGTTTTGCACCGCGAAGGCGGCAAGCGAAAGGCCACCGTTGATTTTTAGCACTTCGTTGATGCTCCAGTCGTCTTCGGCATAGAATGTGAACTCGCCCGCTCCCACGCTGCTCTCGCCGAATGTGGTGTCGATGGGTATCTCCTCGCTGAAGTGAGCCTGCATTGACTGCACGTTGGGACGGAAGAGATGGTAGGTGGCCACGCCGCCGAATTTCACTGCGTGATCGGGCGATGGGGCGTAGTCGAAATCGGCACGTGCGTTGATGTCGTTGATGCCTGAATTGAGTCGCACCTCGGCTTCTTCGTGTACAGTCTGTCCTCCAGACCGGTAGTCCTCTTCCATTCCAACGCCAAGATGCTGGCGGTAGCGTGTGTAGGAGCCTGTAATGTTCATGAAAAGTTGGGGGGTCAGCTCGTAGTTCCACCTCACTGAAGTGGCCAGGTTTCCCCAACGGTAGTTGAGTTTCATGTATTCGCGCTCATCGGTACCAATGTAGCGGGTGCGCACGCGGAAATAAGCTTCGTCGTCGCCCGAGTACCACATGAAATAAAGGCGTGAGCGGTCGTTGAATTTATGGGTTACCTTGGCGTTAAGGTCGTAGAAATAATAGCCTGCGTTGGCCGATCCCTCGCCATCCGATTCGGATGCTGCTATCATCATGATCATGGGTTGCAGCAGCAGGTCTCCGTAGGTGCGACGTAGCGAGAGACTGAGGGTGGTTTTCTCTTTGATGATGGGACCCTCCACATTCAGTTTTGCGCTGAGCAGTCCTATTGAGGCACCACCGTGCCATTCCTTGTCGTTGCCGTTGTTGGTGGTTATGTCCAGCACGCTGGAAATACGGCCGTTGAATCGTGCAGGAAAGGATCCTTTGTATAGTGTAATATTCTTGATAGCATCGCCATTGAACGCACTAAAGAATCCACCTAGATGATTGACATTATATAGGGGCACTCCGTCGAGCAGGAAAAGATTCTCGTCAGCGCCACCACCTCGGACATATATGCCACTCATCCCCTCTGTGCCACTCTGTACACCCGGCAACAGTTGGATGGCTTTAAGGACGTCCGCCTCTCCGAAAATTACAGGTACAAGTTTAAGTTGTTCCACAGGCACCTCGATAGCACTCATCTGGCTCGTTTTCGGACTGGAGATACGGTCAGCAGTAACCGTCACTTCATTCAGCTCTACCGACGGTTGCAACTTGACATTCACCTGCCGGTTTCCCTTCAGTAAGACGTTTTGATATTCCGTCTTATAACCAATATAACTGAAGCGTAGGTGGGCAGTATCGCCTTGTAGCGTGATAGAATAACGTCCATGAGCATTGGTTGTAGTACCCTTACCGCTCTTTTGGTCTAATATAGTTGCACCTATCAGAGTCTCGCCTGTCGATGCATCTGTCAGAGTGCCACTAATGGTTTGAGCCACAAGTAGGAGCGGTAGCATTAGTAGTGTAAAAAAAATCAGTTTCTTCATGTTATTTCTTGATTATATATATTATAGTTTCTTGCTTATTATCAGCATACAGATTAGTGATGTATAGCATCATCCTCCTCATCGAAGTCCTGTTCCATACGCTCCACCACACGGGTTGAAGGGTGTTTACGTTTAGGTCTACGGTGCTGTTCGATGGTTTCACCGGCAACAATTCCCATAGGTACAGCTATAATCGAGTAACCCAACAGCATCAATAGTACTGCCAGGAAGCGGCCCGCGATCGTCACCGGCGCAATATCGCCAAAGCCAACAGTTGTGATTGTCACCACCGCCCAATATATTCCACTCAATACACTGTCGAACTCGACATTATACTTTCCTTCTATACTATACATCATTGTACCTATAATAATAGCAGTAACTAGGACAAACAGCATAAACACCAATATTCGCATTGCGCTGTTCTTAAGGGCCTCGATAAGCATCGATGCAGCATTCTGGAAACGTTGAAGACGGAAAATACGGAAGATACGCATCACTCTCAACAGACGGAGCACTGTGAGGGCTTGCGTTGTTGGTACTAGCAGGCTGAGATAGGCTGGGAATATCGAAAGAAAATCGATGATTCCCCAAAATGAGAAAACATATCGAAGCGGTCGCTTCAAGCAGTAGATACGAAGGTAGTATTCGAATGTAAAAAGGAGAGTAAAACCCCACTCCAATATCTTTATCAACCAAAAGGACAACGACCTATGGGCTCCACTGGTGATAGTGCTTGTAGTCCCGAACAAGCTGTCGGCTATTAGTACTAAAATGTTGAGCACAATCATGACAAGCAGCCACACATCGAACGTCTTGCCAGCAGGGGTGTCGCTCTTGAAAATGATGGTAAAAATGTCATGTTTGCTAAGTTCACGAAAGCGTTTTGGCAGTATCCATGAGAACAACACCTTATACATGAAGCCTCCAATGAAGTCTATCACTAACCGTCCGACATGTATCCAATTGACACTTTTCACCCACTCGATAAATCGGCAAATCAGTTTCTTTATATAAACACCTGGTTTCATTTCTTAAGATAATATAGCGAGTTTTCTGCTTCTTGACGAAATACTTCTGCTGCCACTTGCTGCAGCAGCGAAGGTGTTATCTGCCGATAGTGGTCGGGGTCGCTGTTCACAAGCGATGTATCGCCCAGCCACGTATAGTAGCACAGACCTAGAGCTCGATCTGCAGCTTTGTATTGCGAAAACACAAAGGTGTTCTCGTATCGGTTGATCACCTTTTGCAATTCATAATCTTCCACCTTCTGTTCCGACAGCCTCCCTACCTCTTTCCGAAGGGCTTCGGCTGCCACATCTGGATTCACTCCCTCCTGCACCTTACCACTCACCAGTATGATTCCTGGATTTTCTTCACCACTTATGCAGGCATCTGCCTCGGTGAAGAGTTTTTCTTCCAGTACTAACCGGCGATACAGTCGTGACGATTTGCCGCTTCCCAGGAGGTCGGTTATCAGGTCGCACGTTCTATAGTGAGGATGATTGTGACCACACATTGGCCATGCCAGGTATACCATCGACGCAGGCACGTCACGAACCACCTCCAGGTGCCGAGGAGACGTCTGTCGAGGTTCCGACGTATAGGTGCGGATAAATGACTTCGAATGATGTACCTTCACATCCCTCCTACTGCCAAAAGCATCTTCTATTGCGCTCTGCATCTCGGCATGCGTCATAGGGGCAGCTACTGCAAGGATGGCATTGTCTGGCCGATAATAGCACTTGTGGAACGAACGCACATCGTCAAGGCTAGCCTCTTTTACATGACGGATGTCGGCACCTATAGTTGCCCACCTATAGGGGTGAACCTTGTAGCACAGCGGACGGAGAAGCAACCATGCGTCGCCATAGGGTTGGTTCATATATCGTTGGTGATACTCCTCGGTGACCACATGCTGTTGCACTTCTAATGCTTTCTGACTGATGTCTAGATGGGCCATACGGTCTGCTTCGAGGAAGAGGGCCACTCGGAGCGATTCTGCAGGGAGCGTGATGTAATAGTTGGTATAGTCTGTATTGGTGAAAGCATTATTTTCACCTCCCACCCCACTGACAACCATATCGAAGTCGGGCACCTGCGGGGTTCCTCCGAACATCAAATGTTCAAAAAGGTGTGCGAAGCCTGTACGCTGTGGGTTCTCGTCCCTCGAGCCTACGTTGTACAGAATATTGACCGTCGCCAACGGTGTGTCCCATGCCTCATGAGTAAGCACCGTCAGACCATTGTCGAGCCAGTATTTTTTGTAGTCGATCACTAATCTAAATCTACTACTTCAGCAGGTTGCCAAGAATATCGCGAGTCAATGTCCGTGTCACACTGCTGGTGGTGTTCTTTACTATCTTTTGACCCACCGATGTCTTGCTCTTGGTCTTTTTCCCGCTCACAGCGTCGCTCACCATGGTTCCTGCTGCCGTGGCCAAGGTCGCTGTGGCAGCTGTCAACACCGATTTCAGTATTCTGCTTCCCAGTCCCGACTGTTTTTTAGCAGGTGCAGGTTTCTCCGGAGCCGACTTGGGGGCGACTTCCTGCTTCTCTTTTGCCTCAACCACAGCCTCCTCCTCGGCTTCCTTCTCCACCTCCGCTTCTGCCTGACGAAGCAACACTTCGAATGCACTCTCGCGGTCGATCATATTGTCGTATTTGCCATACAATCGACTCGACCGGACGATGGCTTGACGCTGTTGGTCGGTGATAGCACCAATCTGGCTGAGGGGGAAGAGTATCTTGGCACGCTGCACCACACTGGGTGCCCCTTTTTCGTCGAGCAGGCTCACTAGGGCCTCACCTGTCTCCAGATTCATGATAGCCTCGTCGGTACGGAACGAGGGGTTGGCGCGGAAGGTGTCGGCAGCGGTGCGCACTGCTTTCTGGTCTTTGGGAGTGTATGCCCGCAATGCATGCTGCACTCGGTTGCCCAACTGTCCCAATATATTCTCTGGAATGTCTGTGGGGCTCTGGGTGATGAAATATATACCCACCCCCTTCGAGCGAATCAGACGAATCACCTGTTCTATCTTGTCCACCAGTGCCTTGCTGGTATCTTCGAAAAGCATGTGGGCCTCGTCGAAGAAGAACACTAGGCGAGGTAGATCCTGATCGCCCACCTCTGGCAGGGTGCTGTAGAGCTCGCTCAGCAGCCAAAGCAAGAAAGTGCTATACAGCTTGGGCTGAAGCATCAGCTTGTCGGCAGCCAGCACATTCATCACACCCTTGCCGCCCTCTGTCTGCAAGAGGTCGAAGATATCGAAACTAGGCTCGCCAAAGAAGCGGTCGGCCCCTTGATTGTCGAGTTGCAGAAGCGAGCGCTGGATGGCACCAATAGTGGCCGTGCTTATATTTCCATAGAGGGTAGTGTACTCCTTAGCATGGCGTGCCACAAAATCGAGCATAGCTCGAAGGTCTTTCATATCTATCAGCAGCAAGCCATTTTCGTCTGCTATGCGGAACACGATGTTGAGGACACCATCTTGTGTTTCGTTAAGTCCTAGCAATCGGCTGAGCAACTGTGGCCCCATCTGGCTGATGGTAGCTCTGATGGGGTGACCCTGCTCGCCAAAGACATCGTAGAATCTTACCGGGCAGGGTTGGAACTGCGGATTCGGCACTCCGAAACTGTCTTTGCGCTTCTCGATGAAGGAACTCATCTGACCTGCCTGACTGATGCCGCTGAGGTCGCCTTTCATGTCGGCCATAAAGCAGGGCACACCTGCCTGACTGAATGTTTCAGCCATCACTTGCAGGCTGACTGTTTTTCCCGTGCCTGTAGCACCGGCGATCAGGCCATGACGGTTGGCCATACGACCCACCAGACTCAATGGGCCCTCATCACAATGGGCGATATACAGCCCGTGTTCTTTATCGTACATATTTCCAGATTGATGGTTTATTATCGATGATTCTGTCGTGTATATGCAACTCCGCTTTTGCGGACGTTCGCAATACACCCTCTGCCGTATCCATGCAGATTGCCGCCGATGGCCGGCCACACAAGCACATGCAGAATCGCTTCTGCCCCATAGCTCTACCCTGCCAGTGCGACAGTTCGCCGGCTCGTGCGTCCAACAAAGGCCATGCGAGGAAGGGCAATTCCTAGAATGTCCAGTTGAATCCCAAGCGCAGCATGGGGCTTTCCCAACGGAGCGTCTCCATCAGGGTGTTGAGGCCAGCATACAGCGTATTGGTAGTATATTCGGGTGTAACCGAATTGCCATCCATGTCGGACACTGTCATTCCATCGTACGTCACCTTCTGGCTAGCAAAACCAACGCTCAGGAAATCGAGCGAGAGCTCGGCACTGAGGTGCTGCGAGAACTCGTAGGTGATCGTGGGACGCAGGCTGACACCCCATGTGAAGGTTTTCACACTGTCGCACACCGGAGGACGTTCGATGTATTGACCTCCGTTGATATAGTCGTTATAGCTCTCCACAATGGTGCGGTAGCCCATCTGACTCACTGTACCGGCGAGAAGGACATGGAAGTGCATATTGCCATAGCGGACGAATTCGTATTTCACCATTGGCGACACGCTCCATCCGGTGTTCTCGACATTGGTGTGATAGTTGGTCACCACGTGCGGCATATTGTTGAGCTCGATGGTGCGGGTGGTCTCCATGGTGTCGTTGGTATAGCTATTGAAGTTGCCCGACAAGCCGACATAAAGCTTCTGTGTGACCATATAGCCCACTTGTGCTCCGGCCAACCAATTCTGGTTGGTGATTGCATCGACATTGACATTGTTGTTGCTCTGCAGCTGGAAATAACCGCCCTGCAGTCCTACCACAACCTGTGCATTGGCAGCCGCCATAACCATCACAGCGGCAATAAAAAGTGCTATTTTCTTCATGTTATTTTATTGTTTATTTTAAAGTGCAAAGATACAACTTTTTTTCGAGCTAAAAAAAAATATTTTGGCAACAGCACTTCGCAGCCACCAAACCCACAGACAATCTTGCTGTTATGGACATCACTATTTACACTGCGGAACCACAGCCAACACCCCACGGTCGCACTTCTCATATCTTTTCCGTGTCCAACATGCTCCAATTCAGGGATAAAGTAAGGCCTTCTACGTATCAACACCGTACTTCATCCGTACATGCACCGTACATGAACCGTACATGAACCGTGATTTCACTTTTCTTTCAGGAGGGGTTCACAGAGGGTGTAGCCCCTCACTCTGTAGCATGTCTATCGCTCTGGTCTCCCATCCATGATATATGCACAGGAACCGTTGAAATTCAAACCATTAAATCATTCAAACCAAATGACAATCAATTCAGAATATACTATAAAAAATATTAAAATAACCCACGATTGGATTTTTATATGTAAATTTGCAGTGGCGAGTGATAGTAGCACTTGCCTTATAGTGTATTGATATATAACTCATTCAACAAAATATGCGACATAATCGTATCATCAAAATATGCTCTGTAGCACTCTTCATTGCCACCATGCTGACCGGATACAGAGGGTGGAGCCAGACGAGCATAAACAACATGATAAACGGCGATAGTATACTATTGGATGCCTGCACACTGGACGATGGCATTATATATGACGACGGTGGTGTATCGGGCAACTACAGCAACAATTTCAATGGATTGGTGACCATTTTGGCCGGTCCAGGTTCCACCATCTCGCTCAAAATCAGTTATAGCACCGAGGCTGAGTGCGACCACATCACCATAGAAGACGGTTTCTCCACCTTCCTCGCCAAACTGAGTGGATATGGCGACTCGACAATAACATCCTCCACCGGTTCTGTGGTGATCCGGTTCACATCCGACGGCTCGGTCACCAATTCCGGTTTCAAGATAGAATGGTCGGTCGAGGATGCCACCAATGTGTGCACCAACGTGGTTTCGGCACTCGACACCACAGCGGTGACTTCGAACTCGATCGCCCTAACGTGGACTTCGAGCAATGCTTCCGGCCCATTCACGATAGTTTGCAATGGCACCACATATAGCGGCATTACATCTACAAGCTACACACTGACCGGACTGAATGCCAGCACACTCTACACCATCGAGGTAGTGAACACCGCCGATGGCGACAATCGTTGCTGCGCCGACCGCATCAACGTACGCACCCTATGTGGCAACACCACCCTCCCCTTCTCCGAAGGTTTCGAAGGCCTGGCCGACGGTAGCCTCCCTCCATGCTGGATACTATCTCGGAATTTCGACGAAGAAGAGAGTCAGCCACAAGTGGTTGCCACCCAGCATGCCTCAGGTGTACGTAGCCTGATGCTGAGTTGCGGCAACACAGAAAGCAGCGGACACTTCGGTGTGGTGGGCAGCCCCATTCTGCACAGCACCGGCGATCACAAGATTCGTCTTCGCCTACGGACCAGTCATAGCGGCACAGCCTTAGAGATAGGCACATGCGACAGCACGGGCAACGACTACAACCAGTACAACTTCTCTCCCATTCAGACCATCTACCTTTACAACACAGGCGAATGGATGGAATACACTGTCGACTGGAATTCGACAGACAACAGTAAAAGGCTGGCCATGCGTATGCAGCAATCTATGCAGAACGGTATAGGCCGACGGGTGTATATCGACGACTTCAATGTCGAAGATTGTGGAGTGGATTCAGTACAAGCCATACACATCGAACACGACAAACTACAGCTAACATGGAGCATCTTTGGCTCGCCGGTATGCAACGTCAGCGTACGTCGCGAAGGAACATTGGTCGACACACTGAACTTCTCATCGGTCACATCGCCGCTCGACATCACAGGTCTGCAATCGGAGACACGCTACATCCTTACCGTGCATCCGATTTGCAGCAGCATTCCCGGATTGAGCCGTAGCACAGCGGTCAAGACTAAATCGACCCCCACCGCAGCCGAAGGCTATTGTTCCAACTTCAGTCTATCCACTCAACTGCCGACCGAGTGGACCTTCAACGTGATACAGGGCTACTGCGGAGCCAGTTTCGACCTATCTAATCGCAGCGTGAACTTCCGAGATGGCTGTAGTGGAGCCAAGGCGTTGATGGTCAGCGAACAGCTATTAGGACTGCCTGGCAAAGAAATCGCCGTGACCTACAGCGGTTACAATAACAATGCAAGACTCATTATCGGCACCATGGTATATGCCGACGACCTCTCAACATTTGTTCCACTCGACACAGCCTACTCCGACGGTGGCCGTCACACACCAGTGGTGAAAGTACCATCCTCCTCCACGGGACGCCATATAGCCATTATGTTTGAAAACCCATCCTGGTTTATCGAATGTTCAATCCACAGTGTCAGTTGCGGGTCGCACATGCTGGAGGAAGGGCGTGTGCTGCATCGCCGAGGCACCAACATGGTGCTCTCATGGGCCAAAGCCTACGACACCGTCCTTGTTCAATACGGACCACACGACTTCGCTTTAGGCAGTGGCACCACCGATACCTTCTACAACGTGCACCATGCCACGGTGGAAGGGCTAACTCCCTCGACCGAATACGACGTGTTTGCATACCTAGCAAGCCAGGTGCCATGCGAAGATATGCGATACACTCGCCGCACTGCCACCACCGACTACCCCATCCCCTACTGCGAAAACTTTGACAACGTCGATGAGTACAACAGTTGGAACTACAACTACGGCGACTGGAAAAAGATCAACGAGCTGAACGGGACCCCCTCCTTTTCAGACCAATACTACAACTACACCGGCAAGGCTCTGGAACTGTTGTCGTGGGGATTCAACGACAGCTACTATTCGACAGCCCTGCTGCCCGACATGGTGTTGGATTCGAACACAGTGTTGAGCTTCTATGCATTCGATAGGGCACCCAATTCGATGCTAATGATAGGAGTGGTCGACGACGACTATGAGCGAACAGCCAATCTCCGCATCTTGGATACCATCCACATATCCGCCCAGTATAAGCGGGTACACTATCGCTACACTTTCCGGCCCAGCGATACCCTCTTCGACGGACGTGTGGCGATATGCTATAAGCATAACTATGCCTACTCCAACTATGGTATATTTATCGACGAGCTTCACTTCAACCATCAGGCTTACGACACCATGACGTTGATACACGTAGGCCAGGACACCGCCACACTGAGCCTGAACGGACTCTACCGTGCGGATAGTATCGAGGTGTGCCTGTACGGTAGCGACACTTTGTGCCAGGTGGTGCCGAAAGCCGACATTGCCAGCATAGGATTTGGAGGACTTGACAGCGGAGGATTTTACCACGTATATGCACGTCCGCTCAACGAGGGGTGCCTTTCCTATGTCACCTCGTTCTCTCTAGTCGGTGGGGCAGGCTATGCCAACTGCTTCAAGTTCGACGACTTGCTGAGCGACGAGTTGCCTCGCGAATGGGCGGCAACCGACGGAGTGTCTATCAGCAACGACGACGCACTGCAACTGGTTGCGGATGCCGCCGTTGCCATGCACAGAATGTCATATATCGACAGCAACACATTCTCTTTCTACGCCCGTAGCCATACATCTGGCGACACATTGCTCCTCGGGCGGATCGATGGCAGTAGCATTCCGGCCAACGTTTCAACCATCACCACTCTGCCTTCATCATGGAGTGCCATCGACACCTTTGTACTCGACACAGCATGGCAATTCTTCATCTTTCCTCTTCCGTCGTTCGGTAGCGACAGCATAAGACTGACATTTGTGGGCGGAAGCGACACCGTATGGATCGACGAAGTAGGCATCATCGACTGTCCCATTGTACATTTTAAAGTGGACGGCAACCGGCTGATATGTACACAAGACCGACAGTTCAGCTACTATCTTACCATCAACGACAGTGCCGGCAACGACCACAGAGAGCTGCTGATTACGGAGAATCCATACATGGTAGAGGGATTGCATATGGACACACGCTATGACTTGAGTTGGGAATGTCTGTATAGAGGCACCAGTTGTCAACCCAATGTCAGCGTCTACACAGGAAGCATCATTCCCCTCCCCTATTGTGAGGACTTTGACAAAGGCTTGGGAACGATCAACATCCCACCCACATGGACATACATTTCCGGTGGCACCTACGACCAATTGAGACTAGATACATGGGGACCATCACTCTATGTCTCTTCCTCAAGCTACAACAAGTGGAACTATGCCATACTGCCCAAAGTGGCTTCGGACAGCGTACTCACCCTTCGTGCCCATATTAATTCATCCAGCAATGGAAGCACACAGATAGGGGTGCTCGACGACGAAAGCGACACCTCTACATTCATTCCACTTTGGTCATCGGGTTATTCGAACGACGAACACATCATGTTAGACTTGTCGGAATATGCTCATAAAAGGATTGCCATCCGTACCAGTGGTTGGTACTATCTGTTTAGGATACATCTATACAACATTCCATTGGCAAATGTAGCGTTGCTTGGTGCCGACAGTATCGCAGTCACCACCACACACATCGCTCCCTATTGGCTACGTAACCATCGTCCTAAATGGAATGATCAGTATGATCTGGACACTTTGCTATTCATCAATGATAGCATTCATCTGATTACAAACAGTCATAGAAATGGCCTTTATCTGTCCCAAGTATGCGACTCTACAGGCTACACCTGCGACAATGAAGACTACTACCAATTGGGAGAAAGCACAACGCTACCCTTCTGCTTCGATCCAGACATCACCACATGGCCATGGGATAGATTTATTTACTCCTCAAAATACAACTATGGCTATCCATCATGGACACGCCCCGACTACTCCGACAAGAGGGTTATGCGCCTAAATGGTAAATCATCTATTTGGTCCGTTGGCCCCGACTTCACATCGCTCGACAGTATTCGTCATGCCGGCATGAGAATCCACTACGTGGCAGCGTCGGAACATGACAGTCTGGAAGTAGGTGTTATGGTTAATGCCTACGACACACTATCATTTACACCACTTGACACATTGGTATACAATCCAGCAGGTGAAAAGGAGCAGTCGGCCTACATCGACTTAAGCAAATATACCGGTGGTGGCAGATGGTTGGCAGTTCATGCTATGCCTGGTCCGAAGGCTGACTGGGTCGATATCACACGACTATATGTTGATGCATGCCCAGCCTCACTCGGAGCCACTGCCAGCCTATCCCGATGGAACCGCATTAAAATTGATGGGCCTCATACTCCATTCTATGTCGAGTACTTCCCCACTGGCACAAGCACACAAGGCAGCACAGAAAACACCATAATACGTATCGACAGTGTACCTCAAATACTGATCCTTGAGCCAGAGACACGCTACGACTTCTATTTCCGCTGCGACAGTGCTGGATACACCTGTACAGATCCACAACAGGTAACCACATTGGCAGCTCCACTTCAGATGCCAACATGTGTCGACTTCGACACTGTGGACAATGGTCAGATTCCCCGCAACTGGACTTCTCGCCACATAGATATAGGAGTCACTGATGCCGAATCACATTCCACCCCCAACTCCCTCAGCATTCCTATCGGTTCCAATTCATACATTATCACACCTGACATCGACATTGATTCCATCAGCAAAGTAGCCGTTAGCATTTGGTTCCGTGTGGAGGATCTCTCCGACCGTTTGGTGGTGGGTGTAATGAGCAATCCTTCCGACCTGTCTACCTTCTATCCTGTAAGCACACTTACCCCTGCCGAAACCAATGTATGGCAAAGAGGTCTTGTGGAATTCCGTAATGCACCGCAGGAGTCCCATTTCATCGCCCTACGTGCGCGCAGCAACCGCCAGGCTGGAGGACGAGCCATCTTGGTCGACGACATCTTTGTGACCGACTGTGCCGCATTCAATCTCACTGTGGACAAGCTCACCAACTCTGCCATCGACCTCTCTTGGAACCAAGTGGGCAATCCCGACATTTCTATCACCGTGCTTGACGACAGCACAGTGGTACAGTCCTTCGACAATCCCACCTCGCCGCTGCATATTGAACCTCTGGAAACCCTGCACTACTACACCTTCCGAATGGAGAGCACATGCTCCGGTTCCACCGGATACTGCACCTCGGACTATCAGGACAGCCTATCGGTGGTGACACCCGCTCCCGGTGTGGGGTGTGTCAATCCCACAGACCTTGCCTCGCCACAGGCAGTCTTCTTCAGTGGTTCCTATAGCAACCCTTACTCCCATGCCGGAGCTATCAACTATGGCTCGCTTCATCCCGACAGCCGCCATACAGTATGCTACGACACAGCCCAGCGCGACCCACGAACCGGCAATCTGTTGCACACCATTCCGCCAGGATACACCTCTAGCGTACGTTTAGGCAACTGGAGCACCAACTACTACAGTCCCGAAGCCGAGGGTGTCATCTACAGTCTATTCGTCGACACCAACAGCTTCGAACTCCTGCTGCTACGCTATGCAGCTGTGCTACAAGACCCGGCTCACGACCCCAGCGACCAGCCTCGCTTCCGCATGGAATTGCTCGACACCAACTACAACATCATCGACTCTGCCTGCACAAGTGCCGACTTCATAGCCGACCTCTCGCTTGGATGGAACACCGCCGACGACGGAGTGCTATGGAAAGACTGGACTGCCGTCGGTATCGACCTATCGGCTCATGCCAACGAGCAGGTATACCTACGACTCACCACCTACGACTGCAACGAGGGTTCCCACTACGGATATGCCTACTTTACCCTCGAGTGCATGCGGAAGAACATGAACACTGTAGCCTGCGGCGATGTCGACAGCAATACCCTTAGTGCTCCCGAAGGGTTCCACTATCGGTGGTACACCTCCAGCAGCACCGCCACCTACAGCACCGCACAAACCATCACTGTGCCTAGCGAAGATATTACCTACTACTGCGAAGTATCCAAGCTCGACAACCCCAACTGCAAATTCCTCATCAACACCTATGGCGGCACACGCTATCCCATATCCAACTTCACCACGTCGATGACCATCGACAGTTGCCGATTCCATGTCAATTTCGAAAACCTGAGCGGTGTTAGTAAAGACGGAGTCAATCTGATTCCCGGCGAACAGTGCGAAGCCTTCTGGTGGGACTTGGGTAATGGAGCCACTGCCACCACTTTCAATGCACAAACCACCTACAACAAGCCCGGCACCTACACCGTCCGACTGGTAAGCGGCATTTCGCTCAACGCATGCACCGACACGCTGGTAATGGAAATCAATCTCGAGCTGCCCGAAGGCATGGCACCATCCGACACCGTCCAGGCCAGCATTTGCGACAACCAAGAATACACCTTCTTCAACACCACCTATACCGAGGCCGGCACCCACATTCACAATCAGCCCATACCCGGTGCCTATTGCGATAGCCTCCACTATCTCATCCTCGACGTACGTCCCACCTCGGTCGACGACACCGTGGCTATCGTGTGCGACAGCATACACTGGATGGGAAGCACCTACGACACCACTGGCATGTATTATACCGGAGTGGTGGGACCCAACATCGTGGGATGCGACTCGTCGCGCACACTGCATCTCACCGTCTATAGTTCGTACGACACCGTCGACACCATTCGTTTCTGCCCCGACCAGATATACGAATATAGGGACGTACAATTCGACTCGCCTCGTGTGTTCGACACCATCCTCACCACCATCGACGGATGCGACAGCTTGATACATGTAGCCTTGCTGCCCCGAACCGACTACCACCTTAATGTGATATACACCACCACAGACAGCACCGACTCGGTCGTCTGGACACCGACCGACTCCATCCTCCTCGGATGCAACCCCGCCCACCTTGTAGTCAGCGACACCACACACAACTCTGCATCGTGGCAATGGCGACTATACACCCCCGACAGTCTCATACTCTCCGACCAGTCGTCTATCTCCTACTCCTTCCCCAAAGGGTCGCCCTACCTGTCGGCCTATCTGCACCTGATTGCCAAGAGCGACTATGGATGTTCCGACACCATGTCGTGGCCTCTCTATGTATTCCAGAGCCCACTGCCCGATTTCAAATGGGAGCCCGACATACCTGCCATCCATCAGCCCGAGGTGCAATTCCACAACACCTCCTCCCCCTTCGACTCACTCTACTTCTTGTGGAGCATCACCTCGCAAGCAGGAGCCTTCGACACCACCTCCGAACCCAATCCCCACTATCAGTGGGGTGATCCAGGTGCGGACCTAGCGGGCGAATATCCCGTCGAACTAGCTGCCTCGTGGGACCACCAGCTCGACACTTTCAGGCTCGACACCATCGGATGGCTCATCCGACAGGTCGACTTCGCTTTGCCTGTCACCCTCTACGAAGTAGACCTGCTCCACACCTGCACTCAGACTGCCTACGACACAGTGATTATCTCTAACGACTATCTACAATTCCCCAACCTAGTCACACCCAACGACGATGGTGTCAACGACCAATGGAAGATCGTGGGACTGCTCGAGAACGGCGACTACAGCATGAACGAGCTCTGGATCTACGACCGCACCGGTGCCCTTGTGTTCCATCGCCGCAACATACGTTCCGAGGACCAATTCTGGAACCCCAACGACACCCGCAGCCCCGACGGAACCTACTACTACCGCTTCTCTGGCAAAGGCCAATACGGACTGTGTCGCCGCAACGGTGTGATCGAGGTGATGCGTAAAGCCCCAACCGATGAACAATAATACACGACACATACTTATCGTTGACGACGAAGAGGACCTTTGCGAGATACTGAGGTTCAACCTCGAGGCCGAAGGTTTCACCACCACCACAGCCAACAGTGCCGAGCAAGTGCTCGACCTTTTGGCAGCCAACCAGCACTTCGACCTGCTACTGCTCGACGTGATGATGGACGGCATGTCCGGCTACGACCTTGCCATCCGCATGCGAGAGCAAGGCGATACCACACCCATCATCTTCCTCACTGCACGCAGCGACCACAACGACCAGATGCAGGGCTTTGCTGTGGGAGCCGACGACTACATCGCCAAGCCCTTCTCGTTCGACACCGTATTGGCACGCATACAGGCCGTTCTGCGGCGTTCTGCCACCAACGCCCAGCCTACTGCACCGAGCAACCTCACACGGCGCGAATATCTCATCTATCAACTCTTCGTCACCCACCCCGGGCGCTACTTCACCCGCGACGAAATCATTGCTGCCGTATGGCCCGACGACACACTGGTCGGGGCCCGTTCGGTCGATGTACACATAGCGAGGCTGCGCAAGAAACTGGGTGCTGAAGGCACCCGCATAGCGGGAAAAACAGGATTCGGCTATGGACTGGTCTGATGTAATCCTCCTTATCGCTATCGCCATCATCCTGCTGCAATACGTGCGGCTATCTCGAAAAAACAAACGGCTCCGCCTATTGGCCGACGAAGCCAACCGCCTTCGGCATCACGCCGATGCCACCGAGCAACGCAACAGGCAGCTGAAGCAGGAGATGACCTCCAACATTGCCCACGAGCTAAAAACTCCCGTCAGCGTCATCCAGGGCTATCTGGAGACCCTGCTCGGCAACCATTCTGTCGACCCTGCTCGGCAACGCCACTACCTCGAACGATGCCATGCTCAGACACTCCGCCTCGGCGAACTCATCCAAGACGTATCCATCATCAACAAGATAGAAGAGAGTTCGAAACTCTTCCCCCTCGCTCCCGTCGATGTGCAACAGACGGCCCAGGCCGCCTTCGACGAAATGGCCGACAAAGCGGCTGCAGCCGACGTGCGGCTCGTCAACTTCCTGCCACCACTATCCATCAACGGCAACTACGAACTGCTATACCGCATATTCCGCAATCTGACCGAAAACTCCATTGCCTACGGCGGACAGCACATACAGGTCGTCGTCGAGACCTATACCCCCGCCGACCCCCTCTTGCCCTCCGGCAACCTCTACCTCCACTTCTACGACACCGGCTGCGGCGTACCCGACGAAGCACTTAGCAGCCTCTTCGACCGCTTCGTACGCATCGACAGTGGTCGCTCGCGCCAAAACGGAGGCACCGGCCTCGGCCTCTCCATAGTGAAACATGCCGTACAGTTTCATGGCGGCGACATCTATGTAGCCAACCGGCCCGAGGGAGGACTCGACTTCCACTTCTCGCTCAAAGGCCAATCATAAACAATCACAACAAGACACTCATGCAACAACACCCACACTCCACCCCCATACAAATCCGCTTCAACGATGCCGACCCGATGGGACACATCAACAACGCCGTCATCATTGAATACCTCGACCTTGCCAAGGAAAACTATCTGGCCGCCCACGGACTGGAACCCGACGAGGGCGACTTCACCGTCATGGTCGTGCACTGCGACATCGACTTCCGCTCACAGATACATCGCCACGACAGCATCGAGGTGCACACCATGCTCGACCGTATTGGCAACCGCAGCATCACCCTCCACCAAGAGGTGATCCGCACCACCGACAATACACTCTGCTGCGACAGCCACACCGTAATGAGCGGCTATCGGCGCAGCATATCCACTTCGGCCCCCATCCCCGACAGTCTGAAAGAGGCCCTACTCAACTGCTGACAGGGCCTCCCCTCCCCCTCATTCGAGGCATGGCATCGACCTATATGCTCCGTACTCCAAACGTTAAATAGCGAGGATGGTACGGTGCATGTACGGTGCATGTACGGTGCAAGTACGGTGCAAGGCCGTCATCATCCTGTTCTTCAGGCACATACACTTCTTAATATTCATATACAAGTGATTATCAGGTGTTTCCGAATATTCTACATACGGATTGTAGCGGTGTTATGATGAGGGCATGATTACCAAAATAGTATGCTAATTTTCAGTGTATTAACAATTTTTTGTATTTTTATTTTGGACGATTCGAAAAAATGTGTATATTTGCACTTGAATACTTTATGCACGTATTAATCTAAACGATTGAAATATAAGAAATAAACGCTTCTGCAATCCGTAATCGAACTACAGAAAGAGATAACTATTATTGTCTTGAAAAATAAAACATATTAATAACAAAAAAATACATGCTATGAAAAAAATCCTTACCCTGTTAGCGGCATTTGTGCTGACCATTGGCATGGTCACTGCCCGACCGGTCGACCGGTCGACAGCCAAGCAGGTGGCAGAGAACTTCTATCATCTGCTGACCGGTAGCACAGCCGAGATGAGTATTGTCGTCACCGACTTTACGGAGTTTTATGTGCTGACCACCGGAGGGACCGATTTTGTGATGGTGCCTTCGGACGACTGCACAACACCCATTGTAGGCTACTCGCTCACAAGCAAGTTTGTGAACGACAACATGCCTCGACACATGCGCTCTTGGTTCGACGGCATCGAGGAATCGATCCGGATTGCAAAAACCAAAGAGCAGCAACCGGCAGTGGCCGCCAACTGGCAAGCGATGCAAACAGGCACCATGCCACAGCCACTGACGGCCACCACCGTCAGTCCGCTGATCGCCACCACATGGAACCAGGCCCCCTACTACAACGACCTATGCCCTGTGGACTCTAGCGAATATGCCTACTACAACTACAAGTTGGTCACCGGCTGCGTAGCCACCGCCACAGCCCAAATCATGAAATACTGGGAGCACCCCACCAAAGGCTATGGCTCGCACACCTACAACCATAACACCTATGGTATCCAAAGTGCCAATTTCGGCAACACCACCTACGATTGGGACAATATGCCCAACGAACTCAGCTCCACAAGTAGCAGCACCGAGGTGAACGCTGTAGCCACTCTGATGTACCATATCGGCGTGGCCGACGAGATGGACTACGGACTCGCCTCCGCAGGCGGTAGCGGTGCACACAACTACAACTGGAACGGAATGCTACAAGCCTCGTCGCAGAGCTCGTTGCAGAGCTACTTCAAGTATAAACCCACCATGTATGCCATCGGTCGCGACGACATGTCAGCCGACGAATACGATGCAGCACTGATGAAAGAACTCGATGCCTCGCGTCCCATCCTATATTCGGGTCGCAGCGCCACGGGCGGCCACTCCTTCGTGGTCGACGGCTACGACGAACTGAACTACAACAGCACCATGTTCCATATCAACTGGGGATGGGGTGGCTACAACGACGGCTACTTCCCCATGGGCGGACTGGAACCTACTGCCAGCGGCATCGGTGGCAACAGCGAGAGTGCCTACAACCAGCAGAATGTGGCCCTGCTTGGCATCGAGCCCAACAGCAACTGGGGCGACAATAGCACCGTCAGTGCCACAGTGTATGGCAGCGGCACGGTGTCTGGCACAGGCAGCTACAACTTCGGCGACACTGTGCAACTAATGGCCTTCGCCGACGAGGGCTACCGCTTCGACAATTGGGGCAGCGGCAGCCGATTCAACCCCATGCAGTTTGTGGCCAACGGTGGCGACGTGGATGTCACGGCCAATTTCAAGGCCATCAACGAGACCGACACCATCAGCTACTGCGGCAGTGGCCACTACCTGACCGGCCTGGGATACGGCTCAGCGGGCAGCGATGTCTTCTGGGGCATCCGTATCCCTTCCTCCTCGATCGCAAGCGGCAAAGCACTGAAAGCTGTCGAGTTCTATGCTGTGGGAGCCGGCAACTTCACCGTCAGCATCTACACCGGTGCTTCGCTTCCATCCAGTCCTGTCTCCACCACCACGGTGGCTGCAAGTAAAGCTGGATGGGTGCAGATGACGCTTAGCTCTCCGATTTCCGTAGCATCGGGTAGCCATATATGGATTGGCATTAGCAACAACGAATATGCCTATCCCGCCGCCATGACCTATGGCAGCGGCAACGAGGACGGTGCCCTGTGGACCAACAGCTTCTACTATACAGGTTGGGACCAGTACTCCTTCATGGTGCGCGGCATCATGGGCGAGGACAACGGCGAACCCCTGCCGGGCGAATGCGACACTCCGCTCACCTCCCTCAACGAAGGCTTTGAGAATAGCCTCGATTGCTGGACATTCATCGATGCCGATGGCGACGGATTCGGATGGGAACAAGATAGCTATCCTATCCACGACTACAACGGATTAATGTCCTTGTCGTACGACATGAATGGTACCTATGACCCCCTTCTTCCAGACAACTGGGCTGTGAGCCCCGCCGTGACCATCAGTGATAGTAATACCGCTCTCATTTGGTGGGCTCAAGCAATGTGCAGCGATTCGTATGCTGCCGACAAATACTCGGTCTATGTTGGCACTGGCAACGATGTAGACAACTACACACAAGTCTACACAGAAACCTTCACCAATGACTTAGCCACCAAGCGTACTGTCTACTTGAGCGACTATGTGGGACAAACCATCCACGTTGCCTTCCGCCACCACGACTGCACAGATATGTGTGGCGTGATTATCGACGATGTGAGCATAGATGTCGCTGCGCCTCCTGTCGACTGCTCGCAGACCCTCACCACCCTCAATGAAGAGTTCTCCGAGGAAATACAGTGCTGGACACTCCTTGACGAGGACGGCGACGGATATGGCTGGTTGCAGTCAAACGGATACATGCAGTCCGACTCTTACACCTACACCGCCCTCACGCCCGACAACTGGCTCATCACCCCCAAGGTGCTCCTGCCCAATGAGGACTGCCACCTCAGCCTCGACCTGCAGACCACCAGCGGCAGCTATTTTGCCGAGCACTACGGCATCTATGTCTCCACCACGGGTACTGCCACGTCCGACTTCACCCTCCTCTTCGAGGAGACCTGCAGCGACTACAGCAACTGGCAAAACATGCAGGTCGACCTCTCGGCCTATGCCGGACAGGAAGTCTACCTTGCCGTGCGCCACTTCGACTGCACCGACCAGTACTACCTCCGCGTCGACAACATGAAGGTGGAGACTGGCGGCGCTGTGCTGGTGGAAAAGTACACCGTCAACATCAGCGGCAACGGCGGCTACTATGCAGGCAACGTGGGCAGCATCTATTATTATTCCACCGCCGGCGACTTCTCGCAGGAAGTGATAGAAGGCACCAGCGGATTGATACGTCTATACTCCATCAACAGCAGCGACGGCAGCTATGGCTATAACTATGTGCCTGAATATGCCGAGCTCAAGAACCTCACGGTGAATGGAGCCAATGTGGATCTCTCAACGCTCGAACAGTACGACAACCTTGCTACCGACGGATATAAATCATATTATTATTACTATACCGTCGAGGGTGACATGGACATTGTGGCCACCTATGGCCCCTTTGAGGAGGTGAAGACCACCTACAGCGTCACAGTGAACAATCCCGACGGCGGCTACGTCTACTACTGCGAGCGCGACGAGTACAACAATCAGGTGCAGTGCAACCGCATCTATGCCGGCACTACCACCCTCGACATTCCCGTCGGTCACCGCTTCTGCGTCGACTTCGGCGACATCAATCCCAACATGCAGCCCGCTGTGAACATCAGCAAGCAGTACGCCATGGTGAGCAGCCTCAGCCGCAACGGAGAGGCACTGGCACTGGACGGCACTGATGCCAGCGTGGAGATTACCGATGACTGGGCCGACTACGGCTACCGACTCTATACCGTGTGCGACTACTACACTAGCGATGTCACCTTCGATGTCACCTACTCGGCCTACGACGACACCGAAGACAAGGAGAACGCCACCCTCACCGTCATCAACAACGGCGGCGGCTACCTGGCCTATTTGAGCAACGGCAGCCAGTATCGCATCTACGACACCATGTACAGGGCCATGACGGAGGGCAGCCAGTTCACCTTCACCTTCGGCACCTTCACCCCGCTGGTGGACTGGAGCAACCTGGTCGACACCAATGCCATGCGCCTTGAGCACCTCTACTTCGACGGCGAGGAGCTGGCACTCGACACCACTGTCACCCCCGGCCTTGTCATCTACAACCACAACGACGAGGGCTATATATTCTATAATTATACCTACACGCAGGACACCGGCAAACACACCATCGAGTTTGTCTACGGACCCTACTCCGACAGCGAGAACTGCGACCCCGTTGCGGAGCTGAAGGTGGACTGGGCGACCGACAGCGAGGTGGCCCTCTCGTGGCTGCCTGCTCCTTCGAGCACCGGCGACTACACGGTGAAAGTCAGCGACGGCAAAACCTTCACCACCAGCTATGCCAACATCACCTTCGCCAACCTGGAGCCCGAGACCGAGTACACCGTCACCATCACCTCGGCCTGTCTGAACGGCGACAGCGCTTCGGCCAGCATCACATTCACAACCTATGGCCCCCTCGACAGCGTCACATTCTACACCAATAATAGTGACTACCTCGCATCGTTCATGTACCGGGAAAGCTGGTATGGCATCAACAACAACACGACGTGGGGAGGCTACTCCGGCGAGACCCTTCACATTGAGGCGGCGAGCCTCAGTGCCGAGTTGGCCAATCAATGGGGATACGATCCCACCACCAGGCAGTTGGACAAGGTCTACCTCGACGGTGTCGAACTGCCCATCGACGGCAGCGATGACCGCGTGAAGATCTACACTAACTTAAACGGCAATATAGGACAAACACTCTACTCTTTCGATGTCGCTATCGGTGAGGTGCACAGTGTGCAGCTTGTCTACACCGGCGATTGCCCGGCAGTAGAGGTGAACAGCATCGTGTATGACGGTGGCAATGCCTACATCGACTGGTATGAACACAGTGGTGTGACCTACACCTTCAGTGTCAACGGCGTGGAGGATACCAACGATGTACATCCCTTCACCATTTATGGTCTACAGTCGAATGAGACCTACGAGGTGGTAATCACCGCACTCTGCCCCAACGGTGAGACGGTGGACACCACCCTCTACATCCACCAGCCCGAGCAGGCCACCCTCACCGTCATCAACAACGGAGGCGGCCACCTGCAGACCCTCGACGGCAGCGACTGGCTGATGGACGAGACCAGTACCTACAGCACCTACCAATACACCGGTGCGGAAGGCGACTACTACCAGTTTGCGGCCTTCTCGTTCCCGATAGAGTATGCGTCCGCGGCTGTACTTAACCACAATGCCAACCGTGTGAAGAGCATCAGCTACGACGGCGTGAGCGTGCCCCTCGACGGCAGCGACGACCGCATAGCGCTCTACGGCCTTGTGGATAACGAAGGCAACTCCATACCCGATGCCGTGGCCTATGTCTTCTCGGCCACGTTGGGCGAAGTGAGCACCGTGGAAGTGGTCTTCGGAAGCGACGACATCGACAGCGTGAACTGCTATGCAGTGACCAACCTGCAGTACGACTACGACGCCGAGAACGCCTACTTCAGCTGGGGCGTGCCCAGCACTTCGGACGGCAACTATGAGGTGTACCTCGACGGGGAACTCTACGCCACCACCAAGGCTGCATGGTTCGACTTCTACGGCCTCTCGCAGAACACCACCTACACCGTCACCATCCGCGCCAACTGTCTCAACGGCAGCTATGCCGACACCACCGTCACCTTCACCACCAAGAACTATGCAGGCTACACCCTGAAGAATCCCGACGGCGGCCAGGTGTACACCCCGCAGCTCGGTTATATTAGCGACACCGAACCCGTGTATGTGGAAGGCTATGAAGGCGACGCGACCTTCGTGCAGCTGTTGGGCATGACCCACGACTATGCCGAAAACAACGGCTTCGACATCACCGCCTACCAGGTGGAGAGCCTCATTGTGGACGGTACTCCCATCGCCCTCGACGGCAGCGACACGAACCTCGTCATCTACGACTTCCTGTCTGAATACGGCGAAATCTACTATCTCTACCACTTCACCATGGGCGATGTGGACGAGATAGAGGTGCACTTCACTGGCGACCAACCCGACACCGCCAATTGCACCACGCCGGATAACTTCCGCATCTACGATTTGGGCACCGACTATGTAGAGTTCGCATGGACTACCCCCGCCAGCAGCAACGGTACGTTCCAGATCACCCTTACCGACTCAAATGGCAACGTACAACAAGTATCCGATGTCATCATCTGCCAGCCGATGGGACAAACCTCCTACCACTGGATGTACGGTCTGGACGGAGGAGTCACCTACACCGCCACCCTCACCAACTTCTGCCTCAACGGAAACAGTGCCGATACATCCATCACCTTCACCACTGTATCCTACAGCACCGTCACCGTCACCAAGAACCAGAACGGCTTGCTCTCCAACCCTGAATGGGGTGGACAGTTGCCTGTGGGCACCAACACCATAACGGGCGTGACTGGCAACCAGAGCTACTTCTTGGCCGGAAGCTTCAGTGCTGAAGCCGCCACCGAGTATGGATGGAGCTTGAAGTACCGCACCATAAGTGAGATGAAGGTAGACGGCGTGGCTGTGGACATCAATGATTACATCTACGACACAGTCTACACCGAAGGCGGCAACATGTACGTGAGATACGTATATTGGTTCTACTACGGTGACATCAGCACCTTCGAAATCAGCTACACCGGCGACGATTTGCCAAGCTACGACTACACACTCAAGAACAATGGTGGCTACATGCGCTTCATTGACTATGGTTCCTCGGCCACTATCAACTTCGAGAGCGACACCACCGTCACCGTCGACAGTGCCAATACCGTTATCACCCTCTTCTACAGCTACAATCCCAACCATCCCGACAATGCAGGCATCACCCTCGGTGCAGGCCATGAGATACTGAGCGAGGTCTACCTCGATGGCGAAAGCATCCCCATCGACGGCAGCGACAGCCGCCTAGTCGTCGACAACTACATGTCAGATGAAGGATACATTATCTACTATATACAGCATGTGGCTGAAGGCCCGCACACCATCGAAGGCGTCTTCACCGAATGGGTGGAACCTGAGAAGGTACAGTTCACCTTCACCAACACCGGCAACGGCCCGATGTCATATTATGTAGACCCTGATGATGAAATCCTTGTGGTTGGTACCATGACCGATAGTGTCGAAATGTTCAGCAGCGTCACCACACTATTCATCTCCATTGACCCATCCAAGGCCTCAGATTTTGGCCTCAGCGAAGAAGACCTTGCCTACTACGATGGCACTAAGCTAAGCGCAGTCTACCTCGATGGCGAAAGTATAGCCATTGACGGCAGCGACAGCCGCATTAGTATCGTAGACTATTCAATGTATGGTTTCGACGGCCTTATCTTTTACACATTGGAGGTCGATGCCAACGGTCCGCACACCATCGAAGGTGTCTTCGTGCCGTGGAGCGATACTCCCAGCGACACCAACACCTACACCATCACCATCAAGAACCCCGACGGCGGCTACATGTTTGTCGGCGACGATATGATAGAGGACAGCGTGGTGACCTACACCCTGGCAGCCGGCAAGACCCTGACCATCGAAATGGCCACCTACGACCCGCTCTACTACACCAGCTTCCCCTTCATCGGTGCAGAGAAACTGACTGAGGTAATCTACGATGGCGAGAACATTGCCCTCGACGGCAGCAACCCGTTGCTAACAGTCGAATACGGCTACACCTCGGCCACCCTCTACTTTATGACCGTCACCGCTGATGCCGACCACACCGTGGAGGCCCACTACGTGTCTGGAATCGATAGCACCCTCACCTATCACGATGTGACCCTCATCAACAATGGCGGCTACATGACCTACATCGTCGGCAACGGCAGCCAAACGATGGTTGAAGACACCACGGTACTCAACCTGCCAGAAGGCACCATCGTCACCGTGTGCGCCTCTACCGATGCGCCCACTGGCACCTACTATTCCTACCCCGACTACACTCAGCTCAACCACTTCTACTTCGATGGCAAAGACATACCTCTCGACGGTAGCGACCCGACGATGCAAATAACCGACTACATGGGCACCGACGGCTACCTATGGTATGTCTACCAGTTCGAAGTTGATGCCGACCACACTGCAGAGTGCGAGTTCGGTCCCTGGACCGGTGACATCGACACCACTGGCGAGTCAGAACAACGCATTATCACCTTCACCAATACCGGCAATGGCTACATGGCTCAGGGCGATAATTTGATAGTAGGCACTATGACGTTCACCGCCGATAGCGGCATATCGTTCTACACCACCTTTGCCTCTGTGCACCCCAACAGTAGCCTAGGCATGAACATGACTGCAGCCGGCTTCACAGGACACAAACTGAGCAAAATAAAAGTAGACGGCGTGGAGGTACCCCTCGTGGCGAGTGACATGCTCGAAATCGAGAATCTGATGGCCACCGACAGCGTCATCGCCTACTACCTCCTCCTCAACACCAACACCGACCACACCATCGAGGGTATATTCACCGCTTGGGACGACTCTACCATCGTCAACCCCGACACCACGCTCTATACCTTCAACCTCACCAACACCGGCAATGGTGCCATGATCTACGACTATGATGACATGGACGAGTATGACATACCGTTCGTCAAAGGCAGCATGTCCATCAAAGTACCCGCTGGCAATACCTTTATAGCCGAGTTCATCGACATCGAGAATACCGACAATGCCGAAGTGAAGGAGCTGTTTGCCGAGCTTGGCATCACCGCTTCGAAACTCGACGCCATCAAGCTCGACGGAGTCAGCGTGCCGCTAGTGAACAGTACGAACCTCATTGTGGTCGACAACACAGTAGATGAGGATATACCCGAGGGTGTGACAATCTATGCACTCTTTGTAGAGGCCTACAGTGACCATACCATCGAAGGTATCTTCAACGGAGCCACACCTCCCGACACAGTCTACTACACCATCGAAGCCGTCAGTGCCGACACCACGATGGGTACAGTAACTGGCGGTGGCACATATTTGGCAGGAACTACCATCACACTGAAAGCCTCTGCCAAAGATGGGTTCCACTTCGTATCGTGGCAAGACGGCGACACCAATAGCCAACGCACAGTTGTGGTCAGTGGCAATGCCACCTACATCGCTACCTTCTCCGACAAGGAAGGTATCGACGACCTGCAACTGAGCCACATCGCCATCTATCCCAACCCCGCCACCACCAAGGTCACCCTCGATGGCCTGCCCACAGATGCCATCGTCACCATCTTCGACCTCGGCGGACGACAGATAGAACTCTTCAATACCGAAGGCGATCAGCTTAGCATCGATCTCGGACACTATGCCCGTGGCACCTACTTCGTACGAATCAGCAGCAGCGAAGGCAACGCCGTACGCAAACTGCTTGTGCGATAACCACTTCGATGCTACCCTACAGTAGCCAACCTGAAGTCGGACCCTTCAAACAAAGGGTCCGACTTCTATTTTCTACGTATCACTACCGTACATGCACCGTACATGCACCGTAGATGAACCGTGACAACACCGTAATAGAACGGACCAGTCGGGCAGAAGGTACGAAACATCCCCCTTTCAAAGACTAACTTATACACTATTAACACTTTAGAAGATATAGAAAACACTTTTTTTCCGACATTTAGGAAATAATGCGTATTTTTGCATTTTTAAAGTCTACGCATCACACTATGCAAAATATTAGAAATATTGCAATTATAGCCCATGTCGACCACGGGAAAACCACCTTGGTCGACCGTATGCTCCACCAAGCAAAACTATTCCGCGACAATCAAGAGACCGGAGAACTCATTCTCGACAATAACGACCTCGAACGCGAGCGCGGCATCACCATCCTCAGCAAGAACGTCAGCGTACGCTACAAGGGATACAAAATCAACATCATTGACACCCCAGGCCACAGCGACTTCGGCGGCGAAGTGGAGCGCGTGCTCAACATGGCCGATGGCGTGCTACTGGTCGTGGATGCATTCGAAGGGCCTATGCCACAGACCCGCTTTGTGCTGCAAAAGGCCATCGAGCTTGGCCTGAAACCCATCGTGGTGGTCAACAAGGTGGACAAACCCAACTGCGACCCCGAGGCCACACAGGAGGCAGTCTTCGACCTCATGTTCAACCTCGGAGCCAACAACGACCAGCTGGAATTCCCCACCGCCTATGGCAGTGCCAAGCAGGGATGGATGGGCGAAGACTACAACACCCCCACCGACGACATATCGTACCTGATGGACCTCATCATCGAGCACATCCCCGCCCCCATTGTCCCCGAGGGCAACACTCAAATGATGATTTCGTCGCTCGACTACAGCTCCTACCTCGGACGAATCGCCGTCGGACGACTGCACCGCGGCACCCTGCAGGCAGGGCAGAACATCACCCTCGTGAAACGCGACGGCACCCAGATACGGAGCAAGATAAAAGAACTCTACACATTCGAGGGGCTAGGTAAAGAACGTACCAAGAACATTGTGGAAGCCGGCGAGATATGTGCAGTATTGATGGAGCTGGACAAGAATGTGGCCTTCGAAATTGGCGACACCATCTGCGATGCCGACAATCCCGAAGCCCTGCCTCCCATCAAAGTGGACGAACCCACCATGAGTATGCTGTTCACCATCAACAATTCGCCCTTCTTCGGAAAAGAAGGAAAATATGTCACCAGCCGCCATCTGCGCGACCGCCTGTATGCCGAATTGGAGAAAAACCTCGCCATGCGAATCGAGGAGACGGGCTCGCCCGACCAACTGTTGGTCTATGGACGAGGTATCATGCACCTCTCCGTTCTGATAGAGACCATGCGACGCGAAGGCTACGAATTGCAAGTGGGACAGCCAAAGGTCATCATCCGCGAAATCGATGGCCAAAAGTGTGAGCCCATCGAGCAACTCACAGTGCTCGTCCCCGAAGAGTTTAGCTCGAAGGTGATCGATGTCGTAACACGCCGCAAAGGTGAAGTGGGAAATATCGATACCAAAGGAGACCGCGTGCAACTCGACTTCACCATTCCGAGCCGTGGCATTATCGGCCTGCGCAACACCCTGCTCACAGCCACCAACGGCGAGGCTATCATAGCCCACCGCTTCCTCGAATTCCAACCATGGAAAGGGGATATGGACGATCACAAATACGGTGCACTAATAGCGAAAGAGACTGGCGAGGCCACAGCATACAGCATCAGCAAGTTGCAGGACCGTGGCCCATTCTTCATCGAACCTGGCGACATGGTGTATGCCGGAGAAGTGATTGGCGAGAGCCTCCGTCCGGGAAACGACATTGTCATCAACGTGGTTACCGCCAAAAACCTTACCAACATGCGTTCCAAGAGTGCCGACGACAAGTCCACCACCAGTCCAGCCATCAAGTTCAGCCTTGAAGAAGCCATGGAATACATCCGCGAGGACGAATACCTGGAGATTACACCCTCAAACCTCCGCATTCGCAAAATCATACTGGACGAAATCGAACGCAAGCGTGCAAGGATAGCAGCAGGCTACAAAGACGAGTAGGATTGCCTAAAACAACAGCCCGAGTACCCACTCGGCCTACTTGCAGTAGAGCTGGTTGAGCGTCCTAGCTACCAGACCGATTCCCCTCAAATCCACATCCGGATTAGAGGGGATTAGTTTTATACTGATTGTCTCGCCGGCACGGAGGTCAATGAAGTTGGAGGAGAAATGACCGTCGATATGGGGTTCGGTGTCGATATAAAGGTCGTAGAGGTCGGTTTCAGCAACGATAGTTGCCGTCAGAGCGCCATCGACTATCTGCCGTCGCATGGTGTAGCGCGGTGCTGGATATGTGCGGTTCTTGGGGTAAATGCTATAGTATTCCTCCCATGCCCGAAGGTCTTCTCCAGTCCCAGCCTCAAAGAGGGCCTGGGCACGGTATTGTAGGGCCTTCCAGTTGCCGTAGTAGTCGATCGAGCTCCACGAGGCCACAGGCCAGCAATCGTTGAGCTGCCAATAGAGCGTGCCGCTGCAGTGTGGATCGTTCAGGTGGCAGAGGATGCCATAGCCAACACCCCAGGCCTGCAGCAACTGGCTGACGTAGGCATAGTCGTCGACACTCAGCGTGCGACTATCGAAGCCGTAGTAGTGCATCATGGCCTTGTCTATTATCTGCACACCACGAGGATGCTTCTGGTGGCTGCCAATGGCTGGACAGTGATTGGTGGCATCGGCGAATAGCTCGGTAGGAATCACATCTGGAGCGTAACGCACTATGGTACTGAGCATCGGATAGCTTTGGAACCCATACTCGCTCATGAAGCGTCCGGTCTTCTCTTTGTATTTCTCGAAGGGTTCTTCTCCCCACCACACTCCCCAGTAGTGGCTGTCGCCGTGGGTGACGCACTCGGGGTGGCCCCAGCCGTAGAGGGGCGAGGTGGTGATGTAGGGGCGCTGCAGCGGGTCGCAGTCGCGAACGGCCTTCGCTAAGATGCTGGTGGAGTTGGTGTTGCTCGTCGTGCTTGAATACCCGAAGATGGTATCCATGGCCTTCTCCAGGCGGACACGCTGCTCGGGTGTCCAGTTGAACTGGCTCTGCCAGCCCCAGTCTTCCCATCCATTCTTCACCTCGTTGTTGCCGCACCAGAGGACGATGCATGGGTGCTTCGCTAGACGACTCACCTGCTGGCGTGCCTCCTCTCGGATGGAAGCCAGCATCTCGGGGCTATCAGGGTAAGGTGTGCCAGCAAATATGAAATCCTGCCACACCATCAGTCCCAGCGAGTCGCAGAGATCATAGAAGTAGTCATGCTCGTAGATGCCGCCGCCCCAGACTCGTATCATGTTGAAGTCCGACTCCTTGGCGGAGCAAAGCAGGTAGCGGTAGCGAGCGCGGTTAGCACTATCCAGCACGGGGAACGAGCGTATGGGTATCCAGTTGGCGCCCTTAATGAAGATGGGTTTGCCATCACGGTAGAATGTGAATGATTGTCCGATGGAGTCTTTTACTTGTCTCAACTCCACATTCAGATTATTCGGAATAATCTGATTACTCAGATCACTTGGACGCTGATTGGTGATATACACCGGCTTCCAGATGCCGCAGGTGGTCAGCTTGGGGCCCCAGTCCCAGCCCTGCTGGTAGGGCGCTATGCGGGTGAAAGCCCGCCGTTCGGGCAGTGTGATGCCGTAGTAGGCTTCTTTGGCGGAGTCACTCGGCAGCATTTCGCAGGTCTCGGGGTCGAGCGTGGAGTAGAGTGCATTGGTGGTCGGCCAGAAGGAGAGGCCTATTGTCAGCAGGCTGTCGTCCAGTTCGGTCAGGAAGTCGGTAATGGGGTAGGTGTGTTGGCAGAACATGTTGTCTGGCGCGTCGATGAGTTCGCCGTTGATGACGAGGTTGGCCTGCCCAGCAAGGCCCTCGAATACAAGCCAGAGGGTGTCGCCCTTGGGCAGGTCGCTCTTTCGGATGGTGGTGCTGTAGTGCCACACGCTGTCGCCCACCCACTGCACGCTGTCCTCGTTGGTGTCGTAGTAGGGATTGGGGATGAGGACGTTGGCCATCAGGTCGGTGTGGATGAATCCGGGCACCGTGGCAGGGTACCGCTGTCCATTGTATTCAAACTGCCAGTCGGTCAGCTCCACCGTATCGGGTTTCTGTGTACAGGCCGCCAGCAGCAGCGGCAGCAGAAGGTAGGCTACGCGTCTCATATCATTTGGTTTTCATAAAGGCAAAGACGACAGCAAGGATGATGAAGAGGAAGCTAACCAGATGGTTCCAGCGGATGGGCTCGCTCTTGAATACGGTGGCGACGATGATGGTGAAGACCGTCAGCGAGATGCACTCGGCCAGTATCTTGAGCTGCATCAGCGAGAAGGGGCCGCCGTTGATCTGGCTACCGATACGGTTGGCCGGTATCATGAACGAGTACTCGAAGAAGGCGACTCCCCACGAGGTGAGGATGATGAGTATCAGCGGCCAGCTGGTGTTGATCTTCAGTTCGGTGAGCTTCAGGTTTCCGTACCAGGCGAAGGTCATGAATACATTGCTTACGATGAGCAGCAATATGGTGATCAGTGCTTTTGGCATATCATGTGTATTAGCATTGAGAAGGCTTGATTGACTGTGCGGTCGATGTTCTGCTGGCGGCGACGTCCGGGAAAGCTCAGCAGCTGTGCCACCGTGTGCGAGGCATCTGCTACGGCAATCCACACCGTACCTACTGGTTTCTCCTTGGTGCCTCCGTCGGGACCTGCGATGCCAGAGGTGGCTATAGCCAGGTCAGCCCCGAGGCGCTGACGCACCCCTTCGGCCATCTCGCGGACAGTCTCTTCACTCACAGCGCCGTGGGCCTCCAGTGTGCTGTGCTGTACGCCGAGGGCGCACTCTTTCACCTCGTTGCTGTAGGCCACCACGCCGCCGCGGAAGTAGGCCGAGGCACCGGCTTGTGCTGTGAGGCTGCTGGCGATGGTGCCACCCGTGCAACTCTCAGCGGTAGCTAGGGTGAGGCCTCGCTCCGTGAGGGTCTTGTGCACCAACTCGGCCAGGGTCTCGCAGTCCTCACCAACAATGTATTGTCCAGCTATTTGATAGAGGCTTTCAAGTGGAAAATGGAAAGCGGATAGTGGATAGTCGTGTGGCAGGCGTGCCGTAAGACGCAGCTTGGTCATGCCTGCCACTGGCAGGTAGGCCAGCTTGATATTATCTGGCAGCGACAGCTCCCATGGCTCTATCAAGTCGGAAAGGAAACTCTCACCTATGCCCTGTGTGAGGATATTCTTGTTTATAATAATCTCCGTCTCAAATGTATCCTGCAGCTTGGGGATGACGCGGTTATGCATCAACCACTCCATCTCGTGCGGCACACCCGGCAGCGACACCAGCACATGCCCGTTATGGGCAAACCACATGCAGGGAGCTGTGCCGAGGTCGTTGTTAAGCACCTCGCAGCACTTTGGCACCAGGGCCTGGGCACGGTTGACGGGCGTAAGCTCGAAGCCACGTACGGCGAAGATGCGACGCACATTCTCCAATGCCACGGGGCTCTCCACCAACTCGGAGTGGAAGTAGTCGCAGAGGAGCTTCTTGGTGATGTCGTCCTTGGTGGGTCCGAGGCCACCTGTAACCAGCACAACGTCTGACGTGTGCATAGCCTCGTCCACTGCTTGCCAGATAGCCTCACGCACATCTCCCACAACAACCGTATTGCACACCTCCATTCCCGATTGGGTAAGCATACGTGCCATAGTCGAGGCGTTGGTATTGACCACCTGCCCCAGCAGTAGCTCGTCGCCTATATTAATGATTGTTACACTGTTCATAGTCTATATTTCCTGTCGTATTCGGCGTAGCTATACTCCAGCCCGCTCTTTTCGTCGAACAAGCGTTCGGTCTGATGCACAAGGGTAAACTCCGACAAATCGATTACGGGAAAGAAGGTGTCGGCATCGGCGAACTCCCTATGCACCCATGTAACATACAGTCGGTTTACCCACGGCATCAGCAGGGCATACAATCTGCCGCCACCGATGACAAACACCTCGTCGTCGCAGTCGCGCAAGAGATCGAACAAATCATTGACGCTGTGCACCACCTCGGCATCTTCGGGGTCGTAACCCTCTGTCTGCGATAGCACTATATTGCGACGACCCTTCAGCGGGCGCTTGGGTAGGCTCTCCCAGGTGCGACGACCCATAACGACGGGATGTCCCATTGTGAGCTCTTTGAATCGCTTGAGATCACCGCTGAGGTGCCACGGCATGTCGCCGTTGAGACCGATGGCTCGGTTTTCTGCCTGTGCCA